>NZ_JBIOLY010000001.1:0-345000 GCF_051711145.1 Enterococcus sp. DIV0691
ATGGTATCCCTCGATGCTTTATGGAACGAATTAAAAACAACTTATCAAAAGGATCTCTCACCTGCGAGCTATAATACTTGGATCGAAACCGCTCATCCACGTTCATTGGATCAGAGTCAATTAGTCGTCGAAGTACCAAGTAAAATTCATAAAGAATATTGGGAAAAGAATCTAACAACCAAAATTGTTGAAGTTGGTTACATGCTAACTGGAAAAGAGATCATTCCAAGGTTTGTAACTGGTGAAGAGGTGGAGCAAGAAGTCGTCGAAGAAATCAAAAGTCCTAAAATACCTGTTGCAAATCCAATAAAGAAGGCGATGTTGAACCCAAAATATACATTTGATACCTTCGTTATCGGTAAAGGAAACCAAATGGCTCATGCGGCAGCTTTAGTCGTTGCAGAAGACCCTGGTTCCATTTATAATCCTTTGTTCTTTTATGGTGGTGTCGGCCTTGGTAAAACCCATTTGATGCATGCTATCGGACATCAAATGTTGTTAAGCGAGCCTGATGCAAAGGTCAAATACGTTAGTAGTGAAACATTTGCCAATGACTTTATTAACTCGATCCAAAATAAAACTGCAGAGGAATTTCGCCAAGAATACCGAAACGTCGATCTTTTGCTGGTCGATGATATTCAATTCTTTGCTGAAAAAGAAGCAACACAGGAAGAATTTTTCCATACTTTCAATGCACTCTACAATGAAGGAAAACAAATTGTATTGACGAGTGATCGTTTACCAAATGAGATTCCAAAATTACAAGAACGTTTGGTTTCACGTTTTGCGTGGGGATTGTCAGTTGATATCACACCACCCGATTTAGAAACGAGAACTGCGATTTTACGTAAAAAAGCAGCAGCCGAACGTTTGGAAATACCCGATGATACCTTGAGTTACATTGCCGGACAAATTGATTCAAACATCCGTGAATTAGAAGGAGCACTCGTTCGCGTTCAAGCATTTGCTGCGATGAATAGTGAAGATATCTCAACTAGTTTAGCTGCAGATGCACTGAAAACACTAAAATCTGGTAAAGGTCATCCACAATTATCTATCTTACAGATCCAAGAAGAAGTCGCGAAATATTATCATATTCAGTTAAAAGACCTAAAAGGAAAAAAACGTGTCAAATCAATCGTTGTACCGAGACAAATCGCTATGTACTTAGCAAGAGAGCTAACGGATAGCTCTTTACCAAAAATTGGTGCTGAATTTGGTGGGAAAGACCATACAACAGTGATTCATGCTCACGAAAAAATCCAGCAATTAATGGAATCAAGTGTCAGCATGCAAAATGAAGTATCCGAAATCAAAAATTTCTTATTAAATTAACTTTGAAAAACGAAAAAACGCTTTGTGGATAAAATCAAAAAAAGCCTAAAAGTTATACACAGATTTTCCACAGCTGTTTTTTCTTTTATTTCTTGCATTTTTTTAGTTTTCCACAGAATCAACAGTACCTAATACTTTTATTATTTATATATTAACTAATAATAAATAAACGCTTAAAGGAGACACAACATGAAAGTAACTTTAAATCGAGCAAGTTTTATGCAAGAATTGCAAACTGTTCAACGTGCTATTTCAAGTAAAACCACTATTCCAATCTTGACTGGAGTCAAAATTACTTTGACTCAAGAAGGATTAACGCTAACTGGGAGTAATGCAGATATTTCTATTGAAACTTTTTTATCTGTTGAAAATGAAAAAGCCCAAATGCAAATTGAATCAACTGGAGCAATTGTGTTACAAGCTCGTTTCTTTAGTGAAATTATCCGTCGCTTACCAGAAGACACCTTTACTCTTGAAGTCTTAGAGAATAAACAAGTAGCCATTACTTCAGGAAAAGCCAACTTCTTAGTAAATGGGTTAGATGCAGATAATTACCCTCATTTACCTGTCGTTGAAAGCCATAATCAAATGAAATTACCGGTACATGTCTTAACGAAATTGATCAATGAAACAGTATTCGCTGTCTCACAACATGAAAGTCGTCCAATTCTAACAGGGGTCCATTTTATTTTAGAAGGAAATTCTCTTTTGGCTGTCGCAACTGATTCCCACCGTCTAAGCCAACGAGTGATTCCAGTTGAACAAGCAGCTGATCATTTTGATATCGTGATTCCTGGTAAAAGTCTGACTGAATTATCTCGTTCATTGACAAATGAAGAAGAAATCGTTGAGATCAGTATCATGGAAAACCAAGTACTCTTTAAAACAGAAAACATGTATTTTTATTCCCGTCTGTTGGAAGGAAACTACCCCGATACGAATCGGTTGATTCCTTCAAGCTTCAACACAGAAGTAGAATTTTCTGTTCCAAGTTTCCTTGCAGCGATTGAACGTGCCTCATTACTTTCTCATGAAGGACGTAATAATATCGTTCGTTTATCCATCCAATCAGATGCGGTGATTCTATATGGAAACTCACCTGAAATCGGAAAAGTAGAAGAAAGTCTGAATTATGTGGCAAGTAGTGGGGATCCTTTGGATATTTCCTTTAACCCTGATTACATGAAAGCTGCGTTACGTGCGTTTGGTGATATGAGTATCAAAGTGAAATTTATTTCTTCTATTCGTCCGTTTACATTAGAACCAACAGAAGATGGTGTTCAATTTATCCAGTTAATCACACCAGTACGTACGAACTAATCTGTATATCATTTTGAAAAAGTAATGAAAAAAACAAAAAATAAACAAAAAGCCATAAAATCACTTTTAAGGCTTTTTGTTTATTTTTGTTTAAAACACCTTTTTTCGCTTAAATCGTCTTATATGGAAAAATATATGGATAAATTTGTTTTATTGCCTAAAAAAAGGTATAATAGAGTATACATTTATTAATGAAAATGAGGGATGAACATTGAAACAACAAGTCATTCTAAAAACAGAATTTATGACGTTGGGTCAAATGCTAAAAGAAGTCACAGTAATTAGCAGTGGTGGACAAGCAAAATGGTATTTAGCTGAAAACACTGTCTTGGTAGACGGCGAACCAGAGAATCGTCGTGGACGAAAACTTTATCCCGGCATGATGGTTGAAGTTCCAGAAGTGGGAACTTTTTTTATGGTAAAAAAAGGAATAAACGATAATGAGGCTGAATAAGCTATATCTAAAAAATTATCGAAACTATCAGGAATTAAAGATTACGTTTACTAAAAACCTTGTCATTTTTTTAGGAGAAAATGCCCAAGGTAAGACGAATCTTTTGGAAAGTATTTATGTTTTGGCTATGACGAGAAGTCACCGTACCAGCAGTGAGCAAGAATTGATCGGATGGCAAGGCGAGCAAGCACTGATCCAGGGCGAAGTGACAAAAGGAACCTCTAAGATTCCTTTGGAGATCCTTCTTTCAAAAAAGGGACGCAAAACAAAGATCAATCATATCGAACAAAAAAAATTAAGTAGCTATGTTGGTCAATTAAATGTCATTTTATTTGCACCTGAAGACCTTTCATTAGTAAAGGGTAGTCCGCAGATCAGGCGAAAATTTCTTGATATGGAGTTAGGACAGATCAATCCGATCTATCTTTACGATTTGGTTCAATATCAAGGTATCCTAAAACAAAGAAATCAATATTTGAAACAACTGAATGAAAAAAAACAAACAGATTTACTTTATTTAGATATTTTATCTGAACAGTTAGCTGAATTTGGAAGTAAAGTATTGAAAGCACGTGCACAGTTTGTTCGACGACTGGAATTTTGGGCAAATACATTGCACCAACAAATCACCCATCAAAAAGAGCAATTAGAGATTGAATATGTCACCTCGTTTTCTTCTTTAAGTACACAAACACAAGAAGAGATCCAAACACAATTTTTAGAATTGTTGAATCAAAACAAAAAGAAAGATATGTTTCGCGGAACAACGACAATTGGACCACATCGTGATGATCTTTCTTTTTTCGTCAATCAAAAAAACGTGCAAACGTATGGTTCTCAAGGACAGCAGCGGACCACTGCTTTAAGTGTTAAGTTGGCTGAAATTGATTTGATCAAAGAAGAAACTGGGGAGTATCCAATTCTTTTACTTGATGATGTAATGAGTGAGCTAGATGATAATCGCCAACTACATTTACTAGAAACGATTGAAGGAAAGGTACAGACTTTCTTAACAACAACGACACTTGATCATGTAAAAAACAAAATGACTGTTGAACCAGAGATTTTTTATGTTCAGCAAGGGGAAATAAAAGGAGAAGAAGGCTAAATGACAGATGAAAAAAGTTTAGTAGAACGTGCAAAAGAATATGATGCCAGTCAGATCCAAGTTCTTGAAGGACTTGAAGCCGTTCGAAAACGTCCTGGTATGTATATCGGCTCCACAAGTTCGGAAGGATTACATCACTTAGTATGGGAAATCGTTGATAACTCTATCGATGAAGTCCTAGCAGGATTTGCGACGAAAATCCAAGTAATAATTGAAAAAGATAACAGTATTACTGTCATCGATGATGGCCGAGGTATCCCCGTTGATATCCAAGCCAAAACTGGTCGTCCAGCGGTAGAAACGGTGTTTACGGTACTCCATGCTGGTGGGAAATTCGGCGGAGGCGGTTATAAAGTATCTGGTGGTCTTCACGGGGTAGGTTCTTCGGTTGTAAATGCGCTCTCCACTCAGCTTGATGTAAAAGTCTACAAAGATGGAAATGTGTACTATCAGGAATATCGTCGTGGTGCTGTTGTCGATGATCTGAAGATTATTGAACAAACCGATCGAAACGGGACAACTGTTCATTTTATACCAGATCCAGAAATCTTTACGGAAACAACAGTTTTTGATTTTAATAAGCTAGCGACCCGTATCCGCGAATTAGCATTCTTGAACCGGGGAATGAAGATCTCGATTGAAGATAAGAGAGAAGAATCTCCAGTAGTAAAAGAGTACCATTATGACGGTGGGATCAAGAGCTATGTGGAATATTTGAATGCAAATAAAACGGTCATTTTTCCAGAGCCAGTTTATTTAGAAGGAGAACAACAAGACATCACGGTAGAAGTTTCCATGCAATATACCGATGGTTACCACTCCAACATCATGAGTTTTGCAAATAATATCCATACTTATGAAGGTGGTACGCATGAATCTGGCTTCAAGACAGCGTTGACACGTGTGATCAATGACTATGCACGTAAACAAAAATTGATGAAAGAAAATGATGATAACTTAACTGGTGAAGATGTGCGGGAAGGACTGACCGCAGTAATTTCGATCAAACACCCAGATCCACAATTTGAAGGGCAAACCAAAACAAAATTAGGTAATTCTGAAGTTCGGACAGTAACAGATCGTCTGTTTAGCGAGCATTTCATGAAATTCTTGTTAGAAAATCCAAGTGTTGGACGACAAATCATTGAAAAAGGATTATTGGCTTCTAAAGCACGTCTAGCAGCGAAACGTGCCCGTGAAGTAACCAGAAGAAAAGGCGCATTAGAAATCAGTAATTTGCCTGGTAAACTGGCGGATTGCTCAAGTAATGATCCAGAAAAATGCGAATTGTTCATCGTCGAAGGAGATTCTGCCGGCGGTTCAGCAAAACAAGGGCGAAATCGTGAATTTCAAGCAATTTTACCGATTCGTGGGAAAATCTTAAATGTTGAAAAAGCAAGTATGGATAAAATTCTAGCCAATGAAGAAATCCGCTCTTTATTTACCGCTATGGGAACAGGATTCGGTGAAGACTTCGATGTTTCCAAAGCTCGTTACCACAAATTAGTGATTATGACGGATGCCGATGTCGATGGTGCCCATATTCGAACATTGCTCTTAACCTTGTTTTATCGTTATATGCGCCCAATTGTTGAAGCGGGATATGTTTATATTGCACAACCGCCGCTATACGGGGTAAAACAAGGGAAAAAAATCACGTATGTACAACCCGGTAAAAACGCTGAAGAAGATTTGAAACAAGTAGTTGCTTCTCTACCAGCTACACCAAAACCAAGTGTTCAACGATACAAAGGGTTAGGTGAAATGGATGACCATCAACTATGGGAAACAACGATGGACCCTAGCAATCGTATGATGGCTCGTGTTAGTGTGGATGATGCTATCGCAGCTGATCAAATTTTTGAAATGTTAATGGGTGATCGAGTGGAACCTCGTCGTGCATTCATTGAAGAAAATGCCCATTATGTGAAAAACTTAGATATTTAGTCATGAAGGAGGAAAAAAGATGAGTGAAGAAATCAGAGAGAACATCCATGATGTCAATCTAACTAGCGAAATGAAAGACTCCTTCATCGATTATGCGATGAGTGTTATTGTTGCTCGTGCACTACCGGATGTTCGAGATGGGTTAAAACCTGTTCATCGCCGTATTTTATACGGGATGAACGAATTGGGTGTGACCCCAGATAAAGCCCATAAAAAATCTGCCAGAATCGTTGGGGATGTTATGGGTAAGTATCACCCCCATGGAGACAGTGCTATTTATGAATCCATGGTACGGATGGCACAACCATTTAGTTATCGGTACATGCTAGTGGATGGACATGGTAACTTTGGTTCTGTCGATGGTGATGGAGCAGCTGCGATGCGGTACACCGAAGCACGTATGAGTAAAATTGCCACGGAGATGCTACGGGATATCAATAAAAATACTGTAGATTTCCAAAGTAACTATGACGATACAGAAAGGGAACCAGTCGTACTTCCAGCACGCTTTCCTAATCTGCTAGTTAACGGAACAACAGGGATCGCAGTTGGTATGGCGACGAATATCCCCCCTCATAATTTATCTGAGGTAGTAGCAGCGATCGATCTATTGATGGAAAATCCAGAAGTAACAACCAATGAATTGATGGAAGTTTTACCTGGTCCCGATTTTCCAACCGGTGGTCTCGTGATGGGTAAATCAGGTATTCGCCGTGCATACGAAACGGGGAAAGGCTCAATAACTGTTCGAGCAAAAGTAGAAATCACGGAGATGCCTAATGGCAAAGAACGAATTATCGTAACGGAACTTCCTTATATGGTCAATAAAGCAAAATTGATCGAACGAATCTCTGAATTACACCGCGATAAACGGATTGAAGGAATTACGGATTTGCGTGATGAGTCTTCCCGTGAAGGAATGCGGATCGTTATCGATATCCGCCGTGATGCAAGTGCTTCGGTTATTTTAAATAACCTGTATAAGTTGACTTCATTACAAAATTCATTTGGTTTCAATATGCTGGCCATTGAAAAAGGCGTTCCTAAAGTACTGAGTCTTAAACAAATACTTGAAAACTATGTAGAGCATCAGCGTGAAGTGATCACTCGCCGAACGATTTTTGAAAAAGAAAAGGCAGAAGCACGAGCTCACATTTTAGAAGGTTTACGGATCGCATTGGACCATATTGATGAAATCATTGCAATTATCCGTGGGTCTAAATCTGACGATGAAGCAAAAACAACGATGATTGATCGTTTTGAATTATCTGATCGACAAGCACAAGCGATCTTAGATATGCGTTTACGTCGTCTAACTGGTTTAGAACGTGAGAAAATCGAAAATGAATACCAAGAATTATTACGATTGATCGAAGATTTAACGGATATTCTTGCTCGTCCAGAACGTGTGACCGAAATCATCAAAACAGAGTTAGCAGAATTAAACCAACGTTTTGGTGACAAACGTCGTACAGAATTACTAGTGGGTGAAGTTTTAAGTCTTGAAGATGAAGACTTGATCGAAGAAGAAGAAATCGTTATTACACTCACGAACAATGGGTATATCAAACGTTTAGCGAACAATGAATTTAGAGCACAACGTCGTGGTGGACGTGGTGTACAAGGAATGGGCGTGCATAACGATGACTTCGTCAAAAACCTTGTCTCTTGTTCGACACATGACACCTTGCTGTTCTTTACCAATAACGGGAAAGTCTATCGTGCCAAAGGATATGAAATTCCAGAATATGGTCGAACTGCGAAAGGAATCCCGATCATTAACTTGTTAGGGATCGATTCAAGTGAAAAAATTCAAGCAATTATTGCAGTCACCGGTGAAGCTCAAGAAGGACATTACCTCTTCTTCACTACTCGTCAAGGAACGGTGAAACGGACCACCGTAACTGCTTTTGCGAATATCCGCAGTAATGGATTGATTGCGATTGGCTTAAAAGAAGACGATGAATTAGTCAACGTGTTGTTAACAGATGGTCAATCAAACATTATCATTGGTACACATGATGGTTATTCGGTAACGTTTGCGGAAGGAGCTGTTCGGGACATGGGACGGACAGCGTCAGGAGTTCGAGGTATTCGTTTAAGAGAAGACGATTATGTGATTGGTGCTGCCTTGATGAATGAAAATCATGAAGTCTTGATCATTACTGAAAAAGGCTATGGTAAACGAACGAAAGTGAAAGAGTATCCAGTGAAAGGTCGCGGCGGTAAAGGGATCAAAACAGCAAATATCACTGAAAAAAATGGTCCATTAGCTGGACTAGCCACGATTGTTGGAACAGAAGATATCATGCTGATCACAGATAAAGGCGTTATTATTCGTTTCAATGTCTCAACTGTTTCTCAAACTGGACGTGCTACACTTGGCGTACGTTTGATCAAAATGGAAGCTGATACGAAGGTTGTGACAATGGCGGCCGTCGAGCCAGAAAGCACAGAAGAAACTGAGACACCAACAGAGACCGTGGAAGATACCACAATAGATAAAACAGAAGAATAGTCAAAAAACAGGGCTTGTCTCAGCGATGGGAAGCTTGTAAAAATAAGCCACAACCTCCGATACACAATGATTGTCGGAGGTTGTGGCTTATTATTGTTTTATGTTTATGGATTCTTTTGCAACATAAAAAAGAATCCACCTACGAATAGCTCTTGTAGTTTTTATACTTTGTTATTGTAGGAGATCGTGTTTTTCAAGAGATTCAAAAAGAGAACTTTCGGCAGTCATTTAGTAAAGCATTTTATTAAAACTTCTTTCTACACTATTTTCCCTTCAGCTTATTGCTTTTTTCACTCTATGCGTGTATAATTAAAGATTGTGAGTAGTCTAATTTATTAGAAAACTCTCCTTGCTCTTGGGAATCTAAGAGCCGAAAGTCCATAGGGAGGTGAAAATCAATGGAAAATACGAAATATGAAATCATGTACATTATTCGTCCAAACATTGATGAAGAAGCAAAAACTGCTTTAATCGAACGTTTCGATGCAATCTTGAAAGATAACGGAGCTGAAGTTATCGAATCTAAAGATTGGGAAAAACGCCGTTTAGCGTATGAAATGAACGGTTACCGTGAAGGTATCTATCACATCGTTAAAGTGTCTTCTCCATCATCTGCAACTGCTGTCAATGAATTTGACCGTCTTGCTAAAATCAACGACGATATCATTCGTCACATGATCGTGAAAGAAGAAGCATAATTTATTGTTTCATGTGGAACAATAGAACAACGATGAGAGGAGATGAATCTTTTGATTAATAATGTTGTACTAGTTGGACGTCTAACTAAAGATCCGGATTTACGATATACATCAAGTGGCACTGCAGTAGCAACGTTTACTTTAGCTGTTAATCGTAATTTTACTAGCCAAAACGGCAATCGTGAGGCTGACTTTATTAATTGTGTGATTTGGCGTAAATCAGCAGAGACATTAGCAAACTATGCTCGTAAGGGGACTCTTTTAGGAGTTACTGGACGTATCCAAACTCGTTCTTATGATAATCAGCAAGGACAACGTGTATACGTAACAGAAGTAGTTGCTGAAAACTTCCAATTATTGGAAAGTCGTGCTGCATCTGAAAATCGTCAACAAACTGGCGGTTACCAAAGCTCTGGTCAATCGACAAATGATTTTGGCGGAAGTAATAACTATAATCAAACATCTCAATCATCCAACGGTATGCCTGATTTTGATCGTGACAATTCTGATCCATTTGGTTCAAGTTCAACGATCGACATTTCAGACGATGATTTACCATTCTAAACGAATTTGATAGGAGGGAAATAGAATGGCACAACAAAGAAGAGGCGGACGTAAACGTCGTAAAGTAGACTATATTGCTGCTAACCATATTGAATATATCGATTATAAAGATATTGAATTACTAAAAAGATTTATCTCAGAACGTGGAAAAATCTTGCCACGTCGTGTAACAGGTACAGGCGCTAAAAACCAACGTAAAATTACTGTTGCTATCAAACGCGCACGTATCATGGGCTTACTACCTTTCGTAAGTGAAGATTAATTGAAATAATGAAACGAGGAAATGGTTTTACTACCGTTCCCTCGTTTTTTACTTTTTGAGAATGAATGTTTAGATGTTTTATTATCAAAAAAAAGAGTGTCATCTATACTTAGAAGAATCATAGAGAAAAGCATCCACGATTTTCGTTTAGGATTGGGGATAAAGAATACTATCTTTAAAAATTCCATCTCCCCAAATCTGACTTTCCGACAAGCTGCTCTCAATCAACTCGATCGGTTGCTGATTGACTAAGATCATTGCACAACGGTAGCCAGCGAAAGGTTGATAAAGAGGCATGATGATTTCTTGTCCTTTCAATGCTAGCTCAATGTTATCGACTGTAAAAGCAACATGAGCTTCTTTTTGAATGATTGGATCAAGACGACAATCGGGACCAAAGGCATGGAGTTCGATTGGCATAGATAAAGAATTTTTCACATCCAGTGAGTACATATCGAATAAAGGACTATACTTTGTTTCTGGATGATCTTTGATTTCTTCCAGATCGATTGGTTTACCGATATGATGGAAGCTTAATTTGTTCATTTTATTCATATAATGCTCCTTTGCCTTTTATAAATTGCTCATTTGAACATTCAAAGTAGTAATAATTTGCTTTATTTCGGTTTGAGGTTAGATGATAACTGTCATTTCAAGGTTGAAAACAAGTTATTCTACCATTTTTTTTAATACAGTGAAAAGTATTTTCAGTTAAATAATCAAGCATTTGTTTAGTCGCTTGAATACGGGAAGTTATGGTAAAATTAAACTAATCAACTATGGGAGGAAGAAGATGGAAAAAGAAAAAGAAAACTTAACCCCTAGACCTCTCTTCATTTTTTTATTTTTATTGCTTGAAGTACTGGTTGTATTATTTATGCCATTTCGTTTTGTTAGCGCTTTGGTTGTGCTTTTGATGAACCTTTTTGGCTTACGTTATTGGTTGAAATTAAAACGATGGCTAATGATAAAAAATCGTGAAAAAATCCAACAAGCCTCAACGGTGGCTGAGAACAATCTTGCTTATGTCTCCGAAGTGATGCCAGTAGGAGTGATTGCGTACCAACCAACAAGCCAAAAAATTGAATGGTTGAACCCACTCGCCTTAAAAATCAAAGATCAAAGCAGCTTAACAGAAGAAGAACTATTAGATGCTTTTTTTTCGGCAAAAGAAAAAAAGAAAAAACAAGTATATTTAGCAGATCGAACCTTTCAATTTGAAATGGATACAGTAAAGGGGGTCGTTTATTTCAACGATATCACCCAAAATCAATTGTTGAAGCTCCATCAAACCAACAGCCAACCAGTGATTGGTATCTTATCAATTGATAATTATGCAGATGCTATTGATAAGTTAGATGACAAAGAAATTTCTTATCTCAATTCGTTTGTGACTACAATGGTGTCTGATTGGATGAATGAATACCATGTCTTTTTTAAGCGGATCACTGCAGAACGCTTTTTCTTTGTCGCACAAATGATTGATTTGAAAAAAATGATGGACAAAAAATTTGATCTGTTGGATCGTTTACGTGCAGAAGCAGAGCGACAAAATTTGCCAATTACTCTAAGTATGGGGATTGCTTACGGTCAAGATTCGTTAGATGAAATTGGGGGAGAAGCCCAAAATAATTTGGACATTGCTCTAGTTCGAGGTGGCGACCAAGTTGTCGTGAAAGAACTACGTGAGGGAGCAAAACCTGTTTACTATGGAGGAAAATCAGCTAAGTCAGTCAAACGAACCCGTGTACGTTCACGAGCGATGAGTACTGCACTTCGTAAGATTTTTACTGAAACTGGCGATGTATTTATCATGGGGCATAAATTCCCCGATATGGATGCCATTGGTTCAGCATTTGGGGTAAGTTGCTTAGCTCGTTTCAATCAAAAAAAAGCGTATATCGTACTTGATGAAAACGAGATTATTCCAGACGTAGAACGATGTTTAGAGGAAATTCATAAACACCCTGAACTAGAAGCACAGCTGATTTCGCCCAAAAAAGCGATGGAGCTTAAAAAAGAAGAAGACCTGCTAGTTATGGTAGATTACCACAAACCCTCGCTATCGATCTCTCAGAGCCTATATGAGCAATTTGATAAGATCGTTATTATTGATCATCATCGACGTGGGGAGGAGTTCCCAAGTAAGCCGCTGTTGACGTATATCGAATCTTCTGCTTCTTCTGCTTCAGAGTTAGTGACAGAACTAATTCAGTATCAAAGCAATCGCACGAATCGCTTAGATCGTTTTGAAGCGACGTTGTTATTGGCAGGCATGACTGTTGATACGAACAGTTTTAATGTACGCACAACGGCACGAACTTTTGATGTAGCAAGTTATTTAAGGTCTTGTAGTGCGGATGCTTCCCTAGTACAATATTTATTGAGTTCAGATTTAGCAACCTATTTGGAAATCAGCCATTTGATTGCACAGAGCGAATATGTAACTTCAGATATTGTCGTAGCAGCTGGGACAGATGAAAAGGAATATAATAGTGTGATCGCTGCGAAAACGGCAGACACCCTCTTATCAATGATCAATATCAATGGGGCTTTTGTCATCACGAAACGAACGGACGGGCTAGTCGGGATCAGTGCTCGTAGTTCGGGCACGATCAATGTTCAAGTGATCATGGAGTCTCTTGGCGGCGGCGGTCATTTCACCAATGCAGCGACCCAATTGGAAGGTGTCACAGTAGAAGAAACCAAACAGCGTTTACTTGCTGCAATCAAAGAAAATAGGAATCAATTATATGATAAGGAGTAATGGATATGAAAGTCATTTTCTTACAAGATGTAAAAGGTAAAGGAAAAAAAGGTGATGTTAAAGAAGTACCGAATGGTTACGCACAAAATTTCCTATTAAAAAATAATCTGGCAAAAGAAGCAAATAAAAGTAGTATTAGCCAATTAGCTGGACAAAAAAAGGCACAAGAAAAACAAGAAGCTGAAATTTTAGAAGAAGCAAAAGAACTAAAAGGATTTTTAGAAAAAGAAGAAACGGTTGTCGAACTGAAAGCCAAAGCGGGTGAAGATGGACGTTTATTCGGTTCAATCCCTTCAAAACAAATTGCTGAAGGATTGAACAAGCAATACAAAGTAAAACTAGATAAACGAAAAATCGAATTGAATAATCCAATCCGTACGTTAGGTTACACGAACGTACCAGTCAAATTGCATCATGAAGTGACTGCAACGATCAAAGTGCATGTGGTAGCAGAATAGCTACCTCACCCATCATTTCTGTTAGCAGTCTCTTCAGGTTCTGTAATAGGACTTGTTGAGAAATGATCGCAGAGATTGAGAGTTCTTTTCAAAAAGAAAATCAGCCGGATTTTGATGAATCATGTCAAAATCCGGCTGATTTTCTTCATTTAATGGTAAAGATATTTGATAGGATGGTATGGAAAGCATACTTTCTTTTCGATTGATTTTAGCTACTTTATTCTTACAAGATTATGTGCTTTTTAATACCCTAGATCAAAAAAGTGGGACATTAACCAGATTTTTTTGTTCATGCCCTAGACTCTTTAAGCTTAGATTATTTTTTCTTGCGATATTTCAAAAATAGTAATATCATCACAAGGATTGTTGAATAAATTAATAAAGTTCCCAGTCTCATATACTACACTGCGTTTGTGACGTTAAACTGCAAATCGGAAATTCTGCTGTTAAAGTCATCCGCACTCCTCCATTTGATCTATTTTTACTAATCATTGTTTTTACATCACTTTGACCTTGATCGCAACGTTTGGCTAATACTGCAGCACCAATAATTGTCCCAACTACAGCTCCAATCACACCACCAATTACAGCACCATAACCCGCACCATTTACTGCTAAACCAACAGAACAAAAACCTAAATAGTCTCTTAAATTAGCTAATCCTGTCTTACTAGTGGCATAATCGTTGATACCACCATTAACAAATTTTTCTGACCACCCGGTAGTATCGTAAAGTCCTCGTGCGAACGTATTGTCACCATAAGCATAGTGGACTTCAGCGCCATCATATTTTAAGATAAGAGACTGGATCAAAACTTTTGTTTCTGCTGAGTCTGGCTGACTCAGTAACTGTTGTTTGATCTCTGGACGATTCACTTCTTTCACAAAAGTTTTGTATAATTCATTGGATTCGACAATCGTGACTTGATCTAGTTAAAAATGGTTTTCAGCTGGTACACTAGCGGTTTTCTCAGCTGCATCAACGATTTGTGTTACTTCTGGTACTACGGATCCAAATAAAGACAGACAAGACAATAAAATAGCAACGAGTTTCATTTTTTTCGTAACACATTTCCTCCTAAAATTTTTTGTGCGGGATAAAAAACGGTTTCTTTGATGGATTCTAGCACAATCAATAGTATATAGTATTAAATAATCATAAGTGATCTATTTTTTGTCAAAAAAAAAAAATAGGAAAAAACAAAAAAATTTTCCTTTTTTTTTGATTATGACAACACCTATTGAACATATAGCTAGTTTGGTACTAGCGTAAAGGATCACTTGACTGATATACTTTTTATAGTTGTTTCATTTTATCAAGGGATCTTCGTTCTCAAAGTTTTTGCTAGTTTAAGATTTTGCTGGATTTACGTGTGTATTTTCTGTACTTATTCTTGACATTGACTGTCTCTTTTATTGATTTCGAAAGATAAGCAACCATTAAACTCACTTTTTTAAAGTGACTTTTTTACGATTTTCTTGTAAAATAAAGCAATTGAAGACAAGGAGCGATATGTATGAATGAAGTGTGGCAGGATCGAATTCCACCGCAAAATATTGAAGCTGAACAAGCGGTTTTAGGATCGGTTTTTTTAGATGCTGAAACGATCATTGATGCCATGGAGTACATAGAACCGAAAGACTTTTATCGTCGGGGACATCAAATCATTTTTGAAACAATGATCGAGTTAAATGACCGTAATGAAGCAATAGATGTAGTGACTGTAAAAGATCGGTTGGAGCAAGCGAACTTATTAGAAGATGCTGGTGGGTTAAGCTACCTTTCAGATTTAGCGTTAGCTGTGCCTACTGCAGCAAATATCGTCTATTATGCGAAAATCGTTGAAGAAAAATCATTGCTCCGCACACTGATCCAAACAGCTACTGGGATCGTGACAAAAGGGTTTGAACAAGGGGAAGAAGTCCAGTCGATTCTGGATGATGCCGAGCGCAGTATTTTAGAAGTATCAGAAAAAAGAAACCGCAGTGGCTTTCTATCTATTGCAGAAGTCTTGAACTCAACCATTGAAAATATTGACCAACTGGCCCAAAATAATGAAGAAATCACAGGATTACCGACTGGATATCAAGGACTTGATAAAATGACAGCAGGTTTTCAACCTGAGGAATTGATCATCCTAGCAGCTCGGCCTGCGGTAGGGAAAACAGCTTTCGCATTAAATATAGCTCAAAATGTCGGGACAAAAACCGATCGTTCAGTTGCTATTTTTAGTTTGGAAATGGGGGCTGAATCGCTTGTCAATCGGATGCTTTGTGCGGAAGGATCGATCGAAGCAAGCCATTTGCGTACCGGTCAACTTTCTGAAGAAGAGTGGTCTAATTTGATCGTTGCAATGGGGAGTTTGTCACGGGCAAATATCTTTATTGATGATACTCCAGGAATAAAAATTTCTGAGATTCGTGCCAAATGCCGAAAATTAGCGCAGGAAAAAGGAAATCTTGGCTTGATCTTGATTGACTACTTGCAATTGATTGAAGGAAACGGGAGAGAAAATCGTCAACAAGAAGTATCTGATATTTCACGTCAATTAAAAAAGCTAGCCAAAGAATTAAAAGTACCAGTTATTGCGTTGTCCCAGCTTTCCCGTGGAGTAGAACAACGTCAAGATAAACGTCCTGTATTAAGTGATATCCGTGAATCGGGTTCCATTGAGCAAGATGCTGATATCGTAGCCTTCTTATATCGAGATGATTACTATGAAAGAGAAGGTGGCGAAGACAATGAGGATAACGAACCAAAAAACGACAATGTCATTGAAGTCATCATCGAAAAAAACCGTAGTGGTGCCCGTGGTACAGTAGAATTACTGTTTATCAAAGAATACAACAAATTTTCGTCGTTATCCCCGAGAGAAGAATATTGATTATAATATTGACTATAAAAAAGCACCTCCAAATTATCTCGTTAATTTGGAGGTGCTTTTTTAGCTATCGATCATTCCAACTGTTCTTTATCAAAAGAAAACGCAGCAGAATCACATTTGGGAAATAATAGTATAGTAAATTAGGAAGCAGTCTACCCTAGTAATCATTATTTCTAATAAGCAAAGGTGTTTAGATTACGATTCTGTCAGTGGCAACGAGTAATAAACCCTAAAAAACTATCTTATTTGCTTTGTACTAAAGGAACTTTCTTCTCTGAATAGTTTGGTTTACACTAGTTTCTATTTAAAATTTATCATCGTTCGTTTTTCAAGCGTTTTTATAAAATAAATAAAAGAATCATTCGATTTTAGTTGAATAAGTAATGAGTTATTGTTACAATAATTCAGGATTAAATAAAATAAAACGAGGTGTTCAAATGTCATCTGTAGTAGTGGTAGGTACACAATGGGGCGACGAAGGGAAAGGAAAAATTACTGACTTTCTTAGTGAAAATGCTGAAGTGATCGCACGGTACCAAGGTGGCGATAATGCAGGACACACGATCAAATTCAACGGTGTTACTTATAAACTGCATTTGATTCCTTCGGGGATTTTTTATAAAGATAAAATCAGTGTGATCGGGAATGGTGTGGTAGTCAATCCTAAATCATTAGTCAAAGAGTTAGCTTATTTACATGAACAAGGTGTAACTACTGATAACTTACGTATTTCTGACCGAGCACATGTTATTTTGCCTTATCACATCAAGTTGGATCAATTACAAGAAGATGCAAAAGGTGAAAATAAAATCGGTACAACAATCAAAGGGATCGGACCAGCATACATGGACAAAGCAGCTCGTGTAGGGATCCGCATCGCTGACTTACTAGACAAAGAAATTTTTGAAGAACGCTTACGTTTAAACTTAGAAGATAAAAACCGTCAATTTGTAAAAATGTTTGATTCTGAGCCAATTGATTTTGACTCGATATTTGAAGAATATTATGAATATGGTCAACAAATCAAACAGTATGTTACTGATACATCTGTCATTTTAAATGATGCCCTAGATGCAGGAAAACGAGTATTATTTGAAGGCGCACAAGGGGTTATGCTGGATATCGACCAAGGAACCTATCCATTTGTTACTTCTTCAAACCCAGTCGCAGGTGGCGTAACGATCGGTAGTGGCGTAGGTCCATCTAAAATCAATAAAGTTGTTGGTGTATGTAAAGCTTATACTTCTCGTGTAGGAGATGGTCCATTCCCAACTGAATTGTTTGATGAAACGGGACAACAAATTCGTGAAGTTGGTCGCGAATACGGAACGACTACAGGTCGTCCACGACGTGTGGGATGGTTTGATTCAGTAGTGATGCGTCACTCAAAACGTGTTTCAGGAATTACTAATCTATCCCTTAATTCAATTGATGTCTTAAGTGGACTTGATACAGTAAAAATTTGTACAGCTTATGAGCTCGATGGAGAATTGATTTATCATTATCCAGCAAGTTTGAAAGAATTGAAACGTTGTAAACCTGTTTATGAAGAACTTCCAGGTTGGTCTGAAGATATTACAGCATGCAAAACACTTGCTGAATTACCAGAAAATGCACGTAACTATGTCAGACGTATTTCTGAACTCGTAGGTGTGCGTATTTCAACATTTTCTGTTGGACCTGATAGAACACAAACAAATATCTTAGAAAGCGTCTGGGCACAAATTTAAGCCATTCAGCTAAGTTCGTTGAGACAGGACATTCTTGTTCCTTAAGAATGAACTAAATAGCAGAAGTATAGGTAAGAATGCTCATGCGGTAAAGAAAGAAAACGTCGAAACTGCGAAATTTGTTTTTAACATTTTTGTAGATTTTGGCGTTTTTTTTCAATAAGTAATCAAAGTTGGTTTAGAGGTTAGCGTTGTTCTTCTTTTTAATCATCCATTAAAATTTTACGAAGACAATGGTTTCCTTTTTACAAACATAGTTAACGTTATTTTCCATGCAAGAGATTTGCTATAATAGGAGTTAAGGGTAAAATGAAAAGTTGAAGGAGTTGAAGTGTGTGTATCAAATCGTAACCGATTCATGTTGTGATCTGCCTTATCAAGTGCTACAAGCAGCCAAGGTTGATTATTTATCAATGAAGATCCAGTTAGATGAAGAAGAATTAGTAGATGATCTGGGAAAAACGTTTAATTATGATCATTATATGGAACAATTAAGAAATGGGGCTACCCCAACGACCTCACAAATCAATGTGGGTCAATACTTAGAATTTTTCCGTCCTTATGTTGAACAAAATATTCCTATCCTTTATGTTGCTTTTTCCAGTGCTTTAAGTGGATCCTATAGTAGTGCGTTACAAGCAGTAGAATTATTAAAAGAAGAATATCCAGATCCACAAGTAAAGGTCTTTGATACAAAAGCCGCAAGCGTTGGGGAAGGGTTATTAGTATTGGAAGCTGTTCGATTGAAAAACGAGGGGAAAACATTAGAAGAGAACTTAGAATGGTTAGAAAACAATTACTTAAAAGTACATTCTTGGGTAACCGTTGATGATCTCAAACACCTTGAACGTGGGGGGCGTATCTCTAAAACTAGTGCTACACTAGGTAGTATTCTAAACGTGAAGCCAATTATCACAGTCGATCAGGAAGGACGTTTGACGAATATCAGCAAAGTACGAGGACGAAATAAATCGATACAAAAAATTGTTGAGGAAACTGTCAAAACCATTGTCGCCCCATTAGAACAAACTGTTTATATTGCTTATGCAGGCGATTTAGAAAGTGCTGAAAAAACAAAACAATTACTTGAAGAGAATATTAAGATGAAAGAAGTCAAGTTATATCCGCTTGGGCCTACCATCGCAAGCCATACAGGATATGGATGTATTGCGATATTCTCAATGGGAATCACTCGATAAAAAATTGTAGTCATTGTAGAAGAAATGCCCCAAAAAAGAACCATTCAGAAGAAAAAGAATATTCTTCGAGTGGTTCTTTTTTAGAATATAAAATAACTGATCTATATTAAGTTAAATCTTTTGTCGATAGTAAGTACTTCCTAAATTTGCTATAATAAAGCCAGTAATTCGTGGAGTGTAAAAGATGGTAGCTAATCTCTTGAACAAGGGGTGATGCTTATGGTTAAGAGCTTTGTCCCTGGAAAGGAATAAAGTTGTCAGTATATGAATCAATACAACTCATGCTCGCATTTGCGACATTTGTATTGTTGTTAATTGACAAAAAAGACCAAAAAAAATAACCATCTAAACCACTTTTGGCAGAGTTTTTAGATGGTTACCACATTAAAAACAAAGCTACCTTCTTTTTGACGGTACGAATTACTAATGAAGGGGTTGTTAAAGCAATCCCTTTTTCACTATTCATTATAGCTTATCAATTAGAAAAAAGTAAAGTTGTTGATTAAAAAAAATGAAGGCACACGAATCAAATACATGTCAGGTAAAAAATAACATTATTATTTAAAAATAAAGTTAATGAGGATAGTAAGTTTGTACTAAATTTGCTACAATAAAACCAGTAATTCGTGGAGTGTAAAAGATGGTAGCTAATCTCTTAGATAAGGGGTGATGCTTATGGTTAAGAGCTTTATCCCTGGAAAGGAATAAAGTTGTCAGTATATGAAGCAATACAACTCATGCTCGCATTTGCGACATTTGTGCTGTTGCTAATTGACAAAAAAGACCAAAAAAAATAACCATCTAAATCACTTTTGGCAGAGTTTTTAGATGGTATATATACCCAAAAAATAAAGCTACCGTCTTTTTAACGGCACGAGTTACTGATGAAGGGGTTGTTAGAGCAATCCCTTTTTCACTATCCATTATAGCTTATCAATTGGAAAAAAGTAAAGCTGTTGATTAAAAAAAATGAAGGCACACGAATCAAATACATGTCAGGTAAAAAATAACATTATTATTTAAAAATAAAGTTAATGAGGATAGCAAGTTTTCGATAAGTTTGCTACAATAAAACCAGTAATTCGTGGAGTGTAAAAGATGGTAGCTAATCTCTTAGATAAGGGGTGATGCTTATGGTTAAGAGCTTTGTCCCTGGAAAGGAATAAAGTTGTCAGTATATGAAGCAATACAACTAATGCTCGCATTTGCGACATTTGTGTTGTTGTTAATTGACAAAAAAGACCAAAAAAAATAACCATCTAAATCACTTTTAGCAGAAGTTTTAGATGGTCACCATTCTAAAAAGGCTACCGTCTTTTTAACGGCACGAGTTACTGATGAAGGGATTGTTTGCGCAATTCCTTTTTCATTTTCTATTATAGCTTACACATCAGAAAAAATAAAGCGGTTGATTAAGCGAAATAAGAGAAAATGATGAATATAGAAAGTAAATGGATCGAAGGTGTCTTGGTAGTTGTGAAAGACAGTGTTTATCGTAGAAGAAAAGGACATCTCACCGACTGATGAGATGCCCCCGATAGGCTATTTTCTTAAGTCTACAATGATGTTGTCTTATTTCCAAAGCTCATCCAATTGTTTTTGGATATCTTTATTTTCTAAAAATTCATCATAAGTTGTATCTGCTCGATCAATAACACCTTTATCAGAAACAGCAATGATACGATTAGCCAATGTTTGGATAAATTGATGGTCATGTGAAGCAAAAAGAATAGAACCAGTAAAGGCCATCAAGCCATCGTTTAGTGCGGTAATCGATTCTAGGTCTAAATGGTTTGTAGGATCATCTAAAACTAGGACATTTGCTTTAGAAAGCATCATTTTAGAAAGCATGCAACGCACTTTTTCACCACCAGAAAGGACATTGACAGGTTTTAATACTTCTTCTCCAGAAAATAGCATGCGTCCTAAAAAGCTTCGTAAAAACGTATTATCGTCTTCTTCTTTACTTGCATACTGACGTAACCAATCTAAGATCGTCAATTCATTATCAAATTCTTTCGTTGTATCTTTTGGTAGATAAGAATTGCTCGTTGTTACGCCCCATCTTACAGTTCCAGTATCAGGAGTGATCTCACCCATGATTACTTTAAACAAAGTTGTAGTTGTAATATCATTTTCAGCAACAAACGCAACTTTATCTTCTTTGCTTAAATTAAATGATATATCATTTAATATTTTCTTACCGTCGATCGTTACACTCACATTTTCGACCTGTAAAAGATCATTACCGATTTCACGTTCTGGTTTAAATCCAACGAATGGATAACGACGTGAAGAAGGTTGAATATCGTCAAGAGTAATTTTTTCTAACATTTTCTTACGAGAAGTTGCCTGTTTAGATTTTGAAGCATTCGCACTAAAACGAGCAATAAATTCTTGTAGTTCTTTGATTTGTTCCTCTTTTTTGGCATTGGCATTTGCTTGTAATTTTGCAGCAAGTTGACTTGATTCTAACCAAAAATCATAGTTACCAACGTATAATTTGATTTTTCCAAAATCTAAATCTGCCATATGGGTACATACTTTATTTAAGAAATGACGGTCATGAGAAACAACGATAACCGTATTTTCAAATTCAATTAAAAATTCTTCTAACCAGTTGATGGATTGGATATCTAATCCATTCGTAGGCTCATCAAGGAGTAACACATCCGGTTTACCAAACAATGTTTGAGCTAAAAGTACTTTGACTTTTTGACCACCAGTAAGTTCACTCATCAATTGATGGTGCAATTCTTCTGGAATATTCAGTCCTTGTAGTAAAACAGCAGCTTCAGGTTCAGCTTCCCAACCATTTAATTCAGCAAACTCGCCTTCTAATTCAGCTGCTCGGATACCATCTTCATCAGTGAAATCTTCTTTCATATAGATAGCGTCTTTTTCTTTCATAACTTCGTATAAACGCTTATGTCCCATAATAACTGTTTCTAAAACTGTATATTCTTCATAGTCATAATGGTTTTGTTTCAATACAGCCATTCGCTCATCTGGTCCCATGGAAACAGTCCCTGTAGAAGGTTGTAAGTCTCCTGATAATACTTTAAGGAACGTTGATTTACCTGCACCATTTGCACCTATTAAGCCATAGCAATTTCCTGGAGTAAATTTAATATTAACATCATCAAATAGTTTGCGGTCTGAAAAGTGCAAACTTACATCATTTACAGTAATCAATTTTTTTCCTCACTTTATCTTTATAATATTTAACGAGCCTCCTAGAATTATATAGGGGAAAAGAGAAAGTTTCAAGGTAATCAATTATTCTTTGTGTTTCACGTGGAACATGGGAATAAAAAATACTAAAAAATTATGAAAGAGTGAAAAAATTTGTACTTATGAAGCAATAATGAGGTTCGAAGATATCTAAGATAGAAAGGCAAAATGCTCGTTTATTTAGTAGAAGAATAAGTTGGTAGTGAATATACGCAAATTATAAGAAGTAGTAGCTTTTACTAAAAATGATAGTAGCAAAAGCTGATCAGAAGAGAAATTACTTTTGCTTTTCATCACCAGCATATGTTTTGACGTTATTTAAAGAGAGCGTTAGTATAATAATAGATTAAAATGAAAGTTGGAATGAAAATGAATGAAAGAAAAACACTAGACTGGGGATCATTAATTTTAGGGATTTTATTTGTCCTTGTTTCATTAATCTCTTTTCAAGATCCTGTTGGTAATTTAGTGGCGATTGTCGTTGTTTTTGCTATTTTTGCCTTTTTAAAAGGAATTTTTGAATTATTTGTACGAAATCGCATGAAAGAATTGACAGGATATAAAGGGAAAATGCCGTTGGTTATTGGTATCATTGATATTTTAGTCGGGATTTTCTTCTTGTTCAATATTGGTGCAGGAGTAGTTGCTTTACCGTTTGTTTTTGCCATTTGGTTTATTGCCGACTCTATCTTAGCTTTATTTACAGCTGATTTAGCGAAAGGTTATAGCACAGGCTACTATTGGTTTACAGTAATCATCAATATTTTGGGTGTGGTATTAGGATGTATACTATTGTTTAATCCTATTTCCTCCGCTTTGACTTTAAGTTTTCTTGTCGGTTTTTATTTTATGATCTTTGGGATCAACCATATCGTATATGCTTTCAGATAAACAAAGTAAAGTATATAAAGAAGCAATCAGGCTGAATTTTCCTGGTTGCTTCTTTTTTATAGTTGATATGTCTGAATCTCTCAAAGAGTAGAGGTTCAATTATTTACTTTTTTCATATAATTCATTCAATACAGGTAAATCATGCACTTCGTATTTTTCTTTGAATTGTTTGATTTCTTCTTCTGTATATTTTCTTGGATCAAGATGAAGATCTTCAACCGGTAAAGGACGTTTGTTATTGATTTTTACATCAATTACTACTGGTCGTTGGGATTTTTTAGCGGCATCAAATGCAGGTCTTAATTGGTGATACTCAGTAATCGTGAAACCGTCAGCTCCCAGTGCTTCGCTCGCTTTTCCGAAGTCAGCCTCTTCTAAAAACACACCAAATTTTTTCTGTTCAGTATCTTCTTGTTCTGCTTCAATAAACCCAAACGATGTATTCGATAAAACCACATTAATAATCGGTAGTTGGTATTTCACTTGTGTAATGATATCTTGCATCACCATTGCAAAACCACCATCACCGCTTAAAGTAAAGACTTGTCGATCAGGATAACTTAATTGTGCGGCAATGCCACCTGGAACACCATTCCCCATTGTAGCGAACCAACCAGAGGTCGTGTGTTTTTGTTTGCCGTTCATGTCTAATAATCGAATGGAATGGATCGTCGTATTCCCAACATCTGTTACAAAAATCGCATCTTCTTCAGCGATCCGATTGATTTCTTTATAAACAGCTTCAGGACGAATCGGTTGGTCTTCAAGGTCAGCGAATGAGTTTAACCAGTTTACCCAATTCGCTTTGTTTTCTTGGTTGGCTAGATACCAGCGATCTTCAGGACGTGGTTCGCCCAGCTGTGTTAATCTAGCTAATGTGGTATTGGCATCCCCTAAAATGGTATGAGAGGTAGCATGTCTTCGACCAAACTTTGAAGCATCGATGTCCACTTGGATAAATTCAGCCTCTGGGTTAAAGAACGCACGACCAAAAGGAAAGTCACTACCCATAAATAAAATCAAGTCGGACTCTGCTAATGCTTCATTTGCAGGTTTTGTGGCCACACGTCCAGCAAAGCCTAGAAAGTTTTTATAGTTATCTGGAATGATGCCTTTCGCTAAAACAGAAGCAACAACTGGCATGGAAAAGTGTTCTGTAAAATCTTTGATTTGTGAAAAGCCATTACGAGTGCCTTGTCCAATGTAAAGTACAGGCTTTTTAGCTTTTTCAATAAAAGGAAGAGCAGCAATTACATCTTTTTCATCAGGAAGGATAGTACCTGTTTTATGAGTAGCTGCGTTAGATATTTTCTCTTCTTCAATGTCTGCAAAACCTAAATCAACAGGAATGGTTACAATAGCTACTCCTTTATTTTCATAGGCTGCTTTAATTGCTTCGTCCACGACATGAGGTAAACTTTCAGGTGTCATAACTGTCCGGTTATAGACACTAACATCTGCAAAAATTGGATTTTCATTTAATTCTTGGAAAGAGTTATAGTTCATAGCAGTAGTTGCAACTTGTCCAAGCAACGCAACAACTGGAACATGATCCATTTGTGCATCATACAAACCATTGATCAAATGCGTGGCACCTGGTCCAGCAGAACCAAAAACAGCCCCAACTTTTCCTGTTAGTTTCGCATCGGCTGCTGCGGCTAGCGCTCCTACTTCTTCGTGACGTACTTGGATATATTTTATTTGATCTTTTTCATGATAAAGAGCATCCATGATTGAATTAAACGAACCACCAGGAATCCCATAAATGTGCTCGATTCCCCAACTTTCCATTACTTTGACCATTGCGATACCAGCATTGATTGTTGCCATATTCTCCCACTCCTTTATCAAATGAATGATAAAATTTTGTAACTTTATTAATTAAAGTATAGTGCTTTAAGAATAAAAGCCCAACTGATTCGCTTTTTTACACAAACAGTAGTCATGATTTTTTGAATATGCTAGAGTAATAAGTAAAGGCACGAAAGGAGAATAAAATGACAGAATGGCTACTAAGCTTAGCCCCGTGGCAACAAGCATTAGCGGGGACAGCATTTACGTATTTTATGACAGCTCTGGGGGCTGGGTTGGTATTTTTCTTTAAAGAAATCAAAAAAGAAGTATTGAATCTCATGCTTGGTTTTGCTTCGGGGGTCATGATTGCTGCTAGTTTTTGGTCATTGCTTGATCCTGCGATTACAAAAGCTGAAGAAAATGGCGATATCGCTTGGCTGGTCGTTAGTATTGGTTTTGGATTAGGTGGCGTCTTTCTGTACATCGCTGATAAAACGCTTCCCCATATGCATTTTGGCCCACAGCACGAAAAAGAAGGCCTACCTACGCATTTAAAACGAACAATCTTATTAGTTTTTTCGATCACCTTGCACAATATCCCTGAAGGTTTGGCTGTAGGGGTAGCATTTGGGGCTGCCAGTACAGCCGATAATCCAACAGCGGCCGTTTTGGCAGCCATTTCGGTTGCATTGGGTATTGGAATTCAGAATTTTCCGGAAGGTGCAGCTGTTTCGATTCCTTTAAGACAAGAAGGATTGAGTCGAACAAAGGCATTTATATATGGACAAGCTTCAGGTATTGTTGAACCGATCGCAGGTGTGATTGGTGCGGTGCTAGTGACACGAGTAACCATCCTTTTACCTTATGCACTGGCATTTGCAGCAGGTGCGATGATCTATGTGGTTGTTGAGGAATTAATTCCCGAAGCCCAACAAACGTTATCAAGTAAACGACATTTTGCCGTTTTTGGGGTGATGTTAGGTTTTATCATTATGATGGTACTAGATGTAGCTTTAGGGTAATACCATCAAATGATATATCATTTGGAACAACTGATAAAAATATAACGAAAAAAGCAGCACAAGACTGGGGAATCTGTCGTGTGCTGCTTTTTTCAATATTAGTAATATTTTCGATGATGTCGACGATTTGTTCCAGAAATTACACGAATTAGCCAAATAATGATTGCAATAGGAATGAGTAATTTAATTGCAAACCATACAATACTAGTAAAAAGGCTAATTACAAAACTACCTATAATCAATACCATTATTAGCATGAAAATAGTTAAAAAAGTATTTCTTTGTCCCATACAAACCCCTCATTTCTTGCTAGTTCCCAAAATAAGTTAAATTTAATAAAAATGTACTTAGAACTTAGCTTAGTTATTAGAGAACCACGATAGTTAAATCCTCTTGTTTCATTGAGTATAGCAGTATAAAGTGAGCGTTACCTCCAACTATAGACTGATTTAGTTGCTTTTTTCTAGCTATCTTTACTACAATAAGTCAGAAAAGGAGGCAAAAATATGCCAAAAAATCGTTTAGAAGCTTTTACCGATGCAGTTATCGCAATCATTATGACTATCTTGGTCTTAGAGCTTCACCAGCCGAACACTGACACTTGGCAAGCGCTAAGTGCCTTAGGATATCGTTTTATGATCTATATTGTCAGCTTTTTTACATTGGTCATCTATTGGAATAATCATCATCATATGTTTCAAGTCGTTCATAAAGTAAATTGGCGAGTTTTATGGGCGAATAGCTTTTTTATCTTTGCTTTATCATTTTTTCCCTTTGTCACGTCTTGGATCAGCGAGTATAGTCATAGTTTAGCGCCAGAGATCACATACGGTGTAGTAACTTTAGGAGCTAATATTGCTTACTATATTTTAGCAAGAGAGTTGGTTCAGTCTGATCCTAAAAATAAAAAGAATATCAAAGAATTACTAGATAACTATCGAAAATCCTACTGGTCAATTGGGTTAAATATTTTAGGAATTATTTTAGGCTATGTCATTACACCAATAGCTGTTTTAGTAACGAATGCTGTGATTTTACTTGGTTGGCTGATCCCTAGCCGTAAAATCGAATCTCAATATAGTAATTAAAGATGTTCAAAAAAATTAAGAGAAATATAACAAAAAGATAAAAAAATGGTCGAACTTCTAGAGGAAAATCTTCCTTGAAGAGGGATGCTTATGATCAATCAAAAAAAATTGAATATCGGTCTAACTACGAGCATGATAACGATCCTTATCTATATAGATCATCGGCAATGTAGTTTATTGGTTATTTTGTTATCTATGATGATTCCATTTGTTGTAGCATTAAAGAAGTAAGTAGCGTTTATTTTTGATCCCGGATCTTTCAGTCTAAAGAATTGAAAGATCCGGGATTCGTTGTATCTAATTATACACAGATACGTATCAGAGAGGTAATCTGTTTCGAAAGTTTTCCACAGGGGATAACGAAAACGAAAAGTTCCAACCTATCGATAAAAGCAGGTATACAATATTTTTGTATAAATATTAAATGAATAGGCAGACAACAATTTATATAGATTAATCCATCTGATTAAATAACTTTTAGTTTTTGCGTATAGTGTTATTTTATCTTTTTAAAATAACGAATTTAAGAATTGGTTTATTTTCTTCGCAAGAAGGATCAAATAAATTAGGAAAAATGACGAAAAACAAAGGAAACAAGCCGTCTCGAATTAAATAGTTAGTATAAAAGATCAATGGCCGAGTGGGAGAAGAAAAAAATAAACAGAAAAGTTATTCGAGGTTCTTTCCATTGAAAAAGATAAAAGCCAATTAAATATACCCCTACAAGGTATATTTAATTGGTCAGTCTGTTGTATGAGTGGCACTTGCGACAGGATAATTTTTTTTATAAGCAAAGTAGCGTGCTTCTTTTTTTGCTAAGCCAAAAGAATCAGAGAGCTGTAAATTTTGAGGTGAGAATTGTATGGCGGGGATTGAAAATGTCTGTTTTTGTTTGTCTATAATTGAAATAGAAAAGTTGATTTCTTCTTGTTCGGCATTTGCTAACGTCACATAAGAATGTCTGTCGAAATGGATACCAACTACTGTATAAATGCCCAGTAATTGAAGTTGATCTCCTTCAATTTTTACTAGTTCATCTTTTGTTGGCACATATTCCATCTTAGCTCCAGTAGTCATTTTCATTTCAGCTTTTGAAGTAACATCTTTTACAGGAGAAGCAAAGTATTCAATCATAAAAAATAAAGCAATTAAACCTAAAAAACTACTAACTATAATAATTGTTTTCTTCACCTTGGACACTCCCATCTAACAGTTATGACGTAAAAAAGTACATTTATGATAAAAATAGTTTTTTAATCATTAAAAATGGTATAATATATGCCTTTTTTTATTAATTTTTGTTATTAATTAATTGCTTTAAAAACAGTATAAATTTAAATATAAAAAAAATAAAGCATAAAATACTTAATTTTAGCAGTTTATTTTACTGAAGAAATGTTTCAATCAAATAATTTATTTCGCTAAAAAAATTTATTTAGTTATTTTTTAAAATGAGGAGGCGAATGATACTATTGTCTGTTGGCAAGATCAGCATTCTGTTTATTTGCAAGGTCTAAGGGCAAAAAAAGGCCATAGATGATCTATTTATAAAATTGGTAGATAGGATTGCTTATTTTTCATATTTTTTATACCCATTTTTACTATTTTTTTGAAAAAAAAATTCTAATTCGTTAAAAATTTTCTTTAAAATATAAATAGGAACATTCAAATAGAAAAAAGTGAATGCTTTTTTCTATTTGGTAAAAAGAGGGGAGGAAGTAAATGTTAAATATTTTATCGAAAAAAATGAAACGACAGTTACTTCTACTGGAATTGCTTTTTGAAGGAGAAACCTATCGCTTTCAAGATTTAGAATCTCAATTAAAGTGTTCTTCAAAAACATTGAGAAATGACTTGATGGATATCGATTCTTATGCAAAAGAAATTAATATACATACTGATCGTGAGAATGGGATATTTGCAGAAATTGCTCCTCATGTCACAGAAGAATATATTTACCGAATTATTATGAATGAATCGATTGAGTATCAATTTTTAGAAGCAATCGTGTTAAATAAATATACGAACTACTTGGAAGTAACGGAACAACTATTTATTTCAGAGAGCACTTTAAGACGAATGGTGAAGCGCATCAACCTTTCCTTAGAGCAATATCACTTAAGAATTCGAGGATTGATTCGATTAACGGGAAATACACAGTTAATTGAAAAGTTGACGATTCAGTTACTTTTAGAAAAATATGTGTGTTTAGAAGAGGCCTTCAATGAAGAAATTTGTCAAAAAAGTCGTCAATTATACTTAAAATACATAACGAATAATCAACTTCAAGATATAATTCGTAAACTGGAACACCGAAAACATAATCAGCTTTTATTTTATATTGCTATGAAAATTTACCAAGTAAAAAACGAAAAACAATTTATTGAAAAAGAGCAGAATAATCTTTTATGCCTAGAATCAAATGTGAAGCAAAATACTTCTTTATGGTTATCTCTTGAAGAGGATCAGGATCTGATAAAATACATCTTTGAACAGCCGTTTGTTTGTTCGCTACTGGATATACAGAACAACAGCGATGACTACCAACAAAAACCTTATTTAACAAAGATGGTTGAGATATTGCTTGATTATTTGGAAATAAAATATCAGATCAAATGTGAAGAACGGCAAGAAATCTGCTATAAAATAATTAATGATGGCGACTATATGGAAAATCTTTCTTTTATTTTATATGATAAACATCATCAGTTTTTAAAACAGATACTTCCAGAAATCGAAAGTATTCAAGTAGGACTAAAGAATTATTTAATTAACAAGGATCAAAAAGAGTTATTAAAGTATATGAAAAATGACGAATTTACCAGAAAATTAGTCGCTTTGTTACTTGTCTACTGGCATGATCTACTAAAAAAGATTGAAACGAGTAAACAAATTAGGGCTTTGATTGTAACCAATTCTGAACAATATGCTAGCTACATTATTGCAAAGCTTGAGCTTTATCTAGGAGGACGATATCGTTTTGTAGCCAGCAAAACCCCAGTAGTTACAGATCAGATGCTACATAAGGAAAACTATGATTGTATTGTTTCCAATACGATGCTAAACAGGCAGTTCAATATCCCTATATTTGGTATTTCTATTTATCCCAAATCAAGAGAAATTCAAAACTTGATTTTCTTTTATCAACAAACAAGAACAGAAATTAGATAGCGTGTTTGATATTTATTAACTTTGAGACATTGTTAGTTTGAACATAGGTGGTCAATAAAGGGAAACGCTGATCAATGGTGAAGGAATATTCCTCAGATAAAAGAGACAAAAAGAAGAGATAGGTTAAAAGTTAACCTAATTTTAAGGGCTCTTTGTTAAATGATATGATATTGGTAAAGAGAAATCTTAGAATCATTTGGACAGAAAGAAGAAAAACTTCTTTCTGTTCTTTTATAGAAGAGAAATATATCCTCATTGTTTTGGTAGTAATTCAAGTAAGTTTGCAGTAAAAATTACTCATTTAATATTAATGAAAAGTTTAATGTACTTTGCTATTATGGACTAATTAATTAGGAGACAGATGGAGGTTCTCAATGGAAGTACTGAGATCAGTTAGTCAATTTTATGCAATTATAGCGATACCCGTCTTTATTTTTTGTGGTTTTAGATTACGTAATCAAAGACGGGCTATGGAAAAGAAGAAAAAAAATAAAGTGATTGAAATGTTCCCCGAACTTAGTAACGAGGACTTAAAGCTGAGAAAAACAGCAATTATAAATTATCAAAATATGTATTTGAATACCACTTTTAAAAGAGGTATTCAAATGTTATTGACTGTTGCATTACTTGCAAGTATTATAGGCGCTTTGGTCACTAGTATGCTTTATCAAGATTTTTCGACTAGTTTCCTATTTATCATTGCATTAACCTTTTGTATTTTACTTCTTAGTATAATCGCTCCGTCAAGTCAGAACCAAGCGCAGTTTTGGGAGAATTATCTAAATGAACATCCCGATAATCCATTGAAAATCGTTCTGTTGGACAGGGAAGATGTCGAAAAGATAACTGCAATAAGAAAAAAACAAGTTATTAACTTTATGGTCATCGAGTTAGCTTTTCTGATTTTTTACGTTCTTTATTTTTAGCAAGATCTCCGATTTTATACGAATAGTCAATTGATTGTCATAAAGAAGAGGGGGAAGAAATTAAACGATTGACTGGAAATGGAGATAGAAAGAATTTTATCAAAAGGCTGCAGGTAATTTTTATAAAGAAAATACATGCTTCCTATCATTATTTTTTGTTGATTGGGTGGCTTCACATGAATGGTATAATCCTCTTTGATAGTATTTATAAAAAACAGGAAGTAGATTGTCTTTGCTAGAGAGTTATAAAGATTCATTGTTTGAAAAAAAGAACCGTGAGCACCTTTGATATCAAAGGCTTCACAGTTCTTTTTAAATTTATTTCTATTTAAAATTAATCTATCTAATGCCACTTGTTGCTGTTTCTTGCAACTTAATCCATAAACTTTTTTCTTTCTTCAACAATTCCTTGTTGTATTTGTTTCAGTCTAGAACTATAAGAATAGAAGTACATGTTGATAATGACTTCTATTTTTTTAATTTTTAAATCTCACTTTAAAAAAAACAGCTTTTTTGTATTCTTTTGTTTAATTTTAAAAAAATATAGGATATAATTGCTTCAAATATAAGTAGATTGGAGTTGGACAGATGGCAAATGAAGTTCTAAATGCAGAAGAAGCACAATTGGTTGTTGATGGGTTACTACTTGGTTACAAAGAATATCTAGATATTCGTAAAGAGATGAAAGAAAAATTGAAAGTTTCTGCTGGATTTGCTTTTACAAAAGGGAACTTTATTGATGACGGTGTTGCTAGAAAAACTTTTAATTTTGCAGAAAATAAACGCGAAAAAGCAGGCGAAAGTTGGGAATATTTAGAGTTTTCCTTTGGTGGAGAAAAACCTTCTCTTTTTATCGTAAAAAATGACTATAGATTAAATCAAACTTTCTCAAAAGAAAAAAAGAAAAAAGTAAGTAAATATTTGTCTGATTATGCTAAGATTAATAAACCTATCCTTAATTCAGTTCGTAAAGGTCAAAAGAAAGTGCCTAATACCTCAATTCAATTAGAGCTTCCATTGGAAGAACCAATGATTTCAGAACAAGAGTTATCAAAATATGAAAATTTTTACATAGTGGTTTATAAAACGAATACGGCAAAAGTGATAGAATCAGTTTCACTTGTTTTACCTGATGACGAAACAAAAGAACTACATATAATTCAAAATTTAACACCGTATTTGCAAACTACGTCTATAATTATAGAAGATGAAGAATATTCTGCTGTAGTTGGTGAAAAAGAAGAAATTGGTGATCTCTATGATTATGATTATACAATTCCTAAAGAGGAAAAAGAAATCTCCAATTAGTTTCCCAGTGCAGTGTATTAAGAAAGGAAGAGCACAATGTTTTATGGGAAAAATCTGCAAATAATTAGGATGTTGCATGGTCTTTCACGTAAGGAACTTGGAGAAAAACTACGAGTATCTGAACAATCGATATGGCAATTTGAAAAACAAATGATAGAACCATCATTTGAAAATATCTTACAAATGAAAGAAATTTTGCAAGTGAAATCCACTTTTTTCTTTGAAGAATTCCCTGTTGAAAAGACCTTTTTTGAAAATAATGTTGCGTATAGAAAAGCAGATATTTCTTCTAGAAAAAAAACTAATAGTGAGATAGTCTATTTAAATGTGGCTTCTAAAGTGATTAATTATTTAGAAAGCTTTCTAAATGTACCACCTAATAAGTTATTAGATTTTAGACAAAAAAGTTCTGAAATTTTATTTGATGAAATAACAAATGAGAAAATAGAAAAGATTGCTACTCTTTCTAGAAAGTTTTTAGAAATTCAATCTGATAATGGTAACCTATTATTATCATTAGAAAAGTCAGGAATTTATGTTTTAGAAAAAAATGTTGGTGGGAAGGCAGATGCTTATAGTGCGTGGTCAACAGAAGATGTCCCAATCATTGTATTAGGTATAAAAAAATCGGCAGTGAGAAGAAATTTTGATTTAGCTCATGAATTAGGACATTTGTTACTACACCCGTATGTTGACTTTTCTCTGTTAGATAAAAATGAACGACAACAAGTAGAAAGAGAAGCAGATTATTTTGCTTCATGTTTTTTATTGCCGTCAGAAATTATTCAAAAAGACTTAGAAAAAATAAAGAAGATATCAAATCCAGATAGTTATATCTCTTTAAAGGCCAAATACAATGTATCCATTCAAGCTCTTGAAATGCGAGCTTATAAATTAGGATTTCTTACACCAAAACAACATAGCTATTTTTATCGACAAATTGCTATAAAAAATTACAGATTAGAAGAACCCTTGGATAGGGAAATTGTATTTAAGCGTCCTGGAAAAATCCGAAGTATTTTCAACTTAGTTCTAACGAATAAGTTAACTGATTTATCAAGCATTGAAAATAATTTTAGGATTAATAGAAGCTTGTTAGAAAAAATGTTTTCGATTGAACCTGATTTCTTCGTTCCCTTTGCAAAAGAAGAAAATTTTACAGATTTAAATAATGTTTTGAAACTTAATTTTGGTTCTGTATAGTTTACAAGTTTTATCAAAGGATAGATTTGATTTTAGAAACGAAGGATCCATTATCGACAGAAAAAAGAATAATAAACACAAGTGTGACCCAACTGTGATCACACTAAAAGAAACCCGCTAGAAAACCTATGACATAGGCTTTTCTAGCGGGTTGTTTCTTATTCCCACTCCACAGTTGCAGGTGGTTTAGAAGTGATGTCGTACACGATACGGTTGACGTGAGCGACTTCGTTTACGATGCGGACAGAGATTTTTTGTAAAACATCCCATGGGATACGGGCAAAGTCTGCTGTCATCCCATCAATAGAAGTGACTGCACGGATACCTACTGTATAGTCGTAAGTACGGCCATCGCCCATTACACCGACAGAGCGGATTCCTGGTAGAACAGTGAAATATTGCCAAATGTCACGATCTAAGCCAGCTGCTGCGATTTCTTCACGTAAGATCGCATCTGATTCACGGACGATTTCTAGTTTTTCTTCACTGATTTCACCCAAGACACGGATACCTAGACCAGGACCTGGGAAAGGTTGACGCCAAACGATTGAATCTGGCATTCCTAGTTGTGTTCCTAATTCACGGACTTCATCTTTGAATAATGTATTCAAAGGTTCGATCAATTGGAATTGCATGTCTTCTGGTAGTCCACCCACGTTATGGTGAGATTTGATCGTTTGAGCAGTTTCCGTTCCACTTTCGATCACATCAGTATAAAGTGTTCCTTGGGCTAAGAAAGCAATTCCTTCTTCTCCCGCTAATTTTGTTGCTTCATCATCAAAAACATACACAAATTCATTACCAATGATTTTACGTTTTTTCTCAGGATCAGAAACGCCGGCTAACTTGTCTAAGAAACGTTTTCTTGCATCCACTTTGATAATATTTAGACCAAATTTCCCGCCTAAGCTTTCCATTACTTGGTCTGCTTCGCCTTTACGCAATAAACCATGGTCAACAAAGATGGAAGTTAGCTGATCACCGATTGCTTTTTGTAAAAGAACACCAACGACACTAGAATCCACGCCGCCAGAAAGTCCAAGCAATACTTTTTTATCGCCAACTTGTTCACGAATTTTTTCGATTTGCATATCAATGAAGTTATTCATTGTCCAGTTTCCTTCACAATGACAAACATCAAAAGCAAAATGACGGAGTAATTCGATTCCGTATTCAGAATGACGAACTTCTGCATGGAATTGGATACCATAGAAATTACGTTTTGTATCTTGGATGGATGCGATCGGGCAGTCTTTACTTGTACCAACGATTTCAAATCCTTCAGGAACTTGGGTTACTAAGTCCCCGTGGCTCATCCAAACGGTTTGTTGTTTAGGTGTGTCATTGAACAATACTGCATCGTCACTGGTTACTTCTAACTGAGCTTTTCCGTATTCACGGTTTTTAGCTGGTTCAACTTTCCCACCTAGCTTATACGTAATCAATTGCATACCGTAGCAAATACCCAATACAGGAATCCCTAAGTTAAAGATTTCTGGATCGATTCCAAAAGCATTTTCATCATACACACTGTTAGGACCACCGGAAAGAATGATTCCTTTTGGATTCATTGCTTTTACTTCTTCAGCAGAAACCCGATGGCTCAATAATTCAGAAAAAACTCCTAAATCACGGATGCGTCGTGTAATCAATTGGTTATACTGGCTACCGTAGTCTAATACGATAATCTTTTCAACGTTTGTCATGTCGGCAACGTTTGTCACATTTATTACCCCTATCCCTTTAAATTTTATCTCAAAATAGAATAAACTATTTTAAAATGCTAATATTTTCGCATGAAAATCGAATCAATAATATGATTTTCAGTTTTATGGAGAATTATATCTGCTCTGCCACGAGTAGGCAAGATATATTCGTTTAAATTTTTCAAATTCACATTTTTCCATACTTCTTGCGCCATTTTAAATGCATCGTCACGATCGCCAATAGCAAATTGATAGTAATAATTTTGTGGATTTTGAAAAGCGGTGTCGAGTAAGGCACCGAATCGATCTAAATACCATTTTTCAATTAATGATGAATCAGCATCAACATAAACAGAAAAATCAAAAAAATCACTGACATAGATTTGTTGATTAGCAGGCAGTTGTAGCGTGTTGATTCCTTCAACAATCAGAATATCAGGTTGTTGGATCAATTCATATTCGCCAGGAATGATATTGTAAATGTCATGTGAATAAACAGGTACTTTTATTTCTTCCTGACCGGATTTTACTCGATTAAGAAAATCGATCAACATCTCCATATCATAACTTTCTGGGAATCCTTTACGATTCATGATCCCTCGTTCTTTTAACGTTTCATTAGGATACAAAAAACCATCAGTTGTAATCAACTGAACATTCCTGCGTTTAAATGTACGTGATAAGATCGTTTGTAACAGGCGAGCTGTTGTGCTTTTTCCAACGGCAACACTCCCAGCAATTCCAATAATAAATGGCGGTACTTCGACATATTTATGAAGAAATAGACCTTTACTTAACGAAAGAGATTCAAATTCTTTCATATATAGATAAATCAAATGAGCAAGAGGAACATAGATATCTCGAACATCTTGCATTGAAATACGGTCATTTAAACTTTTGATGTTATCTAGCTCGTCTTGGGTCAAAGGTGCTTGTCCATTACGATAAAATTCACGCCATTCTTCTCTTGCCACACGGTAGTAGTTCATTGGATCATTCATAATAGCCTCCTGCATTCTCCCATCAATGGAATCATTTTAACATAAAACACGGCTAAACCCCACCACTAAACGAGAATGGTTATAAGTCTCTTATTTTTAAGCGAATAACTGTTAACTGAATAAATAAAAAGGATGACATATCAAAATTCATTCTGTTCGTGTTTCTGATCAACTATTTATTTAAACTAGGAAAAATAGACATTGCATGCCAATTGATAAAAGGATAGACTAAGAAACAAGAAACAATATAAAAAGGATGAACGATATGACGAATCATTATTATTCGCAAGAGCCAACGACAGAACATGACTTTGAACAATGGTCATTTGAATTAAAAGGAAAAAACTTCCAATTTGTAACAGATTCAGGAGTATTTTCACGTGAAACAGTCGACTTTGGTTCACGAGTGTTAATTGATACCTTTAATTGGGAAGAGCTGCCAGCTGATGGCAAAATTTTGGATGTTGGTTGTGGCTATGGTCCGATTGGATTGGCGATCGCTTTTGCTAGTCAGCGATTTGTTGAGATGGTCGATATTAACTCTCGGGCAGTAGAATTAGCTCAAGGAAACGCGAACCGCAATGGGATCGAACAGGTGGATATTCATCAATCGAATATCTATGAAGCAGTCCATGAAGAAACTTATGCAGCAATCGTCAGCAATCCGCCAATTCGTGCCGGTAAAAAAGTGGTACACGAAATTTTAACCGAAGCATATCCAAGGTTAAAATCGGGTGGAACACTAACCATTGTCATTCAAAAAAAACAAGGGGCTCCTAGTGCGAAAAGCAAAATGGCAGAGACCTTTGGGAATGCTGAAATCGTCCATAAAGAGAAAGGGTACTATATCATCAAAAGTATCAAAGAATAACTGTTAGATTGTGGTGTTTGAGACTAAATAAAAAGCTATGACAAAATAACACACTCTAAAAGCAACCGAAGAATCCTAAAATAGAAGTAACTATTTTCGGGTCCTTCGGTTTATTTTTGTCCCTTTCTTTCTATTAAAAAGCAGGCGACAGGTACTCTAGGTCATGGGAATATGGAGATCGTAAAAAAGTTGATGACAGGAGTGAGACATTTTGCTAACTAGTAGAACTTTTTCCTATTGAAAAGTGGCCTATTTCAAGGAGCTAATAATTGAATAACGTTTCTTCTTTTTTTAGAAAACAAAACTAGCATGGTATTGAAAAATTTGAGTGATTTGAAGGAGAATAAAAAAATGACACAAACCAGAATGATAGTAGATACTAAGTCTATTTTAGAATTACCCATGTATAACCAGGAAAACGTATTAAGGTATTTAGAAAAAGACCATGTCGAAATGGCTACAACATTTAAAGCATGGGAAGAAAAGGCGAAGGGGATCGTCCAGAACAATAAAACGAAAAGAGAAAAATTAAATAGCAAAAGAGAAAAAAGTGAGGTTCAGCCAGATGATCAACATGTTGCTTTAACAAATGAACTTTTAGATCTCTTAGATGGATTAGTACATCATGGTTTGCATCAGTATCGTCCCACGCTGGTGTCTAAGTATAAAAATCTATTGATATGGAAAGATCAAGAAAAATTTGATTTCTTACTTAAGAATCGAGATGCTAAGAACGGGTTCACTCAAATCATGAACGACAAGCCTATGATTAAGCTTTACCAAAAAAAGCCAAAGAAATTTGCTCAGATCAAAAAAGGCTACCATTCTCAAAAAAACAACGATGTCCTATTTGTTGGAAACATGCTGCTGTTTGAACTACTTGATTTTTCTCGCTCAGAGAGGGAACAACTGGTAAAAGAATTTCTAACCCATACGATTCCCAACGATCAGCGACGAGACAACTTAAATCAAGAAATTCAAAATCGTCCTGCGGCAACGCTTGACAAGCTTTCACAGAGAAATAAAACAGTCTATTGGGAGTTTGTTAGTATTAGAAGTGTGGCAGATTATTCTAAAGTAAAACAGGTGAAAGAACAAATTGATCATCAAGTTGGATTGACTCCAGAAGAAAAACAGGCACTTCATAACGATTTAGATGCGCGTATCGCCAAATTTAATAGTCAAGCTATACTGTTTGAAGAAGCAGTCGCGGATCTAAGTGAAAAAAATAAGGATTTACATAAGATGTTCAAAAAAGATGTACCACAAGAGCGAATTGACTTGCTCAAACGAATCAAAGATGAGTCAAATTTGGATTGGCTAACAAAGAATGTGTTGACCGAAGAATTAGTAAGAAAACAAGTGGCTCAAGAAAAACTAGATACATATAAAGCACTGATGAGTGACAAACAATTGACCCGAGAAGTGGTAGCTAGCATCAAACAAAGCAAAGAGTATTCAGAAGAAATAAAAAAAGCTCTCATTTCTGAAATTAATCCCTCAGAGGAAGCGAAAAAGAACAACATCAAAAAAATATCAGTTATCAAACAGGAATTTTTCATTAGAAAGCAACTGTTAGAAGTACTAAAAGAACGAGTGGCAACGGATAAAACCTATCAGCCACTTTTTGAACAAATAGAAAAAGCCACAAATAGTAATGAAAAACAAAAGGAACATGTAACTGCTCAAAGTGATATCAAAGAGTGCCAACGATTTATAAGTGAAAATAAATGGGAAGAGGAAATGATTAAAAGAATCAATCAAGAGGAACGAATCCCTCCACATTTGAAAGTAATCGTTTTATCTGAGTTAAAGGAACCAACAGCAAAAAATCAACGAGTTGGTGGAGAAAATCGGCAAGATTCCACGCTTGTTGCTCTTGTTTTAAAGTCTCACGTTCAAAATATACAACTAGGATACCAACAAGAGGTTTCTCAAAAGACGAAGAAGGAGCAACAAATTGATCATCGCATGATTAAATACGAACAAAAGTTACAAAAAATTCTAAAGATAAGAACAGGACTTTTTGATGCCATAAATAGATTTGAGAGCCAGGAGAAACAACTGATAGGGGATGGGGGAAAGATTTCTGTTCCCAAGGATGAACAAGAAAAAGGCAGTCAACAAGCTACGCTGACTAAAAAAGATTTGCAAGAGAATGAAGAGCAGAGGCTAGCTATGGATATCGGAGAGCTTCTTATGAAAGGAAATACGGCAGACTATTTTCAGGCAGTCGATAAACATGATTTAAACTTTTTAAATCTTAGGCAACAAGTAAGGCAAGATCCAAAGATTCCTATTGAAAATAAAAAACATTTCCTTGAACAGCTAACAACGATGATCGCCACGGATCGAACGGCAGGTTATCAAAAAGAGCTTCAACTTTTTTCATCTGTTCGAGAAAAGATTCTAGAACTCCATAATGAAATCTTAAACGATCAGGAAATAGCTCATGATGAGAAAAAAATACTTCTCAAGCAGGTAGATGGAATGGTAGGAGCGATTGAAAAACGGGATTCTGAACATATAGCTGCTGATCATTTAGTAACCCAAAGTCAGAAGTCTTCTTTGAGTGAGAAAGTAACTAGTGCAATCAATAATAGAAAAGATCAATCGCTAGTTACTCAAGCCAATGAAAAAACTCCTATGAAAGAGAAGAACAATGACAGATGATTGGCAGTTGCAGAAGTTTTTAAGAAGTCAGTTTAGGAAATTGGCACTTTCCAAGCTATTTATTTTTATTAGTGAATAAAAGATTTTTTCTTATTTTTTTCTATCTATTCTTTTTTATATGCTTTTGGTAAACTAAAAAAGAATTTACATCATAAAGGAGGAGAAGAAGTGAAACTAACGATCCGAGACATTGCAGAAATGGCAGGTGTTTCAGTCACCACTGTATCACAAATTTTAAATAATAAAGGGAGCCGCTTTAGTGATAAAACACGAAAAAAAGTCCTGAATATTGTTAACGAGCACCATTATAAACCAGATTACTTTGCCTCGAATGTGATCAATCGTCATTCTAAAACGATTGGTATGATCGTGCCAGATGTCACTGACTTCTTCTTTTCTAAATTGATTGAAGGGGTCGAGAGTTACTTGAATCCACTGGGGTATGTGATCATGCTTTGCAACTCTCGTCATAGTCAAGAAAATGAAATCAAGTATTTAAAAGAATTGGCTCATCGCTCAGTGGATGGAATCTTATTGGCTACGCCCAATGTTTTGCCAGATGACTATTCTTTAGATAGTGGTTTTTATAAAAATATGCCGATTATTTTGATTGATCGTGGATTGAATACCAGAGATAATGGTCGGTTGATCGTAAAAGAGTATGAGGGGGCTTATCAAGCAGTTTCTTTGTTTATTAAGAACGGTCATACCAAAATCGGTATGCTCAAAGAAACAACAGGCTATTACCAGTTAGAAGAACGGTTCAACGGGTATCGTCATGCACTAAAGGATCATGGAATCCCTTTCAATGGAAAGTATGTAGAACAAGGGGAGTTGACGGTCCAAGGGGGATACGAGGCGTCTAAACGGCTCTTAAAGCACAAAGATCTTACAGCAATTTTTTGTGGAAATGATGCAATGGCGATTGGTTGTTACCAAGCGATTGATGAATTAGGCAAAAAAATCCCCGATGATATTTCAGTTATTGGTTTCGATGGGTTGAAGTTATCCGAGTATATGATCCCTCAATTGACAACAGTGAAACAGCCAAGTTCTGATATTGGATTTTATGCCGCAAGATTTTTGATCGACACGATCGAGTTCCCACAACGCAAAGTTCCGAACAAAGTCTTTGAAACAAAATTAATTATTCGTGAGAGCATAAAAACATTGACAAAGGGATAACTCAGCGTTATATTGCTTATGTAAGTGTTTACAAAGGCGGTGAGTAGCTCTTTGTATTCTTAGTAAACTGGTTTACTAAAGTGGTTTACCTTTTGGAAAATTCCTGTATAATACCGAATGAAGACGAGGAGGATCAAGCAATGCGAATGGTGGATCTGATTGAAAAAAAGCGAGACGGAAATGAATTATCGACAAAAGAAATCGAGTATATTATTACAAAATACACGAATGGTGAAATTCCAGATTATCAAATCAGCGCATTGTTGATGGCGATCTTTTATCAAGATATGACCGATAGAGAAATCACGGATTTAACACTTGCCATTGCCCACTCAGGAGATGTCATTGATTTAAGTCCTTTAGATGGGATCAAAGTGGATAAACACTCTACAGGTGGTGTGGGTGATACGACAACGTTGATCTTAGCACCTTTAGTCGCAAGTGTGGGTGTTACAGTTGCCAAAATGTCTGGTAGAGGTTTGGGGTATACAGGTGGTACGCTGGATAAACTAGAAGCAATTCCTGGATTTCAAATCGAGCTTTCTGATGAAGCGTTTATCCGAATTGTCAATGAGAGTAAAGTGGCTGTTATTGGACAATCAGGAAATCTTGCACCAGCAGATAAAAAACTTTATGCTTTGCGGGATGTGACTGCGACAGTGGATTCGATTCCTTTGATTGCCAGTTCGATCATGAGCAAGAAAATTGCCGCAGGAGCAGATGCGATCGTTTTAGACGTGACGACAGGTGACGGCGCCTTTATGAAGAATATTGAAGATGCTAGACGTTTAGCAAAAACAATGACTAGTATTGGAAAATTAGCTCATCGTCAGACAGTAGCCGTAATTTCTGATATGTCTGAACCTCTTGGTGAAGCAATTGGTAATAGTCTTGAAGTTGTGGAAGCAATTGAAACGTTAAACGGCAATGGACCAGAAGACTTGCTGGAAATGTGTTATGCATTAGGGAGTCAGATGGTGGTCTTAGCCAATCAAGCAGCAACAATCGAAGAAGCTAGAAGTTTACTGCAAGAAGCACTAGAATCTGGCAAAGCCTTAGACAAATTTAAGGAAATGATCCGTAATCAAGGTGGAGATGACTCTATCGTAGACCAACCAGAACGATTACTGACAGCTAAGTATGTTGTTGAGTTGCCAGCCAAATCGAGTGGTATTGTCTCAAAACTCGTTGCGAATGAGTTGGGGATTGCAGCTATGATGTTAGGTGCAGGACGCAAAACTAAAGAAGATGATATTGATCACGCAGTTGGTCTTAAATTAAATAAAAAAATTGGTGATTCTGTAAAAGAGGGAGAATCATTGTTGACAATCTACAGTAATACAAAAGAGATTTCTTCTGTTCAAGAATTGCTCTATCAAAATATCCAAATTAGTGACTCGGCTGAAAAGCCTACATTGATACATGATATCATCACCGAATAAAAGGAGAGAAAAAAATGGAATTGAACCGAATGATCGATCACACCATCTTAAAAGCAGATGCTTCTCAAGAAGACGTTATGCGAATTATTGAAGAAGCAAAGAAATACCATTTCTATTCTGTTTGTATCAACCCAACATGGGTCGCACTAGCAAAAGAACAATTAAAAGGCGAACCAGTGGCAGTATGTACAGTAATTGGCTTTCCTTTAGGAGCTAATACTGCTGAAACTAAGGCTTTTGAAACTACAAATGCGATTGAAAATGGCGCAGATGAAGTGGATATGGTCATCAATATTGGGGCAATGAAGTCTCAACAGTTTGATAAAGTCCAAAAAGATATTGAAGCAGTGGTTGCAGCGGCCAAAGATCGTGCTTTAGTCAAAGTCATCATCGAAACAGCTTTATTAAATCATGAGGAAATTGTAAAAGCTTGTGAGCTGGCAAAAGCTGCTGGGGCAGACTTTGTTAAAACTTCTACAGGATTTTCAACTGGAGGAGCAAAAGTCGAAGATGTTCGTTTAATGCGTGAAACTGTTGGACCTGAAATGGGTGTAAAAGCATCTGGTGGTATCCATAACGAAGCTGAAGCTTTGGCAATGATTGAAGCTGGTGCGACAAGAATTGGTACCAGTGCAGGAGTTTCGATTATGTCAGGATCTACTGGCGAAGGCTATTAAGTAGTAAGGGGAAGCTTATGACAGAAGTGAAGCAAGAATGGATCAACATTGCAGTAGAAGCATTGGATAAAGCATATGTACCATATTCACATTTTCCAGTAGGCGCATGTTTAGTCACTGAATCTGGAAAAACGTATCAAGGAGTCAACATCGAAAATGCCTCGTTTGGTTTAACCAATTGTGCGGAGCGCACGGCTTTTTTCAAAGCTGTTTCTGAAGGAGAAAAAGAGTTTACTCATTTAGTAGTGGCTGGTCATACGCCAGAGCCAATTTCTCCTTGTGGTGCTTGTCGTCAAGTAATGGCTGAGTTTTGTGTACCAGACATGCCGGTAACTTTAGTAGGGGATAACGGTGTGACTAAGGCAATGACGGTTAAAGAACTATTACCTTACGCCTTTACAGAAAAAGATCTATAGAATTATCACTCATGTTCATTCAGTCAGCTGACTGTTGAAAAATAAAACAATTATTTTAGGGGGCTTTACAGAAATGAAAAAAGCAAAATTATTTGGTTTAAGTGCTGTAGCGTTATCTGCTGGGTTATTATTGGGCGCATGTGGCAGCGGATCAGATTCAACTGATTCAACCGGTGGAAACAGCGGTTCAAAAACAGCAACTGCAGCATTGATCACAGATACGGGCGGTGTTGATGACCGTTCATTCAACCAGTCAGCTTGGGAAGGACTACAAGCTTGGGGGAAAGATCATGATCTATCACGTGGGAATGATGGGTTCCAATATTTCCAATCAGCAAATGAATCAGATTATATCCCTAATATTGACCAAGCTTTGAATGCAGGTTTTAAAACAATCTTTGGTATTGGTTATAAATTGAAACCAGCTATTGAAGAGCAAGCTGCATCAAATCCTGAAACAAACTTTGCTATTATTGATGACGTTATCGACGGCAAAGACAACGTGGTTTCAGCAACATTTAAAGATAACGAAGCTTCTTATCTTGCTGGGATTGCCGCAGCTTACACAACTGAAACAAACACTGTTGGTTTCATTGGTGGGGTAAAAGGTGAAGTAATCGATCGTTTTGACGCAGGATTCAAAGCTGGTGTAGATGCTGGTGCAAAAGCATTAAACAAAGAAATTAAAGTCTTGAATCAATATGCAGGAGACTTCTCAGCGCCAGATAAAGGACGTTCAATTGCTCAAGGAATGTATGCACAAAATGCAGATATCATTTTCCACGCATCTGGTGGTACTGGTAACGGTGTATTCCAAGAAGCGAAATCATTAAACGAATCAGGCGACAAAAAAGTTTGGGTTATCGGGGTTGACCGTGACCAATCGGACGAAGGCGAATACACTTTAAACGGTGAAAAGAAAAACTTTACTTTGACATCAACTCTAAAAGGTGTAGGAACTGTTGTTGAAGACTTAGCTCAAAAATCAGCTGACGGTGATTTCCCTGGTGGAGAACATACCGTTTACGGATTGAAAGAAGACGGTGTTGGTATCACAAAAGGTCAACTTTCAGAAAAAGCAGAAAAAGCTGTGAATGAAGCAAAAGAAAAAATCATCTCAGGAGATATCAAAGTACCAGAAACTCCTGAAAAATAATCAAACGAATTTCTATAGCCTTGTTGGACAATTGTTTGACAAGGCTATGGTTTAGTAAATAACTAACGATTGTTTCTTTATCAAGATGTTGCTGAGAAGCTATTGAGATTTCCTTCCTTAATGCTCCTGCGGTTACTCGTCGCATTTTTTACTTGTCGGGTGTTCAGGTCAAAGCGCTCTTTTCACAGCTTCTTGCTAAACGGCGTTCAAGAAGCAGCTCCTCAACAATAAGCGATGATTTTTAAAAATATGAGAAGCTATTTTAAAAAATCCTCTCTTATTTGCTCGGAACTAAACGCTTCTTTCACAGCCTCTTGCTAAACGGCGTTCACAGCATTACTTCTGCGGAATTAAGCCCCAAAAAACAAAAATATGAAAAGCTATTTTCGTTTTTTTGTTCTTAATTCTTGAAGTAGAACATGCTGCTCACAGCCTTTTGATAAGGGAATAATCCCCTGAAGTTTTTGCTTCAATTTGAGATTTTATGAAAAATCTTTGTTAATCGTTGCCTAGATAGAAATCGTTAGGATGTGAAAAATTGTGGTTCAAGAAAATATTGTCATCGAAATGCGGAATATCACCAAACAGTTTGGTACGTTCAAAGCAAATGACAACATCAACTTGCAAGTGAAAGCAGGAGAGATCCACGCTTTACTTGGAGAAAATGGTGCCGGAAAATCAACCTTGATGAATGTGCTCTCAGGCCTTTTAGAGCCAACATCAGGTGAAATACTGATGCATGGGAAAGAAGTGAAAATTACAAGTCCGACAAAAGCGAACCAGCTAGGTATCGGAATGGTCCATCAGCACTTTATGCTTGTGGATGCATTTACTGTTACTGAAAATATTGTTTTGGGAAGTGAGCCAAGTCGAGCAGGGGTACTTGATCGTCGCCAAGCACGTGAAGAAATCCAAAAGCTTTCTGAACAATATGGTTTATCGGTCAATCCTGATGCGTATGTCCGAGATATCTCTGTTGGAATGGAACAACGGGTAGAAATCTTAAAAACACTTTATCGTGGGGCAGATGTCTTGATTTTTGACGAACCTACAGCGGTATTAACGCCACAAGAGATTGACGAACTGATTGTAATCATGAAAGAGTTGGTCAAAGAAGGAAAATCGATCATTTTGATCACCCATAAGTTAGATGAGATTAAAGCTGTAGCAGATCGTTGTACAGTTATCCGTCGTGGTAAAGGGATTGGTACAGTAAATGTAAAAGATGTCTCTTCACAACAATTGGCAGATATGATGGTTGGACGTACGGTTTCATTTAAGACAATGAAGAAAGAAAGTCAGCCTCAAGAAGTTGTGTTATCGATTGAAAATCTAGTGGTTAAAGAAAACCGAGGATTGGACGCAGTCAAAGACCTAAGTTTAGAAGTACGAGCAGGAGAAGTTTTAGGGATTGCTGGTATTGATGGTAACGGACAGTCAGAATTGATCCAGGCGTTAACCGGTTTACGTAAAGCAGAAAGTGGAACAATTCGCTTAAAAGATGAAGATATCACGAATAAAAAGCCAAGAAAAATTACGGAGGCTGGTGTAGGACATGTGCCCGAAGACCGTCATAAGTATGGCTTAGTGTTGGATATGACGTTAGCGGAGAATATTGCTTTACAAAATTATTACCAAAAACCTTACAGTAGAAATGGCTTATTGAATTATTCGTTGATCAATGAACATGCACGAGAATTAATCGAAGAGTATGATGTTCGAACAACGAATGAACTTGTGCCAGCAAAAGCATTATCAGGTGGGAATCAACAAAAAGCAATTATTGCTCGGGAAATCGATCGTGATCCTGACTTGTTGATCGTTGCTAATCCGACACGTGGGCTAGATGTTGGAGCAATCGAGTTTATTCATAAACGTTTGATTGAACAAAGAGACAAATACAAAGCGGTCTTATTGATTAGTTTTGAATTAGAAGAAATTTTGAATGTTTCTGATCGTATTGCGGTACTCCACGAAGGAAAAATCGTGGGAATCGTTGATCCAAAAGAAACTTCTGAAAATGAACTAGGATTACTTATGGCGGGCTATTCTTTAGAAGAAGCAAGAAAAGAGTTAGAAAAGGTTGGTGGCGCACATGAATGATCGCAATGAAAAGATACGTAATCTCCTAGTTCCTATTTTTTCGGTAATTCTAGGTTTAGTTTTAGGTGCTATCTTGATGGCAGCTTTTGGTTATAACCCAGGCCAAGGTTATTCTTCAATGTTAAATGCGTCCCTTGGTTCTCAAAGAAGTATTGGTGAAACATTACGGCAAGCAACACCGTTGATTTTTACTGCATTAGGTTTTTCTGTTGCGAACTCAGCAGGATTCTTCAATATCGGGCTTTCGGGACAAGCACTCTGTGGTTGGATCGTTAGTGTGTGGGTAGCACTTGCCTTTCCTGATCTGCCAAAAGTCATTTTATTACCGACTTGTGTGATTTTAGGTGCTTTGGCAGGAGCCTTGGCTGCGGCTATTCCAGGGGTGTTAAGAGCCTTTTTCGGTACAAGTGAAGTAATCGTCACTATTATGATGAACTATATTTTACTTTATTTAAGTACTTTTGCTTTACATGACATCATGCCAGACACGTATCGTTCAAGCTTAGATTCTTCAAATTTGATTGGGCAAAATGCTTCTCTTAGATTACCTTGGCTGACACAGATGTTTGGCGGTTCTCGTGTAAATGCTGGTTTGTTTTTAGCATTGATTGCACTGGTTGTTGTTTGGCTATTGATGAAGAAAACGACGTTAGGCTTTGAAATTCGTTCGGTAGGTCTAAATCCTTTTGCTTCTGAGTATGCTGGAATGAGTAGTAAACGTACGATCGTCTTTTCCATGATGATTTCAGGCGCTTTAGCAGGACTTGGTGGAGTAGTCGAAGGATTAGGAACGTATCAAAACTTTTTCGTCCAAACAACTTCATTAGCCATCGGATTTGACGGAATGGCTGTGTCACTGTTAGGTTCTGGTTCAGCGATTGGAATTTTACTTTCAGCACTCTTGTTCAGTATCTTGAAAATCGGTGGTTTGGGGATGCAAACAGGTGCCGGTATACCATTTGAAATCGTAAATGTATCGATTGCATTGATTATTTTCTTTGTTGGGATCAACTTCTTGATTCGTTTCATTATGGCGAAATTCTTCCAAGGTAAAAAACAAGAAGCGATCGTGGAGACTGTTGAATCGAAACCAACAAATCAGAGTCAAGAAGGAGGAGAATTATAATGTCAACAACTGAGTTAATTGCTTTAATCCTCACTTCAACGTTGGTTTATTCAACACCATTAATTCTTACATCTTTAGGTGGAACTTTTTCTGAACGAAGTGGGATTGTCAATGTAGGTTTAGAAGGCATCATGGTTATGGGTGCTTTCAGTGCGGTAGTATTTAATCTAACCATGAGTCCTACCTTAGGAGACATGACACCATGGATCGCTATTTTAGTCGGTGGGATAGTTGGTGTGTTATTCTCTTTATTACATGCAGTAGCAACTGTTAGTTTACGTGCAGACCATATCATCAGCGGGACAGTTATCAACTTGATGGCACCAGCTTTGGGTGTATTTTTAATTAAAACATGGTATGGAAAAGGGCAAACTGATAATATTTCAGTTAACTTAGGATATTTCTCATTTCCTGGATTATCAAAAATCCCTGTGATTGGACCAATTTTCTTTAAAAATACATTTTTACCAGCTTATTGTGCCATTTTAATTGCGATTCTTGCTTGGTTTATTATCTTTAAGACAAAGTTCGGACTTCGCTTACGTTCAGTGGGTGAAAATCCTCAAGCAGCGGATACATTGGGAATCAATGTTTACGCGATGCGTTATTCTGGGGTATTGATCTCTGGTTTACTTGGCGGAATGGGTGGCGCAGTATTTGCTCAATCGATTTCAGGGAATTTCTCTGCCGGAACGATCGTAGGTCAAGGGTTTATCTCAATGGCTGCTATGATCTTCGGTAAATGGAATCCACTAGGGGCCATGGGCGCTTCTTTATTCTTTGGTTTTGCGCAAAGTTTAAGTATCATCGGGGCTCAATTACCAGTGATTTCTTCGATACCGCCAGTATTGTTGCAGATTGCACCTTACCTATTAACCGTTATTGTGTTAGTAGCGTTCTTAGGAAAAGCATCTGGACCTAAAGCGAACGGTAAAAATTATATAAAATCAAAATAAACTTTTAGTGAATAAAAAGGGTGGGTTACGGGAAATGTTTTTTCGACTCGCCCTTTTTGATTTAATAGCAATAATAAAAAAGAAAGAAGGAATAATCATGTTTAAACGCGTACATTTGATTGTCATGGATTCAGTAGGAATCGGCGAAGCGCCAGATGCTGAAAAATTTGGTGATAAAGGTTCAGATACACTAGGGCATATCGCAAAAGAAGCTGGTTTGACAATTCCTCATTTAGAACAGTTAGGATTAGGAACGATTCGCCCATTAGAAGGTGTCGAAGCGGTTAAAAACCACCAAGGCTATGCCACTAAATTGGAGGAAGTATCTGTAGGAAAAGATACAATGACCGGTCACTGGGAAATCATGGGTCTGAACATCAAGACACCATTTCGAGTATTTCCTAACGGTTTCCCTGATGAATTACTTAAACAAATCGAAGACTTCTCAGGACGCAAAATTGTTTGCAATCAACCATATAGTGGAACCGCTGTTATAGATGACTATGGTGAACATCAAATGAAAACTGGTGATTTGATCGTCTATACGTCCGCAGATCCAGTTCTACAAATTGCTGCGCATGAAGAAATTATTCCTTTAGAAGAACTTTATCGGATTTGTCAGTTCGTTCGTGACATTACTAAAGACGACCCATACATGATTGGTCGAATTATTGCGCGACCTTACGTTGGAGAACCTGGTAATTTTACTCGTACGAGCAACCGACATGATTACGCATTGGATCCATTCGGTCATACGGTTTTAGATTCATTAAAAGAAGCAGGAAAAGACGTTATCGCTGTTGGAAAAATCAACGATATCTTCAACGGTCAAGGGATTACAGAGTTCGTCCGTACGAAAAGCAACATGGATGGCGTTGACCAATTATTAAATGTGATGAAAAAAGAGTTTACAGGGATCAGTTTTACTAATTTAGTTGATTTTGATGCATTATTTGGACATCGTCGGGATGTTGTAGGTTATGCCCACGCAATTGAAGATTTTGATTTACGTATTCCCGAAATATTAGAGGCAATGGCAGAGGACGACTTACTGATGATTACTGCTGATCATGGAAACGATCCAACATTCCCTGGAACAGATCATACACGTGAATATGTACCATTATTAGTTTTCAGCAAAAAAATGCAAGGACAAGGAAGCTTGCCACAAGGCTACTATTCAGATATCGCAGCAACGATTGCTGAAAACTTCGATGTTCCTGCTACCGAAAACGGCGAAAGTTTCTTAAAACTTTTGAAATAGGAATGACAGACCGCGTTTGAAAATTTGACCTGAAAAAGCGTAACTAAGATAGGTCAATCATTTTGTTCAAAGAGCCATCTTGCTTTAACAGTATCAATCAAGAGGTGAAAAAGCCCTGTTAATCAAGCATACCTGTTTTTTTAGCTAGTCGAACGACAGGGCTTCTAACCTCTTGACTTCTGTAGAAAAAAATAGTTAATAGGAGAAAGTAAATGACCCAATTAAGCGAAATGTTACAAGAAACGACTCAATTTATTCTAGAAAAGGGCGTAAAAGAAATTGATTTTGGTTTGATCTTAGGTTCAGGTTTAGGAGAGTTAGCGGAAGAAATCGAGGAAGCGATCGTGATTCCTTATGACCAAATCCCATTTTTCCCAACATCAACAGTTGTCGGCCATGCTGGTCAATTAGTCTATGGTACCTTGTCTGGTAAAAAAGTTCTGGCAATGCAAGGACGATTCCATTTTTATGAAGGTCATTCAATGCAAACTGTCACTTATCCTGTGCGGGTAATGGCAGCATTAAAGGCTCATTCGGTGATTGTCACGAATGCATGTGGTGGGGTAAATGAATCATTTGTTCCTGGCGATTTGATGTTGATTACTGATCATATCAACTTCACAGGTCAAAACCCATTGATTGGTCCTAACGAAGATGAGATCGGTCCACGCTTCCCTGATATGAGCGAGGCGTATACCTTAACTTACCGTGAAGTAGCCAAAGAGGCTGCGAGCCAATTAGATTTGACTCTTAAAGAAGGGGTATATATGGGCTATTCTGGACCAACATACGAAACACCTGCAGAGATTCGGATGTCACGTACGATGGGAGCAGATGCAGTCGGAATGTCCACTGTGCCAGAAGTGATCGTTGCAGCACATAGCGGGTTGAAAGTTCTCGGCATTTCATGTATCACTAATTTAGCAGCAGGCATGCAAGCGAACCTTAACCATGAAGAAGTGGTGGAAACAACGCAACGTGTCAAACAATCATTTAAGGCATTGATTAAAGAAGTATTAGTATTACTATAACTGAATCAAGGAGAGTGTCAGATGAGCGTACACATTGAAGCAAAACAAGGAGAGATCGCTGATAAAATACTACTTCCAGGCGATCCTTTACGAGCAAAATATATTGCTGAAACATTTTTAGAAGATCCAGTATGTTACAGCCAAGTTCGTGGGATGTTAGGTTTTACTGGAACCTACAAAGGCGAACGTGTTTCGGTACAAGGAACGGGGATGGGGATGCCGTCAGCGACGATCTATGCCCATGAATTGATTCATTCATACGGTGTGAAAAAATTGATACGAGTGGGTACATGTGGTGCATTATCTAAAGATGTCCATGTTCGTGATCTTGTTTTAGCTCAAGGAGCAGCTACTAGTTCTTCGATGATCGAGAAAAATTTCCAAGCCTTTCATTTTCCGCCGATCAGTGATTTTAATTTATTGTTGAAGGCGTATGAAATTTCAAAAGACAAAGGATTTACCACACATGTAGGAAATGTTCTCTCGGAAGATTCATTTTATAAAGATGATTCAACAGAAACGTTTAAATTAGCTGAATTAGGTGTGCTAGGTGTGGAAATGGAAGCAGCTGCTTTATACTATTTGGGAGCAAAATATCATGTCCAAACATTAGCAATCATGACAGTGAGTGACCATTTGCTTACCGGAGAAGAAACAACTGCAGAAGAGAGACAAACGACATTTAACGAAATGATCGAAGTCGGATTAGAAACAGCAATCGCAGATTAATAAAAGAAGTGAGCGAGTGATTCAATTGAATCGCTTGCCCACTTTTTTTATTTATTATAAATAGTATTTTTTAGCAACTGTCAAGTCATCGTTTAATTCATAAACAAGTGGTTGACCAGTTGGAATTTCAAGATCCATGATATCTTCATCAGAAATTCCTTCGATGTGTTTTGCTAAAGCACGTAGAGAGTTACCATGTGCAGCTACTAAAACAGTTTTGTTGTCTAGTAAAGCTGGAGCAATTTCGTCTTGCCAGAATGGTAAAGCACGTTCTAAAGTAACTTTCAAGTTTTCGCCACCAGGAATATCGCGTTTGTCTAACATTGCATAACGACGATCGTTTGCAGCAGAACCTTCGTCACTTTCGTCCATCAATGGAGGAAGAGTGTCGTATGAACGACGCCAAATGTGTACTTGGTCATCTCCATATTTTTCAGCTGTTTCTTTTTTGTTCAATCCTTGTAATTTACCATAATGACGTTCGTTTAAGCGCCATGATTTGATTTGAGGAACCCAAAGTTGATCTGAGTGTTCTAAAATCAAATTACATGTTTTGATGGCACGAGTTAAAACTGAAGTGTAAGCAACATCAAATTCAATTCCAGCTTCTTTGATTTTGCGTCCGCCTTCTTTGGCTTCTTCGATTCCTTCTGGTGCTAAGTTTACGTCAGCCCAACCAGTAAATTGGTTTAATGCATTCCATTCACTAAGACCATGACGAGAAAAAACTAATTTTGGCATGTTTAGCTCTCCTTTAAAATAGGTTATATTTCTGAAAATTTCAGTTCTGCTTTATTGTACAATTTTTTTGACTAGATTTCCATTGAAAAATGAAGTTAATGAAAGGGAAAATCAGAAGATAGACAGATAAAAAAACAAAAATAATTCTTACAGTGACAGATAAACAGAGGTAGGTGGGTCAATGGCTGCACTGTCATTGATCCACCTACCTATTCATTATATACAGTTGATTCGTCTTTAGCAGACAGTCTGCGTTTGTTGCGCCAATCCATTTTTAAATGAAAGAATATCAAGATGTAGGCAGTCGTTTAAGATAATTGCTGAATCTCTTTTTCTGGAAGATTGATATATTTATAACAGGTTCCGACTGATACACCACATTTAGTAGAAATTAATTGGATCGTTTCTTTTTTTTCATAATAAAGCCGACGAATTTTTTTAATTGTTTTTGGATCGATTTTTGGACGACCCCCGATTTTACCTTTTTTACGTGCTTCATCTAACCCGACAAGTGTCCGTTCCTTGATTAAAGAGCACTCCATAATGGCTAATCCTTCCATTAGTTGAAAATAGATTTTCCCCATCGGTGTACGCGTATCGATCTCTTCTTGGATACTAACTAGGTGTAAGCCACGATCTTTGAATAATTGTGTGAGTTCTGTTAGCTGACGAGTAGACTTCCCTAGACGATGAAGTTGACAGATAACTAAAGTATCGCCTTGTCGCATTTCCTTGATTACTTTTTCTAAACAAATATTATTAGACACCGCATCTTTAGACTTGTATGTCTCGTGAAAAATCTCCTGACAACCAAAATTAGAGAGTTGCTCCACTTGTGTTGTAAGATCAACATCATTTATGGTTGTGCGTGCATAACCAATAATCTTCATGGTGATTCCTTTCTAGCAATGATTTTCTGTCTATAGATAACAGTAAAAATGTAGCATAAAGTCCATTGAAAAGATAGTTTTTTTATGTTTTTAAAATGAACTATTTTTGCTAATTTTTATAACTAATATCAGGGTTGTTATTTTTGATGAGGTGAGTCGATAATTGATACGCCTTGTGCGGAGCCGACGACGACTTTTGAAACCATATTTAAAAACAGTCCATGTTCAACGACACCAACCAGTTGATCAAGGTACGTTGCTAAAGCTTCAGGGTCATTGATCACTTCTAAATGTAAGTCAATAATGTAATGACCACTGTCTGTTTTGACTATCTGACCTGTTTCGGTTTGACGTAAAACAGGTTGGTAACCTTTCTCATCAAAGATCCGCATCAATTGTTGAGCGCCATAAGGAATCACTTCTACTGGAAGAGGGAACTGCCCAAGTTGCTCCACTAATTTTGATTCATCAACGATCCAAATGACTTGTTTTGAATACGTAGCAACAATTTTTTCAAAAAGTAATGCTGCCCCACCACCTTTAATTCCTTGAAATGCTTTACTGATTTCATCAGCACCATCGATTGTGAGATCAACTACGGGTACTTCATCAATACTCTTAAGAGGAATACCTAATTTTTCTGCTTGTTCTTTAGTGGCATTCGATGTAGTGACACCAGTGATATTTAATCCTTCTTCACGCATTCTTCTACCAATTTCTTCTACCATATAATAGGCTGTAGAACCGGTACCCAAACCAACGATCATTCCGTCCTTCACAAATTTAGCTGCTTCAATTCCAGCTGCTTGTTTCAAATTCATCTGTTGTTCCCACCTTTTCTTTCGTCTCTATTCATAGCTATTTTATATTGAATGATTGGAAAAAGATAGCGTCCTTTTTTTAATTTCAAATGGCTAAAAAAAATACATAACACTGGTTGACAGAGTACTTTATTCATGGTATCCTAACCAAGGTGCTTTATCTACAGGTCTCTGGTAAAGAGACGTGCTGACTGTTTATCAAAGCATATTTGATAAAGATGCAGAATTGCATTTATTTTTTATCGCAAAAAAAGAACCACCTGGATGTGTGGAACTAGACGCGAATCGTGGGAAGGAGGAAACAAGGAATGCCTACAATTAACCAATTAGTACGTAAACCTCGTAAATCAAAGGTGGAAAAATCTAATTCACCTGCTTTGAACAAAGGATATAACAGCTTTAAGAAAACTCAAACAAACGTGAACTCTCCTCAAAAACGTGGGGTAGCAACACGTGTGGGTACAATGACACCTAAAAAACCGAACTCAGCTTTACGTAAATATGCTCGTGTTCGTTTGTCAAACTTAATTGAAGTTACTGCTTATATCCCAGGGATTGGTCACAACTTACAAGAACATAGCGTAGTATTACTACGTGGTGGACGTGTAAAAGACTTACCAGGGGTACGTTACCATATCGTTCGTGGTGCACTTGATACAGCTGGTGTAAACGACCGTAAACAAAGCCGTTCTAAATACGGTACTAAAAAACCTAAAGCTTAATTTTAATTATTAAACAAATGAAACTTGTTCTTACTATGTTAAGAGAGTAAGGCAATTACTATGAAGAATATTTCGGAAGGAGGAGTTACGGATGCCACGTAAAGGTCCTGTTGCAAAACGTGATGTTTTACCAGATCCTATTTATAACTCAAAATTAGTAACTCGCTTGATCAACCGTGTAATGGTTGACGGAAAACGCGGTGTTGCAGCTAGTATTATTTATAACGCCTTTGATTTGATTAAAGAATCTACAGGTAATGATCCATTAGAAGTGTTTGAACAAGCTATGAAAAATGTTATGCCTGTTCTTGAAGTTAAAGCACGTCGTGTTGGGGGTTCAAACTATCAAGTACCAGTTGAAGTTCGCCCTGAACGTCGTACAACTTTAGCTCTTCGTTGGGTAGTAAACTACGCTCGCTTGCGCGGTGAACACACAATGGAAGAACGCTTAGCAAAAGAAATCATGGATGCTGCAAACAACACTGGTGCTTCTGTTAAAAAACGTGAAGACACTCATAAAATGGCTGATGCCAACCGTGCATTTGCTCATTATCGTTGGTAAGATCCTCTCTGCCTGTTGGGTTAAACGACAGCAGAAAGTCAATTTACAATCGATTTAAATAAAGAGAGGAGTAAGAAAATGGCAAGAGAATTTTCGCTAGAAAAAACTCGTAATATTGGTATCATGGCTCACGTTGATGCAGGTAAAACTACAACAACAGAGCGTATCTTGTACTATACTGGTAAAATCCATAAAATTGGTGAAACCCACGAAGGAGCTTCACAAATGGACTGGATGGAACAAGAACAAGAACGTGGTATCACAATTACATCTGCTGCGACTACAGCGCAGTGGAAAGGTTACCGTGTAAACATCATCGACACACCAGGACACGTAGACTTCACAATTGAAGTTCAACGTTCTCTACGTGTATTAGATGGTGCGGTAACTGTACTTGACTCACAGTCAGGTGTTGAACCTCAAACTGAAACAGTTTGGCGTCAAGCAACTGAGTACCGAGTGCCTCGTATCGTATTCTGTAACAAAATGGATAAAATCGGTGCGGACTTCTTGTACTCAGTAAAATCATTGCATGATCGTTTGCAAGCAAACGCGCATCCAATCCAATTGCCAATCGGTGCTGAAGAAAACTTCACTGGTATCATCGACTTGGTTAAAATGAAAGCTGAAATCTATACAAATGACTTAGGAACAGATATTCAAGAAACTGAAATTCCTGAAGAATATTTAGAACAAGCTCAAGAATGGCGCGAAAAATTAGTCGAAGCTGTTGCTGAAACAGACGAAGAACTAATGATGAAATATCTTGAAGGTGAAGAAATCACACAAGAAGAATTGATTGCTGGTATCCGCCGTGCAACAATTAATGTTGAATTCTTCCCTGTATTAGCTGGTTCAGCGTTCAAGAACAAAGGGGTTCAATTAATGTTGGATGCCGTTCTTGATTACTTGCCTTCTCCAGTTGATATCGAAGCAATCAAAGGGATCGATACAAAAACAGACGAAGAAACAACACGTCCAGCTGACGATGAAGCTCCTTTTGCTTCATTAGCGTTTAAAGTAATGACTGACCCATTCGTAGGTCGTCTAACTTTCTTCCGTGTTTATTCTGGTGTCCTTGAAAGTGGTTCATATGTATTGAACGCTTCTAAAGGCAAAAAAGAACGTATCGGACGTATTCTACAAATGCACGCCAACACTCGTCAAGAAATTGATAAAGTGTACTCAGGTGATATCGCCGCTGCTGTTGGATTGAAAGATACAACAACTGGGGATACATTATGTGCATTAGACTCACCGGTTATTCTTGAGTCAATCGAATTCCCTGACCCAGTTATCCAAGTTGCTGTTGAACCTAAATCAAAAGCAGACCAAGATAAAATGGGTGTTGCGTTGCAAAAACTTGCAGAAGAAGATCCTTCATTCCGAGTTGAAACAAACGTTGAAACTGGTGAAACTGTTATCTCAGGTATGGGTGAGTTGCACTTAGACGTTTTAGTAGACCGTATGAAACGTGAATTTAAAGTTGAAGCAAACGTTGGTGCTCCACAAGTTTCATACCGTGAAACATTCCGTGAAGCAACAAAAGCTGAAGGTAAATTCGTACGTCAGTCTGGTGGTAAAGGTCAATACGGTCACGTATGGGTTGAATTTACACCAAACGAAGAAGGTAAAGGCTTCGAATTTGAAAATGCAATCGTCGGTGGGGTCGTTCCTCGTGAATACATCCCTGCTGTTGAAAAAGGACTAGAAGAATCTATGAATAACGGTGTTCTTGCTGGCTATCCATTAGTGGATATCAAAGCAAAACTTTACGATGGTTCATACCATGACGTCGATTCAAATGAAACAGCCTTCCGTGTTGCTGCATCTATGGCTTTAAGAGCTGCTGCAAAACACGCACGTCCTGTTATTTTAGAACCAATGATGAAAGTAACGATTACTGTTCCAGAAGATTACTTAGGTGATATCATGGGACACGTAACTAGCCGACGCGGTCGCGTTGAAGGTATGGAAGCACATGGTAACTCACAAATCGTTAATGCGATTGTTCCATTGGCTGAAATGTTCGGTTACGCAACAACATTGCGTTCAGCAACTCAAGGACGCGGTACATTTATGATGGTATTTGACCACTATGAAGATGTTCCTAAATCAGTCCAAGAAGAAATCATTAAGAAAAACGGCGGTAAAGCTGAATAATTTCTTAAAACAAGATCGTCTGTTTGACAGATTATCTAAAGAGACTGTATTTTTAATATAGTTTCGTGTAAAATAATTATCGATGATATGGGCATGTGATAGACTTTTGGTTTATCACATACCTATCAGACAAATAAAAAATATATTGTATTTTTAGGAGGACATTTTAAAATGGCAAAAGAAAAATTTGACCGTTCTAAACCACACGTTAACATTGGTACAATCGGACACGTTGACCACGGTAAAACAACTTTAACAGCAGCAATCACAACTGTACTATCTAAGAAAAACGGCGGCCAAGCTATGGCTTACGATCAAATCGATGGTGCTCCAGAAGAACGCGAACGCGGAATCACAATTTCAACAGCTCACGTTGAGTACGAAACTGACACTCGTCACTACGCTCACGTTGACTGCCCAGGACACGCGGACTACGTTAAAAACATGATCACTGGTGCTGCTCAAATGGACGGAGCTATCTTAGTAGTTTCTGCTGCTGATGGTCCTATGCCTCAAACTCGTGAACATATCCTATTATCTCGTCAAGTTGGTGTTCCATACATCGTTGTATTCTTGAACAAAGTAGATATGGTTGACGACGAAGAATTACTAGAATTAGTTGAAATGGAAGTTCGTGACTTATTAACAGAATACGAATTCCCTGGTGACGATGTTCCTGTAGTTGCTGGTTCAGCTTTGAAAGCTTTAGAAGGCGACGCTTCATACGAAGAAAAAATCCTTGAATTGATGGCTGCAGTTGACGAATATATCCCAACTCCAGAACGTGACAACGACAAACCATTCATGATGCCAGTCGAAGACGTATTCTCAATCACTGGTCGTGGTACTGTTGCTACAGGTCGTGTTGAACGTGGACAAGTTCGCGTTGGTGACGTTGTAGATATCGTTGGTATCGCAGAAGAAACAGCTCAAACAACAGTTACTGGTGTTGAAATGTTCCGTAAATTATTAGACTACGCTGAAGCTGGAGACAACATTGGTGCTTTACTACGTGGTGTTGCACGTGAAGACATCCAACGTGGACAAGTTTTAGCTAAACCAGGTACAATCACACCTCATACAAAATTCTCTGCAGAAGTATACGTGTTGACAAAAGAAGAAGGTGGACGTCATACTCCATTCTTCACTAACTACCGTCCACAATTCTACTTCCGTACAACTGACGTAACAGGTGTTGTTGAATTACCAGAAGGAACTGAAATGGTTATGCCTGGCGACAACGTAACAATGGAAGTTGAATTAATCCACCCAATCGCTATCGAAAACGGTACTAAATTCTCAATCCGTGAAGGCGGACGTACAGTTGGTGCCGGTGTCGTTACTGAAATCAAAGCTTAATCTTTGATCAACTGAATTGTAAGCAACATTGTATTCGGACAATAAAAAGTCATGGTGTCATTAGACATCATGGCTTTTTTTATGGCTTATTTTAAACTTTATTGAGTAAATGAAAGCATTTTGTTTGACAAAAGGAAAAAAAGATGTTGACAAAAAAACGTTCCCTCGATAAAATTAAAGCGTTAACATATTTATTTTTCATGTGACTAGATCATACTAGGCATGGGAAGATTCCGTCGATAAGGAGACTTTGGTGGAATTTTTCTATGCTTTTTTTGTTGTCAAGCTTAAGATTGATAAAGGATGATTGGTCCATGAAGTAACTTTAATTCTGCAGAAAAAGGGTTATTATTATGAAAATCAAAAAGATTTTTAATCAAAATGCGGTCTTAGTCGATGACGATGGACAAGAAAAGGTCGCAATTGGTAAAGGTGTTGGATTCGATAAAAAGCGCAATGACTTGATTTTTCATCGAGAAATTGAGCGGATGTTTGTGATGGAGCCAGAAAGTCAAATGAAACTACAAAGTTTGCTGAATCAAATTGACGAAAAGTTTCTTTTTGCTGCTGAACACATTATTGATCATGCAGAAACAGTTTTAATGAAAAAGCTGAATGAGCATGTGTTGATCGCGTTAACGGATCATATTGCTTTTGCTGCTGAAAATATTCGTAATGGAATTGTTATTCGAAATAAATTACTGCGAGAAATCGAGGCGCTGTACCACGAAGAATTTAGTATTGCGCAATGGGCAGTTGATTATTTGAATCACACTTTAGCTATTCCTTATACATATGATGAAGCGGGTTATATAGCGATACATATCCATAGTGGTCATAGCGGACAAACTAGTAATCATCGTAGCATTCGCGAAGTCACGATCGTGTCGGAAATTATCCAGTTGATTGAAAAAGAGCTGAGGATCGATATCCATTCCGAACAAATGGCACTGAATTATTCTCGTTTAGCAAACCATCTTCGGTTGTTGATCCAACGGTATCACAATCAGCAGTATGCGGTCTTAGACGAGGAGATTATTGAGATAGTCAAACGAAAATATTCAGGAAGTTATGCAGTCGCAAAAAAAATTCGAGTACTTTTAACTAAACAATATCAAATGTCTATTACAAGCGAAGAACTTGGTTATTTAGTTATTCATATCGAACGCTTGCGAGGGACAACAGAATAGGAGAACAAAATGAAAACATACTTACAACGAATGGGACGTTCCTTGATGTTACCAGTAGCAACCCTTCCAGTAGCTGCTTTATTCATGGGGATTGGTTATTGGATCGATCCGACTGGTTGGGGTGGCAATAACATTTTTGCCGCTTTTATGATCAAAGCTGGAGGAACAGTCTTAGATAATTTAGGAATCATTTTTGCTGTTGGATTAGCATTGGGGATGTCTAAGGACAAAGATGGTTCATCAGCATTGGCAGGATTGATCGCCTTTTTAGCGCCAGTCACATTAGTCAATAGTGCTTCTGTCGCATTGTTTACTAAAGTGGATGTTGAAAAAGTGAATATCGCTTTTGATGCAATCAATAATAAAAATGTATTTATTGGAATTTTGGCAGGCTTAGTCGCTGGTGCGATGTATAATCGCTTCAGCGGAGTTAAATTGCCAATGGCGTTGTCTTTCTTTAGTGGAAAACGAGCAGTACCGATCGTAACAGCTGGTTTAATGGCAATTATTTCTGCTTTATTGATTTTTGTTTGGCCACCAGTTTATGATACATTGGTTAGTTTCGGTGAATTGATCTCTGGAATGGGCGCGTTAGGTGCTGGTCTATATGGCTTCTTCAACCGTTTGCTGATTCCAACTGGTTTACACCATGCACTTAACAATGTTTTTTGGTTCAATTTAGCTGGAATTGATGATATCGGTAAATTCTGGGCAAGTGAAGGGGTAAAAGGAGTCACCGGTATGTACCAAGCTGGTTTCTTCCCTGTCATGATGTTTGGGTTACCTGCTGGTGCACTTGCTATCTATCAATGTGCGCGACCAGAAAAGAAAAAAGTGACTGCATCTTTGATGTTAGCTGCCGCTTTCGCTTCTTTCTTTACAGGAGTGACTGAACCGTTAGAATTTTCATTTATGTTTGTCGCTTGGCCATTGTACGTCGTTCATGCTGCTCTAACAGGGATTTCGATGTTTATCGCAGCAACCTTCCATTGGACAGCGGGCTTTAATTTTAGCGCCGGCTTTATTGATTTCTTCTTAAGCTTACGTGTACCTATTGCCAATCAACCATTAATGCTATTGGTATTAGGCTTGGCGATGGGTGTGATTTATTACTTTACATTTTTATTTGTCATCAAAAAATTCAATTTGATGACGCCGGGGCGTGAAGAAGATACTGGAGTTGCAGAAAATGGGGAAGTAGGAACAGTGCCAACTGGTGACAATCGATTTGCCACGCTAGCTAATCAACTTTATCTAGCATTAGGTGGTGCAGCGAACGTTGTTTCCATTGACAATTGCACGACACGTTTACGCTTGTATGTAAAAGATACGGCAAAAGTTGATCAAGGGAAAATCAAAGCAACTGGCGTTCCAGGCCTGAAAGTAATTGATGCCAAAAATATTCAAGTGATCGTTGGAACGGAAGTCCAATTTGTTGCAGATGAAATGAAAAAAATTCATGGAAGTAGCGGCAAAGGAACTGCTCAGTCCACGCCTACTGTGACAACCAAAACAGTCGTTGATCCACAAAACCAAGATATTTTTGCGGTAGCAAATGGGAAGCTAATGCCAATCACAGAAGTGGCAGATGATGTCTTTTCACAAAAAATGATGGGAGACGGGTTTGCGGTTCTACCAACAAATGGCGAAGTGTTTGCTCCAATCGCTGGTACGATTATCAATATTTTTCCAACGAAACATGCAGTTGGTATCAAAACGGAATCAGGAATTGAAGTTCTCTTGCATATGGGGATCGATACCGTGAACTTAAAAGGAGCGCCTTTTACGATCTACGTTGAAGAGGGACAAAAAGTTGCACGTGGTCAATTAATTGCAACCATGGATTTAGCTGCACTGCAATCAGCAAACAAACAATCAGATCTGATCGTTGCTTTTACCAATGGTGAAAAAGTGGCGAAGCTAACGATGGATGCTAGTGGGGTAGTTAAAGCAAATGCTGTGATTGGTCATGTTAAGAGTAATTAAGGAAGAAAACTACTGACACCAATCAATAGTTACTTATTTTCATCGTTTCGTCTAGTTATCACTTTTATGTACTCTGATGTCTCATGTAAAACACCGAAGACAGGTTTTTGCCTGCTTCGGTGTTTTTTGTCTTTTTTGCCATTTTTTGTAAACGCTTTTAAAAATGTCCAGAGTAATGGACAGAACAAAAAATGAGTTGTCAGAAAATTCCGTTATAGTATAAACAAGGAGGTTGAACAAATGCAGCTAAGCAAAAGAGAGAAAGAAATGGTCGAATACTTTGTTAAACATGGCTTATCCCTTACAGCTCAGGAGTTAGCTGAATTTGCCCATGTTTCTACGAAAACGGTCTACCGTACGATTAAAAAGATAAATGATGTGTCTGAAAACGGGGAAATCATTTTGGCAGAGGCAGGCAAAGGATTTCGGTTAGACTACGATAAATATTTAAATGTGAGTGCAACGCATAATGAAAGTCGAACGAGTCAAGGACCTTTGGAAAGAAGAAATGCGATTTTGCTTAATTTGTTGTTTAAGGCACCCAAGAAGTTATTAATCAATGAATTGTTCCATCCGTATTATGTGAGTGATCCGGTAATTAGTAATGATTTGGCTAAGATCAGTTTATTTTTAATGAAAAACCACCTCCAACTTAAACGACAAGGTACCCGAATTGGTATCGAAGGAACAGAAAAACATATTCGTAAAGTAGTGAATATGCTATTAAGTATCCATTTATTGGAAGATAAAAAAGTGGTTCCTAGTCACCCAATGATCAGCTCATTTGATATCAATTTTATTACTTCGATCGTTGAGTTTATCGAACAAAAACTAGTCAGTCGAATTGCCTATCCATATGCAATGAATATTTTTTCTCATATTTATATCTTAGTCAAACGCTTCCGTGAAGGGGTCGTATATTTAGAAGAAGATACGTGGGATTTAGATGAAGAAGATCAGGCGCTGATCCATTATAACCATGAACTGTACCAACTATCAAAGCAAGTCATGCTCAAATTAGGTCAATATTTAAATACGACTCTCCCTGAAAGTGAAACTTTTTATCTTTTTCAATACTTGATTTCCTCCAGGATCGAAAATGGTTCGATTAAACATCAAAATATTTCAAATGAAGCTGAAGAAATCACCCGTTTTTTTTCTGCTACGATGAGCCGGCTCATGGGAGTGGCGATTGATCAAGAACGAAACCGACATGATTTGTATAGTCACATTCAGCCGCTATTGTATCGATTAAAACATGAGATCACAATCAAAAATGATTTATTGCACGATATTGAATTAGAGTACCAGGAAACGTTTCAATTAGTAGAACTTGTCAGTAAAATGGTCCAAAAAAAATTTCATACAAACCATATATCCAAAGATGAAATTGGATTTTTAACATTATACTTTGTGAGATACAAAGAGTTAGCCCCAATAAAAAAACGTGTATTGATCATGTGTAGTAGTGGTGTTGGAACTTCAGAACTATTGAAAGTCAAAGTAAAAAAAGCCTTTCCTGAATTAGAGATTATTGCTGTTTTATCTTCTCGGCAGTACCAGAAAAACCAAGCGGAATTTAGTAAGATCGATTTGATTTTAACAACGGTTTGTTTGAATGAGCCACCGAAGATTCCCACGATATTAGTAAACTCAGTATTTACCAAGCAAGACGAAAAACGTGTGAAGCAAATGTTAGGAGAGATGTGAAATGGTTACAAAACAGGTAATGTCAGAATTTAGTATCGCAAATGTGATTACAGAAAAACTGATACGTTTAGAAATGAAAGCGAAAACAAAAAAAGAAGCGATTCTCGAATTAAGTGAATTACTAAAAGAAAACGGCATTATCAAAGATGTTGATGATTTTTCATCAGATGTCTTTCAACGGGAGAAAGAAGGAATCACAGGGATTGGAAACGGTGTGGCGATTCCCCACGGAAAATCAGCGAGTGTCATTCAGACTTCTTTGGTTGTGGGTAAAGTCGAGACCCCGATTCCTTGGGAATCATTAGATGAGCAGCCTGTAAAGGTCATTATCTTATTTGCAGTAAAAGATACAGATGCCAATACCGTTCATATCAAATTATTACAAAAAGTAGCAATGTTATTAGCAGAAGATACCATTATCGAAAAAATGAATCAGGCAACTAGTAAAGCAGAATTAATGGAACTATTAGCAAAAGAACCAACTGTCTAAAAGAAAAGGAGGAAGAAAAAATGAAGATCGTCGGAGTAGCAGCCTGTACTTCAGGAATTGCACATACGTATATTGCCAAACAAAAATTAGAAAAAGCAGCAAAAGCATTAGGACATGAAGTGCACATCGAAACACAAGGAACAATTGGTACAGAAGACGAGTTATCGAAGGAGGAGATCAAGCAGGCAGATGTCGTCATTATTGCAGCAGATATCAAAATTGGTGGCAAGGAGCGGTTCGAAGGAAAAAAAGTGATTGAGATTCCTACGAACATGGTCATTAAAGCACCGAAAGGGTTGATTACTAAAATTGAAGAAGAACTCAGTAAAACATAAAAGGAGAGGAATTGGATGCTTCGTCAACTACAATTAAAAAAGCATGCACTGACAGCTATTTCATACATGTTACCAGTTGTTGTGACCGCTGGACTCTTGATCGCTATTGGGAATTTAACAGGTGGGCAAGTCATCAATGATTATCAAACGTCTTATTCTGTACCCGATGCCTTAGTTTCTCTAGGGGTTTTGGGCATGGGATTATTGGCTCCAGTGATTTCTGCAGCGATTGCCTATTCCATTGCCGATCGCCCAGGGATTGGTCCAGGTTTGTTTATGGGGTTAATTGCCAATGCCATTGGCGCAGGTTTTTTAGGTGGTATGTTAGGCGGTTACTTGGTGGGGTTCTTTGTCCTGTTATTGGTGAAATATCTCAAAGTTCCTAAGTGGGCACAAGGATTGATGCCGATGATGATCATCCCACTGTTAGCGACCCTTAGTATCGGTTTATTGATGTTTTTCGTGGTAGGTGTGCCGATTGTTTGGGCAACAGAAGCGATGACCGATTTTTTACAAGGACTACAAGGTTCTGGAAAATTCCTCTTTGGGTCAATTGTCGGTGGGATGGCTGCCTTTGATTTTGGTGGACCAGTCAATAAGGTAGCCTCATTGTTTGCTGATGGGATGCTTTTGGAAGGTGTGCAAGAACCAGAAGCTGTGAAAGTGTTAGCGTCAATGGTTCCGCCTTTCGGTGTCACCATTTCATGGGTTTTATCTAAGTTATTTCGGCAAACAAAATATTCAAAAGAAGAAGAAAACAACATTAAGATTGCTTTTCCGATGGGACTTTGCATGATTACGGAAGGCGTTATCCCCTTAGCGGCAGTTGATCCGCTTCGTGTGATCATTTCGTGTACAGCTGGTGCAGCGATTGGCGGAGGTTTGAGTATGTCGTGGGGAATTGGGTCACCAGTTCCTTCTGGTGGGGTCTTTATTATCCCAGCAATGACGGATCCGTTGAAGTTTACTTTTGCCTTATTGATTGGTTCTGCAGTTACCGGCATTCTATTGTTTGTTTTGAAAAAGGCGCCAGCTGAACATCCTGTCGTAGAGGAAGAAGAGGAAGAAGTAGATTTTTCTTCTATTAAATTATCTTAAAAACTGTAGGGAGAAGGATTTGATATGTATGTGTCAATGAAAGAGATGCTCAAAAAAGCAAATCAAGAAAACTATGCTGTCATGGCGATCAATTGCTTTAATCTAGAAACAGCTAAAGCAACGATCCAAGCTGCTGAGGAATTACATGCGCCGATCATCATAGATTTATTGCAAGATCACTTAAAGCAACACATCAATTATCATTATTTAACGAAGCCCATCATCCGTATGGCACAGGATGCCAAAGTCGAAGTAGCAATTAATCTAGATCACGGGCAAGACATCGCATTTGTCAAACAGTGCTTACAAGAAGGATTTTCCAGTGTCATGATGGATGCTTCGATGTATCCCTTGGATCAGAATATCGAAATAACGAGAGCGATGGTCCAATTTGCCCAAACGTATGATGCGAGCGTAGAAGCAGAAGTAGGAAATATGGGGGCAGTCACAGGCGACCATTTTACAGATGATGCCATGTGTACGGACCCAGCAGAAGCAATCCGATTGATCAATGAAACGGGTGTGGACTGCTTAGCGATTTCCTATGGCTCCAGTCACGGAGATTATCCTAAAGGGTACAAACCACGTTTTCGTTTCGATATTGTCCAAGAAATAAAAGAGAAGACTCAACTTCCGTTAGTTTTACATGGGGGGTCAGGAGCGGGAAAAGACAACATTCGCCAATCCATTGAGTTAGGGATCAATAAGATTAATGTTGGTTCTGATTTTATGAAGGCGCAACAACAAAGATGCCAACAGCTTCTACAACAGGAGCCAACGATCGAATACCCCACTCTCATCCAACAAACAGTCATAGCAGGAAAAGAGTTAGTTCAGCAATACATTCAACTATCAGGTTCAACCAATAAATCATAGAAATGGAGAAAATAGACGATGTTAATCAATATGAATCAAATGTTAGAAATTGCCAAGGAAAATCATTTTGCAGTAGGGGCGTTTAACGTTGCTGACAGCAACTTTTTACGAGTAGTCATTGAGGCGGCAGAAGAAAATGATGCACCCGCAATCATTGCAGTCCATCCGACAGAATTAGACTTTACCAAAGATGAGTTTTTCCAATATGCAGTGAGCCGAGCGAAAAACAGCGCTGTGCCTTTCGTTATCCATATGGATCATGGCGATAGCTTAGCAAGTATCATGCGAGGGATTCATTGTGGGTTTAGTTCAGTTATGATCGACGGCTCCTTGTTGCCATTTGAAGAAAATATTGCACTAACAAAAGAAGTGGTAGATGTTTGCCATAAGATCGGGGTTTCGGTTGAAGGCGAACTAGGAACGATTGGTAACACGGGTACTTCAGTAGAAGGCGGTGTATCGGAAGTCATTTATACGAAGCCGGAAGATGCACAGGAATTTGTGGAACGTACAGGAATCGATTCGTTAGCGGTGGCAATCGGAACCGCTCATGGTATCTATCCAAAAGATGTCAAGCCAGCATTGAAAATGGATGTTTTAACAAGTATTAAAGAAAAAGTAGCCATTCCGCTAGTTTTACATGGAGGATCTGCTAACCCAGACGAAGAAATTGAGAAAGCAGTGCAAATCGGTATTCAGAAAGTCAATATTTCATCCGACTATAAATATGCTTTTTATAAAAAGTGTCGTGAGATCTTAGCTACAACAGAGCTATGGGACCCAAATGCCATTTATCCTGAATGTATCGCAGCAGCAAAAGAAGTGGTGAAGCAAAAGATGGAACTCTTCCATTCAATCAACCAAGCAAAAGTCTATCGTCAAGCGAATATTCAACCTTGGCGACAAGAACAGAACTAAAAAAAATAATCCAAACTTTGTTTTTCAAGAAAAGTGTATGGCTTAGATCGTCTATCACTTCCGATAGTTAATAGAATAAAAAACCGTAGAAACCAACATGATTGGGGGTTCTGCGGTTTTTTTGAATAACTGAAGATAGGCGAACTACTATAGGAAGGAAGTTTAGTAGAAATAAAATGTGACATTTAAGGATAAGAGGCATCTAAAGTTATCTAAATGAAAACTTATGAAAACAAATTGTTTTTTACAGGAAAAAAGCCTTGCTTTGTGGATTTATATATATTATAATTACAAAGGTGCGTTTACCTAAACGTAAATGTCACAGACGTGATCTATAGGATTTCGTCGGCTAAGAAACGAGAGGTTGCGACACGCCCGGACGCTTTGCCACGAACGAGCGTGACGGAAATTTTCGTGGAGCTATGTCTACTTTTCAAAATAGGCGAAGGAGGGAACAAGATGGCAAAACAAAAAATTCGTATCCGTTTAAAAGCGTATGAACACCGTATTTTAGATCAAGCGGCGGATAAAATCGTGGAAACTGCAAAAAGAACTGGAGCTAGCGTGTCTGGTCCAATTCCATTACCAACTGAACGCAGTCTTTACACAGTTATTCGTGCGACTCACAAATACAAAGATTCACGCGAACAATTCGAAATGCGTACACACAAACGTCTTATCGACATTGTGAACCCAACACCAAAAACTGTTGATGCTTTGATGAAGCTAGACTTACCATCTGGTGTTAACATCGAAATCAAACTATAATATTAAAATAAAATTAATGGAGGTGTACTCATGACCAAAGGAATCTTAGGGAAAAAAGTGGGAATGACACAAATCTTCACTGAATCTGGCGAATTAATTCCAGTAACTGTTGTAGAAGCTACTCCAAACGTAGTGCTACAAGTGAAAACAATGGAAACTGATGGCTACGAAGCTATTCAAGTTGGTTACCAAGATATGCGTGAAGTTTTATCAAACAAACCTGCGAAAGGTCATGTTGCAAAAGCAAACACGGCTCCTAAGCGCTTCATTCGTGAATTCAAAAATGTTGAGCTAGGAGAATATGAAGTAGGAAAAGAAATTACAGTAGATGTTTTCCAAGCAGGAGACATTATTGATGTAACAGGTACTACGAAAGGTAAAGGATTCCAAGGGGTTATCAAACGTCACGGCCAAAGCCGCGGACCAATGGCTCACGGTTCTCGCTACCATCGTCGTCCTGGGTCAATGGGTCCAGTTGCACCTAACCGTGTATTCAAAAATAAACGTCTTGCTGGCCGTATGGGTGGCAACCGCGTAACAATCCAAAACTTGGAAGTTGTTCGCGTTGATGCAGAAAGAAACGTTATCTTAATTAAAGGAAATGTTCCTGGAGCTAAAAAATCATTAATCACTATCAAATCAGCTGTGAAAGCTAAATAATAGTAGGAAGAAAGGAGGAACTAAGGAATGCCGAATGTAGCATTATTCAAACAAGATGGAAGCCAAAACGGTGAAATCACACTTAACGAAGAAATCTTCGGAATTGAACCAAATGAAAGTGTTGTTTACGATGCAATCGTTATGCAACGTGCGTCATTAAGACAAGGAACACATGCGGTTAAAAACCGTAGTGCTGTTCGAGGCGGTGGACGTAAACCATGGCGTCAAAAAGGAACTGGTCGTGCTCGTCAAGGATCAATCCGCTCACCACAATGGCGTGGAGGTGGCGTAGTCTTTGGACCAACACCACGTTCTTACAGCTACAAACTTCCTAAAAAAGTTCGTCGTTTAGCAATGAAATCTGTATTGTCAGAAAAAGTTGCTGAAAACAACTTGGTAGCAATTGAAGGATTAAGCTTCGATGCACCAAAAACAAAAGAATTTAAACAAGTTCTTGCTAACTTATCTATTGACTCTAAAGTATTGGTTGTTCTAGAGAATGGTAACGACTTTGCTGCTTTATCAGCACGTAACTTACCAAACGTAACTGTAGTAACTTCTGATAACGTAAGTGTTCTAGATGTTGTTTCAAATACAAAAGTGTTAGCAACACAAACTGCTCTTACTCAAATTGAGGAGGTGCTTGCATAATGAACTTACTAGACGTAATCAAACGCCCAGTGATCACTGAAAAATCAATGCTTGCCATGGATGACAAGAAATATACTTTTGAAGTGGACACTCGTGCAAACAAAACTTTAGTAAAACAAGCGGTTGAAGCTGCTTTTGACGTAAAAGTTAAAAACGTGAACATCGTGAACGTACGTGCGAAATTCAAACGTATGGGCAAATATGCAGGATATACAAAAAAACGTCGCAAAGCGATCGTTACATTGACTGAAGATTCAAAAGAAATCCAATTATTCGAAGCTGCTGAATAAGCACTTACTAGATAACTCATTAAATTAGGAGGGAAAAACGTGGCGATTAAAAAGTACAAACCTACCTCAAATGGTCGTCGTAACATGACAGGTTCTGATTTTGCTGAAATCACAACATCAACACCTGAAAAATCATTGTTACAACCATTGAAAAACCATGCTGGACGTAACAATAACGGCCGCATCACTGTACGTCACCAAGGCGGCGGACACAAACGCCAATATCGCGTGATCGACTTCAAACGTAACAAAGATAACGTTGTTGCAACTGTTCAAACGATCGAATACGATCCAAACCGTTCAGCTAACATCGCGTTAGTACACTATGAAGATGGAGTGAAAGCTTACATCTTAGCACCAAAAGGACTACAAGTTGGAATGAAACTTGTTTCAGGTCCAGATGCAGATATCAAAGTCGGAAATGCTCTTCCTTTAGAAAACATTCCAGTTGGTACTGTTATCCACAATATTGAAATGAAACCTGGTAAAGGTGGACAATTAATCCGTTCTGCTGGTACAAGTGCTCAAGTACTTGGTAAAGAAGGCAAATACGTATTGATCCGCTTAAACTCTGGTGAAGTTCGTATGATCTTAGCTGCTTGCCGTGCAACAATCGGTTCAGTAGGTAACGAACAACACGAATTGATCAACATCGGTAAAGCTGGACGCTCTCGTTGGATGCGTAAACGCCCAACTGTACGTGGTAGCGTAATGAACCCTAACGATCACCCACACGGTGGTGGTGAAGGTAAAGCTCCTATCGGACGTAAAGCACCAGTTTCTCCTTGGGGACAACCAGCACTTGGTTACAAAACTCGTGATAAAAAAGCTAAATCAGACAAACTTATTGTTCGTCGTCGTAAAAATAAATAATTTCTTTGACCATGTGTCGCACATTTTGAGAGGAGGTTCACCATGGGTCGTAGTTTAAAGAAAGGACCTTTCGTTGATGAGCATTTAATGAACAAAGTTGAAGCTCAAGCAGGGGTTGAAAAGAAAAAAGTTATCAAAACTTGGTCTCGTCGTTCGACCATTTTCCCAAGTTTTGTTGGATATACCATCGCAGTATACGATGGACGTAAACACGTACCAGTTTACATCCAAGAAGATATGGTAGGACACAAACTAGGTGAATTCGCACCAACAAGAACTTATCGTGGCCATGCTGCAGACGATAAGAAAACGAAACGCTAATTGAGGGGAGGATAAAACCAAATGGCAGAACAAATCACATCAGCTAAAGCAACTGCAAAAACAGTTCGCACTTCACCTCGAAAAGCCCGTTTAGTAATTGACCTTATCAGAGGTAAAAGTGTTGCGGATGCAATTTCAATCTTGAAATTCACACCAAACAAATCTGCTGGAATCATTGAAAAAGTATTGATGTCAGCAGTTGCGAATGCAGAAAACAATTTTGACTTAGATGTTGAAAACTTGGTAGTATCTGAAGCATTTGTTAACGAAGGACCAACAATGAAACGTTTCCGTCCACGTGCAAAAGGATCAGCTTCTCCAATCAACAAACGTACAAGTCATATCACGGTAGTCGTATCAGAAAAATAAGGAGGGATAATCAGTGGGTCAAAAAGTACATCCAATTGGAATGCGTGTAGGCATCATCCGCGACTGGGATGCTAAATGGTATGCTGAAAAAGAGTATGCAGAGTTCTTACACGAAGATTTAAGAATCCGTAAATTTATTTCAACTAAACTTGCTGATGCTGCTGTATCAACAATTGAAATCGAACGTGCTACAGGCCGTGTTAACATTTCAATTCACACAGCAAAACCAGGTATGGTTATTGGTAAAGGCGGATCTGAAGTCGAAAACCTAAGAAAAGAATTAAATAAATTAACTGGTAAAAGAATCCATATCAACATCGTGGAAATCAAAAAACCAGATTTAGATGCAAAATTAGTAGGTGAAGGAATCGCACGTCAATTAGAAAATCGTGTTGCTTTCCGTCGCGCTCAAAAACAAGCCATCCAACGTTCAATGCGTGCTGGCGCTAAAGGGATCAAAACTCAAGTATCTGGACGTCTAAACGGTGCGGACATCGCTCGTTCAGAAGGATACTCAGAAGGAACTGTTCCTCTTCACACATTACGTGCGGATATTGATTACGCATGGGAAGAAGCAGATACAACATACGGAAAACTAGGAGTTAAAGTGTGGATCTATCGTGGAGAAATTCTTCCAACTAAAAAAAACACTGAGAAAGGAGGGAAATAATCATGTTAGTACCTAAACGTGTAAAACACCGTCGTGAATTCCGCGGAAAAATGCGCGGGGAAGCCAAAGGTGGTAAAGAAGTAGCATTCGGTGAATACGGTTTGCAAGCTGTTGATTCACATTGGATCACTAACCGCCAAATCGAAGCTGCTCGTATCGCAATGACTCGTTACATGAAACGTGGTGGGAAAGTATGGATTAAAATTTTCCCTCACAAATCTTATACTGCCAAAGCAATTGGGGTACGTATGGGTTCTGGTAAAGGGGCACCTGAAGGATGGGTTGCACCAGTAAAACGTGGTAAAATCATGTTTGAAATTGCAGGCGTGTCTGAAGAAGTGGCTCGTGAAGCGTTACGTCTAGCTTCTCACAAATTACCAATGAAAACTAAGATCGTAAAACGTGAGGAAATGGGTGGTGAATCGAATGAAGGTTAAAGAAATCAGAGAATTAACCACTGCCGAAATGCTTGATCAAGAAAAACAATTAAAAGAAGAATTGTTTAATCTTAGATTCCAATTAGCAACAGGTCAATTAGAAAACACTGCACGTATTAAAGAAGTACGTAAATCGATTGCACGCATCAAAACTGTATTGCGTGAACAAGCTAAGTAATTATGGAAGGAGGCCATTAAGCGTATGACTGAAGAAAGAAATCAACGCAAAGTTTATCAAGGTCGCGTGGTATCTGACAAAATGGATAAAACCATTACAGTTTCTGTTGAAACAAAGAAAAACCACCCTATCTATGGCAAACGCATGAACTATTCTAAGAAATACAAAGTGCATGATGAAAACAACACAGCTAAAGTTGGCGACATCGTGAAAATTATGGAAACTCGTCCATTATCAGCTACAAAACGTTTCCGTTTGTTGGAAGTAGTCGAAGAAGCAGTTATTATCTAATAACACGAGATTTTCCTATATAGATTGAATGCAAAATCTGAAAGGAGGATACACAACGTGATCCAAGCAGAAAGTCGTTTAAAAGTCGCTGATAATTCAGGCGCACGTGAAATTTTGACGATCAAAGTCCTTGGTGGTTCTGGTCGTAAAACTGCTAACATCGGTGATGTGATCGTTGCTACGGTTAAACAAGCAACGCCAGGTGGGGTTGTCAAAAAAGGTGACGTCGTAAAAGCCGTTATCGTTCGAACAAAATCAGGAGCTCGTCGTACAGACGGTTCATATATTAAATTTGATGAAAATGCTGCAGTGATTATTCGTGATGATAAAAGCCCTCGTGGAACGCGTATCTTTGGGCCGGTTGCACGTGAACTACGTGAAAACAACTTCATGAAGATCGTTTCACTAGCACCAGAAGTTTTATAATCTTGAGACACTTATCAAAGGAGGTGCGAAACAGTTATGTTTGTTAAAAAAGGCGATAAAGTTAAAGTTATCACTGGAAAAGACAAAAATAAAGAAGGCGTTGTATTAGCAGCGTTTCCGAAAAAAGATAAAGTCATTGTCGAAGGTGTGAATGTTGTTAAAAAACACCAAAAACCTTCTCAAGCTGCTCCTCAAGGTGGAATTGTTGAGATGGAAGCACCAATTCATGTTTCTAACGTGATGGTGATCGACTCTACTGGCGTAGCTGGCCGAGTTGGCTACAAAGAAGTAGATGGCAAAAAAGTCCGCGTTTCTAAAAAAACCGGTGAAGTTTTAGATAATAAATAAGTTTAAGGAAGGAGGGGCTTACTGAATGAACCGCCTAAAAGAAAAATATCTTAAAGAAGTAACTCCATCATTGATGGAAAAATTTAACTATAGCTCTGTTATGCAAACACCTAAAGTTGAAAAAATCGTCATCAACATGGGTGTTGGTGATGCGGTATCAAACGCTAAAAACTTAGATAAAGCAGTTGAAGAATTAACTTTGATCACTGGACAAAAACCAATGATTACTAAAGCTAAAAAATCAATCGCTGGATTCCGTTTACGTGAAGGAATGCCAATTGGGGCAAAAGTTACCTTGCGCGGAGAAAGAATGTACGAATTTCTAGACAAATTGGTTTCAGTTTCTCTACCACGTGTACGTGACTTCCATGGTGTAAGTAAAAAAGCCTTTGACGGTCGTGGAAACTATACTTTAGGTATTAAAGAACAATTGATCTTCCCAGAAGTAGATTACGATTTAGTAGATAAAGTACGTGGTATGGACATCGTTATTGTAACGACAGCTAACTCAGATGAAGAATCTCGTGAGTTGTTGACACAATTAGGCATGCCATTCCAAAAATAATTAAAGGAGGCGAACTACGTGGCTAAAAAATCAATGATTGCTAAAAACAAACGCCCTGCAAAACATTCAACACAAGCTTACACTCGTTGCGAACGTTGCGGACGTCCACATTCAGTTTATCGTAAGTTCCATCTTTGCCGTATTTGCTTCCGCGAACTTGCCTATAAAGGTCAAATTCCCGGCGTGAAGAAAGCTAGCTGGTAAAAAAGTAAATTCGCATAAGAAGGAGGTAAAAGATCAATGGTCATGACAGATCCAATTGCAGATTTTCTAACTCGTATCCGTAACGCAAACATGGTTAAACATGAGTCTTTAGAAGTTCCTGCATCAAAAATTAAACGTGACATCGCTGAAATCTTAAAACGTGAAGGTTTCGTTCGTGATGTTGAATATATCGAAGATGACAAACAAGGCGTGATCCGTGTTTTCCTAAAATTTGGTAAAAACGGCGAACGTGTTATCACTAACTTAAAACGTATCTCTAAACCAGGTTTGCGTGCTTATGTCAAAGCTGACGAAGTACCAAAAGTATTGAACGGTTTAGGTATCGCAATCATTTCGACTTCTGAAGGTGTTGTTACTGATAAAGAAGCTCGTGAAAAAAATATCGGCGGCGAAGTTATCGCTTACGTATGGTAATCAACTAGAATTTACAAGGAGGTGTCTTTAAGTGAGCCGTATTGGAAATAAAGTTGTTGTGATCCCTGAAGGAGTAACAGTTACTCAAGATGGAAACAACATTACAGTTAAAGGACCTAAAGGTGAATTAACACGTACTTTCTCTTCTGATATCAAAATGAATATCGAAGGAAACGAAGTGACTTTCACTCGTCCAAATGACAGTAAAGAAATGAAAACAATCCATGGAACAACTCGTGCTAACTTCAACAACATGGTTGTAGGTGTTAGTGAAGGATTCCAAAAAGCATTAGAATTGATCGGGGTTGGGTACCGTGCGCAATTACAAGGATCAAAACTTGTCTTGAACGTAGGTTACTCACATCCAGTAGAAATCACACCACCAGCTGGCGTAACTGTTGAAGTACCAGCTAACACACAAGTAATTGTTAAAGGTGCGAACAAAGAAGAAGTTGGCGAATTAGCTGCGAACATTCGCGGAACTCGTCCTCCAGAACCTTATAAAGGTAAAGGTATTCGTTATGTTGGCGAATATGTACGCCGTAAAGAAGGTAAAACTGGTAAATAGTTTAGAAAAATTGCATAGAAGCCAGCAGCAGGAAAAAAGGATTTTGCAGAAGTTTACCTTCATTCAAAAGAAATTTAACTTGTGCCGCAGCTTCTATTTTTCGAGACTTTGGTGTTTCTGCCTAAGTGCAGTACAATAAAATTAAAGAGGTGACAATTGTGATTACAAAACCAGATAAGAACAAAACACGTCAGAAAAGACATCGTCGTGTACGTAACAATATCTCTGGTACTGCTGAGCGCCCACGCTTGAACGTTTTTCGTTCTAACAAAAACATCTACGCTCAAATTATTGATGACGTAGCGGGTGTAACGCTAGCAAGTGCCTCTACCTTGGATAAAGAAATTTCAGGTGGAACAAAAACAGAAGCAGCACAAGCTGTCGGTAAATTAGTTGCTGAACGTGCAACTGAAAAAGGCATTAAAGTAGTAGTCTTTGACCGTGGTGGATACCTTTACCATGGCCGTGTGCAAGCTTTAGCTGAAGCTGCTCGCGAAAATGGACTAGAATTTTAGGAAAAGGAGGAATACCATTCATGGTTTATATCGATCCAAAACATTTGGAATTAGAAGACCGCGTTGTTGCAATTAACCGTGTAACAAAAGTTGTTAAAGGTGGACGTCGTCTACGTTTTGCTGCTTTAGTTGTTGTCGGTGACAAAAACGGACATGTAGGATTTGGTACTGGTAAAGCACAAGAAGTACCTGAAGCAATCCGTAAAGCAATTGAAGATGCGAAGAAAAACTTAGTTGAAGTACCTATGGTTGGTTCAACAATCCCACACGAAGTCATCGGTGCTTTTAGTGGTGGTAGAATCCTAATGAAACCTGCTGTTGAAGGTTCTGGGGTTGCTGCTGGTGGACCAGTTCGTGCCGTATTGGAATTAGCAGGGGTAGCAGATATCACTTCTAAATCTTTAGGTTCAAATACACCAATCAACGTTGTTCGTGCAACTGTTGAAGGTTTGAAACAATTGAAACGTGCAGAAGAAGTTGCAGAACTTCGCGGCAAATCAGTTGAAGAATTAATCGGATAAGGAGGACAAAAATAATGGCTGAATTAAAAGTTACTTTAAAACGCAGTATTATCGGACGTCCTCAAAACCAACGTGATACAGTAAAAGCGTTAGGTCTTACAAAGATTAACAGCTCAGTGGTTAAACCTGCTAATGAAGCAATCAAAGGCATGATCAACACTGTTTCTCACTTGGTGGACGTTGAAGAAATCTAATTAAACAAACCTAGTATATAGTAAGAAATATGAACTAGAATATTAAGGAGGTGCCAAACCTATGAAACTTCATGAATTAAAACCTGCAGAAGGTTCACGACAAGTACGTAACCGTGTTGGACGTGGTACTTCTTCTGGTAACGGAAAAACTGCTGGACGTGGTCAAAAAGGTCAAAAAGCTCGTTCAGGCGGTGGTGTACGTCTAGGATTTGAAGGGGGTCAAACTCCATTATTCCGTCGTTTACCAAAACGTGGTTTCACAAACGTGAACCGCAAAGATTATGCAGTCATCAACCTTGATGTCCTAAATCGTTTTGAAGATGGTGCTGAAGTAACTCCAGTTGCTTTAGTAGAAGCTGGAATCGTGAAAAACGAAAAATCTGGAATCAAAGTATTAGCTAACGGTGAGTTAACTAAGAAATTGACTGTGAAAGCCGCAAAATTCTCTAAGGCAGCTGAAGAAGCAATCGTTGCTGCTGGTGGGTCAATTGAGGTGATCTAATGTTCAAACTGTTAAAAGATGCTTTTAAAGTAAAAGACATTAGATCCAAAATCCTATTTACTGTTTTTGTTCTATTTGTATTTCGCTTAGGTGCTCATATCACTGTGCCCGGAGTAAATGCTAGTTCATTGCAAAACCTTTCTTCTTTGCCTTTTTTCAACATGTTGAACTTGGTGAGTGGTAGTGCGATGCAAAACTTCTCCATCTTCTCAATGGGGGTTTCGCCTTACATTACAGCTTCGATCGTTATCCAATTGTTACAAATGGATATCGTGCCACGTTTTGTTGAATGGTCAAAACAAGGGGAGGTTGGTCGTAAGAAGTTGAATCAAGCAACTCGATACCTGACATTAGTATTGGCATTTGTCCAATCTGTTGGGATCACTGCTGGATTTAACCAATATGCTCAACTAGGTTTTGTGAATAACCCTAACGTTTCAACCTATGTTACTATCGGTCTGATTTTGACTGCGGGTACAATGTTTGTCACTTGGTTAGGAGAACAAATCACAGAAAAAGGAATCGGTAACGGAGTATCAATGATCATCTTTGCAGGGATCATTTCTCGACTTCCTGAAAGTGTAAAAGAAATTTATGAAGACTATTTCGTAAATATCAATCAATCAGATATCTGGAAATCTGCAATTTTCATTGCTATTTTAATCGTTGCAATCTTATTGATCGTAACGTGCGTTACATTTTTCCAACAAGCTGAACGCAAAATCCCAATTCAATATACGAAACGTGTAGCAGGGGCGCCAACAAGTAGTTATCTACCGTTGAAAGTCAATGCGGCTGGGGTTATCCCGGTTATCTTTGCAAGTTCGTTTATTGCGACACCTAATGCGGTTTTACAAGCATTGAGTGGAAGATTTGGGGCTGAAAACTGGTATAAAATAATGATGCAGATCTTTAACTATAATACTGCACCTGGTGCAACTATTTATACGATCTTGATCGTCGCATTCACATTCTTCTATGCTTTTGTTCAAGTAAACCCTGAGAAATTAGCGGAAAACTTACAAAAACAAGGAAGCTATATACCAAGCGTACGTCCTGGTAAAGGAACTGAAGAGTATGTCTCAAGCTTATTGATGCGTTTAAGTACAGTCGGTGCGATTTTCCTTGGTTTAGTGGCTTTATTACCAATCATTGCTCAAATGATTTGGAATCTGCCTCAGTCCATTGGGTTAGGTGGTACTAGCTTACTGATCGTCATCGGTGTAGCTTTAGAAACTGCGAAACAGTTAGAAGGCTTAATGCTGAAACGTAAGTACGTTGGATTTATCGAGTAAGAAAGCGTGTTGAGGTTTTTCCTCAACACACGTTCTCACATTTATTAGGAGGGAAAACAATGAACCTCATTTTAATGGGGCTACCAGGCGCAGGTAAAGGAACACAAGCAGAAAAAATCATTGATGCTTATCATATTCCTCACATCTCAACAGGAGACATGTTCCGTGCAGCAATGCAAAATGAAACAGCTCTTGGCTTGGAAGCAAAGTCTTATATTGATAAAGGTGAATTAGTTCCTGATGAAGTAACAAATGGAATCGTGAAAGAGCGCTTAGCTGAACCTGATACGGAAAAAGGCTTCTTATTAGATGGTTTTCCCCGTACACTTGAGCAAGCAGAAGCGCTAGATGCAATGTTAAAAGACTTAGACAAAAAAATTGATGCAGTCATCGATATCCATGTTGGTGAAGATGTATTGGTTGAGCGTTTAGCTGGCCGATTCATTTGCAGCAATTGTGGAGCAACTTATCATAAAATTTTTAACCCTACAAAAGTTGAAGATACATGTGATCGTTGTGGTGGGCATGAATTCTATCAAAGAGAAGATGATAAACCTGAGACGGTTAAAAATCGTCTGGCTATCAACATCAAAAATAGTGAACCAATCTTGGCCTATTACAAAGAACAAGGTTTGCTAAACACTATCGATGGTGATCGTGAAATCGATGCTGTATTTACTGATGTCCAAAAAATTATTGAAAAATAGCACGATTGCCCGTAGCCGACTTGCATTAAGCAGTTACTCTTGTCAAGTTCAATAAATTATGATAGAATATGTCAGTCCGACTTCTAGAGAAATCCTCTAGATGATCCATTTTGAGAATTTTGAGGTGGGAACTGCAGTTTCCGCCATTTTATCGTGTGAAAATGCGAAACAAGTACAAGGAGGTACTGTGCGTGGCAAAAGAAGATATGATTGAAGTCGAAGGTACAGTCGTCGAAACTTTGCCGAATGCAATGTTTAAAGTTGAACTAGAAAACGGACACCAAGTTCTTGCTACTGTTTCAGGTAAAATCCGTATGCATTACATCCGTATCTTACCTGGTGACAAAGTGACGGTTGAATTGTCTCCATATGATTTAAACCGTGGCCGTATTACTTATCGCTTTAAATAATTGTACTCCGTAAAACTACAGGAGGTATTATCATGAAAGTAAGACCATCAGTAAAACCAATGTGCGAACATTGTAAAGTAATTCGTCGTAAAGGACGCGTTATGGTGATTTGCCCAGCAAATCCAAAACATAAACAACGTCAAGGATAATTGGAGGTGCAATAAATATGGCTCGTATTGCAGGAGTAGATATTCCTCGTGATAAACGTGTAGTAGTTTCTCTTACTTATATCTATGGTATTGGTAACACTACTGCTAAAAAAATCTTAGCTGATGCTGGTGTATCTGAAGATGTTCGTGTTCGTGAATTAACGAATGAACAAACAGATGCTATCCGTGCAGAAGTAGATAAATTAAAAGTTGAAGGTGACCTTCGTCGTGAAGTGAACTTAAACATCAAACGTTTGATGGAAATCGGTTCATACCGTGGAATCCGTCATCGTCGTGGATTGCCTGTTCGTGGACAAAACACGAAAAACAATGCACGTACTCGTAAAGGTCCAGCTCGCGCTATCGCTGGCAAGAAAAAATAATTCTTAAGTGAAGGAGGTTAGAACTTCATGGCAGCAAAAAAAGTGAATCGTAAACGCCGTGTGAAAAAGAATATAGAAGCAGGTATTGCACATATCCATTCTACATTCAACAACACTATCATCATGATCACTGATACTCACGGGAATGCATTAGCGTGGTCATCAGCTGGTTCATTAGGCTTCAAAGGAAGCAAAAAATCAACTCCTTTTGCCGCTCAAATGGCAGCAGAAACAGCTACAAAAGCAGCAATGGAACACGGATTAAAAACTGTTGAAGTAACAGTTAAAGGACCTGGTTCTGGACGTGAAGCAGCAATTCGTTCATTACAAGCTACAGGTTTAGAAGTGACTGCAATTCGTGACGTGACTCCAGTTCCTCATAATGGTGCCCGCCCTCCAAAACGCCGTCGTGTTTAATGAGTGCCGCTCATTTTGAGTTCTATTAGTAACGTCATTGAACAAGACACTTTTCGTTTTGAAAGGGGTAAAGATAAGAATGATTGAGTTCGAAAAACCAAGAATCGCAAAAATTGATGAAGAAAAAGATTATGGCAAGTTCATCGTTGAACCTCTTGAAAGAGGATATGGGACTACTTTAGGGAATTCCCTACGTCGTATTTTATTATCTTCTTTGCCAGGTGCTGCCATCACTAATATTCAAATCGATGGTGTACTGCATGAATTCTCTACCATTAAAGGGGTAAGAGAAGACGTCACTCAAATCATCTTGAACATTAAAGGCTTAGCACTTAAAATGTATGGTCAAGAAGAAAAAACCCTTGAAATCGATATTACCGGACCTGCTACAGTAACTGCTGGCGATATTATCGTTGATAGTGAGGTAGAAATTCTTAACAAAGATATGTACATCTGTAGCGTCTCTGAAGGAGCTACGTTCCACGCTCGCTTAACAGTGAAGCCAGGACGTGGTTATGTTCAAGCAGATGAAAACAAAAAAGAAGATATGCCAATTGGTGTACTTCCAGTCGATTCAATCTACACGCCAGTTCGTCGTGTGAACTACCAAGTAGAAAACACTCGTGTTGGACACCGTGAAGATTTTGATAAATTGACGATGGAGATTTGGACAGATGGTTCAATCGAACCGTTGGAAGCAATGAGTTTATCTGCAAAAATCATGACAGAACATTTAGACATCTTTGTAAACCTAACTGATGAAGCTAAAAATGCTGAAATCATGGTCGAAAAAGAAGAAACACAAAAAGAAAAAATGTTAGAAATGACAATTGAAGAATTAGACTTGTCTGTTCGCTCTTATAATTGTTTGAAACGTGCAGGAATCAATACTGTACAAGAACTTACAAATAAATCTGAGCCAGAAATGATCAAAGTCCGTAACTTAGGACGTAAATCATTAGAAGAAGTGAAAGCTAAATTACACGACTTAGGTTTAGGTTTACGTAAGGAAGATTAAAACCTTTTACGAAGGAGGGAAACCAACGTGAGTTATCGTAAACTAGGACGCACATCTAGCCAACGTAAAGCGATGTTGCGTGATTTAACAACTGACTTATTAATTAACGAACGTATTGTGACTACTGAAGCTCGTGCGAAAGAAGTTCGCTCAACTACAGAAAAAATGATCACTTTAGGCAAACGTGGAGACTTACATGCACGTCGTCAAGCTGCGGCTTTTGTACGTAATGAAGTTGCTAGCGTACGTGAAGAGAATGAGGACATCGTCATTGAATCAGCTTTACAAAAACTATTTAATGATATTGCACCTCGTTATGCTGAACGTCAAGGTGGCTACACTCGTATCTTGAAGACAGAACCAAGACGCGGTGATGGTGCACCAATGGTTGTCTTAGAACTTGTCTAAAATCACACTAATAACATCACTTTATAGATGATTCTTTTAGAGTGTTATGATGTTGGAAGTTAACTCTTCCGAGTCTAGCTCAGCGCTACTCCCCAAATCTATCGGTTTGGGGAGTATGCACTCATCATAAAGTGTTTTTTTGTACCTTCAATTACCTGTCAAGACATCTAATTGAAGGTGTAAAAAAACACTTTAATTAAAACGGAAACAATTGAAAAATCAGGTGTTTTTTGATAGTGTTAGTAGGAACTTAGGATGGAGAAGGAGTAATTATGGAGCCAATAATTGAATTAGGAAAGATTAATTACAAATATCAACCTGATGACCCTCGTCCAGCATTAAAAGACATTTCATTTACCATCAAGCAAGGTGAGTGGATCGCAATCATCGGACATAATGGATCAGGGAAATCAACACTTGCAAAAACAATCAATGGGTTGCTTCTACCAGAGTCTGGTATTGTGAAAGTTGGCAATCAAACACTTAATGAAGAAAATATCTGGTCGATCCGTCGAATGGTTGGAATGGTTTTCCAAAATCCAGACAACCAATTTGTTGGATCTACTGTTGAAGATGATGTTGCTTTTGGTCTTGAGAACCAAGGTATACCTAGAGAAGAAATGGTAATCCGTGTACAAGATGCGCTAGAAAAGGTACGTATGATCGATTTTGCCAAACGTGAACCAGCAAGACTTTCTGGTGGACAAAAACAACGAGTAGCCATTGCTGGAGTCGTAGCTCTACGTCCAGATATTATTATCTTAGATGAAGCTACTAGTATGCTTGATCCAGAAGGTCGTGAAGAAGTGATTTCCACGATTAAAAAAATCAAAGATGAAAGTAATTTGACCGTCATATCTATCACTCATGATATCGATGAGGCAGCAAATGCCAATCGGATATTAGTGATGAAACAAGGAGAATTAGTCAATGAAGGCACACCAGAACAAATCTTTTCTGCTGGCCCAGAATTGATCAATTTAGGGTTAGATCTTCCTTTTCCTGAAAAATTGAAAAGCGCCTTGAAGCAACGAGGAATTGATGTTCCTAGTGAATATATGACAGAAGAAAGGATGGTGGAATGGTTATGGACATCCGTTTTGAAAAAGTAGATTTCACCTATCAACCAAACACACCATTCGAACAACGTGCATTATTTGAGATTGATTTAATGATTAAAGAAAATAGCTACACAGCCTTAGTCGGGCATACTGGAAGTGGGAAATCAACCTTACTGCAACATTTGAATGCGTTGATTAAACCTACCAGCGGGATCGTACATATTGGCGATCGACAAATCAAGCCCGATACGAATAATAAAAACTTAAAACCCATTCGTAAAAAAGTAGGCATTGTTTTTCAGTTTCCTGAAGCCCAATTATTTGAAGAAACGGTAGCAAAAGACATTGCTTTTGGACCAAAGAACTTTGGTGTCAGTGAGGAAAATGCACGAGATTTAGCTAAAGAAACATTAGCACAAGTTGGTTTAGATGAAACTTACTTAGAGCGTTCTCCTTTTGAATTATCAGGAGGACAAATGCGTCGAGTAGCGATTGCAGGTGTACTTGCTATGAAGCCGGAAGTACTAGTATTAGACGAACCAACGGCTGGACTTGATCCTCAAGGTCGAAAAGAAATGATGGATATGTTCTGGCGACTGCACAAAGAACAAAAAATCACGATCGTATTGGTCACTCATTTAATGGATGATGTGGCAAATTACGCTGATTATGTTTATGTCTTAGAAAAAGGTAGGATTGTAAATAGCGGTCAACCTCATGCAGTTTTTCAAAATCTATCTTGGCTCAAAGAAAAGCAATTAGGTGTTCCGACTGCGACAGAATTTGCGGAAAAGCTGAATAGTCGAACAGCGCTTTTTTCCGAACTTCCAATCACTGCAGATGAATTAGCAGATCAGCTCGTAGCATTAGTAGGGGGACAACCTGATGATGAATAAATTAATTTTTGGTCGATACATGCCTGGAGATTCTTTGATCCATCGATTAGACCCTCGAGCAAAGTTATTAGCAAGTTTCTACTTTATTGGAATTATTTTTTTAGCAAATAATTGGCAGACTTATGCGTTATTAGCTGTTTTCACTTTACTTGCTGTCTTTCTCTCAAAGGTAGATTTCAAATTTTTCATCCGAGGCATCCGTCCTTTGATCTGGTTGATTTTATTTACAGTGGCACTCCAAGTATTATTTACTAGTGGTGGTGCTACCTACTGGAGTTGGGGAATCTTCAATATTACGGAGTTCGGTGTAATGAATGGGCTGTTTATTTTTTGCCGATTTGTACTAATCATTTTTATGTCTACCTTATTAACATTAACGACTCCACCTTTGGAATTATCTGATGCGATTGAGTATTTACTTCGCCCATTAAAAGCAGTTCGCTTTCCGGTGCATGAAATTTCGTTGATGCTTTCGATTGCTCTACGATTCGTACCAACGTTGATGGATGAAACAGAGAAAATCATGAATGCACAACGAGCCCGTGGGGTTGATTTTGGTGAAGGAAGTCTAGTCCAAAAAATGAAAGCAGTTATTCCTTTGCTGATTCCTTTGTTTGTTAGCAGTTTTAACCGGGCAGAAGATTTAGCGACTGCCATGGAAGCGAGAGGATACCAAGGCGGCGAAGGAAGAACAAAGTACCGCATACTGCATTGGCATCAACGAGATACGATGGTCCTTGTTGTTTTTGTCTTGATGACCATTGCATTAGTCTTTTTAAGAAGTTGATGAGTAGGTGAAAGTATGACACGTTATAAAGCAATTATTGCCTATGATGGTACCCATTTTAATGGTTTTCAGAAGCAACCAAATGGTCGTACTGTCCAAGAGGAAATGGAAAAAACGCTAAAGAAAATGGCCAATGGAAAAGAGATCACTGTCTTTGGTTCTGGCCGTACTGATGCAGGGGTCCATGCGATGGGGCAAGTGATCCATTTTGATTATCCTGAAGAACGACCTTTAGAACGTATGCGTTTTGCATTAGATACGCAATCGCCAGAAGATATCGCAGTTAAAGCCGTTGAGATCGTCTCAGATGATTTTCACGCGCGCTATTTAGTAAAAGAAAAAACTTACCAGTTTCGGGTCGATATTGGAAAACCACGCAGCCCGTTTCGTCGGCATTATGCGAGTTATTTCCCCTATCCACTTGATTTATCGAAAATTCAACGAGCATTGCCTGATTTAATAGGTACCCATGATTTCACTTCTTTTTGTGCTTCTGGAAGTTCAATCGAGGACAAAGTAAGAACGATCTATGAAGCAAAGATGGAAGTCAATGAAGCCGGGGATGAGTTGTTATTTACTTTTCGTGGGAATGGTTTCTTGTACAAGATGATTCGGATCCTTGTCGGTACGTTGCTGAAGATTGGGAACGGGCGACTCTCAGAGGATAGTATACCCGAAATCATTGCGAAAAAAGATCGAAATGCTGCAGGACCCACAGCTCATCCAGAAGGGTTATACCTGTATGAAGTGGTGTATGATCAATAAAGAAAAGTTCCAAATAGATCCTATTGGAGGTAATAAACTTCAAAAAAGGATGAGAGGGTTAAATGGTTAAGAGAAAATAGCTCTTTTTATGAATCCATAAAGACCTTTCATTCACACGTTCCGTTTAGAGAAAAAATATTTCTCTAAACGGAACGTTTTTTTATTTTTTTATGAGTTTTAACTCTCCAAAAATAATAACAGTAACAAGGTATTACTAGTATATAAGTAGCTAAATGATCAATTTTATAGAAATATAAAATAACTATTATTTAAAATAACAATCGAAATAACATAAAGTATATAAAAAAGAAAAAGTTGTTGCTAAAGAGAGGATTCTTTTCTTTATAATAGAACCTAATGAGCGAAAGGAGAATAAATGATATGAGCAATGAAAAATTAGATCAGAATACTTTAATCAGCATACTGGGAGAAGTACATGAGGAAAAACCCTTTATTGAGACGAGACTAGATGAGAAAGAAAATTTTAAAAACGCTATGGGTAATATTTTCCAACAAAACGCATACATACAGCCAAAAATAGTAACACCAGACCCAGCAAAAAATTCGGCAAACAATAATCCATCAGTACTATCGAGTGCGCAGATGGAAAATCCAACTAGCATATTAGGAGAAACAACCGGTTCAAAATCGTTTATGGCTATGACAGCAGCTGAGAAAAAAAATTTTAAAAATGCTATGGGTAATATATTCCAACAAAAGCTAACCATACAGCCAAAAATAGTAACACCAGACCCAGCAAAAAATTCGGCAAACAATAATCCATCCATACTATCGAGTGCGAAGATGGAAAATTCAACTAGCATATTGGGAGAAACAACCGGTTCAAAATCGTTTATGGCTATGACAGCAACTGAGAAAGAAATTTTTAAAAACGCTATGGGTAACATATTCCTAAAGAACCTGCCCATACATCAGACAACAGTAATACCAGTGCCAATAACAAAGGAATCGTCAAAAACTAAACCTTCTGATCAAGGAGAGCATAGAAGAAAATTCGTTGATGTATTAAACCAAATAAAGTTAAATAATCCAGTAGCACAAGAAAGAACAGCAGAGTCTGCAAAAAAAGAATTTACAGAAAACACCTCTTTGATATTACCGAGTGAGGAGAAGTCAGGACAACCCGAGTCAACAAGAATAGATCTTACGGAAAACAATTCTTCGAAACTATTGAGCGGAGAGAAGCCAGAACAACCCGAGCCAGCAAAAAAAGAATTTACAGAAAACATCCCTTTGACATTACCGAGTAAGGAGAAGCTAGAGCAACCTGAGCCAACAAGAACAGATCTTACGGCAAACAATTCTTCGAAACTAGAAGTTGATCAAGAAAAGCATAACAATAAAACCAATCAACTGGTACCAAAAACAAATGTCAAAGCATTAACTAAGTTTTTTGAAACAAAGAGTTCTATAAACGAAGCTTGTGATAGAGCAAAACAAGGTGCGGAGTTAGAAAAAAATAGAATTTCCCAAAATACTGTGACAAATGGACAATCTTTATCTAGGTAATAGCTGATAATCAACCCTTAAATAAAGAAGTCAGATGGATTTTATACGGCTAGTGAGTACACCTGTTGTTTAATTATTTGAGAACGTACCATAGCTACTCAAGGTGAGCCATTTTTGTAGGATAGAATGCTTCAATTCATGATTTTGTTTTATGAATATGCGAATCGAGATCAGTACTCAGCTAAATATTGGAAGAGTAGATATGAAAAATAATGACTAGATATTAAGTTAGACGATGTGTACGAATGTCGAACATTTTTACTAAGCGAAACATAAATTTTAAAAAAAAGAAAAAATAGGTAAAGGAATGATTGGATTTTAGTATACAATATGGACTAACTTAACGGAGGGAGATTTTTTAATGGAAAATAATCAGGAAACATTGGAGACTATACATGGAGACCTTATAGCGATAGCTAACAATCTAGGATTTTATGATAGCGAAACATTTCATAAAAAAATAAGTGAAGAAACAAAGAAAACGTTATCGAAAGACAATAAGCAATTAACCAAAGAAAAACTAGAAGTAGCAGTGATGAACTTAACTGAAATGATACCGAATACTATAAAAACTAAACTAAAGGCAGATGAAAGGCTAGTAGCAAGTAAAAGCTCACGTTTATTTACACGTGCTGTAAGCGAAAAAAAGCAAGATTCAGATGGTATTTTACAAGATATACTAGCATATAACAAAAGTATTAGTGATGGAGTGGAATCACTGAAGAAAGCTAGACCGCATGAAAGAGAACAGCTAATTAGTTCAATTGAAGAAGGTTGGGAAGCTGCTAAGAACAATTTGAACCTATTAAAAAAAGACGAGGGTATTGCCCCTGATGGAATGACTAACACTGCAGTAATAGAATCTCTATTATTTCAGAGAAAGAATTTTTTAAATACATATCACATGATACATCAAGTAAGGGAACAACTTGGTTTAAAACAAATTCGAAGGCAAGATTTAAGCGTTGGTGCTAATAGCCAAAACTCTTCGGTTAGTTTAGTAGAAGGGGTTAAAATGAAATTTAAAGAATTCCAAAAGAAACGACAAGAGAGTCTAAAAAACAGTTCAGAGGACAACACAATACCTAGTTCCCAATTTACGAGTCAAGAACAAAACGGAAATCCTGCTGTTGATGATAATGTGTATGACGAACCAGTTGAATATGGTGAAGTAGGCATTTATGGGGAGAACGAAAATCCTGAGGAGCTAAATCCTCGTTCAAATGCTGTTGATGATAATGTGTATGGCGAACCAGTTGAATATGATGAAGTAGACATTTATGGGGAGAACGGGAATCCTGAGGAGCTAAATCCTCGTCCAAGTGCTGTTGCTGCTCATGTGTATGGCGAATCAGTTGAATATGGTGAAGTAGACAGTTATAGGGAGAACGGGAATCTTGAGGAGCTAAATCCTCGTCCAAGTAATGCTTCTACCACGTCTTCAATATCTTTTAGCATCTATGATGAAGTTGCGGATATTAATAATGATTATGAAGTCGTAGATAATAACCGGGATCAAGGTCCAAAACCTGAACTTTGGCAATCCATGAACTCTTTAAGAAAGGAAAAGCAAAAACTATATAAAGAGATCATTCAGTTATCTAAAGAACATAAAGTAGGTACAAAAGAATTTTCTGAAAAAGTAGAGAGATTACTAGATATTCGCTATAAAATCGCCATAAAAAAAGAACTGATTCAAAAGGTTGGTTTTGATTTCACAAAAATTTTAAATAATTCTAGATTGTTAGGTAGAGACAATCCAGACATGATAAACAAATATGATGATGCAATCAGTAATTTTATAAACCAAAAGAAAACTGATATACCACAAGTAACAACTGACAATACTAAAGATGATAATAAGAAAAAAATAGCTAAATTATATCAGGAAATGAAACATCAATTTAATACCGATAAAACATTGTCTGGAAGAAAATCGGCTGAAGATATTTATCCGCTTATAGTAGAAGCATTGAACAAAAATATACCTAATAACTTATCGACCTATGATTATTACGATTTGAGTAAAAGTAAAACGTTGAAAAAGGCCGGTCTTCATAAATGGGGAAATGTTGAGAAGATATTGGATGCTTCGAATCGATTAAAGTTTAATTATCCGTCACCTGATACTAAAAACTTGCAGTACGTTAAACAAAGCAAAAAAGAGTTAAAGGAACTTGAATTGGTTTTCAATAAACAAGTTACTAAATTTTATAAGCTTTTTAAAAATGCTAAAACTTCACTAAATAAGGATGTGCATGAAAAAGAATTCATCACTAATCTAAGCAACTTACGTGACATCCATCATCAACTTGAGACTAGAAAAACGATCGAACGCATGCTTGGGATGGACTATGAGAAATTTTGTCACAAATTTGCTGAGCGAAACAACGTTGATCCCCAAAAAATCATTCATGCATGGCAGGAGACAGCAGCAACGCAATTAAAAGATAAAAGTCCTAATCTGGTGGATGATTTTACACAGGAGGTTAGCAAAAGATTTCAGGATGTGACAAGGAGTGCTGACCCGCTATCAGTTGGGAAGTTGAATGAATTTTTTAATATGGATCTATATAAGGCTAGAATAGCGAAGAAATATTTAGACTCCAAAAAGGTTGATTATGCTCAAGATAGAGCTTGGATTATTAATAAGGTCAATTATATAAAACGATTGGATAAAGAGGGATCATATAAAAGGGCGAATGAAGAGTTCATAAAGCTACTACCAGAAATAGATAAGCTACTTAATCAATACACGCTAATCGAACAACCATTTTATCACATTAATACCCCTATTAATGAGTGTCCTACATTAAAGAACTTAGGAATTAAAGATTGCCGTGAGTATTTACCAGATCCTGTGAAAAAAATAGAACCCCTTTACGCTGAAGTGAATAAAAATAAGGGAATGAATCCAGAAAATGCCCAAGGACGATTATTAAATATAATAAATGGAGCACAAAGTAAAGTACAGCAGGATGCGCAAAATCAACAACTTGATCCGTCTAAAGGAAAGCCTAGTAATGATTTATTAAGAGAGACTAGTGTCTAATTTAAATTATAAAATGTAAAACAAACAGTTAAAGAATCTAAAACCATTTTTGTACCGATCCCTAAAGATTAGCTCAAAAACTAACTTCTGGGGGTCGGTAGTTTTATGAATAAATAGATAAAAAAGTAAGGGACAAAAAAAGACACCACAACATTATAATTTACCTATGACATAAAGTCTGAAAGAGCGAAGGGAGAAAAAATTTATGGAAAATAAGCAATCAATAGGACAAGGTAAGCACCATGGAAAATAAAAAGAACGATGGTATCCCTAAAGAGCAGGCAATGCGATCCGATCCAAGTATCATCAAATGACAATAAAACAATTGCAACAAACAAAAAAAGAATTGTATAAAACTATTATTGCGTTATCTAAAAAAGGGGAGGTAAATACCGAAACATTTAAAGAAAATCTATCTAATTTGTTGGAAATAAGATATCAACTTGCAATAAAAAAAGAATTTGAACAAAGTATTGGTGTAGATATTTCCATTTTTTATCAAAAAGAGTCATTATTTACTATGCCAGCTATAGAATCAAGTTTGGAGCAAACTTTAGAATCAATACAACCTTTAAATCAAATTTACAAAAATAAAATGACTGAACTTTATCAAAAAAACCAGCAATCATCAGAAGGTCCTTCGGTATAATTTACCATCAACAAATAGTTTTTCTAATAGTCGATCGAAACCTGTAACTAGAAATGATCGTTCTTTTTAACTAATAGATAAATAAAGCATCAAGAGTGGCAGAAGCATTCAGCCAGGATGTATCATTTGTGTTATTTTATTTTTGGAGTTCCTAATTGGAAGACTCAGGTAAGCTCGCGTACTACGGGTAAATTCTAAAATAGATCAATCAGTTTACTGAATCCTCTTTTACTATACAGAACTTAAATTTTAAAAATAAAGAAAAAAATGGACTAGGAACCACTTGTTTTGAGTATATAATGTGAAGGACTTAGTAGGTTTATTAACGGAAGGAGAGTTATTTTATGGGAACTGAAGAAGATAAATATCTAGGAACATCAAGCTTTAACCGTATTACTTACCATCAAAGTTTTGACGATAGTTCGGATTCTGAGGATGAGTTTGAACAAGCTGCAGACCCAAGGGAGAATGCTGGGGCTAACGAAAACCAAGCTATGATCGTTGACTATAGTAAGCTAACAATGAAAGAGTTGAAACACGAGAAAGAAGATTTGTACAAAGAAATCATCCCAGCTTATGAAGAAGGGGATTTGGATACCAATCAATCGAAAGAAAAATTACGTAACTTGTTAAACATACGATACCAAATTCTTGCTAGAAATCAGCTTAAAAAACAATTCGGTATTGATGTTCACGCTTTGTATCATAAAGATCATTTGTTTGATGATCGAAGCGTAGAAGGGCAACCATTGAATCAAACATACAAAAAAAAATAGTTGCTCTTTCTAATGGAATCTCAGACCCTCCAGAACAATCAGTAGATTATTTAGATAAACCATCAAAAAAAGATCTAAAAGAAATTGGTGAGCTCTATAAGCAAATAAAGAAGTTAAAAACAAAAGATTTAGAAAAAGCAAGGAGTTTAGTTAAGCTTTTGCATAACAAACTTCAACCTGAATTGAATAAAAAATTACAATACCTAAATGATCGACATAGCTATGACTATTACGATCTAAGTCGAAGCAAAACTTTACAAAAAGCAAGGATACACGATATAGATAGTAAAAATATACTTATAACAAATAGCAAAGAACGTTTAACTCATAGAAGCTATAATCATAAAACATTTGACTTTGACATCCATACTAAAAATAAGAAGGAACTAAAGCAACTAGAAGAGAAGTACAATAAATCACTTGCTTCGTTGATTAAAAAATCAAGAAAGCAAGAAGTCCCTGGTTTGAATGAGCGTATTAAATGGACTATAGGACAACTACGTGATGTCCGTCTTCATCTTTATGTCGTAAGAAACGTGGATCGTGTTTCTAGTATTGACCTGCGCGAGTTTTGTGAAAAATATGCTCCAAGAATAGGGGAAAATCCGCAACGACTCTATCGGTCGTTTCAATTGACACTGGCAGATCATTTAAAAACGTCGGGGTCTAGCTTAAGTGAAAGGCAATCTATTGATAAAAAATATCAAGAATTAAAAAAAGAGGATAGTGAAATAAACTGGAATGAATCGAAGAAGAAGATAAACGAACTCTGTTCCCAAATATTCCGGGTACTTAAACATAATGGCTTGATAGAAGCTAACGCCTATAAGTACAAAAATGACTTAGAAAATAATAGTCCTATCTATAAGCTATTTGAAAAAGAGATTGAAGAGATCAAAAAGACTACATTAGAAAATGCTGTTCCTGAAATTTCAAAAGAACGAAGTGAGTATGTAGAATTAGGAATAAAAGATTTGAGGAAAACAAAAAAGAAATTATATGATGAGATTATTACGGCGTATCGAAACGGGTATGGAGACACTCCAAGCTTTAAAGAAAATTTACGAGATTTACTAGAAGTTCGTTACCAAATTGCAATGAAAAAAGGGGTGAAACGAAATGTTTTTAGCCTAATGACAAAAGCGGAAAATTCAGTCGCAACAAAAAGCTATAATTATTACGATCTCAGCACAAGCAATACGTTAAAAAAAGCAGGTATACATAACATAGATAGTAAGATGATTCTCAGTAAGGAAAATGAATACACATTAAATGAACAAGATCAAGAATATCTTACAAAAAATGAGCAAGAATTGGAACAAGAATTAGCTGATTTGAAAAATCTGAAGAATACACTTGATAAACAATCAAGTGAACAAACAGATCCTCGGCTGAAAAAGCAAATGGAAGTGGGATTAGCTGAATTAACAGCTCAAATAGAGGACACTTCTCTTCATCATCGTGTATTGCGAGATATAAACGAATTTGTTGGTATTGACCTCCAAGAGTTTTGTGAAAAATATGCTCGAAGAGTAGGGGAAGATCCACAAAAATTACATTATATGTTTCAAAAAAAAGCAGTAGAAAAATTAAAAACGTATAATGGAAATGTTGAAGAAACAAAGTCAGAATTAAAATTTGTTGCTGAGAGCTACGAGAGCATAAAACAGGATGATAAAAAAAAATACTGGAAGAAAGCGAATAGGGAGATAAACACCCTTATTTCAAAAATAAACAATGTATTTGAAACGGATGAGTTAACCGAAAATCAACACTTACAGGAACCACGATTATCTGTGGAAGAAGGACAATCAAGTAGAAGTAGTTTTGATCAATCCGCTCGTAGCTCTCAAGCCGGCTCCGAATTTTCAATTAGTAGTAGTTTATTGGATAAAGCAAATCCAGAAGAAACAAATTTATATCTAGAAGCGAGAAATACTACATTAGCTAGTGAGATAAAAGGAGTAACAGACGGTTTAGGCAAACCCGCTTGTAACTTTAAAACTGGCTCCAATACTTCAAACCAGAGTAGTTTAACAGATAAAGAGATTAATCCAAATCCAGAAGAAACACAGCTTAGTGGAAACAGCAAGGAAGAAGGAAAAACAGGCAGTTTAGATCAACATACCTCTCAAACCAAAAAAACAGGTGGCATGCCTTTGTTTAGACCTACATATTTGAATAATATCGGTGACTTGCAAAACAACCCAATATATCAAAGAATCGCTAGACAATTAAGTAATGAAGTGGGGAATAATGGCAAGTTTAATAACGGAGAAGTGTATAACAGAAAGGTAGATAACGGTAGATTGAGTAATGGTCAGCAAAAAGAACTTAGAGTAATTTTAGGAAACTATGGCACACAGGAGGTCAAAATAGATTCGCAGTCTGAAAGACCTACAGCATCTCGAAATCTTGTAAGCCGGGTAAATAATCCTAAGGGCGCCGTTGGGTACGACAGATGAGTAATCAATAAACCAGAACATTTAACTTTTTAACTTCGTTGAGGAATGATCAGAAATTGATGTTGGTTATGAGAGATAGAATAATTGGGACAGAAAGAAGAAAAGTTTCTTTCTGTCTTTTTTTATTTGGTAGGTTTTACCATGACGGAACATGTTTTGTAGGTTGAAATAATAAAAATAAGCGATTGGATCCTTGACAATTCACACTCTCTTTCCGGAGGTGGGAATTTAAATAAGGGCAGTTCATCTAATCAACAGGGTGATGTTCAACGCTTAAGAGAGCTTTTGGAGAAAAGACGTGAATCAAGTTCGAGTCTGCAATCAACGTCAAGGATTGCAGGCTCCACAAGTCCTGTAAGGAAGATAACAGAACATAATGAAATTACTGAATACGGTAGTAGATAAGTAATCAGAACTATAAGAGTCATCAACGTAAAAATCAGCGCCATCATTTCAATTTTAGAAATGATGGCGCTGAGTGGATCATTAACTATGTTTATATCGCTTATTTACTTTGGGCTCTTTCTTTTGATACCACACATATAGGATAAAAAGTCCGATACAAAGAACGAACAAAATCGATCCGATGATAAAACCTTGAGGTAAGTAACTAAAAGTGACGGTATGTTTGCCTGCAGGTAGTTTGATCATTACAAAGGCATCTTTGAAGTTTTCGACTTTGACTGCCTTTCCATCGATTTTTGCGGACCAGCCAGCATCATAAGGGATCGTTGTGACTAGCATTCTTTCTTCGGATGTGTTGACAGTACCAGTGGCTGTTCGACCGGTCGTTTTCATAGCAACACCATTTTCTTTGATTTGATTCATTGCTGCTTGATAAGCAACAACATCAAGTCCAAGAACTTTAGGTTCCATAAAGCTAACCTCTTTTGTGCCATAAAAACTAGTAGAGAAAGTAACTGTTGTGTCTTGAGGATAATATCCTAGATCATAATATTGTCCAGAAATACTGATCTGAGTCTTTCGTGACACACCGTTGACAGTAATCGTGGCGGTAGAACTTTCTAATTGGGCATAGTTAGTAGGGAACAAACTGAGATAAGCTTGTGTGTTTGCTGGTACACGCACTTCCCAAGTGAGCGTTTTGGGCTGGTTATTCGTGGTTTCAGAATAAGTCACCCCGGTAGACGTCTTGTTTACTGTGACGTTTTGTTGGCTTTTCAAAGTTGGTGTGTAGAAAGTAAAATACCGCTCATTTAAATCAGCCAGACGATTGATCAAATTGGTTTGGCTCGTGAGATTGTCAGTTAATGGTTGTTCCACGTGATTAATATCTAATGGTGCTGTAAAAGCTAGCGGTAAAGCATTTAAATTTTTATAGAGTGTATAGTCACCGCTCTGACTTTCTTTCACAAAGCCATATTTACTAAAGCTGCTGTCGTTTTTAGCAATATTATATTTTATTCCTGTAAACCCATCCATCAATAACGTATTGTTTGCATAGCGGATATTAAGATTTGTTCCTCTTGAACGAAAACCTAACGAATCTAGATAAGCAGAAGAGTTCCTGTTTCTAATAGAAGAAAACAAACTGATACCACTATAGCCATAGTTAATGGAATCATTAGGAGAAATCGGATCAAGATTTTCTAATCGATAAAAAGTATCCGATTCTTTTTTTGTCTGATCAACAAGTGACTTGATGCTAGGAGCAGGATCAGTATATAAGCTTCGTGAAGCATAATTCCAATCGTCTAATATCCCATGAATCATACTATTCGTATTGACACTTGCTTCTCCTGTCATCAGTAACAGTAACAATAAGCTAAGGTATTTAACGGGCTGTTTTGGTTGCTGGAAAAAGCCAATTGTTAATGCATAAAGACTCAAGAAAACAATCGTTAAGACAAACGATGTCGTTGTAATATAAGAGTAACTATTATTAGGCTTAAGGCCCCATGCGATAGCAAAAACTGCTGCTAAAATGATGATGATACTTAGGAGTAAGCCTTGATCCTCTTTAGTTATTCGTTCCCATCCTTTGGCCGCTAACAAAAGGACGAGAAAAGAAAATAAATAGGAATAGCGGAACAAAAACATATTTGGCGCATGCATACCATGCCAAAAGAGGTTGAGTGGTACAAGATAGAAACTAGCAATCAATAAAGCAAATAAACTACCATACAAAAGTTTGTTCTTTAAGTTGATTTTTCGACTAGCAAAATAAAATAGACATAAAACTAATGGAAACAAACCAGCATAAATAAAAGGAATGGAGCCATATTTGGTTGTGTCATAGACACCGATCATGTTTTTCATGATGATATCCAAATATGAGGTAGCTTCGGTTTTTAGTGTAGTGATCTGTGTTAATGTTTCGCCATTTGATCGGAGATCCAAGACTGCTGGAAGAATAATGATCATTGATGCTCCACCAGCTAATAAGGAAGTAATCCCATAAGGTACAATCGATTTTTTGTAGAGTGACCATTTTGTAAACAGCCTTGCCATAAAATAAAGAAAAGAAAAAATACCGATCATAAAGCCCATATAAAAACTGGATAAAAAGAGCAATAAGTAACTAACAAATAATAATGTTGGTCGTTTATAATCCATGACCCGATGGATACCCAAAATAATAAGTGGAAGATAAATAAACGCATCCAACCACATAATGATCTCAGAATGAGCGGTAATGAAAGAGATCGAAGCATAGCTAACACTTAAAGCCACTTGTCCCCAACGTGGAATTTTATACGTCCGCGCAAGGAACCAAAAAGATAATCCAGCAAACCCAACTTTAAGCAGAGTTAGAAAATATAAAGCATCAGGCATCATATTATTAGGAAACAAAAGAACAAGCGGAGTAAATAATCCGCCTAAGTAATATGAAATTAAAGATAAATAATTCAGACCTAATGAGGCGTTCCAAGTATAAAAAATACTTTGCTTTCCTAATAACATGTTCCGAAAGCTTGCATGGAAATTTGAAAATTGAGAAAATGCATCACTTGCAAGAATGCTTCGGCTACTTCCTGGATAAATTCCGATACTTAAGTAAACTAACGCAAGTATCAAAAAAGGGATCAGAAAACTAGCAAAAGCATAACGACCATTTTCTTTAAAAAAAAGTTTGATTTTTGTTTTCATTGATTCATTCACCAAATTTCTATGAAATATGAAGTTATCTCTAGTTTATCATATTCATATTTTTAACTACATGAAAAGACTTGGCATTTCCAAAAAAATAAAAAAACAATAATAAATAACGTTTATTTTGAAAATAAAAGGCAAAAAAACTTATATAAACTGATTTTATAAATAATAAAATACCAGTTTTTAAAAGAATACATGTTTAATATTAAGGATTTGGCAAAACCTAAAAAGCCTACAAATGATCGTTCATCCAGATCATTTGTAGGCTTTTCAACTAACTTCTTTTATGAAAAGTAAGGCATTATAATAAAAATAAAAACCGTTCACGCACCGAACGGTTCAAACTTCATTCAATTAAACGCGTGCAACTTTTCCTGACTTCAAAGCACGAGTTGACACCCAAACTTTTTTAGGTTTTCCGTCGATCATAACGCGAACTTTTTGTAAGTTAGGTTTAACAGTACGTTTTGTTGAGTTCATCGCATGAGAACGATTGTTTCCACTTTTTGTCTTGCGACCAGTAAAGTAACAAACTTTTGCCATGTAATTTTCCCCCTTTACCTCGATTTGGAGCGATAGAATAATTCAGCTCATACCAGAATAACATATCATATGAAGGGGTAATATGCAAGTGTCTTTTCATAGCAAGAATTGACAATCCATGGGAATAATTGTAAATTATACAGGACTAATTTTAAAATTTTCAGCGGTTTTTGAGTACTTTAGGGTAACTGCCTTTTATTTCGGGTGACGCTATGATAAAATATGATAGAAGAAAAATGGGAGTATTTTGCCCGTTAAGGAGGCTCATTCATGGCTGTAAAAATTCAAACGTCAGCTGGAACCATTGAAATTACCAATGATGTGATTGCAACAGTTGTTGGTGGCGCCGCAACAGATGTGTTCGGTGTTGTAGGAATGGCCAGCAAGAACCAAATAAAAGATAATATTACTGAAATTCTACGAAAAGAAAATTATTCTCGAGGAGTAGTTGTTCGCCAAGAAGCTAATGGTATCGCAGTAGATGTTTATACGATCATTAGTTATGGTACAAAAATTTCAGAAGTTTCTCGCAATGTCCAAGAAAAAGTAAAATACAACTTGGAGACATTACTAGGTGTAACAGCCAATTCTGTTAATGTTTTCGTCCAAGGTGTTCGTGTACTGCCAGACTAGGCAGAAGGCTTGCTGAATGATTCAGCAGTCGATCTGAAGGAGGATTATCTAGGTGAGTGTAACAGAAATCAGTGCAAGCCAATTCCAGGAAATGGTTCAGGCGGGCGCGAATCGTCTGCAAGTAAATGCAGAATATGTCAATTCGTTAAATGTATTCCCAGTTCCTGATGGAGATACAGGTACCAATATGAATTTATCTATGACAAGTGGAGCTAAAGCAGTTGCTGATTCTACTTCTGAAAAAGTAGGCGAATTAGCAGCAATGTTATCAAAAGGCCTACTAATGGGAGCCAGAGGAAATTCAGGAGTTATTTTGTCTCAATTATTCCGAGGTTTTTCAAAGCAAATACCTGACGTGACAGTGTTAAACGCTGCAGATTTAGCTGCGGCTTTTACGCATGGCGTTGAGACAGCTTATAAAGCAGTTATGAAGCCTGTTGAAGGAACCATTTTGACAGTAGCCCGTGAAGCTGCAAAAGCAGGAGAAAAGAAAGCTAAAACAAGTGACGACGTTGTTGAAGTGATGACGGCTGTGGTAAAAGGTGGGAAACGTGCCTTAGCGAAAACACCTGATTTGTTACCAGTGTTAAAAGAAGTCGGTGTCGTCGATAGTGGCGGTCAAGGTTTGCTATTTGTATATGAAGGCTTCTTAAGTGCCTTGAATGGTGAGTTCAAAATGACAGAAGTCTATGAACCATCACCAGCTGAAATGGATGAAATGGTCAATGCTGAGCATCATCGCAGTGTCCAAGGTCAATTAGCAACAGAAGATATCCATTATGGTTACTGTACAGAAATCATGGTAAAAATCGGTGAAGGGCCAACCGTCGATAGCCAATTTGACTATGAAGAATTTCGTAATTACTTAGATGGAATCGGTGATTCATTATTGGTTGTTAATGATGATGAGATCATTAAGGTCCACGTGCATACCGAAAATCCAGGTGAAGTATTAAATTATGGACAAAAATTTGGTTCATTAGTAAAAATCAAAGTCGACAACATGCGTTTACAGCATGAAACGATTTTAGAACACGATGAGCAAGCGAAGCCACAAAAAGCAGCTCGTACACCTTATGGGATCGTAGCGATTGCAGCCGGTAAAGGAGTGCAAGAGTTATTTGAAAGTTTAGGAGCAAACTACGTCATTAGTGGTGGACAAACGATGAACCCAAGTACGGAAGATATCGTTAAAGCGATCAAGGAAGTTAATGCGGATAAAGTCATCGTATTACCAAACAATAAAAATATCTTCATGGCTGCGGATCAAGCGGCTGAAGTAGCAGATATCCCAGTAGCGGTCGTACCATCAAAAACGATCTCTCAAGGACTAACTGCGATGCTTTCATTTAATGATCAAGTATCGTTGGAAGAAAACAAAGCGACTATGACAGAAATGCTTGCAAGTGTCGTTAGTGGGCAGATTACTCATGCAATTCGTGACACAACCATTGATGGTGTGAAAATTACTGAGGGCGATTTCTTAGGGATGATTGATGGGAAAATCGTTATCTCAGATTCTGACATGATGGCAACTTCATTCGCTACCTTAGAAAAAATGATCACTGAAGAAACAGAAATTGTGACGATTTTAGCAGGTGAAGGTGGTTCGGTTCATCAAGCAGAAGAATTATCAGCTAAATTAGTTGAACAACATCCAGATTTAGAAATTGAAATTCATCAAGGCGATCAACCGGTTTATCCGTATTTATTCTCTGCAGAATAGAAAAGGACAATCCTTTTCGCCTGAACGAACGGTAAAAGAACGGGGGCTGTACCAGGTTGTTGGTGCAGCCCTATTTCTAAGGAATGGATTGATAGTGAAACATACGGTAAAGGAGGGTGAAATATGAGGTCTTTAAATGATCCAGTGACGATGTTAGCCGGTGTGGGAGCAAAAAGGGCGGATAGTCTTGCTAGTCTGGGAATACAAACCATCGAAGACCTATTGACCTATTATCCTTTTCGCTATGAAGATATTCAAGAAAGAAATTTAAATGAAATACTTGATCAAGAAAAAGTGACTTTAAAAGGCCTGGTTGTTTCACCACCAGTAATGAGTCGCTTTGGCTACAAAAAGAATCGACTCCGATTTCGTATGATGCAGGATCATGCTGTCTTCAATGTTTCTTTTTTCAATCAACCATATTTGAAAGATAAAGTGATCTTATCCGAAGAAATTGCTGTCTATGGAAAATGGGATGCGAAACGGAAGTCATTAAATGGTATGAAAATTTTGGGTTCTCAAGCGGTGGATGATTTTTCTCCAATCTATCATGTCAATAAATCAATCCGTCAAACAACTTTAGTCGATTTGATTCGAAGAGGGTTCGAAGAGTATGGTGATTTGATCGAAGAGAATCTTCCCAATGGATTAGTTGAGAAATATCGACTGTTGGATCGGCCAACAGCTGTTAAGAGCATGCATTTTCCGAAAAATCATGAAGAAAACCATCAAGCAAAACGAAGAATTGTCTTTGAAGAATTCTTTTTATTTCAAATGCGACTTCAAGGGCTTAAAAAATCGGAAAAAGCAGAAACAAATGGCATTGAAATTTTATATGACATCCAGCGCTTGAAACAATTTATTCAAAAACTACCTTTTGAATTGACGGATGCCCAAAAAAGAGTCACGAATGAAATTTGTCGTGACTTAAGAAGTCCGCAACATATGCAACGCCTATTGCAAGGTGATGTAGGTAGCGGAAAGACGATTGTTGCAGCAATTGCCTTATATGCGGCGGTCACTGCAGGGTTTCAAGGCGCATTGATGGTACCAACTGAAATTTTGGCACAACAACACATGGAAAGCCTTCTTCGATTATTTGATGCGCAAGAAGTTAAACTTGCTCTGTTAACGGGTTCGACGAAAGCCAAAGAACGAAGAGAACTACTCGAATTGCTGGAACAAGGAGAAATCGATATCGTTGTCGGTACCCATGCGTTGATTCAAGAAGGAGTCGAATTTCAACACTTAGGTTTAGTTATTACGGATGAACAACATCGTTTTGGTGTGAATCAGCGAAAAGTACTCCGTGAAAAAGGCTGGCGTCCAGATGTTTTATTTATGACAGCCACACCAATTCCTCGGACTTTAGCGATTACTGCATACGGAGAAATGGATGTTTCGGTAATTGACGAACTTCCAGCTGGCCGGATTCCAATAGAGACGAGATGGGTTCGTACGCCACAATTAAATAGTGTGTTAGATTGGACATGGAAGGAACTGGCGAAAGGACATCAAATGTATGTCATTTGCCCGTTGATTGAAGAGTCAGAAGCATTAGACGTTAAAAACGCTGTTGAAATTTATGAAAAATTAAGTGCGCTTTTTGCGCCTCAGTATGAAGTCGGATTGTTACATGGTAAAATGAAGAACCAGGAAAAAGAAGCAATTATGGAAACATTTAAAGAAAACAAGATGCAAATCTTGGTTTCAACGACGGTCATCGAAGTGGGTGTAAATGTTCCGAATGCTACAGTCATGTTGATCATGGATGCTGATCGTTTTGGATTAGCACAGTTACATCAATTACGTGGACGTGTTGGACGTGGTAGTGATGCTTCTTATTGTGTATTGGTAGCTAATCCTAAAAATGAATTAGGGATTGAGCGAATGAAAATAATGACAGAAACGAACAATGGCTTTGTTCTAAGTGAGAAAGATTTAGAGTTGCGTGGACCAGGAGAAGTATTTGGTTTTCGCCAATCAGGCTTACCGCAATTTGCAATTGCTGATCTTGTAACAGATAGTAATATATTAGAGGTAGCTCGTGATGAGGCACAAAAGCTATGGCAGTTAAAGGATTGGCAACTATTGCCAGAATACCAACATTTGGTCCGCAGTTTAGACTTGGAAAATCAAGATAATCGTTATTTTGATTAATAGACTGTGCTATACTTTATAGTGATGATAAAAAAGGAGTGGAAATAATGAAAATTGCCGTAGATGCAATGGGTGGAGATCACGCACCACAAGCCATTGTGGAAGGTGTGGCTTTAGCTCAAAAAGATTTCCCAGATGTGGAATTTATCCTTTATGGTAAGGAAAATGAAATAAGAAAATATCTAACAACGGAACACAATGTGACGATTATTCATACAGATGAAAAAATCGATAGTGATGATGAACCAGTTAAAGCCATTCGCCGTAAGAAGAATGCTTCGATGGTTTTGGCAGCACAAGCTGTCAAAAATGGTGAAGCAGACGCGATTTTTTCAGCGGGGAACACTGGTGCATTATTAGCAGCTGGACTCTTTATTGTTGGTCGTATCAAAAACATTGAACGCCCTGGTCTGATGTCTACTTTACCGGTAGTCGGTCAACCCAATGCAGGGTTTGATATGCTTGATCTAGGTGCAAATGCTGAAAATAAACCGGAACATTTATTACAATATGGAATCTTAGGCTCATTTTATGCAAGAAAAGTCCGAGGAATCGGTAGACCTCGAGTTGCTTTATTGAATAATGGGACGGAAGCAACAAAAGGAAGCGAATTAACTAAAAAAGCTTTCGAATTACTTCAAAATGAAACCAGTTTGAATTTTATTGGAAACGTTGAAGCGAGGGAACTATTGAACGGGGTAGCAGATGTTGTTGTAACCGATGGATTTACAGGCAATGCAGTATTGAAATCCATTGAGGGGACAGCAATGAATCTGATGGACCTTCTGAAAGCTGCCATTTTAAATGAAGGGTTTAAAGGAAAAATGGGCGCACTATTATTGAAAGATGGGTTACGTTCATTAAAATCAGAAATGGATTATTCAAAACATGGCGGAGCAGTTCTTTTTGGATTAAAGGCACCAGTCATCAAAACTCACGGTGCGACTGGACCAGATGCAGTGAGACATACCATCAGACAAATCCACACTATGTTGGAAACCAATGTGGTAGGGCAGTTAGTTGAACAATTCGAAAAACCTGCAGAATAATGTTTCTGGTTGCTCGTCGACGACCCTATAGAAAAAAAGGTGGACAATCTTAGAAAATGTCAGTAAAATTAGCCTTGGTGAAGGAAATCGGCAATTTTGATAATTGTTGGAGGTGAAAACATTGTCACGTGAAGAAGTATTTAATAAAGTAGCGAAAATTATTTCAAATCATTTTGAAATTGATACAGATAAAGTAACTGATGAATTAAATATCAAAGATGACCTAAAAGCTGACTCAATCAGCATCATGGAATTTGTTTTGGAACTTGAAGATGAGTTTGGAACAGAAATTTCTGACGAAGATGCAGAACAAATTGAAACAGTTGGTGGGGCAGTTGACTACATCAGCAATCATCTTAACTAATCATTAGCATGAAAGTGAGTAAAGATCAATCGGATCTTTACTCACTTTTTTTTAATTTTTCAAGTGATTTATCTTTATTTTAAATAGATTTTTCTGACAATTCTGGCAACTGACTGAAATTTTCTTGCATTGTAGAGGGGTTTTATATATAATTATTAATAATATATTGTACTATCCTTAGAATAACGCTTATTATAAAACGTTTTATTCTGTGGGATATCATTTTTTATTAAGAAAACTTCCAACCAGGGAGCAGAGAGGGGTATTCGATTGTCAGATAATCAACTATTAGATGTTCAGAACCTACATACAGGCTTCCGTCTTAAAGATGAGTATTACGATGCAGTAGATGACGTTTCTTTTACATTAGATAAAAACGAGATTTTAGCAATCGTTGGAGAATCTGGTTGCGGGAAAAGTACATTAGCGACTACTATTATGGGGTTACTTGATCCAAACAACACAAAGATCACAGGCGAAATTTTATATAATGATTTAAACTTGATTGAATTGAATGAAACTTTGTATAACAAAATCCGCGGGAATGATATTGGGATGATTTTCCAAGATCCGTTATCTGCGTTAAACCCTTTGATGCGTATTGAAGATCAAATTAAGGAAGGGTTATCTTATCATACCAAAATGAACGCTGAACAACGGCAAGCACGTGCCTTGGAATTGCTGGAGCAAGTTGGGATTCCTAATCCTGCAAGAGTCGGACGACAATATCCCCATGAATTATCTGGGGGGATGAGACAGCGGGTAATCATCGCCATTGCGATTGCGTGTAAGCCACCGATTGTTATTGCAGATGAGCCAACGACAGCGCTAGATGTAACGATTCAAGCGCAAATCCTTGATTTATTAAAAGACTTACAAGAAGAAACCAAAACAGGAATCATTCTGATCACGCATGACTTAGGTGTTGTGGCAGAAATGGCTGATCGGGTAGCGGTAATGTATGGTGGTCAATTTGTTGAAGTAGCTGGGGTCAAAGAACTTTTTGAAAATCCTAAACACCCTTATACCCGTTCATTGTTGAACTCTATTCCTCAAGAGGGGAACCATGAAGCTGAGCTCCATGTGATTGAAGGCGTTGTTCCTTCTTTGAAAAATATGCCACGAACTGGTTGTCGTTTTGCTCCTCGGATTCCTTGGATCCCAGCCAGTGATCACGAAGAAAACCCTGTCCTTCATGAAATTGCTCCGAATCATTTGGTTCGTTGCTCTTGCTACAAACATTTCCACTTTAGAGACGAAAAAGGAGAGGTGTAGATGACAGAATTAATTACAATCAGCGATTTGAAAGTACACTATCCTATTCGTAGTGGATTCTTTAATCGAGTAACGGATCATGTATATGCAGTAGATGGTGTCGACTTCATTATTGAAAAAGGAAAAACGTATGGCTTAGTCGGAGAATCTGGTTCTGGTAAATCAACGACAGGGAAAGCAGTCGTTGGATTAGAAAAAGTGACTTCAGGACAAATCATTTATGAAGGTAAAGATGTCACTAAAAAAAGTAACCGACAAAAAATTGGCTATAACAAAGATGTTCAAATGATCTTCCAAGACTCAATGTCCAGCTTGAATCCTAAAAAGCGAGTATTGGATATTATTGCAGAACCGATCCGTAACTTTGAACGTTTGAGTGATCAAGAGGAAAAGAAAAAAGTGAAAAATCTACTGGATATCGTAGGGATGCCGGAAGATGCGCTGTATAAATATCCGCATGAGTTTTCAGGTGGACAGCGTCAACGTTTAGGGGTTGCACGTGCAGTTGCGACAAACCCAAAACTCATCGTAGCAGATGAACCAGTTTCTGCATTGGATTTATCCGTTCAGGCGCAAGTATTAAATTTCATGAAACGAATCCAACAAGAATTTGGTTTAAGTTATTTATTTATTTCTCATGACTTGGGAGTCGTGAAACATATGTGTGATAATATCGCAATTATGTATAAAGGTCGATTCGTTGAAATTGGTACACGAGAAGATATTTATAATGATCCACGTCATATCTATACGAAACGTTTACTGTCTGCTATCCCACGGATTGATGTCGAAAATCGGGAGTTACACAAAGAGAATCGACGAAGAGTGGAACGTGAGTACATCCAAAATCAAAAGGAGTACTACGATGCAACTGGTCGAGTGTACGATCTCCGTACGATCACACCGACGCATAAAGTAGCGTTGAAAGATGGAGGTGCCAGCTAATGTGGAAAACGATATTACGACGTGTATTATTAATGATCCCACAAGTTATTATTCTTAGTATTTTGATCTTTATGTTGGCAAAAGCGATGCCTGGAGATCCTTTTACCGGGTTGATCAACCCCAACCAAGATCCAGCAGTCATCGAGCAAATGAGACAGGCAGCTGGTTTGAATGATCCTTGGTATGTCCAGTATTTCCGATGGATCGGGAATGCGTTACAAGGAGACTTCGGTCAAAGTTTCTTATACAAACGTTCAGTTTCTGATTTGATTGGTGAGCGTATCGTCAATACTCTTTACTTGTCGATCTTAACAGTTATCATTACTTATTTGATTGCTGTACCACTAGGTATGTTGGCGGGCAGATACCAAAACTCATTTTTGGATAAAGCTGTTGTAATCTACAATTTCTTTAGTTTTGCTGTTCCGTTATTTATCTTTGGATTGATTATGTTATTTGTATTTGGTTATCGTCTAGGTTGGTTCCCAACCAGCGGCTCCCAGACGTTAGGAATCCAAGGGGGCTTTTTCACCCAGTTGATTGATCGCATGAAATACATCATTTTACCATCGATCACTCAAGCCTTTTTAGCTACAGCTGTAACGATCCAGTATTTACGTAGCGAAGTCATTGATTCAAAATCTTTAGACTTTGTGCGAACTGCTCGTTCAAAAGGGGTACCAACCAATAAAGTATTTAGTCGTCATATTTTCCGAAACGCGGCATTGCCGATGGCTTCACAAATGGGTTATGAAATTACTTCCTTGATTGCTGGTTCAGTAGTTATTGAAAAGATTTTTGGCTACCCAGGAGTTGGTAAATTGTTTATTGATTCGATCGGACAACGTGACTATACAGTTATTACCTCCTTAGTATTGATTTTAGGAATTGCGACGTTGATCGGAACCTTGCTTTCAGATATCATCATGAGCATTGTTGATCCACGTATCCGTATCCAATAAAATTCAATCAGAAAGGAGAAAAGACAAATGAGTGATAAAAAGAAAGACGTTGTGCAAGAAAGTATCCCGCCAATGGGGTTACGAATGATTGCCCGTGAATTTAAAAAAGATAAAATCGCCATTTTTTCATTAGGCTTACTCGTTATTTTATTGTTAGTTATCTTTATCGGTGCGTTATTTACAGACCAAGATAAAGTAATGTATGTCAGCATCTTTGATAAATATGCAGCTCCAGGTGCTATCTCTACCGAGGGGACAAAATTTATTTTAGGAGCAGATGAAGGTGGTCGGGATGTTTTAGGACAACTGATTATCGGTGCAAGAAACTCCGTCACCATTGGTTTTGCAATCACAGTCATCACTTCGATTATCGGGGTTGGACTAGGGATCATTTCTGGGTTTTATGGGGGGATCATCGATAACATTTTGATGCGTATCGTTGACTTCATTATGATTTTACCGATTATGTTGATTATTATCGTATTTGTATCGATTATCTCTAGATATAATGTTTGGTCGTTCATCTTCATTATGAGTGCATTTTATTGGGTTGCTAAAGCTCGATTATTCAGAAGTAAAACTTTATCAGAAGCAAGGCGTGATTATGTGAGTGCTTCAAAAACAATGGGAACAAGTGATTTTAAAATCATGTTCCGTGAAATCATGCCTAACTTAAGTTCATTGATCATTACCAACTTAACGATGAACTTTGCAGCAAATATTGGGATCGAGACCACTTTGACTTTCTTAGGGTTTGGCTTACCAGCAAATGTTCCTAGTTTAGGAACACTAATCGGTTATGCCAGCAACGGTGAGGTTTTAGTGAATCGACAATGGATCTGGTTACCTGCGTCAATTCTAATTTTAGTATTGATGTTGAGTATAAACTATGTTGGACAAGCGTTTAAGCGTTCTGCCGATGCACGCCAACGATTAGGATAAAGAAGAAAGCAAAGGGGGAAATAAGGAATGAAGAAATCAATTTTAGGCGTTGTTACACTTTTTTCAGTAATGGCATTAGCTGCTTGTGGAAGCGGCGGAGGTTCTAACTCTTCTGGGAGTTCAGCAAATAACGGTGAGAAGAAGGAATTAACATTTCCAATCTCAACGAAAAATGATAAAGATGCAATAAAAGATGGCGAATTGGAGGCTGCAGTAGCAACCGATAGTCAATTCAAAGGATTGTTCCAATGGGAATTTTATCAAGATTCTTACGATGCAGCATTTATGGCACCTTCTCATGAAGCACTATTTACAAATGATGCGGACTTCAAGATCACAAATGATGGTGCAGCGAGTTTAGATTTAGACCAAGAGACGAAAAAAGCAACGATCAAAGTAAAAGACAATGTAAAATGGTCAGATGGTAAAGATGTAACCGCAGATGACGTGATTTTCCCTTATGAAATTATCGGTAACAAGGATTATACAGGTATCCGTTATGATGATAACTTCCGAAACATCGTTGGGATGGAAGAATACCATAGCGGTAGCGCTCCGACAATCTCAGGTATCAAAAAAGTGGACAATAAGACAGTTGAAATCGAATATAAAAAAGTGGAACCAAGTATGCTTCAATCAGGTGGTGGGATTTGGGCATATGCAGCTCCAAAACACACACTTGAAGGTGTAGCAATCAAAGACATGGAATCAAGTGATCAAGTACGTAAAAATCCAGTGACTTTTGGTCCATATTACATGAGTAATATCGTTGCAGGAGAATCAGTAGAGTATCTACCAAATGAATATTACTGGAATGGCAAACCACAATTGAAAAAAATCACGATGAAATCATTGCCGATTGCTAGTGCAACAGAAGCTTTGAACTCAAAACTTTATGACATGATTTTCCAAATGCCTACAGATACGTATGACACATATAAAGATGTCTCAGGTTACACAAACTTAGGACGTGAACAAACATCATACACTTACTTAGGCTTCAAATTAGGTAAATGGAATGCTGAAAAGAGCAGTGTTGAATACGATCCAAATTCTAAAATGGCAGATAAATCATTGCGACAAGCAATGGGTTATGCATTAGATAACGATGCAGTAGGGGAACGTTTCTATGCAGGGTTAAGAAGCAATGCTACTTCATTGATTCCTCCTGTATTTGAATCATTCCACGATGACGATTTAAAAGGATTTACGCAAGATATCGATAAAGCAAACAAATTATTAGATGATGCTGGCTATAAAGATGTAGATGGTGATGGGTTACGTGAAGATAAAGACGGAAATAAATTAACGATCAACTTTGCTTCAATGTCAGGTGGCGAAACAGCGCAACCATTATCTGATTACTATGTGCAACAATGGAAAAAAATCGGCTTAGATGTGAAATACACGACTGGACGTTTAATCGAATTTAACTCATTCTACGATAAATTAGAAAATGACGATCCTGAAATTGATGTATATCAAGCAGCTTGGAGTACAGGAACTGATCCAAATCCAAACGGACTATGGGGACCAAATGCAGCATTCAACTACACTCGTTTTGAATCAGAAGAAAATACGAAATTGATCAATGATATCAATTCAAGTGAAGCATTTGATGCAGATTACCAAAAAGAAGCATATAAAAAATGGCAAGCATATGCATTTGAAGAAGCTTTCGCAATTCCAACATTGTTCCGTAATGAAGTACTACCAGTGAGCGATCGTACTAAAGATTGGGATTGGTCATATGATGCACCAAATCCATGGGCGAAAGTAACGGTAACAGCAGAATCACGTTCTTAAAATAAGGACATACATGCCGTTTAGCGAAAGTAATGAATGAATCTGGCAATGAGAAAGACCTCCCAAACACGGAAACGGTTTGGGAGGTCTTTTCGTATAGCTGGCAATTTTTGAATACTATTTATAAAATCAATCAAATGATCAGCTAATAAATTCTTTAATCGAAAAAATCATTGGATCCTTGAGGTTTATTAAACCTTTACTTACCTTTTGTCGGAACCATTTCAAATTTAGACAAAAACCAGTATAATAAGGAAGTATTGAAAAAATATCCATAAAGGAATGTGAAAAATGGACAATCAGCTGACAAATGAATTAAAAGAAAAGTATACTATCGTTTTTCACGATCTCAATCTACTTGAACAAGCTTTTACCCATTCATCCTATGTGAATGAGCATCGCAACCTTCAACTATCAGATAACGAACGATTAGAATTTTTAGGAGATGCCGTATTAGAATTAATGGTTTCAGAATATTTATATCGTTTATATCCAGATATCCCAGAAGGTAAACTAACAAAGACACGTGCGGCGATCGTTCGTGAAGATAGTTTATCCAAGTTTGCCAAAGAATGTGGATTTGATAAATATATCATGTTAGGTAAAGGAGAAGAAAATTCTGGGGGAAGAACCAGACCAGCTCTTCTTTGTGACTTATTTGAAGCCTTTCTAGGTGCTTTGTACCTTGATCAAGGGTTTGAAGCAGCCCATGCCTTTCTTCAAACAGTTGTCTTTCCAAAAGTCAAAGCAGGTGCTTTTTCACATGAGATGGATCATAAAACGAAGTTGCAAGAAGTGTTGCAAAAATCAGGTGATGTATTTATTGAATACCGATTAATAAAAGAGGAAGGTCCGGCACATGAACGGATTTTTTGGATCGAAGTCTATGTAGATGACAAGTTGATTGGGACTGGACAAGGAAAATCGAAAAAACTAGCAGAACAAGCTGCTGCAGAAAATGCACTGGCAGCACTGTAAAAGTAAGTGAGGGAACGCTTCGTGTATTTAAAACGAATTGAAATAGCTGGATTTAAATCCTTTGCAGATAAAACAGTGATTGATTTTGAAAATAGTGTGACAGCCGTCGTTGGACCAAATGGGAGTGGCAAAAGTAATATCACTGAAGCAATCCGCTGGGTTTTAGGCGAGCAATCTGCTAAGAGCCTTCGAGGTGGGAAAATGCCCGATATTATTTTCGCTGGTTCAGACTCTCGTAAGCCTTTGAATGTGGCAGAAGTTACAGTACTTTTGGATAATACCGATCATTATTTACCATTGGATTATCAAGAAATCAGCGTGACTCGTCGCTATCGACGAACAGGCGAAAGTGATTTTTTTATCAATAAACAACCTTGTCGATTGAAAGACATCCAAGAACTGTTCTTAGATTCAGGTTTAGGAAAAGAATCGTTTTCGATCATTTCACAAGGGAAAGTAGAAGCAATTTTTAGTAGTAAGCCAGAAGACCGTCGGGGAATATTTGAAGAAGCAGCAGGTGTATTAAAATATAAACAACGCAAGAAAAAAGCGGAACAAAAGTTATTTGAAACAGAAGATAATCTTAGTCGAGTGCAAGACATTATTTACGAGTTGCAAGAGCAATTAACACCTCTAGCTGAGCAAAGTGAAATCGCTAAGAAATTTTTGCAGTTAAAAGAAGAATTAACCCAAACGGATATAGCGTTGATGATTACGGAGATCAACTTAGCGAAAAAAGAGTGGGAAGAAAAACAAACTCAGCTGACACAATTCAATCAAGAGCTGACAAAATTAGCGACACATATCCAATCGCAAGAAGCCGTGCTATCAGAAAAAAGAAAGCAAAACGCCAAAAAAGACCGTCAAATTGAAAAAGGTCAACAAAGTCTGTTGGCATTGTCTGAAAGATTAAAACAAGCAGAAGGGCAAAAAGATGTCTTAATAGAGCGGACAAAGCATACACAAAAGAGTACGCAAGAATATCAGGCTTCTTTGGCCGAGGCGCAAAAGAAAGTAGCGCATTTTGAGGAACTTCAGGAAAAATTGACAAAAGAAACAACTGAAAAAGAAACAGAAATCCAAGAAGCACAACAACAGTTGATGAAGACACAACAAGAATTGGAAAAATATCAAAAATCAACGAAGGAATTATTATCTGAATTACGAGATCAATATGTTGATTTGATGCAAGAACAAGCGAATGTCGGAAATGAATTGAAATATCTTGAACGTCAATATTTACAAGAAACGTCCAAAAGTAAACAAACATTAGCGAAGCAATCAGAAGTAGAAGCCTCTGTCTTGGCGTTATCCTCTCAAAAACAGGAACTATCTGAAAAACAAGCAAATCTTCAACAAGCTTTAGTTAAGAACCAACATGAGTTGGAAGAAGTTCAAACAAAAGGGAAAACAGTACAAACTAAATTAACCAATGAACAACCTAAAATGTACCAATTGATGAACCAAGTCCAACAATTAAAGGCACGCCAAAAAAGTTTACAAGAAATCCAAGAAAACTATTTTGGTTTTTACCAGGGCGTTCGGTTAGTTTTACAACATAAACAACAATTATCTGGTATCGTAGGTGCAGTCGCTGAGTTGATTGATGTACCTAGCTCTTTTACCCTTGCAATCGAAACAGCTCTAGGCGGAGCAGCGCAACACGTCATTGTTGAAAACGAACACGATGCACGTCAAGCAATCACTTATTTGAAAAAGCAAAGAGGGGGTAGAGCGACCTTTTTACCGTTAACAACGATTAAACCTAGACAGTTACCTGCGCACGTTCTTTCGCAAGCAGCAGCGGTAGATGGGTTTTTAGGTATCGCAAGTGAACAGGTGACATTCCCTGCAGAAATTCAAACCGTGGTCCACAATTTATTGGGAACGATCTTATTAGCGAAGGATCTAACTAGTGCCAATGCTATTGCTCAGACCATACGATACCAATACCGAGTAGTGTCTCTGGAAGGAGACGTGATGAATGCTGGTGGTTCCATGACGGGTGGAGCAAATAAACGGGGGAATCAAGGCAGTCTCTTCTCTCAAAATCAAGAATTGAAACAGCTGACAGCAGAATATGAACAAGCAGATCAGCAGTTGCAAAATCAAGAAAAAATTGTTCAAGAACTACAAACCAAAGTCGCTGACTTGAGCCAAAAACAAGAAAAATTGCGTACGCAAAATGAACAATTGCGGTTTGAAGAGCAGGAAATAACGAATCAACTGCAAAATATCATGAATGACTTAGCACGCTTTGAAAAAGAAAAGCAACTCTCAAACTTTGAAACGAGAGAATTGCAACAATTCATCGAAACATATCAAAAACAACAAGCAGAGTTAACGGCAAGACAAAAGGAAATCGAACAACAACGACAACAAATCGATGAAGAGATCAAATCACTGAACCAAGAAAGTGATCAACTGGAAGAAAAACGATCACAAGTCCAAGCACGAAAAGCACAGGAACAAGCAGATTTAGCTGTCTTGAAAGAGCAATTCAATCATTTACAGATCCAATTACGTGGAGCACGTGTTCAAAAAAATGAAGCACTTGAACGTCAGACAAGTTTAGAGCAACAATTAGCAACATTGACTGCAGATTTTTCTGATCATGAAATCACTGAAGAAAGTTTAGCGAGCCAAATCACGGAACTTGCGCAACAGCGTGAAGAACTGCAAGCAGAACTAGTGGCAGTGAAGGAACAACGAGAACGTACGCAAAAAGAAATCGATCAGCTTGAAACAGTACTTGCTGAAAAAAACCAACAACAAAAGCAACAGCTAACAAAACAATCGAAACTGGAAGTGCAAAAAGACCGTGCAGAAATGTTGTTGGATCATCAGCTGAGCTATTTGCAAACGGAATACCAAATCAGCTTTGAAAAAGCTGTCACTGATTACCAGCCAACTTCCGATATTGTAAGTAGTCGCACGAAAGTAGCAGTCTTAAAAGAGCAGATCGCAGACCTTGGACCAGTGAATATCCGTTCGATTGAGCAATTTGAGCAAGTGAATGAACGACATACGTTTTTAGCCACACAACGTGATGATTTGTTATCTGCAAAGAACCAATTGTTTGAAACAATGGAAGAAATGGATGCTGAAGTACGGGCTCGCTTTAAAGAAGTCTTTGAAGCAATCAGGCAAGAGTTTAAAGTAGTCTTTCCTAATATGTTTGGTGGTGGTCGCGCAGAATTGGTATTGACTGACCCATCGGATCTATTAAAAACAGGGATCGAAATCGAAGTGCAACCACCGGGCAAGAAATTACAAAGTCTGAGCTTGCTTTCTGGCGGGGAAAGAGCATTAACTGCTATCGCCTTGCTGTTTTCAATCATCCGAGTTTGTCCTGTTCCATTTTGTATTTTAGACGAAGTAGAAGCTGCGTTAGATGAAGCAAATGTGAAAAGATTCGGACGTTATTTAAGTGATTTCCAAGATGACACTCAATTCATCGTGGTCACACACCGAAAAGGTACCATGGTAGCTGCCGATGTTTTATATGGAGTAACCATGCAAGAATCAGGTGTTTCAAAAATTGTGTCTGTCCGTATGGAAGATATCAATGAAGAAGGAAAAATGGAAACGAAGGTGTAAGGAAATAAATGATTAAATTAATTGCGATCGACTTAGACGGTACATTATTGAATGAAGAAAAACAAATTTCAGATGAGAATAAGCAAGCTTTAGCGAAAGCAAAAGAAAAAGGTGTTAAGATCGTTTTATGTACTGGTCGTCCCTTAGCAGCAATGGCTCATTATTTGCAAGAGTTGGGATTAGTGGACGAAGGGGATTATAGCATCACCTTCAATGGTGGTCTTGTTCAAAAAAATGATACAGGAGAAATCATTGAGAAAAAAGTGATGGAAGTTGCTGATATCCATCGTTTATATGATCTTGCGCAAAAATTGGCATTGCCCTTAGATGTATTATCAGATCATGTGGTTTTACAATTACCGACTGCACCAGGGAAGAAATCTTTATACAACACATTAAATAAATTATTGCAGTTTCAACCGGCAAATTTAGCAGATCTGACAGACGAGTTTGTGTTGAATAAAGCAGTTATTGCCTATCCGCAAGCGGAATTAGATCCTAAGATCAAAGAAATACCAGCCGAATTTCATGAACGTTATGAAATCATCAAGACCCGCAGTATGCTTTTAGAATTTATGCCAAAAGGTGTGACAAAAGCTTATGGTATTTCTTTACTAGCAAAAGATTTAGGTTTAGAACCAGCTGAGATCATGGCAATTGGGGATGAAGAAAACGATTTGCCGATGATTGAATACGCTGGAATGGGTGTTGCCATGGCAAATGCCGTCCCATTTGTTAAAGAAGCAGCGAATTATGTTACGTCAAGTAACTTAGAACATGGTGTAGCCAAAGTTATCGAAAAATTTGTTTTAGATTAGGGGGGATCGTATGGGCTTTTTTGATAAAATCAAGCGTGCTTTTACTGGTGAACAACAAGAACCAGAAGAAGTCGAAGTACAAGAGAAATATGATAAAGGGTTAGAAAAAACCAGAAAAACATTTGGCGAACGAATGAATGAATTGTTTGCTAATTTTCGGACAGTAGACGAAGACTTTTTTGAAGAATTAGAAGAAACACTGATTGGTGCGGATGTTGGGTTTGATACGGCTATTCAGATTTCTGAAGCGTTGCGTCAAGAAGTAAAACTGAGAAACGCAAAGAAACCAGCTGAGATCCAAAATGCAATCATTGAAAAATTAGTGGATTTATATGAACAAGAAGGAATCAACGAAGTTAATGAATTAAATCTACAAGAAGAAGGATTAACAGTTATTTTGTTTGTCGGGGTAAACGGTGTTGGAAAGACAACCAGTATCGGAAAACTAGCCCACCAATACAAAAATGAAGGAAAAAAAGTGCTGCTGGCAGCAGCCGATACTTTCCGAGCAGGTGCGATTGACCAATTAGTGGTTTGGGGCGAACGTGCTGGTGTCGAAGTGGTTCGGGGAAATGCTGGTGGCGACCCAGCAGCAGTTGTGTATGATGCGATGGAACGTGCTAAAAGTGAACAGGCAGATGTGTTGTTAGTAGATACAGCTGGACGTTTACAAAACAAAGTCAACTTGATGAATGAGTTGGAAAAAATCAAACGTGTCATTCAACGAGAATTACCAGATGCACCTCACGAAACATTACTTGTACTAGATGCGACTACTGGTCAAAATGCAATGGTACAAGCAAAACAATTTAAAGAAACAACTGATGTCACTGGGCTCGTTTTAACCAAACTAGATGGTACAGCCAAAGGTGGGATCGTGTTAGCCATCCGTAATGAACTTCACTTACCAGTGAAATTGGTAGGGCTTGGCGAAGGAATCGATGATCTTGAACCATTTGAACCTAATGATTTTGTTATTGGTTTATTTAAAGGATTGTTGAAAGAAGAGTAAGCAATTATTCTTTTTATCAGCAAGAAGAGCATTTAGCTAAAAAATTGAATCTTTTTAGCTAGATGCTTTTTCTTATAGAAAGGTAACGGTAATTCTACATATAATGATGGTATTAGTAAGGTATGGGAGTGAACCAACCCAACCGACGAAGTAAGCGTACATAAAATTGGACAGGCTTTTTTTATATTTTGAAACAATTTCATTCTTTTTCTGGCTATTTTTTACTATAATTAGAGGCATACGAACTGGAGGATAATCAACATGAATTTTAAACAATTACTAAAACATCCTAGTTCACGTCCATTTATCGATCAAGCACGTTTTGGTGTGGAACGAGAAGGACAGCGAGTGAACCTTACAGGAGATCTAACACGTACTGATCATCCAAGTGTTTTTGGCGATCGTACGTTTCATCCATATATACAGACAGACTTTAGTGAAACACAAATTGAATTAATTACACCAGTCACCGATTCGATCCATGAGCTTTTCCAATATATGTCAGCCATTTATGATGTTGCTGCTCGCTCAATTCCTGAAAATGAAATGATCTGGCCTTTAAGTATGCCACCAGCATTGCCAACAAAAGATGAAGACATCATGATTGCAAAATTAGCAAATTTTGAAGATGTGTTATATCGCCGCTATTTAGCTAAAGAATATGGGAAAAGAAAGCAAATGGTTAGTGGTATCCATTTTAATTTTGAATTTGGAGATGATTTGCTTCGATCGTTGTTTGTGCAACAAACAGAGTTTTCGGAGTTTGCTGCTTTTAAAACAGAGCTATATTTGAAAACTGCGCGCAATTTTCTGCGCTATCGGTGGTTGATTACCTATTTTTATGGGGCATCACCATTAAGTGAAGCAAACTATTTCATTGATAAACCAGCTCCTAATGAGCCAGTTCGAAGTATTCGGAATAGTTCGTATGGTTATACGAATCATCCAAATGTCAAAGTTTCGTATGCTTCAATGGAGCAATATTTGTTCGACATTGAAAAGATGGTTGAAGAAGGAAAACTATCAGAAGAAAAAGAATTTTATACGCCACTTCGTTTTCGTGGTGGTAAACGGGTAGCAGATTTAGCTAAAACGGGTGTGCGTTATATCGAATTAAGAAATATCGATTTAAATCCCAATGCACGTTTAGGAATTGATCAAGAACAAGTTCGTTTCTTACAGTTATTTTTAACTTATATGTTATGGACGGAAGAAAAAGAAGCAGCTGATCAATGGGTAGAAGAAGGAACTAGAAAAAATGAAATCGTCTCTCTTGAACATCCTCTAAATCAAACCGAGTTTATCGAGGAAGGCCGTTATCTTTTAACTGATATGAAGAAAATGGCGCTCGAACTTGAGCAACTAGAGGCACTACCACTGATTGAAAAAATGTTAGAAGAACTGGAACGTCCAAGTGAAACACTAGCAGGAACAATCTATCAAGCAGCAAAAGAAAGTAGTCAACATCAGTTTGCTACCTCTTTGGGTCTTTCTTACTATCAAAAAGCGCATGAACATCCGTATCAACTCGCAGGATTTAGAGAGATGGAGTTGTCTACGCAAATCTTGTTATTTGATGCGATCCAAAAAGGTATTGAAGTGAAAGTGATTGACGAATCTGATCAATTTTTGCGGTTACAGCATCACGATCATATTGAGTACGTGAAAAATGCAAATATGACAAGTAAAGATAGCTATATCGTTCCCTTGATCATGGAAAATAAAACGGTCACTAAAAAAGTCTTGAGAGAAGCCGGCTATCGTGTGCCAAACGGAGCCGAGTTTACGACAATGGAGGAAGCAGTCAAAGCCTATCCAAGATTCGCAAACAAAGCATTTGTCATTAAACCTAAATCAACGAACTATGGACTAGGCATCACGATTTTTAAAGATGGTGCTGATTTAGAGGACTATCAAGCAGGACTTGCGATTGCCTTTAGCGAAGATCGTTCGATTTTAGTAGAAGAATTTATGCCAGGCACGGAATATCGCTTCTTTGTGATTGATGGTAGAGTCAAAGCAATCATGCTTCGTAAACCTGCTAATGTCGTTGGAGATGGACAACGTACAGTTGCTGAATTGGTCGCTGAAAAGAATCTTGATCCTTTAAGAGGCACAAATCATCGAGCACCTTTAGAGCTAATTCAATTAGGAGAATTAGAGCAACTGATGTTAAAAGAACAAGGGCTTACCGTTTCTTCTGTTCCCCAGAAAGATCAGGTTGTTTATCTACGAGAAAATTCTAATATTAGTACAGGTGGCGATTCGATTGATGTCACAGACGAATTTTCTGAAAGTTATAAGCAGATAGCTGTTTCTGCAGTTGAAGCTTTAGGCGCAAAAATTAGTGGAATCGATTTGATTATTCCGGACAAAGAGGTAGCACCGGAAAACAGCGCTACTGCTTATGGGATTATCGAAGCTAACTTTAATCCAGCGATGCATATGCACGTGTACCCATTTGCAGGTAAAGGGAGAAGATTGACTTTAGATGTATTGAATTTATTGTATCCTGAACTTAATATCCTGACTCAAAATTAATCACATTATGGCAAAACTCACTAGCTAAAAAATAACCTATAGAATCCAGAAAATAAGGGTGTTATTTTCGGATTTTATGGGTTTTTTTTTATGCATCGGGTTGCTAAGTACACGATTTATTTTTAAAAGTCATATGTAAAAAGTTAGTGTCATCTGTTTTTCTTAGTGATTTGTTTTTTAATTTTTTTAAGAATAAGTGTGAAATCAAAAAAAAACAAAAAAAACTGAATCTAGTTTAATGATACGCTTTTTTTGTTCAATCAGGACAGTATAAAAATACCCAATGTGTGAAAAAAGAAAGTGAGTGAAATAAATGAAAAAAAGTACTTTTTTAATCAGCACTGGCTTGTTGGCTTCTTTTTTATTAATTAATAATCCAAGGGTATACGCAGCAAGCACAACTACGACTCCGAGTCCAGCAACAGCTGAAACACCGATCAGTGCGCCACTTGAATTACCAACGAATGGTGGGAGTAATCCAACGCCACCAAGTAATACGAAAGATCCTGCCAGCTCATCTGATCCAGGGAATAAATCAAATAATCCTACGGTTGCTTTTGGGATTGCTTATGAACCAGGTACTTTTACAATCCCGTCAACAAAATTATTGGAAACTGGCTCTCAGACGATCCCTGTGACCATGCCACAAAATTCTGGCACATTTGATGTCGGGGTCAAAGACAAAACTCGGGAAACTATGGGATGGTCTTTAAAAGCACAAGTTGTTTGGGATAATGGAGAAAAAGGAATGTCGATTCAAACTGCCCATACTGGAACTAATGCGAAGGTCAATACTGGAAATGGTCAGTTAGTGGACGCTCCAGCTGGTTCAGTTACTGCTGTGCCAAATGTTGAGATTACATCAGATGCTCAAGTTTTATTGATGTCAGGAACACAGGGATTTGTGCATAATGACACCTATGATTATGGATTAGGACAAGTGTCTCTTAAAATAGCAAATACAAAAACTACGCCAGCAGGGACACATACAGGACATGTCGAATGGAATCTATCGGTTGCTCCATAATTACCTTAAGAAGGGAAAGGACTTACTCTTTTCCTTTTTTTGATTATTGGCAGACCAAGCTTTTGATCAAAGAGCTGCTGATAATCAAAAAAAGGAAGGAAGAACGGTATTGTTAAAAAAAGTGCAATCAATCATCTTATTTCTTATGTTTATGTTTATTGGTACGTTGGATGTTCAAGCAGAAGAAATAATGGGAGGCTATACGATCGAACGTATTCCCAATATACATCAAATTGATACTAATTTAGGCTATTTTTATCTATGTGAGCAACCAGGTACACAAGATCAATTGGGTGTTAAATTGATCAATAGTTCAAATCAGGAGAAACTATTAACGATTAAAGTTACAAACGCAAATACCAATGTGAATGGTTTGTTAGATTATACAGGTACGATAAAAGACAACAAAGATTTGAAATTACCATTGACTTCGATCGTCAAAGCGACACAGTCAGAAGTCAAAGTACCAGCAAAGAGTGAAGTAAAGACCTCTCTTACGGTTACATTACCCAAAGAAAAATTTCCCGGTGTGGTCGTCGGAGGAATCGTGGTTTCTGAGAAAGCTGAAAAAACACCAAAAGACCAGAAAAAAGAAGTATCAATCGAAAATACGTATAACTACACATTAGGAGTAGTTTTAACCAACAATGCAAAAACCAAAATGAATCAACCTATTTCTGTTACTTTAGAAAAAGTCGCTCCGATTTTATCAAATGGAAGAAAAATCATTCAAGCAGATATTTTAAATCCTAACCCTTATATATTTGATCAAGCAACTGTTGCAGGTAAAATTCTTGAAAAAAATACAGATAAAGTCATCAAAGAGCAACAAAAAACAAATATAAATATTGCACCTTATTCAGTCTATCCTTTTCAATTTGATTGGAAAAAGGATGAACTAAAAGCAGGGACATATGTTTTTACTGGTTCAGTTAAGGCAGGTGGCAAGGAATGGTTATTTAGCAAAGAATTTACGATCAATCCAACAACGGCTAATGATATCAATGAACAGTCGCTTTATCACGTTGTTGTTCCTCAATGGCTCCAAATTAGTTGGATCATTCTCTTTTTAGTCAATGTAGCTGGCATCAGTTATCTCATTATAAGATATAAGAAAAATTAATGAGTACTCATTCTATTTTTCGTTTATATCCATTTTTAGAAAAAATAGGAGTATGAATGATTTACTTTATGAACAGAAATAACATACTTTCAAAGGAGGAATCAAATAAGTATAAGTCTTATATTTATTTGATTGGAAGGAGTGAACAATGATGTATACGATACCGATTTTTATTATTTCAACGGGTATTCTCTTCATGGGCTTAGCCATTTACCTATTTTTAATGAATTATAAAAGAGTGATTATAGGAGAAGAAAATAAAACGATTCTTTATCTTAATACACTAATTCTTATTACTTCAATTTGTTTCATCTTATTAGGTATTGGTTACTTTTTCGTTGTGGCGAAACAATTATAAGTGAAGAGGAGCTGACTGATTTGAGAAAAATAAAATATGTTTCGATCATGATGATTTTGTTAGGAAATATGGTTTATTATGGACAATCAGGCTTTGCAGATAGCCAAACAGAGCAAACAGCGACTGCCGTTGAAAACAACGACTTGAAGCAAGTAGTAGAATCGCCTACGGGAGGAATTCATCAGGGAGTCTATCAACACATCAACTATCTATTGAATGATTCAGAACTAACGCTGTCAGGATTGTCAGACAATACCCAAGTCCCAGCCATCGTGATTAATTCTTCATTTTTAGATGCTATTCAACCAAATATAAAAAAACTAATCTTATCTCCACAATTTTTGAGAGATATCAACAAAAATGAAGTGCATTCTTTGACGGTATCTGCTGATCTTCCTTTCGCCCCTTGTATTGCTAGTGATCAGGGAAATAGTGTCAACTTGTCACAAGTATTTTTTAGAAATCAAACACTTAGAAATGTTGATTTTGGGCAGACTGATTTTAGTCAAGTGACTAATACAAGTGAAATGTTTAAAAACTGTGCGCAATTACAATCTGTAAAGATCAACAAACTTGATGCGACTAATCTATCAGGTATGTTTATGAATTGTCCGAATTTAACACAAGTGACAATCTTAGAAAATGAAATGCCAGAAGATTTGAGTGATATGTTTAATGATTGTCCACAGTTAACAAAAATTGAGGGAATCAACAATTGGAAGACAACCATGATTAAAAGTGTCAAAGGATTCGTCACTAATTGTCACGCATTAAAAAATTTAGATTTAAGTCATTGGCCAGTTTCATTGCAGAATCAATTGCAAGAACAACTAGCAAACAGTGTCATTTTAAAAGACCTAATGAATGAACATTCTATTGAGGGAAGTTATGTAGCGACATCGCCTGTAGATCAAATAACTTCCTCTGTTACAGCAGCAACCGGTACTGTATCGGAATGGCAATATCAGTTGACGCCACAAAAGGATCGTTATCTTTTAACGAAATACATTGGAAAGAGCCAAGAAATCGTTGTGCCTACAGTAATCAATGGAAAGCCGACTATTTTGAACAATATCAACACTGCAGTTTTCCCTAATTATAAATCGATTACCAGTTTTAAAATTGCTTCGGGGAATAAAGTACCAATTCAAACGACAGATTTAAGACATGCTTTTCAATTTTGGTCGAATTTAAAGGAAGTAGATTTGACGGGATTGGATGTTAGTACAGTGACAAACACAGGAGCGATGTTTGCTAATGATCCCCTTTTAACTAAAGCAAATCTGAGTGGTTGGGATACTTCCCATATTATAGATATGAATTATATGTTCAATGCAGATCGAAAATTACAAGAATTAGAACTAGCAAATTGGGATGTTCGTCAAGTAGTAAATATGGATCATATGTTTTCTTATTTATCTAGTGTAAAAAAATTAGATTTGAGCTCTTTTCAAACCGAAAAAGTAAAGATTATGAACAGCATGTTTCTTGGCATGAATGAGTTAAACTTATTAGATTTAAGACAATTTGATCTGACGAATGTCACTGATACTACTAATATCTTTACTACAGACAACAAGACTCCACTATTAGTTATTGCCAAAGATAATAAACTATTGAATTATAATTATCTTTCAAATAATCGGATAATCGCTGGTCCTACTTTTGATGCCAACGGGGGAACGTTTGAAGATAATAGTATAACAAAACACTATTTCCAATCTGTTGCGGTTTCTCCTACCGATCCTAAACTACAAATGGCAACACTTGATCAATTCAAAGCTACTCTAGTCGCTGAGAAACCAAATAGCATTTTTATCGGCTGGAACATAAAAGAAGGGGGCAGTGGAAATCAGGTGACAGACTTACTCAATACGACTTATCAAGCCATCTGGTCACCATTACCAGAAATGCCATCTCCTTCAGACAATATGAGACCGGGAACAACAAGTTCATTTGGACTTTCTTATATCCCTAAGAAATTTAGCTTTCTTGAAACACCATTAAAAGAATCAGGAGAGCAATATATTCCATTTATTAAACAAACTTCTTTTGATGTCGGTGTATGTGATGAGAGTCAAACTAATAATAGTTGGTCACTACAAGCGCAACTTGTTTGGGATAGCGCTCAGGAGATTCCAACAAGCTCGATCGTCCTAACTAACCAAGGTATCGTGAAGAAAAATATCAATGATGGAAATGCGCCATTTAATCCTAGTACGGACTTGGTTGATTGTGGTAGTGAAGTCCAAGGTACTATTTCACCAGAAATAAAAACGGATAGCCCAACCGTTATAATGAAAGCTACTCAAGCAATTCATACCTCTGTCTATAATTATGATTTAGGAAATGTCTCGCTCAAAATCACTGATGCAAAGGTAGCACAACCCGGAAATTATACGGGGCACGTTGAATGGAATTTAGTTAATGCCCCTTAAAATTGATTGAATAGTTATGAAGATCAAAAGAAATTAGCTATGGGATAACATAGGTGAAAGATTTTTTACTGAATGAGGTATGTTGTAGATTGAAAATAGTGTTCAACGCCAAAAAAAGAGAAGATACTTAAATTGCTTGTCAATTTTAGTATCTTCTCTTTTTTAGAGATTGTTTTGAGTATCATGCCTTTTATGGGGAATATGACAGTCAGCATAAGCTTAAAATAGTCGTTCCCAAAAGCTTTTTTTCTTCGGCTGTTCTTTTGGAGAAAGAGACTCTTGTTTGGGATATTTCTTTTCTACATCAATGACTGGCTCGTTGACCGCTTCTTTAGCAGCGACTAATAAACCAAAGCTATTGGGATCATCAGATACATAATCATTAACGATCGTAAAGCGTACATTTTGTTTGGTAGCAAGTTGGATATATTGATTCTGGATCGTTAAAGGTAGCGAGCCATTCAGAAGAACCGTAACATCGGGTTGTTTTTCGATTTCTTTGAGAAAGTTTTCTTTGTTTATAGGATCTTTCATCTCAGCTACAGTCATACTTAAATAGCAACGTTCACGGAATGTCCCCATATATTTATGTTGTTCCTCCGGATTAACTAATGGTGTACCATACATCCCCTTATCTAAGTGGCTTTGTACATCATCTTTTGACATCAAAATATCCTCCTTTTCATTGTATAGCTAATAAAAGTATAACATACAAACAATTGAAGTTTGAAAGGAAAAAAAGCGGTTGCTTTTGTTCATCTGTTCACTTAGAATAAGAATGAGAATCATTATCAATTACAGGAGGGGTTTGATGCGCTACGGTTGGCTCATAGGGTTGTTAGGTTTACTGACTATCAGCTCATTATTTATTGGTGTCTCAACGATTCAAGTAATTGATTTGCTTCAATTCAAAGGACAAAGCACGCAATTGTTTCTTGCCACTCGTCTGCCACGAACGGTTTGCCTGATCCTTGCAGGAGCAACTAGCAGTATTTGTGGCTTGATCATGCAACATTTGACGCAAAATAAATTTGTTTCGCCTACTACAGCTGGAACGATGGATAGTGCAAGATTGGGTATTTTAGTGGTGATGCTTTTTTTACCAAATGCACCGTTGCTTTTACGTTCATTTACCGCTTTTTTGTTTGCTTTTGGTGGGACACTTTTATTTCTTTTTTTGGCACAAACGTTACCTCAAAAGAATCAACTGATGTTACCATTGATCGGTGTCATGTTAGGTAATATCATCGGCTCCATTGCCACTTTTTTTGCCTATCAATTTCAATTGATCCAAAATATGTCTTCTTGGTTACAGGGGAATTTTGCCACGATTATACGTGGAAATTATGAATTGCTTTATGTAACCGTTCCATTATTAATCGTTATTTCTTTCTTTGCTTATCGATTTACGATTGTTGGATTGGGGGAGTCATTTGCGGTCAATTTAGGGATTGACTATAAAAAAATGCAGTTACTAGGGATCGGTCTCGTTTCTTTGGCTAGTGCGATTGTTTTGATCATGGTGGGAAGTATTCCATTTTTAGGGGTAATCATTCCAAATATCACAGCCCGTTTATATGGAGATCAAGTACATAAAACAATTGGTATTACTGCATTGTTGGGAAGTGTTTTCTTACTTTTTTGTGATATCGTTGCTCGCTTGGTGATCTATCCTTACGAAATCCCAGTAAGTGTGATCGTGGGAATCTTCGGGGCTATTATTTTTCTCTATTTGTTGGTTAGGAGGAAAAAATATGCTTAAAAAAAGGGGCGTATTCATTGGACTGTTGCTTCTTGTCCTCTTAGTGATTATGAGCTATTTAACGATCAACACTTATGGAAATTGGCAATTTGCTTGGGCCTTACGGAGTAAAAAAATCGTTGCTTTTTTACTGGTTGCGTTAGCCACCAGTAGTGCCACGATCAGTTTTCAGACAATTACCCAAAATCAGTTTTTGACACCCTCAGTATTAGGACTAGATTCTCTCTATGTCTTAGTTCAAACGGTCCTTTTCTTTATCGTTGGGGGTGTGACCATGCTTCAGCAAACAGGGACTGGCTTTTTTTTGACAAATATTGCGTTAATGGTAGGTCTGAGTCAATTACTCTTTTTCTTTTTACTGAAGAGAGGGCAAACGAACTTGTTTTTGCTTTTGATGACTGGTGTCATCTTAGGGACTTTGTTCAGTAGTGTGAGTACATTTCTACAAGTGGTGATGGACCCAAACGAATATGATTTATTACAAGGAAAATTATTTGCTAGTTTTGGGAACATCCCTAGTCATTATCTAGTACCAGCAACTATATTGATTAGTGGTACATGGCTCTTTTTGTTTTATAAAAGTCGTTATTTAGATGTTTTTCATCTAGGGCAAGAGCAGGCAATCAATTTAGGAATCGATACAGAGCGATTTCAATTTTTAATCCTGTGCGGTGTCAGTCTTTTAACAGGGACAGCAACGGCATTAGTAGGACCATTAACTTTTTTAGGTTTTATTGTAGCGAATGTTAGTTATCGATTATTTGCGACTTATCGGCATCGAGAGTTGTTTTTAGGTAGTTTTTTGGTTGCGTTACTGTTTTTGGTGGGGGGACAACTGCTGGTTGAACAAATTTTTAAATGGAATACCACTGTCAGTGTCATCGTAGAATTTTCAGGAGGACTGTACTTTATGATCAAACTGATTCGAGAAAGGAAGACAATTGGATGATCGATTTAAAAAAGGTCAATAAAAGTTACCATGACAAACGGGTAGTCAAAGACGTCGATGTATCAATCCATGAACAAAGATTAACGGCTTTTATTGGTCCCAATGGTGCTGGTAAATCAACGGTTTTATCCATGATTAGTCGTTTGATTGCGAAAGATACTGGGGAAATCTATCTTGATCATAACGAAGTGAAAGCCTGGCGATCAAAAGAATTAGCTCAAAAATTAGCCATTTTACGCCAATCAAATGGCATTAGTATGCAAATCACAGTGGAAGAACTGGTAGAATTTGGGCGCTTTCCTTATACGAAAGGCAAGTTGACTACAAAAGATCAACTAATCGTGGCGGAATCTTTGCAACACTTAGGTTTAACCTCCTTAAAAAACCAGATGATTCATACGCTTTCGGGAGGGCAATTACAACGAGCTTATATAGCGATGGTGTTAGCCCAAGATACTGATTATATCTTACTTGATGAACCGTTAAATAATTTGGATATGAATTTTGCTGTTCAGATCATGCAAATTTTACAACACTTAGTTCGAGATTTAGGGAAAACGATCATTATTGTGCTTCATGATATCAATTTTGCAGCAAGCTATGCGGATGAGATCATTGCCATGAAAAATGGGGAACTGTTTATTCAAGGAGCCACCAATGAAATTATCCAAAAGAACATCTTAGATGAATTATATGAAATGGACATTCGAGTTTGCGAGATTGAAGGACGCAGATTCTGTCTTTATTTTTAAAATAGCAGAAGGAGAATCGGAATGAAAAAATTAGTTGTCAGTTTTTTATTAGTAGCAACAGTAGCGTTAGCAGCATGTGGTAGCAATGCGGGAAGTACTACGACAAATACGAAAACCAGTGGCGGAGAAGTTCAATCTTCTTTGACCGTAAAAGACAGTAATGGTGAGAAAATTGAAGTTAAACAAAAACCTCAAAAAGTCGTCGTCTTTGATAATGGTTCTTTAGATACTTTGGATGCATTAGGAGTGGGGGATAAAGTCGTTGGTGCGGCCTCTAAGAATTTACCAGACTATTTGGCAAAATATAAAGAAGTGGATTCCGCAGGCGGACTTAAAGAACCTGATTTAGAAAAAATCAACCAAATGCAACCTGATTTGATCATTATCTCAGGGAGACAAAGCGATTATCAAGAGGAATTAAACAAAATTGCGCCTACTTTATATTTAGCTGTTGATTCAAGCAAGCCATGGGAATCGATACAACAAAATGTTCAAACCTTAGGAAAGATTTTTGATCGAGAAGATCAAGCCGAGGCAGGACTTACCGATTTAACTAAAAAAATCAATGAGATAAAAGAAAAAACAAGTAATCTTGATCAAACTGCGTTAGTGACGTTAGTCAATGAAGGACAATTATCCGCCTATGGTTCAGGATCACGCTTCGGACTTGTTCATGATGTCTTTGGTTTTAAACAAGCAGATGAACATATTGAAGCTTCTACTCATGGACAAAGCGTCTCTTATGAATATGTATTAGACAAAAATCCTGGTATTCTTTTTGTGGTAGATCGTACGAAAGCGATCGGTGGCGATGACAGTAAGGATAATGTCGCTGCGAATGAGTTGATTGCACAAACGGATGCAGGTAAACATCATAAAGTGATTTCGCTACAGCCAGACGTTTGGTATCTAAGTGGTGGAGGCTTAGAATCCATGAAATTAATGATTGAAGATGTTGCTCAAGCCTTGAAATAAAGTAAAAACGAGATGGGACGATTGTTATCGGTCTCATTTTCTTTATATATAAAAAAATATTAGATTCTATAGATGGTGGAGTAATCTTTTTTATAGTCATAACGGGATGTGCTCACATTTATGTAAGCTTAGAACAACTATTTCTTTCTTGAGGAAAAAATTAATGAATATTATATCTTCAACTATGCTATATTTGTTAGCAACTCCCACTAATGAATCGAATAAAGTTTTTTAAATTATTCATCTTAATCTCTACATAGAAAGGAATTGAATTATATGGATGATTATCAACGTCGTTATGAGCTTTTAGCCCTGACCTTAGGGTTAAAACCTAATACCAACTTATACTATAGAATGGAAGATGCTGTCACAGAGCACAAGAGAGACGGTGATACTGGCACAGAGGACGAAGTGATGCTACTTTCTACCTACAAAAAAATGATTGAACAGGATACTGATGGGTTCTTTATTGATGAAAATAGGAAAGAACACATTCTTTCGTCATTAACAAAAACACTAGATTTTTGTAATGCACCAAGTACTGCTGCATCGTTACAAATACTAGAAAGTCTTAAAACAAATGATCCTACGTCATTTTTGATTGTACCACTTGCCTATCCTCTTTATGCTGGTAAAGGACATTGTTCTGGATTAATAATATATAAACAGGGAAATTGTTATGACGTAGTAATGGTTGATAAAGCGAAACAGTTTAATCATCAATTTCCTGTTGGACTTGTAACCATCTCTGATGAAAGAATAGACCAGCTTAATCATGTACTTTATTTAAGTAATAAGTTTTCTCTACCAACGATACAACCTTTCGAAGAATTAAAGAAATTAGTTCACATATCAACAAAAAAGTGTGTTTCTAGGCTTAACGTTGATATGTCACCTCAAAATGTTGGAAACTGCATTGTTAGCGAGGTAGAATCTACACTTAAAGTAGCTCTTTTTAACTGTCAAAAAAGTATTCTGTCATATTCTAATTCTAAACCAACATTGAGACCGAAATGGAACACTTGCCCTAATTCAACTTTAGAGATGAGAAAACGATTTCTTAAGGCTTTGAAAAGTAATCAACATGAACAAAATAAGTCTTTTGACTATATTTTTAACAATTATTATCTGAAGCGAAAAAATCATCCAAAAAATGTAAAATTACAACAGAAGATGATGAAATTAGAAAAAATACGAAGTCAAAGAAAAAATAATATATATAAAAAAATAAAATACATAGTTTTAAAAAGAAGATATAACAATATTTATAAAAGAAATTGGAGGCTTTATAAACGGAATAAAATTGTTGAAGAATTTAAAAAAGATTCTCGTATTGTAGGAATCAACAATGAACAAATGCCACCTTCTATACCTCAATTAAAAAAAATGGGAGATATTCTTACCTTACCTAGACAACAAAGAACTAAGCCTTCGTTACAATCATATGTTGTAAAGCAAGAGAAATACCTTTCTAGAACATAAGCTTGTTTAATAAAAGTACATTTTTTTTTTAAGGAAGATTAATGGTTATGGATTTGTATATAGATATATATATTTAGAAGATTTAAATAGGAGAAAAAATGAGACTGTCAGAAAATAATCTGTCAGTCTCTCTTTTGGTTATAAAGCAAGCTATTAGTAGCATTTAGGGAAGTCTGTCTTCAACATAAATTCATTTTCGACTTCATAAGGATTAATTCTAGGTTGATGCTGGGTAAATAATCGTGTGAAAAATTTTTTTATCATCTCGTTCGCCTCCTATGGTGTTGATAAGGATACTAAACGAATCATAAATAAAACTTAACTTTTTCACATTTTCGTTTCAGCTAATGTTTGGTAATTCAGAATCTTCATTGTACGATAAAATTCAGCTGGTAAATGTGCCCACCGTTTTAACAATTGGGAAAAATAACTTTTTCCGGCTTTGATTTTATACTCACCTAGTACCAAGCCAAAAGAAGGCATTAGTTTTTTTGATAATTGTTTAAATGTCGTGAGGGCTTGTTCTTTATCCTCGTTGACAAATAAGGTTTTTACTTCAATATAAGATCCTTCAATATTTTGGGTTTCTTCAATAAAATAGATTTTTTTCGTATATTCTCTCATAGGAACTCCTCCGATATCCATTGTATTTATTGGTTATTTCAACGATAACGAAAAGATGTTAATAAAACGTGAACAAAAAATTATTCTTTTTCAAGCAATGATTAAGGATTTTTTATTTTGAACTTTCCAGTCCTTTATTTTAGGCAGGTTTAAGAATTCTTTCGACGGAAGTAGTTGAAAGTTATAACAAATTTCGCTACAGTTAAGAAAACGAAAAAGCAAAAGGTGAGGATAGCGATGGAACAATTGATCAATCGAAATTTGGTTTTTGCGCAACATCAACGTATTGAAACAGAGCGCTTGATTTTACGCCCCGTTACATTAAATGATGCAAAAGACATGTATGACTATGCTCATGATGAAGAAACGACACGGTTTGTATTTCCAACACATCAATCCGTTGAAGATACGAAAAACAGCATCGCTAATTATTTTATGTCAGCACCTTTAGGGAAGTACGGTATTGAATTAAAAGAAAATCAACAATTCATCGGGACAATTGATTTAAGAGTACAAGAAAATGAAGATAACGCAGAGATCGGATATGCACTGAATAAGAACTATTGGGGAAGAGGATTTGTTCCAGAAGCGAGTCAAGCATTGATAAAATTAGGATTTGAAGAGTTAAACTTGGTTCGGATCTTTGCTTATCACGATGCAGAAAACCCTAAGTCGGGGCGTGTAATGGAAAAACTTGGGATGAAAAAAGAAGGAATCATCCCTGATGCAAGGCGTTTCAAAGGAAAAATCGTTTCAGTTGTCTTGCGAGGATTGACACGACAAGAATGGCAAGCAGGTAGAAGTTGATAAAGGTGTAGCATAAACAAGTTAGTTGCATCTGAGTTGTAAAATCATTAAGCTAAGTTTGAGGTGATAAGAATGGAATTATTACTAACAGATGAAGCAAAAGAAAAATTATTAGCACAACAAAATGAAGATGAACAGTTATTACTTGATATTGAAGACGGAGATGGTCCTTTTGCCGACAGTCGAGTAACTTGTCAGATTGATACATCCTTTCGTTTGATTCTCGTAAAGAAAGAGACAACAAAAGATTTGAGTTTATACTCTGTCAAAGTAGAAACAGCTGTTGGACCAATCTACATCAAAAAAAGTGCATTGATGTATCTAGATGATCCGACGACAATTGCAGTTGAACCGACTTATAAGAGTTTACAGTTAAAAGGCCCCAGTGGATTACTAAAAGGTAATCTTCAAATCATACATCACGAGTAGAAAATAGGAGACAGAAGGTAAGCGTATGGGAAACTTGGCAATTATCAGCGATTTACATGTAGATATCAATCAGTTTAATGAACAAGAATGGCTGATTTTGTGGAAGGTTCTCACAGACAAAGGGATCACACGGCTTCACTTAGCAGGAGATGTGGCGAATAAAGTCGATCTTTGCCAAGCAGTTGTTGAATTTTTTGCCAAAAAAGGAATTCCTACAACGTTCAACTTTGGGAACCATGAATTGGCAGATGTTGAGGGAGAAGAAATGATGAATCATTTCCCGGATTCTCACTTTTTAAATGAACGATATCTGGCGTTGAATAAGCAGACAGTCCTACTTGGGATGAATGGTTGGTATGATTATCAATTCTCAGAGTTAAAAGAAAATAAACAAATTCTGCGTATGAAGAACCTTTACTGGTATGATCGTTTTATTAAACGAGAGGGAAGTGACATTGAAGTCAACGCTCGAGTTCTGATAGCAATGAAAAAGTTACTAGACCAGTTAGAAGCCAAAAAACTGGACGTCATTTTAGCGACGCATTTCGTTCCTAAAAAAGACTTTATTGTTTATCAGAACGCTCCATACGAACGCTGGAACAACTTAAATGCTTTTTTAGGTTCCGCTTCTTTTGGACAACTATTAGATCAATACGATAATATCAAACAGGTTGTTTTTGGACATACCCATCGTCGTTTTGAAGATAAAATCATTCATGGTACCCGCTATAGTTGCCGTCCTTTTGGCTATTATTATGAATGGCAATTGACGAGGGAGTTTGTACGAAAAAATCACTTGATCGATAGTTATCATCCCATGAAGTTACGCACGCTATTACGAAAACACGACCCCGGGTTTAATCGCTACCGCAATGAACATTTGTATGAAGAGTTTGCAAAAGCCATGACGATCATTTCTTATTAGAAGGGTCGTCGTGGCTTTTTACAGGCGTACGGAGCAGGTGAAAGAATCGCAACAACAATCAAGGCCTTTTTTTGCACGATCTCGTGAGCAACTTTCCGAATGATTAAATTTTGTCTACTAATCTGATCATTTTTTTGATAGAACCATTCACACAGCAGTTATCTAGGTTATGGTTATTTAATCACATTAGAGAAGATATGTTTTTTAATCGCTAAAATGAAAATGGGACTGAAGAATGTACCGAACTTCAGAAGTTAGACTTTTGGTCTAACTTTTGGGGAGACTACAGAATCAATTCTGTTTCATTAATTCCATAAATTATAGAACTTTTATTTTAACGGTCACGTGTCCAATAGTTATTTTGCAAAGAAGCTTCATTAGACATAGTTTTAGCTGGCTGGGTTGCCTTTATAGATTCTATCTTTTTTTTATTTAAATTAAGATAAGGGTCCTGCATGATTTCTTTCGTGATATGGGCATAAATTATCTCTTGTTTTTGTTGAATTTGCCATTTTCTAATATGATATTTTATTCTAAGAAAAGGATTTTTTGAAGTTTTCCATTTTTTATTTATTTTGGGAAGAGACATTTTAGCGTGTTTTCTTTCTTCATAATATGAGTAAATGATGTCTAAAACTTTATTTTCATTGATATCATTACCTTTTAGTACATTCAAGAAACGTTGATTAGTCTCATAGCTAGCTTCTATCTTTTCCATAGGTTTTATACTTATATTATTTTTACGATGATCAATATCTTTATAAACATCCGTATGGCAACAAAATAAGGCTGTTTTAAAGGCTAGATTAACACCAGCAAAGATACAATTACCAACCATTTGCTTTTTTACTTTAATTTTTAAATCAGATGCTTTTGGTGAGACATATGAAATATCATCATTATTTGAAAGTTCTACGATCGCGTTTAAAATGCCATAGTTTTGCATTTTATTATAACTACCTACGGTTTTATTGGTGCTTTTGTTATCCAAGAGTACCTGGCTAAGTAATTGTAGTTTTGATTTAGGAATCTTTACATAGCTTCCCTGTCGCTCATTATAGTAACCGCCTTTATCTAATATGGCTACTGTATAATAGTCTTTCTTTTTATGTATGAGTAATCCGACACTATGTTTAGTGCCCTCACCTTCAGTAAGAAAGTTAGCAGAGGTAATGATAAAAGAAGTGTAATTATCGGATTTTAATCTTTCTAACAAGTGAACAATTTCAGTTACCATTTGAGTTTCATAAAAATCAATAGTATGTTGTAAGGATTCAATTACAGAGGCTTTGTGTTCTTTAGCAACGAAGAAATTATCTGAATCTTTTAAGATCATCTTCTGATAATTAGAGAATAGTAATTGATAAAATTCTTTAGCATCGGGTCCACTAGAATGGAAGACATTGCTATCTTTTAGACCTAAGAATAAGGCCAGTAATTCTGCTTTTTTTTCAGTACTACTTAGATTTTTTTCAGACATTTTTAATACACCTCGTGCTTATAGTTTTAATTATGTAACAATGAAATTGATGCTTGCAGTTGTAAAAAGTCTACCTCCTTAGATAAGTGTAAGCTTTGAGACTGTTTGCGCACAAGCAGATTATTGATTTACAATGTTTCCTTTAGCGAATGAATACGTCTTTTGGCGCCATTTTTTCGGTTCTTGTTTCGTTAGCTCTCCTATTTTTTTCGCTAGTTATTTTTTCAAAATTATCGATCATATTTTTGGTATTACCATCTTTTGGATATGCTCCTGTCTCCTGATCTTCTATAATTGCTTTGTTTAGGTATGTCGGTCCCTCTATTTTTAAGATTTTTTGAATTTCGTTATGATCGGTAAACATTTTTTTGATTGCTTCATGTATTCTGTTTTTTTCTGCTGCTAAAGGTTCCTTGATCGCATTCGCTAGTTTTCTCAGTTTGTACAGTTCAAATAAATAATCAAGATGAGGAGATTCCCCATATTCTGCTTTGATCGCAGTTAAAAGACGTTGATGCATCTCAAAAGTATCACTCCATTTTATTTTTTTTCTACTTTGAGAAGCGAGAAGGTCATGGCGGCAATGTAAGAGCGCAGTTTTTGCAGTAGCTTCTATTTCTTTGACCACACAATTTCCTTCTTTTTGTTCATGCATCGTATAGTCTAGTGACGAAAAGCTGTTGGAAGAGGAATGGTCAATAATTCTGTACAGAATATCATAACAAGTTTCGAGTTTAGGATGATCTCTCTGTGCAAACAATTCTTTACAAAGGGGAGCCATTTTCTCCGAAGAAATTTTAACCATATTTACAGATGAATTTGACAGGTGCTTCCTTTTATCCACTAGAATAATTCTATAGTTTTTCGTTTCTTTGTAGATGAGTGCTCCGGAAACATGACCACTTTTTTTATTTTTCTTTATACTATAAGATAAGGGCAAAAGAATAAAATCTCGAGGATCATTTGAAACCATCCGCTTTAAAGTATGAAAAAGTTGTGTGTGACGAGTAAAAGAATAGAAATCCTTGCTTCGGTTGAGTGACTGAATCATTTTTAATTTGTCTTGCTTACGTACAAAAAATTCTTGTTCATCTTGTTGGATCATTTTAATATAAATAGAAAATAAAAGTGGGTAATTCACTTTATCATCTTCCGGAGACCATCTATTATTTTTCTTTAATGATAAAGAAAGAGCAAATATATCAAGATGTCGTTGAAGCTCTGTTTCGTAAGGCATAGGAGTTCCTCCATTCATAAAATAAATAGTAAAGTCTGCGATTTATTTTGCGTGCTTACTTAGTATGACATAGGTTAAAAGAGGACAGAAATCAATTTTTTCTCCAAATAAAAAAACTTGGAATCGAAGTGATTCCAAGTTTTTTTGATAAATTAAGCCATAAATAAGAATTTGTATAAGAAAACAGCAACGATACCAGCACAAATCGGTGCAACAACAGGTACCCATGCATAACCCCATTGTGATGAACCTTTATGTTTTAATGGTAACAATGCGTGGACTAAACGTGGTGCGAAGTCACGTGCTGGGTTCAAACCAGGTCCAGTAGGTCCGCCGAGAGAAGCAACTAACGTCCATACTAAGAAACCAAGAGCTAAGTGTGCTGTACCAAGATTGTCTTGGAAGAAAGGTGCTTTAGTAATTCCTAGTGCACCAAAGAATAAAACAAATGATCCAAAGAATTCATTAACAAAACCATTGAATTTAGAACCAACACTGTTGATTGTTGAGAAAGTACCTAATACATGGTTTACATCGTCTGTTTGATCATAATAAGGTTTGTAGCAAGCTACAACGATCAATTGCCCAATTGCGGCACCAATCAATTGAGCAGCAATATAAGGTAATACTTCAGCCCATGGGAATAAACCATTTGAGGCAAGAGCAATTGTGAACGCTGGGTTAATATGATTTCCACTGATACCACCAAAAATCATTGCTGGCATCATTACACCACAGCCATAACCTACAGCGATCAACATCCAGTCACTTCCATAACCTTTTGTTCCTTTTAAATCTACGTTTGCTACAGCACCATTCCCAAGAATGATTAATAAAGCTGTACCGATCATTTCCGCCACAAGACGGGTCATAAGTGAATAATCCATATATACCTCCAAAATTTATAAAAATGCAAAAAAAAAGAAACAACAACACAATAGGTGTAGTGCTTCGCATCCGACGTTTTTATTGGTCATAAATAAGTGCAGATAAAAAAATGATTTCTATGTATAAAAGAAATCTGACCAACTTCCAAAACAACGTACGGAACTTTCCCACAAAACACCAACCTTAATTATAAATATACCAAAAAAAAACGACTATATTTTTCAAATATTGTACTTTAGAAACAGCACAATTTGAAAATTTCAGAAAAATATTGTTAGTAAAATGAAAGCTAACAATAAGGAGTGTTTCATAGATGAAATTTTTTCAAGAATTTTTTATTATCCTCTTTTTCTCAGTTTTAGGTGAAGGAACTCGTGTATTGTTCCATTTACCAATTCCTGGAAGTATCCTAGGTATCTTATTTTTGTTCCTAGCTTTTGAGATGCGACTAGTAAAGCCTGAGCATTTAGGAGGAACAGGTGATTTTTTATTAAATAATTTAACGATTTTATTCGTCCCGGCAGGGGTAGGTTTACTTGACTATTTTGGTGATATTGCGACAATTTGGCCTATTTTATTAGGTGCGGTAGTGATCTGTTCGATCGTAACGATGGTCGTAGCAGGCAAAACGGCAGAAGTAGTAGAAAAAATGTTACAATCTGTTCAATTGAAACAAACAAGTAGCCAAAAGTTGCAGAAAATCAAAAGGAAGGAGCAACAAATTGACTGAATTTATTCGTAACCCATTATTTGGATTAAGCTTAACGTTAGGTGTCTACGTATTATCAGATAAATTTTTACGCAAGTATAAATTGCCAATTATCAATCCGTTGGTATTGTCTATTTTAGTGATCATTCTTTTTCTTCATTTTTCTGGAATCAGTTACCAGGATTATAATGTGGGTGGGAATTTTTTGACCATGATGATTACGCCAGCAACAGTTGCATTAGCTATTCCCTTATATAAAAATTTTCATTTGCTAAAAGAAAATTTTTTCCCAGTCATTGCGGCAATCTTAGCGGGGATCGTAGCTAATTGCTTAGTCAGTGTGGGTATTGGCTATTTATTTACATTAAAAAAAGCGATGGTCATTTCTCTGCTACCTAAATCAGTGACAACAGCGATATCTGTTGATCTTTCTCATACGATGGGAGGAATCAATGCGGTCACGCTTGCAATTGTTGTTTCTACTGGTATCTTTGGGTCGTTGATCGCTACTCATATCTTTCGTCTTTTTAAGATCAGCAGTCCGATTGCTAAGGGGGTTGCGTTAGGAAGTACCTCTCATGCGATTGGTACAGCAAAGGCAATCGAATTGGGTGAGATCGAAGGGATTATTTCAGGCTTAGCCATTGGCGTCAATGGCATGCTGACCGTCTTTTTATTACCATTATTATTTCAGTTTTTTACTAACCTGTTTTGATGTTGTTTCCCAGGATTTATGCTACAATGAAAAAAACGTTCTAGCATAAAGGAGTGGTAAAAGTTGTATTTGTCATCTGAATATTTAAAACGATTTGATAAAGACCTTTATTATAAAATTCTCCTGCTGGAAAGTTTCGAGGATCATCAGTGGCACACGATTGCTGAACTGGCACAAACAGTCCAATTAGATGCAAGAAGTGTCGCTAAGTACTTAAACGAATTAACAAAAAATTACCATCAGTTCAACGAGAGCTCTCAAACATTGTTTATGAAAACCCCTCGTTCTGGCTATTCCTTTTATGATACGCTTGATTCTATCGAACATGAGCGTTTTTTGATTTTTCTCGTGCAAAGTACGCTGAAATACCAGCTATTGCACGATATTTTTTTTGAAGAGTTTCATACGATCTATCAATTTGCTCAAAAACAATATATCAGCGAATCAACTGCGCGTCGAAAGATCAACGAGTGGAGAGAACAATTAAAAAATTACGGGATTTATTTACAACGTGGGACTTATGTGGTGCAAGGAGAAGAAGAAATCATCCGGCTTTACCTTCACATGACGTTTTGGCAGTTGTTTCGTGGGAAAATTTGGCCTTTTGTAACGATTTCACAATTAGATGTGAAAAAAATTGCTGAACAAATCATGGCTTTTTTCAATGTTCGCCTTAATGAGATCAAAAAAAGAAGACTAGAGTATATGTTAGGAGCTTTCTTCTTGCGTAAATCTCAGAAGCATTACGTATCGTTAAACGAACGAAAGCGACAACTGATTACTGATAATCCTATGTTTCAAAAATTTTGTCATTGGATGCAACCAGTGTTTCCTAACTATTTTCAAAATGAAGAAGAATTAGGTGCGTTATTTTTAGTTTTGATGACACGAGAAGAGTATTATACGGATGAAGACATCCGAGAAGAAATGTTTGCTTTCCATCGAAGGAGACAAACACCGCCCTACCATGCACTTTATGAAGCAAAAGAAGCATTAGCTCTCTATCAAGTGGAACAAGGATTGTCAGAAGAACCCTTAACAAAAGAAGCTGAAACCTATCTTTTTAGTAGTCATTTATTTGCCTATCTTTTTCCAGAAGCTAAGGAAACTATTGATGGGAACGACAGTGACTTTATAAATCATTTGATGATCGAAAATAGTGAAATTATCCAGTGGCTCGATTTGTTTTTTGAGGCCGAGCAAAAAGTGGATCAGCTAGCATTTCAAAATACGTCTTTTTTGATGGGGCGGTATTTAACGGTTTTAAAGACAATGGGTGCATTTACACCAAAGTTACCGCAGATCACGATTCTTTTGATGACAGATTTCCCTCTGTTTGAAGAGCAGTTGTTAATAGAAGACTTACATCGCTTTTTTCGAAATGTTTATTGTTTGAAATTTTTACCAACAGATTATCGGGGTCGAGAAGTTGATTTATTACTTTCAACGAGCAAAGTGCATCGTAAGCCATGGTCTGATTTAGAATACTTTATCGTGACTGGAGAGTTACAGTTAAACGATTATATCCAATTGTACCAAAAATTTGTGTTGATCCAAGACCGAAAAGACAAAGAAAGGAACGAAATAAATGACATTTGAAGAAATTTTACCAGCATTAAAAAAAGGGAATAAAGTGATTCGAAAAGGTTGGAGTGGTTTTGAATTGTATGTCGTTCTTGTTTCAGGAGAAGAATTTGACGGTTGTCCCGTTACCCCTTACTTTTTAATCAAAACAAGTGACGAAGGATTTTCCAGTTTTGCGCCTACAGTCTGTGACATTTTAGCTGAAGATTGGATCATTGTGGAATGAAAAATAGATACAGTGATCTAACAGAGAAAGTTGTTTTTGTCACTGGAGCAGCTTCAGGTATCGGACAGGCACAAGCTAAAGCCTTTTTAGAACAAGGTTCGCGGGTGTTTGGTTTTGATCAGCAATTAGGCCGAATGGACGATCTATCCCAGCAATTTTCTGAAACCTTTGCTTATTTTTTAGGTGATATCACGAATCATTCTTTGTTAAAAAAGGCGGTTGAACAGTGTCACGAAACGTTTGGAAAAGTTGCGATCTTGCTGAATACAGCAGGAATTTTAGATGAGTACCAGCCATTGTTGGAAACAGATGAAGCTTTATGGGATCGAGTGTTTGCTGTTAATGTCAAGAGTATGTTTCAGCTAACGCACTTGATCCTTCCAGACATGCTTGAGGAAGAAACAGGGACAATCATCAATATGGCATCAATTGCTGGCTTTGTCGGTGGTGGTGGCGGGATTGCCTATACCAGCGCAAAGCATGCGATCGTTGGTTTTACGAAACAATTAGCATTAGATTATGCTTCTCAAGGTATTCGTATCAAAGGGATTGCGCCAGGAGCAATTCAAACACCTATGAATGCAGCTGATTTTGCAGGAAATGGTGAGATGGCGGAATGGGTAGCGAATGAAACGCCTGTTAAACGGTGGGCACAACCAGAGGAAGTTGCTGAATTAACGTTGTTCTTGGCGACCCCTCAAGCAAGCTATATCCAAGGGACGATCATTCCAATCGACGGTGGTTGGTTATTAAAATGATTTTGTCTTTTTTATTGTTTTCAGATAAGCTATGATTAGCGAATTTATTCGCACTACGGCACTTCAGTTGGAAGTCAATTCCCATCCTTTGGTCGTAGTTATTACCAAGAGTTGAGAGAGACGAGATCTTTTGTGGCATTTTTGACCACAAGGATGATCGATTGTATCCCGACCTTGTAAAGGAGAAAGAATATGGATCAAAAGAAAATTCGTTCTACTAATCGTTTTACCACAGCAGAAATTGCTCGAATGGCACTTGTAACAGGCTTATATGTGGCAGTTACATTCGTGTTGTCAGTTATCAGTTTTGGTGCCATTCAAATACGTCTTTCCGAAATGTTCAATTATTTGTCGCTCTATAATAAAAAGTATATTTTGGCTATCACGCTAGGCGTTGCTTTAGCCAATCTTTCCTCACCATTGGGATTGATTGATGTAGTAGTTGGTAGTATCAGCACCTTACTTGTCTTATTGATTAACTATGAGATAACGAAACGAGTAAGAAACATGAAAATAAAAATGGTGATTACAGCTTTGGTCTTTGCATTTTCTATGTTTACAGTTGCTGGACAATTGAAGCTATTCTATCAATTACCCTTTTTCTTCACTTGGGGAACTGTTGCTTTGGGTGAGCTAGCTTCCATGCTAGTGGGAGGAGTCATCATTTATTGGGTCGGACAAAAAGTAGATCTAAAAAAATAAACGACGATTTAGCTAAGTCTAAAAATAGAAGATAAAAAAGCTTACGATTGAAAGCTTTTAGATTGAAGGGACTGGGACAAAAGTTGTCTCAGTCTCTTCTAGTATCTCTAAAAAACGAATAAACGGTGAGACAAAAGTAGCATCTTCGGAAATAAGCCGAAATTTACCAAAAATTTGAGAAGCAATTTTCGGAAATTCCTTCTTATTTCTTGATGCTGAACACTTTTGTCTCAACCTCTTTTTTATATGTCTATTTTCAAAAACAAAAGAAAAATTTGTCTTCTTTTCTTTAGAAAAATACTCTTTTTTCGCTTGATATTTTTTGATTTAGCTTTTTCATATTTAGACAAGCAAAAGTAAGCCCGATTTTCATGTGTATTTTTACAATTCCTATTTGATTGGTATAACGTAATCCATGAAATTCTTTTGTGGTGCTGAATATTCGCTCAATCGTTTCTTCTCTTTTTTTATAGAGAACTTTAAACCTACTTTGTTTTGAAAGCATCGGGTACAGCTCCAATTGATCGTTCTGTTTTAACGTATAAAAAAAGACAAAGCACTATAAATAAGCACTTTGTCTATAGTCTGAAAGCTTACGATTGTAAGCTTTTTTTGCTTATCAACAATTCAAGAAAATTAGGGTGTGTCATAATCAGTTTGAATCATTGACGATTCTATTTAAAAAAATTGTCGTAAAGGAATACAATTGAGTAGATGTTTTGTCTAGTTATTTATCCATACTAAACAAATGAAGTCGAGACAACCGTTTTTTTAGAAACAGACCTACCGAAGCGGCAGCAACTGATTTGATTGCTTCAGGGATTATAAAAGGGAGAAATCCACTTAAAAATGCTGTGTGAAGAGAAAGACTGCTACTGATCATTAACCAAAGCATGCCACAGCATAATGCGGCTGCTGAACCAACTAAGTTTGCGGATATTGTCAGAGGATAGCGAGAACCGACTTTCTCCATGATAAATCCAATTAGCCAAGACTGGAGGATAAAACCAACTAGATAGCCACCGGTAGGACCGAATAATACACCAATCCCTCCAGACATCCCCGAGAAAACAGGTAACCCAATAAGACCTAATAAAAGATAGATCAAGACGGAGACAGTTCCTGTTCTCTTACCAAGGAAAGTAGCAGTTAAACCAATGGCAAAAGTCTGTCCAGTCAAAGGAATTAGACCTAGAGGGAAAGTGAATTGTGAAAGAACGGCAATGATCGCTGCAAATTCTGCAGCAAGAATGAGTTCTTTGAGTGATTTTGTCATAAGTTCTCCTTTGTTAACCATTTTTATTTTCTGAGTTAACGAAATTGTATAAGAAAAATTATTTTTTGTAAAGTATATTTTTTAAATAAACGAAGTATTCCTTCAAAATATTAGTCTATCTTCCTTTGAGGATAGGTTATATGTTCAGTTAAACATTGTTTCATTTTGAACTTTTTGGCAAGTCTCAACATATGATTCTAGGAGAGTTACACGGGCGAATCAAATTCAAATAAAGAAGAGAGCTAGAAAAGAGAGAGGGAAATCTACATAAAAAAAGCCCAACTATCGAATAGATAGTGGGCTTGTAAGCCAAAGCTTTGAAAATTATAGGCTTTGGTTGTAGTATTCAACGACAAGAGCTTCGTCGATTTCTGGATATAGTTCGTCACGTTCTGGTAAACGAGTTAATGAACCTTCCAATTTTTCAGCATCGAAGCTTACGAATGCTGGACGACCAACAGTTGCTTCAACAGCTTCTTTGATTGTTGTCATGTTTTGTGATTTTTCACGAACTGAGATCACTTGACCAACTTCAACGTGGTATGAAGGGATATCAACGCGTTTGCCATCAACCATCACATGACCATGGTTAACTAATTGGCGAGCTTGACGACGAGTAGTTGCAAGACCTAGACGATAAACAACATTGTCTAAACGTTGTTCTAGTAAGATCATGAAGTTAACCCCGTGTTTACCTTCTTTGATTTTGCTAGCTTTAACGAACAAGTTACGGAATTGACGTTCGTTCATTCCGTACATATGACGTAGTTTTTGTTTTTCAGTTAATTGCATACCGTATTCTGATTGTTTGCCACGGCTGTTTGGTCCATGTTGACCTGGAGCGTAAGGGCGACGTGCTAATTCTTTTCCTGTGCCTGATAATGAAATACCTAGACGACGAGAAATTTTCCATGATGGTCCTGTATAACGAGACATTAAAATTTCCTCCAATAAAATAAATTTAGTTTTTGGAGTAAAATAATCCGATAAAAAATTCATAATCGTGTAGTCCATTCTTCAATCTTCACCTTTGCAGCCGCGGTTACGCAATTGAACCCGAATCGGGGCAATGAACTAGGGACGAAATTATTATTTTTCCGCTGCATTATTTTACACAAAGTCCAGTATAAGGGAAACAAGGTGAAACTGTCAAGTACGTTTCTCTTTAAAAACGCTTTACAAACCTTGTTTCACTCTATAAAATAAGAGGGTATCTTTTAAAAGCATGAAAAATAAACGTACCAATCTTAAAAAGAAATAAATGAAGGATCATGCTTGTGTAAGCACAGCCTATTTTCAACCTACAGAGCAACTAAAAGGTAGTGACAATGATTTTTCAGCTGTCACCTAAGATACGGGCTTGATTTTTCAAGGAGGACTGTCTTGGAACTTTTAGTTTTTCAAAAAAATGAAGAAAAAGCACATCCAATGGAAATGTATATGAGAAATCAGTTCTCATTTGCAGGTGTGCCCAAACCAGAACGTTGGAAATTGCAACAAACACTTTTGCGTGAAAGCAAAGTGCTTGATGTTCCAGACCTTTTTTCCTTGTTTTCTATTATTATGAAAAAAAAGAACGGGAGTATCAGTACCTGGCGATTGATTTGATTCAACAAAACATCAAACGTTTATCATTGGATGAGTTGGTCGAATTGTCTGTATTGGTACCGGAAAAAGCATGGTGGGATACGATTGATGCTTGGCGGAAAGTTTATGCTACATGGTGTAAACTTCATATGGAACAATTAGAGACGGTTTCTCTTTTGTTTGAAAAAAAAGAAGATTTTTGGCTTCGGCGAATAGCAATTACGTTACAGTTAGGATTTAAAGAAGCTACCAATCAGCTGTTGTTGGATCGAGTGATTACTGAAGATCGCTTCTCAAAGGAATTTTTTATTCAAAAGGCGATTGGGTGGGCATTGCGCGATTACAGCAAGACAAATGTTTCTTGGGTAAAAGAACAATTGACAAAAGAATGGTCTGCTTTGACAAGAAGAGAAGCAAGCAAGTATTTATAAGAAAGTGAGTCGACTAAAAAAATGAAACGTAAATTATTTGCTTTTGATATTGATGGGACGCTACTGGACACAAATAAACAAGCATTAGACAGCACAAGAGAAGCCTTGGATAAGTTACGTAAAGCAGGACATTTGGTAACGATTGCTACTGGGCGTAGTCGTTTCCATGCGCAAGAGGTTATCCGAGATCTAGCATTTACAAATTATATCTTATGTAATGGCGCTGCTGGATTTTTAGATCATGAACAAGTTTATAAAAATTTGCTTGACCGTGAACAATTAGACAATTTTGTCAAAGAAGCACAAGATAAAAATATCGATACTGCTTTTGTGAGTCTAGATAATATCAAACGTTATTCTTCCAATCATGTGGGAATGATGGAAGAGGCAATGCATTCTTTTGGTGCTGTTTTACCTGAACTTGATCAGTACTTTGTGGAAGAACAAGATATCTATCAAGCTTTAGCATTTTTTGATCAGAATTACGATCATCATTTTTCTAGTTACGATAAGATTCGATTTGTTCGTTGGCATGAAAAAAGTGTGGATGTTGTTCCACATGACGGTTCAAAAGCAGCCACGATTTTACACCTAGCAGAACAAGTCGGAATTGCGCAAGAAGATATCATTAGTTTCGGTGATGGCCAAAATGACCGGGAGATGCTGCGTATGTCAGGCATTGGTGTTGCAATGGGAAATGCAGTTCCAGAGGTACAAGCAGAAGCGAAGTTGGTTACTGATACAAATGATGAAGATGGAATTTGGAAAGCATTGAAGCAACTTTCCATGATTTAAATAAACAAGTATAATCTAGGATAGTAAAAAGAACTAGTTGGAGACTGACTTCAGCTAGTTTTTTAGTAGTTTCAGATGAGGGTTACGCAGAGGATTTTTCTGCCCTTTTCTTTCTACAAAAAAACAACTATAATATAGAATGATGTTAAAAGAGAAGAGGAAAACGTGTGCGGGTTTTATTTATTGGTGATGTAGTAGGTTCAATGGGAAGAGATATGATTACAACCTATCTTCCTCGTTTAAAAAAGAAATATCAACCACAGGTCACAATCGTAAATGGAGAAAATGCAGCTTCTGGAAGAGGAATAACTGAAAAAATTTATAAAAAGTTTTTACAAGACGGTGTAGATGTTGTCACGATGGGCAATCATACTTGGGACAACCGAGATATTTTTGAATTTATCGATCAAGCAAAAAAAATCGTTCGTCCAGCAAACTTTCCTGAAGGAACGCCAGGTCAAGGAATGGTATTCGTGAAAGTCAATCAAGTAGAACTAGCTGTAATCAACATGCAAGCACGTTCTTTTATGGTCGACTTAGATGATCCGTTCCGCAAGATGGATCGCTTGATCGCCGAAGCAAAAAAAAGAACGCCAATCATTTTCGTTGATTTTCATGGAGAAACGACAAGTGAGAAACAAGCCATGGGATGGTTCTTAGATGGAAAAGTCTCAGCGGTCATTGGGACCCATACGCATGTACAAACCAATGATGCTCGGATTCTACCGCAGGGAACTGCCTATTTAACTGATGTAGGTATGACAGGTCCTTATGACGGAATTTTAGGTATGCGCCGAGAACCAGTTATCGAAAAATTTTTAACAGCTTTGCCGAAACGTTTTGAAGTCGTTGAACGAGGACGAGGTATTTTGAGTGGCTGTTTACTGGAATTTGACGATGCAACTGGTAAAGCGAAAACCATCCAATTAATCCAGATCAACGAGGACCGTCCATTTTTAGAATAGAAAGTGAGACATCTTTTGCATAAAGAGCCGAATATTCAACGAGAAGCGGATAAATTAGCTCAACTTTTAAGTGAACATGAAACGATCATCCGCTACCACGAACTAGAGCGAAAAGTACAAACTAGTTCCTATTTAGAAAAGTTAACGGAAGATATCAAATCTGCACAAAAAGAAGCAGCAAACTATGCTTATTATGGGAAAAGAATAGCAGAAAAAGAAGCGAATGGTCGGGTTGAACAATTGACGAAACAATTTGATCAACATCCGATCGTAGTAGCTTATCGGAAACAATTGCTTGAAGCAAATGATTTATTGCATCATTTGACGAAAATGCTGCAAGATGAAATCAATAATTGGATAGAGGAGGAAGACAATGCCTCAAAAAACTAAGAATACTCCAATGATGGAACAATATTTAAGCATCAAGGCCCAATACCAAGATGCTTTTTTGTTCTATCGTTTAGGTGATTTTTATGAATTATTTTATGAAGATGCCATCAATGCGTCTCAAATTTTAGAGTTAACATTAACCAGCAGGAATCGTAATGCAGACGAACCAATCCCAATGTGTGGAGTACCCCATCATGCAGCACAAGGCTATATTGATATTTTAATTGAAAAAGGCTATAAAGTGGCTATTTGTGAACAAGTAGAAGATCCTAAGACCACCAAAGGGATGGTTAAACGTGAAGTGATTCAATTAGTGACACCTGGAACAGTCATGGATAGTAAGGGACTATCTGCTAAAGACAATAATTTTTTGACAGCAATTGTTAGCCAAGGCAACGAATTTGGATTTGCCTACGCTGATTTAAGCACAGGGGAGTTAAAAACTGCTCATTTGTTTGATGAAGAAGCTGTACTGAACGAAACGACGGCTTTGCAAACAAAAGAACTTGTTTTAGGAAATGAAATTAGTGAAAAACTTGCTGAGCAATTAAAGAATCGATTAGGATTAGTTTTCTCAAAACAAGAAACAAGTGAAGAAAATGCAGAGTTTAATTTCTTAACCAGTGAGCTATCCGATCCACTTGAAAAAGAAGTGACCGGAAAATTACTTACTTATTTAGCAGTGACACAAAAAAGAAGTCTTGCGCATATCCAAAAAGCGATCGAGTATCAACCGGATCACTATTTGAAAATGGATTACTATTCTAAGTTTAACCTCGAACTAAGCCAGTCCATACGTACAGGAAAAAAACACGGCACGCTTTTATGGTTGCTAGATGAAACGAAAACAGCTATGGGCGGGCGTTTACTGAAACAATGGCTTGACCGTCCGCTGATTCAACTCAATCAAATCAAGGCACGACAAGAAATGGTAGCTTCTCTTTTGAATAGCTATTTTGAACGACTTGATCTACAAAGTGCATTGACGAAGGTTTATGATTTAGAACGCCTAGCAGGAAGAGTGGCTTTTGGAAATGTCAACGGGCGTGACTTGATTCAATTAAAGACTTCTTTAGAACAAGTACCGTTGATTCGTCAACTGATCGAAGGGATCGATCAAGGTCAGTGGACTGACTTATTGAAGGAAATGCAACCGATGGATGATCTGGTTCATTTGATTGATCAAGCAATTCAAGAAGACCCGCCCCTACAAATTACTGAGGGGAATATCATTAAAGATGGATTTAATGATCAGTTAGATACGTACCGTTCTGCGATGACTAATGGGAAGCAGTGGCTAGCAGAGTTAGAAGCAAGAGAACGTCAGCAGACTGGGATCAAAAATTTAAAAGTTGGCTTTAATCGTGTATTTGGTTATTATATCGAAATCACTAAAGCGAATCTGGCAAATGTTGAACTGGAAAAATACGAACGTAAACAAACATTGGCCAATGCAGAGCGTTTTATCACACCAGAATTAAAAGAGTTAGAGACGCAAATTTTAGAAGCAGAAGAAAAGTCTGTTGATTTGGAATATCAGCTGTTTTTAGCAGTGAGAGAAGAAGTCAAAAAAGCGATCAAACCATTACAAATTTTAGCAAAATCAATCAGTACAGCCGATGTTCTGCAAAGTTTTGCTACGATCAGTGAGCGATACCAATATGTTCGTCCTGAGATGGTCTCGGATCGACACCAATTACTGATTCAAGAAGGTCGGCACCCAGTCGTTGAAAAAGTATTAGGACATCAAGAATATATTCCCAATAGTGTGGATATGGCTGAAGACGAAATGATTTTATTGATAACTGGACCGAATATGTCAGGGAAAAGTACGTATATGCGTCAGTTAGCATTAACTGTTTTAATGGCTCAAATGGGGTGCTTCGTCCCTGCGCAAAAAGCGATTTTACCAATTTTTGATCGGATTTTTACTCGGATTGGTGCAAGTGATGACTTGATTGCTGGACAAAGTACGTTCATGGTGGAAATGATGGAAGCCAATCAAGCGTTGCGGCATGCAACACCAAACAGCTTAATTCTTTTTGATGAATTAGGTAGAGGAACTGCGACTTATGATGGAATGGCATTAGCTCAAGCGATCATTGAATATATCCATCAACATGTACAAGCAAAAACGCTCTTTTCTACACATTACCATGAGTTAACAGTTCTAGAGCAAGAATTACCTCAATTAAAAAATGTACACGTAGGGGCTGTTGAAAAAGACGGCGAAGTAGTATTTTTGCATAAGATGATGGATGGCCCAGCTGATAAAAGCTATGGGATCCATGTAGCGAAAATTGCAGGGCTACCTTCTAATTTATTAGCAAGAGCTGCCGATATTTTGCATACATTAGAATCAGGAGAAGTGAGCCATCATTCCGTGGCTGTTCCAAGTGAACCGCTTGAAGCAATAGCACAACCAGTAACTGATACTGTATCGATAGAACAAGAAGAAACGCAACAACTGTCCTTGTTCAGTGAATTAAGCGATGCCGAGACAGCAGTTATTTCTACATTGAAACAAATGAATCTGTTAGAAATGACACCAATGGATGCATTGAATCAACTCTATGAATTGAAAAAACAGCTGTAAATCAACGATAAATAAGAAGAGTAAGCTAACTATAAATACTATATAGGAAGAAGGCGTAGAATGATGGCGAAAATCCAAGAATTATCAGAACGCTTAGCCAATCAAATCGCAGCCGGTGAAGTTGTCGAACGTCCAGCCTCGGTAGTCAAAGAACTTGTGGAAAATGCCATAGATGCAGGAAGTAGTCAAATCGATATTTTAGTTGAAGAAGCAGGATTAAAAACGATCCAAGTGATTGATAATGGAGAAGGTATTTTGACAGAAGATGTTGAGAACGCCTTTAAACGTCATGCAACAAGTAAAATCCACAATCGTGACGACCTTTTCCGAATTCGTACGCTTGGGTTTCGAGGAGAAGCATTGCCTAGTATTGCTTCTGTTTCAGAGATGACGGTAGAAACAGCCAATCAAGAAGAAACGCAAGGAACCTATTTAGAGCTTAAGGGAGGTGCGGTAATGGAACACCGCCCAGCTCCTTTAAGGCAAGGAACGAAAATCACAGTCAGCAATCTTTTCTTTAATACACCAGCACGCTTAAAATATGTTAAAACGTTGCATACTGAATTAGCGAATATCGGTGATATTGTGAATCGCTTAGCCTTAAGTCACCCGGCAATTGCTTTTCGATTAGTCCATGATGGGAATAAGATGTTAGCAACTTCAGGAAATGGCGAATTGAAACAAACGATTGCCGGAATCTATGGGTTGAATACAGCAAAGAAAATGTTGAAGATTGAAGCGAAAGATTTAGATTTTGAAATCTTCGGTTATATTTCTTTACCTGAAGTGACTCGTGCTAGTCGTAATTATCTTTCAACAATCATTAATGGACGTTTTATTAAAAATTTTTCCTTGAATAAAGCAATTGTAGCCGGCTATGGTTCAAAACTAATGGTAGGGCGATTCCCAATCGCTGTACTGGAAATCAAAATGGATCCATTGTTAGTGGATGTGAACGTCCATCCAACAAAGCAAGAAGTTCGTTTATCGAAGGAACAGGAATTAACTGAGCTAATTACTCAAGCGATTCAAAAAGCATTGGTACAGGAGAACTTAATTCCCAGTGCAGCTGACAATTTGCGATTCAAGAAAAAGGTTGCTGATCAACCAAAAGCGGAACAAATCGAAATTGATTTATCTTACGCTTTTGAAGAAGCGAAACCTAAGAAACCGCAAAGCTTGAATTTTGATCAAACAACCGGAACATTTTTTGTAGCGGAAGAAAAAAGCGAGTTTGTGCATGAATCTGTTGATAAGTCTGTGGATAATGTTGAAAACTCTCCTGTATTTTCTGAAGAAACTACTAGTTATCCAGAAAGCAAAAGAAAAACAGTGGATAACTCTGGTGATATTGTTGATAACTATGTAGAAAAACCAGTGGATAAGAGTGAAAATGAGTTATCCACTGTTGAAAACTTTTCCAACGAGCATGAAACAACAGCTGAAGAAGAAACTTCTTCAGAAACAGTTTATCGTGAGGATTTAGCGTTACATCCAGAGTTTGATTTAAGTCAAAATGGGCGCTCATTAGATCAAGCAATTCAGAAATTAGAAAATGAGCAGGTAACACAACGCTTTCCACAATTAGAATATTTTGGACAAATGCATGGAACGTACTTGTTTGCTCAAAGTCAGGATGGCTTATACATTATTGATCAACATGCAGCGCAAGAACGAATCAAGTATGAATATTTTCGAGAAAAAATTGGCGAAGTTTCTAACGATCTACAAGAACTACTTGTGCCGTTTGTATTAGATTATCCCAATAGTGATGCTTTGAAACTGAAAGAGAAAAAACAATTGCTTGAAGAAGCAGGTATTTATCTAGAAGAATTCGGTCAAAATAGTTTTATCGTCAGAGCACATCCTACTTGGTATCCAGCTGGAGAGGAAGAAGCGATTATTCGAGAAATGATCGATATGTTGTTAACAACGGGTAGTGTCAGCGTGAAGAAATTTAGAGAAGCCACAGCAATCATGATGAGCTGTAAACGTTCAATCAAGGCAAATCATTATTTGAATGAAGCTCAGGCGAGGGTTTTATTGAAGGACTTAGCCCAATGTGAAAATCCTTTTAATTGTCCTCATGGACGCCCTGTGTTGATCCATTTTACTAATTCAGATATGGAAAGAATGTTTAAACGCATCCAAGATCCACATTAATGAGTCTCATGAAAAGGAGAAGAAACAGATGAAAATTGTGTTAGCTTCGCAGTCCCCTAGAAGAAAAGAATTATTAGGGCGACTGGTTAGTGCATTTGATGTTCATCCGGCTGATATCGATGAAACACCTTTTGTTCAAGAAAAACCTAAAAATTATGTTGAGCGAATGGCAACTGAAAAGGCAAAAGTAGTCAAACATCAATACGATAATGATGTATTGGTGATTGCAAGTGACACGACAGTTGTTTTTAATGATGAGATCATCGGTAAACCAGCGGATGAACAAGAGGCAAAAGCTATCCTTCAAAAACTTAGTGGGAAAACGCATGAAGTATATACAGCCGTGGTGTTGACGAAAGGTGATCAAGAAGAAAAAATCTTAGCACAAGCTAAGGTGACCTTTTATCCTTTGACAACTAAGGATATCGAAGCCTATTTAGCAACCGGTGATTATATGGATAAAGCAGGTGCGTATGGTATTCAAAGTTTTGCAGGTGCATTTGTTAAAGAGATCCAAGGCGACTATTATAGTATTGTTGGGTTTCCAATCGGTGCAGTTTACCAAGGTTTGAAAAAATTTATGTAGCTACAGTTGACGAAAATCAGAAATTGAGATAGGATCGTTCAAGTTTGTGTCCGCTACTTTCAGTCATATTTAGAATTGCAAAGTGTATGAGTGATTGGTATAATCAAAACGAAAGAGGAGTTGCGATCAACAACTCCTCTAGACAGCACCGCGAAAGACGGTGGCGGTTGAATTTAAATATTCGACAAAGAATAAGAATAGCCAGTCTCCCGCTAAAGTGACGGCTATTCTTTGTCGTTTTTAAGCATAGTGACGATCAAACTGACTAAAGCGATGGTGAACGTACCAAAGCCAAGTATGGTTTGAACGATCTCATATGCGGACAAAAAGCGAACTCCTTTCATAGATTTTAGTACTTATTCCCATAAGCACCACCACCTTTGTGAGAAGTTGCCACCGTCGATCCACTTTACTGTCGAGTTTATTGTAGCACATTATCGCGACGAGAAACGTGTTTTATAAAACATAAAAACGTTATTTTTATTTAGGTTTTTTTAGAGGAATTCTATCTTTACGAAAGTTGTAAATACCTGAAGGAATTGGTATAATGAAAACGAAAGAGGAGTTGCGCTAACAACTCCTCTAGACAGCACCGCGAAAGACGGTGGCGAATTAGTTTAATAGTTCAAAAAGAAATAGCTATACTCGCTAAAGTGACGGCTATTTCTTTTTGTCGTTTTTAAGCATAGTAACGATCAAACTGACTAAAGCGATGGTGAACGTACCAAAGCCAAGCATGGTTTGAACGATCTCATATGCGGACAAAAAGCGAACTCCTTTCATAGATTTTAGTACTTATTCCCATAAGCACCACCACCTTTGTGAGAAGTTGTCACCGTCGATCCACTTTACTGTCGAGTTTATTGTAGCATATTATCGCCACGAGAAATGTGTTTTTTAAAACATAAAAATGTTATTTTTATTTAGGGTTTTTTAAGAGGAATTCTATCTTTAAGAACGTTGTAAATACCTAAAGTAACTGGTATAATAAAAACGAAAGAGGAGTTGCGACCAACAACTCCCCTGGACAGCACCGCGAAAGACGGTGACCGTTTAATCAGATATTTCAAAGAGAAATAGCCAGACTTCGGTTAAAGTGACGGCTATTTCTTTTTGTCGTTTTTAAGCATAGTGACGATCAAACTGACTAAAGCAATGGTGAAAGTACCAAAGCCAAGTATGGTTTGAACGATCTCATATGCGGACAAAAAGCGAACTCCTTTCATAGATTTTAGTACTTATTCCCATAAGCACCACCACCTTTGTGAGAAGTTGCCACCGTCGATCCACTTTACTGTCGAATTTATTGTAGCATATTATCGCCACGAGAAATGTGTTTTTTAAAACATAAAAATGTTATTTTTAGTTAAGGCTTTTAAGAGGAATTCTATCTTTGCGAAAGTTGTAAATACCTGAAGTAATTGGTATAATGAAAATGAAAGAGGAGTTGCGCTAACAACTCCTCTAGACAGCACCGCGAAAGACGGTGGCAAAGTTTTATTTTGGTTTAGAAATAGCCATACTCTGCTAAAGTGACGGCTATTTCTTTTTGTCGTTTTTAAGCATAGTGACGATCAAACTGACTAAAGCGATGGTGAACGTACCAACGCTTAAAGAGTGAAAAATAACCTGAAAAAATTCACTAAAAGAATTTTTTCAGGTTATTTTTATACAGTAGTATTTTTTATTTTAGTTGCGCTTTTCCAATTTGTTCGCTATGACGAACGAGACCTGTTTGATCTAATGTTAAGGCAGCAACTTTTTCATTATTTGTTAATACAACTAAGATGTCCGTTTTCTTCCCAGCCTGCTCAATTGCTGTGAGGTCCATGTCGGCTAGTTGTGTTTTTGGCGTGACTGAATCGCCTTCTTTTACATGGATCGTAAAAGGTAGCCCATTCAATTCGACAGTATCTAGACCCATATGAACGAGAACTTCCAGACCTTCATTAGTTAAAAGACCAATCGCATGTTGTGTATCAAAAATATTTGTTACTTTACCAGCGACTGGAGCATAAACTTTTTCGTTGGAAGGTAGTACAGCATAACCTTCACCCATCATTTTTTGAGCAAAAACAGGATCTGCTACTTCGGTGATTTCCTTGATTTGTCCATCTGCTACAGCGAATAACTCTTCTGTCGGAGCAGAAACTGCTGTTGCATTGGCAGCTTCAAATTTTTGTGGTGAAACGTTGTTTCCATCAGCTGTTTGTAGTTGTAAGCCAGTTGTGTCTTCTACGGGTACAGCAGGATCGATTTTATTTAAGATCCCTTGACGTCTGAAGATTACGGTTAAACCAAATGGAACAATAACTGCAATGATCATAGAAATGATGAACGGAACCCAAGTTTCTGCTTGGATAGCTAGAATACCAGGTAGTCCACCAACACCAATTGCATTAGCACGTACATTCATCAAGTTGGCAAACATTCCAGCTAAACCTGAACCAACCATTGCGGCAACAAATGGGTAAACATATTTTAGATTGATCCCAAACATTGCAGGTTCAGTTACCCCTAGATAACAAGAAATCATTGCTGGAATCGAGATTTGTTCTTCTTTTTTATTTCCGCGATGTAAGAAGATGATCGCAAGAACTGCCGAACCTTGTGCGATATTTGATAAAGCAATCATTGGCCAAAGATTCGTAGAGCCGAAATCGGCAATCAATTGCATATCAATTGCATTCGTCATATGGTGTAAGCCGGTGATTACTAAAGGTGCATATAAGAAACCAAAGACGGCACTAAATAACCAACTGATTGAAGAAGTCAAGCCAGTATTAACAATATTTGAGATCCAACTACCGATTGTCCAACCCACAGGCCCTAAGATGACATGGGCAGCTAAGACTGTTGGGAGTAGAGAGAACAATGGAACAAATATCATAGAAATCGACTGTGGAATATATTTACGGAAGAAAATTTCAAGATAAGCTAACATAAATCCAGCAAGCATCGCTGGAATGACTTGTGCCTGATAACCAATCATATCAACTTGAGCAAAACCAAAATCCCAAAATGGAATATCAGCCGCAGCTGTTGATGCGACACTATAGGCATTTAATAATTGCGGTGAAACTAACGTAATCCCTAAAACAATTCCTAATATTTGTGTAGTGCCCATTTTTTTCGCGATACTCCAAGTGATACCAACTGGTAAGAAATGGAAAATTGCTTCGCCAGGTAACCATAAAAAGCCGTTTACGCCGTTCCAAAATTGAGAGTGTTCAACAATTGTTCCACCAAGACTTTCAAATTGGATTCCTTCTAATACGTTCCGAAAACCTAAAATCAGTCCCCCTACGATAATGGCTGGAATCAATGGTGTAAAAATTTCTGCCAAAACAGCGATTGCTCGTTGGACAGGGTGGAGATTTTGTTTAGCAGCAACTTTACTTTGCTCCTTGGATACGCCTTCAACACCTGATACAGCAACGAAGTCGTTGTAAAAGGTTGAAACATCGTTACCAATAATGACTTGGAATTGCCCAGCATTGGTAAACATCCCTTTCACACTAGGAATATCTTCGATTGCTTTTTCATTGGCTTTTTTTGGATCATTTAAGACAAAGCGCATCCGAGTGGCACAATGACTAACTGCAGCAATATTTTCCTTTCCACCAATTTCCTTTAACAGTTTCTCAGCATCTGCTTGGTACTTTGCCATAGGAATAAACCCCTTTCTTTTTAAACTTGTATACACAAGTTATCTTATCCATACTATACTTGTTTCTTCCTACTATTGCAAGCGTTTTACAAGCGAAAAATGAAAAAATGTAATCGTTACACTTGGCTTAGTGTAGGGATATGTGAAAAGAGGGGGCGATTGAAATAACAAAAAAGCTGTAGTATAGTTTATATGCGAATAAAAGAAATTGAATATTAAGTGGAGGAAATGTAATGAATAAATTTAATGAAATTTTTTTAGATTTAGAGCAAAAAATTTTGGATCAACAATACCCTCCGCATACTTTGCTCCCTAGTGAAAATCAGCTGATTCAAATTTATGGTGTTTCACGAGAAACAATTCGAAAAGCGCTTAACCTGTTAACGACTGAAGGTTATATCCAAAAGAAACAAGGAAAGGGTTCGATTGTTTTAGACCGCAATCGATTTGATTTTCCAATTGCAGGATTAACAAGCTACAAAGAATTACAGGAAACACAACGAATCCCAAGTGAAACCATCGTTCAATTAATCGAAGAAACAGAAGTGGACCAATCATTGAGTGAAATAACAGGCTGGAAGAAAAAAACGCCGGTTTGGCATTTGATTCGTCAAAGGAAAATCAATGGAGAAGTGGTCATATTAGATCGTGATTATTTATTAAAAAATGTGGTACCAACTTTAACAGCAACACAAGCTGCTGGCTCGATCTACGAATACTTTGAAAATGAATTGCAACTAACGATTGCTTACGCCCAGAAAGAAATTACCGTTGAAGAAGTAACTCCTGAAATCGAAGAGATGATGGATCTACATGGAGATCGCTATGTCGTGGTAGTAAGAGGACTGGTTCACCTCGAAGATACAAGGTGTTTCGAGTATACAGAATCAATTCACCGTTTAGATAAATTTCGTTTCGTCGAGTTTGCTAGACGTCGTAAAGTCTAAGCAATTATTACTATGAGCAGAATGTTTGCTTCTGATACTTTTGTCGTTATGATTAAAAGAAAAAGGAGGCGTTTTTAGTGGGCGATTTCAAGAAAAATGAGCGTGATTTAAAAGAGGAATTATCTCCAATTTCATATGCTGTGACGCAAGAAAACGCAACAGAAAGACCATTTAGTGGGAAATATGATGATTTCTATGAAAAAGGGATCTATGTCGATATTGTCAGTGGGGAGCCATTGTTTAGCTCAGCCGAAAAATACGATGCGGGATGTGGCTGGCCGGCGTTCAGTAAACCAATCACTAGAAAAGATATTAAAGAAAAGGCCGACTTTTCTCATGGTATGCACCGAGTGGAAGTGCGAAGCAGTCAAGCAGATTCTCATTTAGGGCATGTATTCAATGATGGTCCTGCTGAAAAAGGCGGACTACGTTATTGCATCAATTCTGCGGCTTTAAAGTTTATTCCATATGAAGAAATGGAAGAACAAGGATATGGAGAATATCTATCACAAGTTGAATAAGGAAGAGCTTTATTTTTGGGTAAAAAATCTTGAGACAGTTTTTGATTGTTTCAAGGTTTTTTCTTATTTATCTTTATTGAAGCGTTGTTTCCTGAATATTGATCCTTTGTTTTGAGGAAAGTGCTGAAACTCTGATCTTTCAAATTAAAATCTCTTGCAAAAAATGTTTATCCTAAAAACCTTGATAAACTTACGTTAAAAAGGAGAAGCGTAGCTCGATCTTCTGTTCTCTTTTTTCAAAAGAAAAAGTATGCTACAATGGAAGAAAATATGCGAACATATGTGTGTGAAAGAAAGAGGATAACAGATGTATGAATATCTTACAGGTGTAGTAACCTTTATCAATCCTTATTATTTAGTAATCGAAACAAATGGGATCGGTTATCAAATTGCATTAGGCAATCCCTATCGTTATAGTAGTAAGCTAAACAAAGAAATCAAACTTTACGTCCATCAGGTCATTCGAGAAGATGCACATCTTCTGTACGGATTTGATTCTTTAGAAGAAAAACAATTATTTTTAAGGTTAGTTAGTGTTTCAGGAATTGGACCAAAAAGTGCCTTAGCGATTATGGCTAGTGATGATCATTCAGGATTGATTCAAGCGGTTGAAACAGGGGATGTGACTTATCTGACCAAATTCCCTGGTGTGGGTAAAAAAACAGCTCAACAAATGATTTTAGATTTAAAAGGAAAATTTGGCGAATTAAGTATCGATACGCCCTTCAATTTATTTGATGAAAGTACAGCACAAGATGCGACGGCATTATCAGAAGCAATGGAAGCTTTATCAGCACTTGGATATAGTGATAAAGAGGTCAAGCGGGTCGAGAAACAACTAAAAGAAGTAGAAAATCTCACAACAGATGAATACTTACGCCAAGCTTTAAAATTAATGATGAAAAAATAAGGAGGGAAAATGATGACCGATGAACAGTTATTATCCCCTGAAACGGGCGAGAATGAATTAAGTTTAGAGAAGACCCTCCGCCCACGGTTACTTTCCCAATATATTGGTCAAAAGAAAGTGAAACAGGAACTCAAAATATATATTGAAGCTGCCCGTCACAGGGAAGAGCCGTTGGATCACGTTTTGTTATATGGTCCGCCGGGATTAGGGAAAACGACAATGGCAATGGTGATTGCGAATGAAATGGCAGTCAATATACGAACAACTAGTGGTCCCGCAATCGAGCGACCAGGAGATCTGGTTGCTATTTTAAATGAGTTAGAAGCTGGCGATGTTTTATTTATTGACGAAATTCATCGATTACCTCGTGTAGCAGAAGAGATGCTTTATTCTGCCATGGAAGATTTTTACGTTGATATAATGGTTGGACAAGGACCAACTGCTCATCCTGTTCATTTTCCTTTACCACCTTTTACATTAATTGGCGCAACAACTCGTGCAGGTATGCTTTCAGCGCCACTTCGTGATCGATTTGGGATCATTTCTCATATGGAATATTATGAAGAAGCTGATTTAAGAGAAATCGTGATTCGTTCTGCTGATATTTTTCAAACAGAGATCATTGAAGAAGGTGCACTGGAAATTGCTAGACGTTCAAGAGGAACACCACGGATCGCTAACCGCTTATTAAAAAGGGTACGTGATTTTGCACAAGTACAGGGAGATGGCAAGATCAATCAAACCATTGCCGATCAAGCATTAACGTTGTTACAAGTCGATCAGGCAGGTTTGGATTATGTCGATCAGAAACTATTACGTACGATGATTGAATTATATGGTGGCGGACCGGTTGGATTGAGTACGTTATCTGTCAATATTGGTGAAGAAAGAGAAACTGTTGAAGATATGTATGAACCTTTTTTGATCCAAAAAGGTTTCTTGAAACGGACACCTCGTGGAAGGATCGCCACACCATATGCCTATGAACATTTTGGATATGATTATCAAGTATAAAAAAGGATACTTGAATCGACTGTCCATATAAATACTTTTTCAAGAAAATCGTAGAACTAGAAGTCTTTGTAAAGAAGATAGGAGATGATGAGATGGGCGATACACCACATACTAAGCAATTGATTAAAAACGTATTGATTAATCTATGTCAAAAGCAGTCTTTTCAAAAGATCAGTGTACAGAAAATCGCCCATGAGGCAGGCATCAATCGCCAAACATTTTACTACCATTTTACAGATAAATACGATTTGTTGCGATGGGTGTATTACGAAGATTGTTTATGCTATTTAGATCCTCATTCGCTTTCTTTAGACAACTGGGAAGAGCAAGCATTAAAAATGTTGAAGGCAATTGCTGCACAAAAAGAATTTTATGCGAACACTGTTACCTCTGACCAAGAAATACTACAAAAAGAGTTTACTGCTGTTATCCAGCAATCATTTATTAAGATTTTTGATCAAATGGATGAAGAAAAGCAGTTATCAAAAGCGGACAAATTGTTTTATGCTCGTTTTTTTTCTTATGGATGTAGTGGGGTTCTAATCAATTGGATTACACATGATTACGAAGAGACGCCTCTAGAAATCGCCGTCCAATTGTTCCGCTTAGCCAAAGATACAGAATTATATTCCTATCGGTTGTATGCAAAAGAAGAGCTGGAAACAAATGATTAGAAGGAGAGCAAACATGACGAAAGTTTTATTTGTATGTCTAGGAAATATTTGCCGTTCACCAATGGCAGAAGGTTTGTTGAAGAAAATGGTAGCTGAAGACGGACAATCTGATCGATTTTTGATTGATTCTGCAGCGACAAGTACTTATGAAGTGGGGCGTTCACCTCATAAAGGAACAAAGAAAATTTTAGAAAATGAGAACGTGGATACGAGTCAAATGATTGCACGCCAAATCACAGAAGAAGATTTTCAACGATTTGATTGGATCATTGGCATGGATCAATCTAACGTAGAGGATTTACAACGGATGGCACCGACCGACGCACAACATAAGATCCATTTATTTTTAAGTCGGGTTCCTGGAAAAGAAACACAAAATGTTCCTGATCCATACTATACCGATAACTTTGATGAAACTTACCAATTATTGACTGAAGGGCTCAAGTATTGGATGCAAGAATGGAAAATAGATAAATAAAATAACGATATATCTATATAGGTAACGCTTTCTTTTTGTTGCTCAGTATAGATAATATTCTTGTTATTTCGTTAAATCTTAGGTAGAATATAGTTAATTAAGTAACACTTTCTTAGCTAAAGGAGGAGTGCATTCAATGAACGAAGAAACAGTATCACCAATGAAGAAATTGACCAAGTTAGTCACGCATACGTCGTATCAGCTTTTTGATTCTTTTGTAAATGACACTGAAAAAATAGCAGAGAATGTACGTTTGCAAGGAAAGTTTGTTTTAGAGCTGCAAAAAGCAGCTACTCAACATAGTTTAGTGATTTTACAAGTAAGAGCCAATCGAAAAAGTAATAAGTACGAAACGATTTCAGGCTGGGTAGCTACAAAAAATGTTGAAAAAGAAGTAGTCATGATTCGCCTACAAAACAAGGAACAACAAATACGAATGGTTCCAATTGATCAAATCGAAAAAATCACCAGTCTTTCTCCAGCAGGAGATCAAGAGCGGTTATCTAAATAGAAGCAAAAAAAGCGATGGAATAGATTCTTCATTTTCCGTCGCTTTTTGCTTTTTTTCATATGATGTTGGCGAAGAGAAAACTGAAAATCAATACTAGAGCAGTACATAATTAAGTCATGAGGATAGATGGATTTTATCAATCAATAGAGAGGTGTTATGGGTGCCAAAGAATCGTTTGATTAATTATATGACCAAAAATTGGAAGATAGCCGGATGGAATATATTTGATTCTTTATTCCTTTCTGCAGCTGCAATCGTTGTTTCTTTAAATATAGTGTTCGTCCTATTTCCAGATTTGGATAACTATTATACAAACGCATTAAATTTATTTTTGATTGGTCTGATGATGGTGTTTGTTGGCTTGGGAGAATCAGTAAAATCTAAAGTTGGAAAACGAATCGATGTCTTAATTGGTAGTATTTGGGTAATTTATTTCTGCCTCTATTACTTTACAGGTTTTCATAATCCTACTTGGATGAATTGGCATTTTTTTTGATACGATAAAACGAAAACCAAGAATGATACTTTGAAAAATTGGCAAGACTACCAGGGATGACAAAAGCTGGCTGGTCGGGGATAGATAAACTAAAACACAAAAATGGCTGAGACAAAACTATTTTTCAGGTTTGTCTCAGCCATTTCTAGTTCAATAAAAAAGTCCTGCTAGCCGGGGAGCTAGCAGGATAAGGAGTTAAAAATGAAAAAGTGTTGTTAGGGTTGTTTGTTGGTATGCTTATATATTACTCAGGAGTTGTGAATTTTTTGTGACGAAAGTTTTTGGAAGTTGGTAATTTTTTTAGGAAAATATATTTCTGCTAGCCATTTGACTAAATAGTTAAATACATCCAATGGATTCATTCAAAAAGTAATTTTGTCAGTTATCTGTTGATTCTAATGACTTAGTAAAAAATTCAGAGCCGAAAATAGAAGTAAAATACACAGGTCCCTTCTTGTATATATAAATAGAGCATATTTGAAGCACTTTTCCACTGTTAGATGCAATCTAATAATGGAAAGTTACTTCAAATATGCTCTGTTCATTTCACAGAAGTGATGATCGCACACCGTTCCTTCTTTTAGAAGAATGATCGTCCTAGATGCCGTTACTCTACAACGGGTGTTTCTTTTTTAACCATACTCCAAATCAAGCCAATTACTAAACCAATCAATGCTGGGACGATCCACCCCATTCCTAATTTAAAGAATGGCAGATAATTCGTTGCGAAGTCTAACAACGTTTTGACAAAGCTGGTTTGCTTGATTCCGTCTGGGCAAGCATTTAAACCGTCTAAAATTGAAGCAATTAGTGTAAAATAAGTGGTCATGCGGTAAACAGCAGGACGTTGTTTAAACAATGGACCCACAAGAACGAGTAAGATCAAGGTCATTGCTAAAGGATAAATAAACATCAAGACAGGTAGTGAAATTTGGATGATATTTGTCAATCCCACAGTAGCGACCAAACAAGCAAGTGCACTAGCTAGTGTCACAAATACAATGTAATTTCTTTTAGGAAACAGATCGGTAAAGGTTTCTGCGAAAGCAGTGATTAGTCCAATCCCTGTTTTTAAGCAAGCAAGGATCACAATAAGAGCGAGCAAGATACTGCCATAAGTTCCTAAATAATGATCTGCGATTTGCGCTAGTGCGATCCCACCATTTGAACTTAAAGCAAATCCACCGAGACTCATTGTTCCCACATAAGCAAGTAATGTGTAGATGATTCCCATCAAAACGATACTGATTGCACCAGATTTGATCGTATCCTTAGCAATCTCAGAAGGCTTTGTTACGCCCATATTGCGAATCGTAGTAACGATAAGGATACCAAATGCTAAGGCAGCAAGTGCATCTAACGTATTATATCCTTGAGTAAAACCAGTAAAGAAAGCATGTTCTTGATAACTAGGTTGGACAGTAGCTTGATCGATTGCACCCAATGGATGAATAAAAGCAAGTACCAACAAGATTCCTAGTAAAATCAAAAAGGCAGGATTAAGGAATTTTCCTACATAATCAAGGATTTTAGTAGGCCGTCTGGATAACCACCAAGCAGTGAAGAAAAATAAAATACTAAAAATAACTAAAAATACATGTTGTTGCTTGGCTTGGATAAATGGAGCTAAACCAATTTCAAAAGAGGTAGTTGCTAATCTTGGTAAGGCGAAAAACGGTCCGATGACGAGGTAAAGCAAAACAGTAAAAACCAAAGCATATTTTTTGCCGATCCGTTCTGCTAATTCATAAACCCCTGATGTTTTTGAAACACCGATGGCAATTACACCTAAAAAAGGTAGTCCGATCCCAGTTACTAAGAAGCCAAGATTGGCCCAGAAAACGGCAGAGCCAGATTCTTGTCCCATGTGAACGGGAAAAATCAAATTACCAGCACCAAAAAATAAACCGAATAACATTGAACCGATAAACATACTTTCTTTGAACGTCAATTTTTTTGTCATAGATTTCTCCTTTACTTATTTATACTTTTTTTAAAGTAACAAAAATAACGTAGTTTAGCAATGTTTTTCTAATCAAATAATGAGTATAAAGTATTGATCTTGAGTTGAAATAATCATTATATCCTGAGTGGTTCTGTGAGAGAGTAATTGAAGGGGAGATGTTCTATAAGTAATTGACCAAAAAATCTGGAGGCTGAGCCAAAACTTGCCTCAGTCGCTTCTAGAAGCTCTAAAACTGAATAAATGGTGAGACAAAAGTGGCATCTTCGGAAATTCCTTCTTATTCTTGATGCGAAACACTTTTGTCTCAATCTCATATTCTAAAGATTTTTTGCGGCTTATAAAAAAGAGAGTCCTAACATACTTTTATCAATCTATTTTTTTAGTATGGATTGTTGTCAGTATTTCAAAGTGATTGTTTCTCGTATTTCATTCGATAAATGATCAATAACCCAATAAACCAAACAGGAGTTAAGAGTAAGGCAATACGTGTGTCTTTGCCAAGAAATAAAACTAGACAAATGAAAATCATGTAGGCAAAAACAAGAAAATTACTATAAGGATAAAAAGGCATTTTGAACGTATGCTCTTTTTTACCTAACATACTTTTACGATATTTTAAGTGAGTGTAAACGAGTATTCCCCAGATAAATAAAAAGCAAGTAGTCGCAATACTGCTGACGAGTGTAAATACTTCACTAGGCATCACATAATTTAGGATAACGGAAATAAAAATCACAATAGTTGAAAAAACTAACGCATTTCCTGGTACACGGTGAGAAGTCAACTGACGGAATTTTTTAGGCGCGCTACCTTCTTGTGAAAGAGAGCGTAACATACGTCCTGTACTGTAGATCGCGCTGTTACAAGCAGAAGCCGCAGCACTCAATACGACTAAATTAATCAAAGATGCGGCTATGGTGATCCCAATTTCTGAAAACACTTCGACAAATGGGCTGTTGTTCGCATCTAAGCTATTCCAAGGATAGATAGACATGATAACGAACAAAGAACCAAGGTAAAAAAGAATGATTCGAATAGGAATATTATTGATAGCTTCGGGTAAGACTTTTTCAGGGTTTTTGGTCTCACCAGCAACCAAACCGACTAATTCGATTCCTGTAAAGGCAAATGTGACCATCTGAAAGGAAAGAATGAATCCTTTCGTACCAGTTGGGAAAAAGCCGCCATGTGACCAGAGATTGGTGATACTAGCAGGTCCAGCACTTGTTTTGTAATGGGTAAGAATCATGTAAATACCAACGATAATAAATGCAATAATGGAAACGACTTTGATCAAAGCAAACCAAAATTCTAATTCACCAAATAGTGAAACAGCCACCATGTTTAAACCAAGCAGTAAAATCAGAGCGATCAATTCAGGAAGCCATTGTGGGACTCCTGGAACCCAGTAACGGACATACATCCCGATCGCTGTCAAATCCGCCATAGCGATCGCAACCCAACAAAACCAATAAGTCCAACCTGTTACGAAAGCAACTTTTTTTCCAAGATATTCTGCAACAAAATCAAGAAATGAATGATTATTTGTATTAGATAATAAAAGTTCACCTAAGGCACGCATAATAAAGAAGCAAACGCACCCGGTAATAAGATAAGCCAGTAAAATAGAGGGACCAGCTAATTGAATCGTTTTTCCTGCTCCTAAGAAAAGACCTGTTCCGATCGCACCACCAATCGAAATCAATTGAACGTGTCTATTCTTAAGTCCACGCTGTAGTTCTTGTTGCTCTTCAACCATTGTTTAATCATCCTAACTAAAAAATTTGATAATTTCTATATTAATAGAATTTTCTAAAAATTACAACTTAATTCAGAAAATATTCAAAAATTCATTTTCAAACAAATACAATCAGACCAATCAATCTAAGAAGAGAGGACTGATCGACTGATGAATTAATGAATGGTGTTCAAATAGATTGCAGATAAACATGAGAAAATAGTGAATCATTTCCCAAAAAAGGAAAAGCCTTTATCAAAACGAACCTGTCGTTTCGGATAAAGGCTTTCTTCTATTTTTTTAAGATACGTGATAAAAACTCTTTGGTACGTTCTTCTTTTGGATGAACAAAAATATCATCAGAGGTTCCTTCTTCAGCAACAACACCTTTATCCATGAAGATGACACGATCAGAAACATCTTTTGCAAATTCCATTTCATGTGTCACGATAATCATGGTTAAACCAGTGTGAGCTAGGTCTTGAATGGTATTCAATACTTCTCCGACCATCTCAGGATCAAGTGCTGATGTTGGTTCATCAAATAACATTACATCTGGGTCCATTGAGAGGGCTCTAGCGATTGCCACACGTTGTTTTTGACCTCCTGATAATTGAGAAGGTTTGGCTTCAATATAACGTTCCATTCCAACTTTTTCTAGATTTTCAAGAGCGACTTTACGAGCTTCATCTTTGTTTCTTTTTAAGACAGTCGTCTGACCAGACATACAGTTTTCTAAGACATTCATGTTATTGAAAAGATTGAACGATTGGAATACCATTCCGACATTTGTTCGATATTTAGGCAAGTTATATTTTGGCGCAAGAATATTTTCGCCATTATACATGATTTCGCCACCAGTAGGTTTTTCTAAAAGGTTGATGCAGCGTAAGAAAGTTGATTTACCAGAGCCAGAAGAACCAATGATGGTTACAACTTCACCTTTATGGATATCCATGCTGATGTCTTTTAATACTTCATTTTCACCGAAGCTTTTTCTTAAATGATTGATTTTAATGATTTCTTCACTCATGATTCTTCCTCCTTATTCCTGCAAGTTGGCGTTGTCAACTTCTTCAATTTTTGTATAGGCTGAAGGACCATCGATTTTTTTCTCCACTACACGCAAGATTCTGGTAATCGTAAAGGTCATAACCAAGTAAATGATACCTACGATTGTAAATGTTTGGAAGAATTGGAAGTTTGCTCCTGCAGCAGAGTTCCCTTGGAAGAATAGATCAGCTACACCAATAACACTTAAGACTGCTGTATCTTTGATATTGATAACAAATTCATTCCCGGTCGCAGGTAAGATGTTACGTAAGACCTGAGGAACAACTACTTTTCGCATTGTTTGTCCATGTGTCATACCAATTGCTTGCGCTGCTTCAAATTGTCCTTCATCGACAGCGAAAATACCACCACGGACGATTTCAGTCATATAAGCACCAGTATTGATCGATACAATGAATAAGGCAGCAATCGTACGATCAAGGGAGATTCCAAAGGCTAATGCTAATCCGTAAAAGACGACCATAGCTTGAACCATCATTGGTGTTCCACGGAATATTTCAATATAAATCGATAGTAGTAAATTTGCTAACTTTTGGAAGAAACGTGTCACGGCATTGTCAGACTCAGGAATAGAACGGAAAACACCGATCAACAAGCCTAAGGTAGTTCCAATAACTGTCCCAATCAATGCAATAAATAACGTAAGTCCTGCACCACGAAGGAACATATTCCCATATTGATCCCAAATCGTTTTGAAATCAGTGAACAAACCAGCTTTTTCTCCCTCTGTATTTGTTGAAGCGGGTTGATCTTTGATTGCTTGATCCATAATTTCTGTACGTTCTTTTTGAGAGATACCGCTAAGAATTTGGTTAACTTTTTGGATATCTGGGTCACCTTTACGCATTCCAATAGCGATTTGGACATCTTCAGGATTTGTTTGAAAACCATTCTGACCAGTAAATTCTAACATTTTTAAATCTTTATTGACGCTAGTTGCTGTTACCCCTTCAGGTCGTTCGCTGACATAACCATCAATCATACCTGAAGCAAGAGCGGTACGCATCGCAGAGAAGTTATCCATTGCTTGTTGCTTTTGCACATCAGGAATTTGATCGATGACATTATAATGGAAAGTATTCAATTGAGCAGTAATCTTAGCATTTGATAGATCCGCCAAACTTTTTGCATTGGCATATTTACTATCTTTTTTGACGACTACAACAAGTTGTGATTCATAATAAGGATCGGTAAAATCAATTTCTTTTTTACGTTCTGCTGTGGGGCTCATCCCAGCAATGATCGCATCGATTTTGCCAGATTGTAACGCAGGGGCTAATCCATCCCATTTGGTTTGCATGATGACTAATTTTTTCCCTAATCCATCCGCAACTTTTTTGGCAATTTGGACATCATAACCACCAGCATAGCTTTTTTGACCTTGGATCGGTACAGCGTTGTTGGCATCTGTTTGCTGTGACCAGTTGAAAGGGGCATACCCCGCTTCCATACCTACACGGAACTCATCTGTTGGTGTTTTCTCATCGGCATTCACGAAACTTCCTACAGGGAAGAATGAAAAAATAAATGCCATCAATAGGGTAAGTGTAACTGAACTTTTTTTCATAATCTTTCTCCTTTTCTTTTTACACATACGGCTCGACGATTTCATCAGGAATGAAACGGGCGAAGTTCCGCTTCAGCTAACTTAATTTTACTGTCAGATAGACGTACTTATCAAATTAACTGTTTACGCATAATTTTTTTACGAGCGGTTAAACAAATGCGTTGCAGTAGCTTATCAGGAGAAATAAAAAACGACCGCTTCAAGAATATAAAAGGGTCGCTAACATTTCACAAAAGTGATAAACCTCTCACAAAACATAGCGCAACTTAGCATCACTGCTAAGACAGTCCACAAGCTCTTAACTTGTGTCCCAACGTAAACTTCAAGCAAAGAAGAGTACATTTCGGCGATCTTCCCTAGTCCTGCTTCACGGTGTTTGCTTCACTCCACAGGGTTAATGATTCTCGCGACCTCTACCTCATTGATTGAGGTATCTCGTATTCAGTTATTTATACAAAAAATAGTTTACGATAGACAAAGCACTTTGTCAATCTATAACAGAAGTTTTCTTGTGAAGTATTGATAGCTATAGAAAATTTCTATAATTATACAAAAAATAAGAAAAATGATATTCAAAAAGAGCGAGAGTTGTAAAAGAATAATTATTCATTAAATAAATAAAAATTAGGACACGAATCTATTTAAGTGTCCTAATTCCTACTTATTATATAAAATAAAGCAGTCGAAAAGATGAGCTTCTTAGCAATAGCTGACCCAATCAATCATTTTCGATCCTGACTTTCTGTATATTATGCTGTTTTACTAACTACTTTTTTTTCACGACCTAAGATTGCTTGAAGAATAATCGTTACGCCATAAATAGCCAATATTAGATAAATCAGACTTGAATATTGAGTGATTCCCCAACCCCATGTTCGGAAAATAACTAAGGTAATCGCTAAAACGATCGCAGCAAGTACATTGAAAAATGCAAATGCCCAAAGATTTCCATTTTCTTTACGAGCAAGGTAAAAAATTGAAAAATAAATACTTAATGCTAACCAGGCGATACAAGCTAAAATCACGCCCCAGTAAATAATGGATGGTACCATACCAACTCACCTCACTTTTGTTCTATATGCTTGGTTTATCGTACTATTAGATAGCAATAGTGATGATCATACCGAAGAATCTAGCAGTATTGTAGCACGTTTTCATTGGTTTGTCAGTCTATATTGTGAGATGTTTCTCAAAAAATGAAATCGTTTGAATAAAAAGTACGATCAATCAATAAACGAAAGATAGATGTATAATAAAAGAGAGGTGAAAGGAAATGAAAAAAGTAACCGTTGAAGAAGCGGTAGCAACAATAGCCACTAGTTCAAAAATCACTTTCCTAACTGGCGCTGGGGTATCAACGCCTTCTGGTATTCCCGACTATCGATCGTTAAAAGGAATCTATCATGGATTGGAACAACCCGAATACCTTCTAAGTCATGAAGCAATGAACAATGAGCCACAAAAATTTTATTCATTTGTGAAAAAAATCTATCATCCAACAGCAAGACCAAATATTATTCACTTAGAAATGGCAAAGTTAGCCTCAAAAAAGCAAGTTTGGGTAGTTTCCCAAAATATCGATGGATTACATGAAAAAGCGGGAAGTCCAAAACTTGTGAATTTTCACGGAAATCTTTATCATTGCTATTGTAGGAAATGTGGGAACACCGTTTCTTGGGAAACCTATTTACAAACAGATCAACATGCAACATGTGGGGGACAAATTCGACCAGATATCGTGTTGTATGGGGAGGGATTTAATGATGAAGTCATAGAGCGAGCAACATCGGCTGTTCAACAAGCAGAGTTGATCGTCATCGTCGGAACGAGTTTTCAAGTACACCCGTTTTGTGACTTAATCCAATTTCGTAATACGAAGTCTCAAATCTTAGTAATCAACCAAGAGCCAATCCAGTTAGACCAAGAATATGATTTTCTGCAAACGGACGGTGCTATAGTATTTGAAAAATTATCAAAAGGAGCAAATTATGACCATTAGAACAGAAAAAGAAAAAATGATTGCTGGCGAATTATATTTTGCTAATGATCCGGAATTAGTAGCGGATCGTCAATACGCAAGAAGCCAAAGTACGATCATCAACCAAGCAGAAACAGCAGAGCTACGTTCTCAATTACTAAAAGAAACCTTTGGAAAAACGGGAGAAAAAATCTACATGGAGCCAACGATCAATTTTGATTATGGTTACAATATTCGTGTAGGTGAAAACTTCTATGCGAACTACAACTGTACATTTTTAGATGTAAGTACGATCGAAATCGGCGACAATTGCATGTTTGCTCCAAATGTTCAACTTTATACAGCCACTCATCCACTTCATCCAGTGAAAAGGAATAGTGGCTTAGAATATGCGAAACCAATCAAAATTGGTCATAATGTCTGGCTTGGTGGTGGTGTGATCATTACGCCAGGGGTTACGTTAGGAAACAATGTCGTAGTTGGAGCGGGTTCTGTTGTAACTAAATCTTTTCCTGATAATGTAGTGATTGCAGGTAATCCTGCTCGAGTAATCAAAAAAATATTAGAAGATCAACAACCAGAAAAACTTGAAGACTTACGTCAAACAATCGATCAGATTGATCAACAAATCGTCAAATTACTAGAAAAACGTATGGACACGGTAACGAAAATTGGCGAAACCAAACAAGCAACGAAAAAAGCAGTCTATGACGAAAAAAGGGAGCAAGAAGTATTAGAAAAAATCGCTAGTCGGTTAGAAAATACGAAATATAAAGAAACGATCACAGCGACATATATCGATCTTATGAAACATTCTCGTGACTATCAAAATGAATTAAATGGGGAGAAAGTGGATGATTGATGGAGAAGCACGGCGCAAAGAGATTCTGCATACCCTGGCAAATGTAGAAAAACCGGTCAGTGCCAGCAAATTCGCTTCACGTTTTCAAGTGAGCCGTCAAATCATTGTCGGAGATATTGCGTTGTTGAGAGCATCAGGTGCGACTATTATTGCAACGGCAAGAGGTTACGTTCTTGAAACCAATGAAACACAGAACGGCTTAGTGAGCAAGATTGCTGTCCAACATGGTCGTGAGCAAACAGAAGAAGAGTTACGCTTGATCGTTGAAGCTGGTGGCGAAGTTTTAGATGTCATTGTAGAACATCCCTTATATGGTGAGTTGACAGGCATGCTTCATATCCAAACAACTCAAGAAATTGAATTGTTTATGAAACGCTATAAAAAAAGTAATGCTACGTTGTTATCTGAGCTGACCGATGGGATTCATCTGCATACCATCCGTTATCCAGATACTAATGTGTTGAGAACGATTAAGCAACAGTTGATAAAAGCAGGAATTCTCTACGAAGGCTAATGAAGAGCAGAGTGGTCTGAGATGAATATTTAAGAACGTTAAATAATAAATAACTGGTATGATTTGTCTATTTACGAATCGTACCAGTTATTTTATTTTCTTGAAAAAATAAGCGTTCGACTATTTTATTTATAAATTACAATAATATGGAATATGAATAATTCAAGCACTATTCTTCTACATAATAAAAAAATAGTGGGAACCAAGTTTAGCAATAGATGTTTTTAATACATACTAAAGTAAAGGAGTTAAAACAAATGGATAAATTCACTAGCAAAACAGTACAAGGAAATGGTGAAAAGGCTAAAGTCACAGCAAACATCCAAGAAAACGCAGAAGTGAAAGACCAAAAAGAAGTAAATTCCAATATGCCTTTTATCCAGCAAAATATAGAAGAAATTTTCACTTTACAATGGGGAATTCAAGAAGTAGAACAAAAATTAGAACAAAGATTAGAACAAGAATTAGAACAAAGATTAGAACAAGAATTAGCAGCAAAACAAAGCTTCATTAGCCTCTGTAAAAAAAATCAGAATCAGAATATTGAGGAAATTAGTAACAAATTCAACGAGTTAAACAAAACAAGTGGAATAGTCAATCCAATTCCGACTTTCATCAATCAAAAGTTAGAAGAAACTTTCCTATTGAACAAGCGTATTCTGGAAATACATGACACAACAGAAATAGATAGTAAGTCAAAGAAATCAATGATTGAGAACTTAGAAAATTCGAAGGATAAGCTTATGGATCAATTAATTAAGAAAGTTAGTGAAGAATTCAACGAACTAAGAATGGATAAATCAATTAGCGAAACAGTTCAAGGCAATGATGAAAAGGCTGAAGTCACAGCAAACATCCAAGAAAACGCAGAAGTGAAAGACCAAAAAGAAGTAAATTCACCAAATAATCTACTGAAAACAAGTGGAACAGTAAATACAAATATGCCTTTTATCCAGCAAAAAATAGAAGAAATTTTCAATTCACAATGGGGAATTCAAGCAATAGGACAAAAAGGAGAACAAGTATTAAATAAATCAAGATTTTACCGCTTTACATACTTTAAAAACCAGAAGAATCAGAATATTGAGGAAATTAGTAACAAATTCAACGAGTTAAACAAAACAAGTGGAATAGTCAATCCAATTCCGACTTTCATCAATCAAAAGTTAGAAGAAACTTTCCTATTGAACAAGCGTATTCTGGAAATACATGACACAACAGAAATAGATAGTAAGTCAAAGAAATCAATGATTGAGAACTTAGAAAATTCGAAGGATAAGCTTATGGATCAATTAATTAAGGAAGTTAGCGAAGAATTCAACAAATTAACAAAAGAACAATCAAAACAGACATTAAGAAGCATGAAAGAAATACAAAAGGTAAAAAACACAAGACAAAATCCTTTATCTAAAAGGGCAAACTCTTCACCACAAAAAGCAGAACCAGATCAAAAGAAGTCAAGATAGTAATATAAGTTGCAATAACATTGAATATGAATTATTCAGGTACTATTTTTCTACATACTAAAGTAAAGGAGCTAAAACAAATGGATAAATCAACTAGCAAAACAGTACAAGGAAATGGTGAAAAGGCTAAAGTCACAGCAAACATCCAAGAAAACATAGAAGGAATTTTTATATTTGACGAAGTGATTCGAGAAACTCAAGAAATGGTAAGAACAAAGGAACTGATAAGATCAGGAGAATCACTGATTGCGATCTTAATAAATCGAAAGGAACAGTATATTAAGGAAAATAGCAGAAACCTCAACGAATCAAAAAAAGAACAAACACAACAGGCATCAAGTAACATGAAAGAAATGAAAAAGGTAAGAAATACAAATAAAAAGCCTTCATTGCTAAAGGTAATGTTCAATAAACTAATGAGAAGGTCAAAAAATAAGGACAAAAAAGAAGTAAATTCACCAAATAATCCAATAGAACCAAGTGGAATTGAAAATACGTCTTTACTCAAACAAAAGATAGGAGAAATTTTCATATTTGACGAAGTGATTCGAGAAACTCAAGGAAAGGAACTGACAGAATCAGGAAAAAAAGTGAGTGAGTACGTAAAAAATCAGAAGAATCAGCTTATTGAGGAAATGAGCAAAGAATTCAATGAATCAGACAAGGCAAGTGGAATCGAAAACCCCGTTTCGTCTTTAATCAATCAAAAATTAGAAGAAAATTTTGAGGCGAATCAATTCGTTCAAAAATACGAAAAAGATGTAAGCACACATACTTCCGCAATGGTACTATCGATTAAGTTATTAAAAAATAAGAAGTATGCTATTGAGGAAACTATTGGAAAAATCAACGAATTAAAAAAACAACCACAACAGACATTAAAAAGCATGGAAGAGGTACAACAGGTAAAAAATACAAGACAAAATCCTTTATCTAAAAGGGCAAACTCTTCACCACAAAAAGCAGAACCAGATCCAAAGAAGTCCAAGATAATGCAACAAGTAGGCCAACCGGATCAAAGTCGGTCATGATATCTGAAATGGTTAAGGTAAGATCGTTACACTAAGAGAATAATATTGTAGTACAAGAGTTTACGTACTTGAAACTAATGAAACAAAGAACGGCTTAGCGAGGAAAAGAGTTGCCTGGGCTGAATATATAAGAACATTAAATAATAAATAACTGGTATGATTTATCCATTTACGAATCGTACCAGTTATTTTATTTTTGGGAAAAAGAAGGAAGAAACTAGTTTCATTTTCTAAGTAAAATGGGACAATAGGAAGTTTTGTAGCTGAATTTGTTTTTTGATACTACTTCTTACAGAAGCATTCGTGACATAAATAAAATATAGGAGTTGAAGCGCATGATAGGATGGATCTATCAGTTTGGAAACGTGATTCGCTTTTTGGATGATGAAATTAGCGTAAATTTAAAGCAAGCTAACTTACGAATAGCAACATTCAATGCATGTTCAAATAAAAATCAGACTGAAATAAGCCTCCTAAATAAATCGGAGGATCCTCAATCTAAGCTAATAAAAGAACAATCTCAACGCTTGTCTATGAAAAATTATGTACAGAAAGATATTAGTTATCTATCGAAAGAAAAGCTTGCTGAATATGCAAATATAGCAGAACAGCGAATCATCGAATGAAAGACAAAGAATTCTGGAGATAAAGTACTGGAACAACAAACTAGTTTTTGGAAGGAGTACAATAAAGTTGCTATCTGAATTAAAGAGTATTGAAATGTTGGAAAAGCGGAAAAGAAATATAATAGAATTCCCCTTTTTATACGAACAAAGAACCGTTGAACAAACGATCAGTTGGATCGATGACCACTGGGGATCGTTTTTCGATAGAAGTGAGCGTACAAAGAATCTCTTAAAAAAAAATCTTACCATTTGTCAAGAGGATCTAGAATTTAGAGCACAAGCAGATAAGCTACAATTTGAGATAAATCAACGACCTGTTTCAGAAATAAATGCGTTTTTAAGAGCAGTGGCAGAACGAATAGTTAAAATACAAACAAAACTACAAGAAATCGAATTAAACTCTTCTGAATATGACTGGCGGGACCCATATTCTGCAAAAGAAGAATTAGAGAAGTGGAAAAGTTTCGTGGTGGAAATATACAAGTCGCAGGCTGTTCTGATACAACCTGATCTATATGATAAAAATACAGTTGAGGATAAAATAAAACAATTGCCGAGTAATAATGCCACGCTCTTTAATTTGATGGCTAGAAAAAGATGCGAGAAAGATCTTGCGTTACGATCTGAAGCAGAAACAATAATTGAAAATATAAAATGCAAAAATACTCCAGAAATAGTACATATATTAAAAAAAATAGAAGGTCAAATTGAAAAAATTAAAGTTGGGATCAATAAATTAAAAGTATCAAATTCTGAATTAGAGACAGAAATTACTAAAAATCAATTAATGCAAGAAGATGAGCCAATAGGAGAACGCAAAGATCAATTAAAAATCTTGACTCAGCAACTTCGTGCTCGGCGAGAGAATCAATGCTATACGCAACAGAACGGAGAACAACAGTTAGACAAATGGATGGAAATGATTGGTGAAATAAAACGTTGGGCAAAAACAAACAAGATAGACCTATCGGAGGTAGAAAAGAATCTGACGTTAAGCCCATCTCCAGAGAACCTAGGGCAGAAAAAGATAGTAGAATGCATAACTAGAGAGGGGAGTAAACTTAAACGACAAGAAGAAAAAGTGGGAGAAAATGGACATAGTAAAAACAGAAACCAGTTTAATGAACAACGAACACATCGCTGATTCTTAGTAATATAAAAAAGGAGTGGGGCTCCCCACGTCAAAAAGCAACATCTTCGAAAAAATGAGTAGCGATTTCCGAAGATGTTGCTTTTTAGTTCAATTTCTTACGAGTCATTTAGATTGAAATACAACTTTCAATCATTTTTATTCAATCACCAATACGCCTTCTTTAAGGGCAAATGGATTCTTTTCGTTGATATGGTCGTAGAACATCACGCCGTTGATATGATCAATTTCGTGTTGGACAACGATTGCTTCATAATTTTTCAAGCGGATTTTATGTTTCTCGCCATTCATATCTGTATAAGAAACCGTGATCTTAGCGTGGCGGACTACATAGCCAGGTACTTCTCGGTCAACAGATAAACAGCCTTCTCCTTCGCCAAGGCAAGCATCTTGAACTGAGTGACTAAGGATTTTTGGATTATACATTACCGTACTTAGCGTGGGTTCTGTTACTTCTGGATCAGGGCTTGGCACGTGTACAGCAATGATGCGTTTAGAAATATCTAGTTGAGGAGCAGCTAAACCAACCCCTCCACGTAAGTTTAATTCTTCCGCTTTGATTGGATCTTGGCTATTTTTCAGGAATTCGAGCATTTCTTTTCCTAGGTCGATATTTTCTTTGCTTAATGGGAGAGCAACTTCTTCAGCTACTTCCCGCAAAGTAGGATTTCCTTCACGGATGATATTATCCATTGTGATCATGGAATATGTACCCCTTTCTTTTTAGACAGTTATACGTCTATTTTCGCATTATAGTTTAACATAAAATTTAAAAAGTAGGAGAAAGTTTGTTTAAAAACTAAATTTTCTTAATGATTCTTCACTTGATTTCTCCCGTAGATTCAGGTAAAGTATAGCTGTATGCGTAAGGCATATCGCCTGTTACTTGGTTAAGCGAATCACCAACGTTTTACTCAGTCACAGGGGAATAATCGAAAGAGGTGAAAGAAATGGCAATTTCAAAAGAACGTAAAAATGAAATCATCAAAGACTATGCACGCCATGAAGGGGATACTGGTTCTCCAGAAGTACAAATCGCTGTATTAACGGAAGAAATCAACCACTTGAATGAACATGCACGTATGCATAAAAAAGATCATCATTCATACCGTGGCCTAATGAAAAAAGTTGGTCACCGTCGTAACTTGTTAGCTTACCTACGTAAGACTGATGTACAACGTTACCGCGAATTGATCAAACGCTTAGGTCTACGCCGTTAATTTTGACAAAAAGAGTGGGGTTCAAATGAATCTCACTTTTTTTACTGTAATACCTAATACAACCATTCTCGAAAAAAGCATGATAGACTCCTACTAACCAAATGAAAGCTGGATAAGCGACGTTTGGCGGTTTTCATTTGTTTAGTAGCGTCTTGCTTTCACGAGAAAGAAAAGGAGTAATTATGTCAGAAAAACAAATATTCAAAACGACATGGGGAGGCCGTCCCTTACAAATCGAAGTCGGTCAATTAGCAAAACAAGCGAACGGAGCAGTTTTAGTTCGCTATGGAGATACTGTAGTTTTAAGTGCGGCAGTTGCTTCAAAAGAAGCAAAAGATACTGACTTCTTCCCGTTGACGATCAACTATGAAGAAAAGATGTATGCTGCCGGTAAAATTCCTGGAGGATTTATCAAGCGTGAAGGTCGTCCAAGTACAGAAGCAACTTTAACGGCTCGCTTGATCGACCGTCCGATCCGCCCAATGTTTGCGGATGGCTTCCGTAACGAAGTTCAAGTAACCAACATCGTGATGAGTGTTGAAACAGATTGTTCACCTGCGATGGCTGCAATGCTAGGTTCTTCTTTAGCATTATCAATTTCAGATATTCCATTTGATGGACCAATTGCTGGTGTCGAAGTCGGCCGTGTGAATGGCGAATATGTCTTGAATCCAACAGTTGAACAAGCGGAACAAACAGATATTGAACTAAGTGTTGCAGGTACAAAACAAGCAATCAACATGGTTGAAAGTGGTGCGAAAGAAGTTTCTGAAGAAGATATGCTTGGAGCATTACTATTTGGTTTTGATGCAATCAAAGAATTAGTTGCTTTCCAAGAAGAAATCGTCCAAGCTGTCGGCAAAGAGAAAATGGAAGTTTCTTTGTTACAAGTAGATGCAGATTTGAAAAAAGAAATCTTTGATGCTTCTTATGCTACGATGAAAACGGCTGTTATGACAGAAGAAAAACTAGCTCGTGAAGACAATATCGAACAAGTAAAAATCGATATTCGTGAAGCTTATGCCGAAAAATTTATCGGGCATGAAGAGGAAGATCAATTACTAAAAGAAGTAAAACAAATTACTGAGGACTTAGAAAAAGATGTAGTTCGTGAATTGATCACGATCGACAAGATTCGTCCTGATGGGCGTAAATTGGACGAAATCCGTCCACTAGCTTCAGAAGTAAGCTTGTTGCCACGGGTGCATGGTTCAGGTTTGTTTACTCGAGGACAAACTCAAGCATTATCTGCTTGTACCCTTGCGCCACTAGGTGAACACCAAATTATTGATGGACTGGGAGTAGAAGTTAGCAAACGATTCATCCACCATTACAACTTCCCACAATTTTCTGTTGGTTCAACAGGGCGTGCGGGATCACCTGGTCGTCGTGAAATCGGACATGGTGCTTTAGGTGAACGTGCGCTAGCACAAGTGATTCCTTCAGAAGAAGATTTCCCTTATACAATCCGTTTAGTGGCAGAAGTTTTAGAATCGAATGGTTCTTCTTCACAAGCAAGTATCTGTGCTGGGACATTAGCATTGATGGATGCCGGTGTACCAATCAAAGCACCAGTTGCAGGGATTGCAATGGGACTTGTTTCAGATGGCGAAAACTATACGATTTTAACAGATATCCAAGGATTAGAAGATCATCTGGGAGATATGGACTTTAAAGTGGCTGGAACTAAAGATGGGATAACTGCTCTACAAATGGATATTAAGATCCAAGGAATTACGGAACAAATCCTAAAAGAAGCGCTAGCCCAAGCAAAACAAGCACGTATGGAAATCTTAGAAGAATTGACTTCAACGATTGCAGCACCTCGTGAAGAATTAAGCCCATATGCACCGAAAATCGAAATGATCCAAATCGACCCTGCGAAGATCAAAGATGTGATCGGTAAAGGTGGCGACACAATCAATGGTATCATTGAAGAAACTGGTGTGAAAATCGATATCGATCAAGATGGTAAAGTAAGTATTGCTTCATCTGATAAAGAAATGATCCAAAAAGCAATCAAGATCATTGAAGACTTAACTAAAGAAGTAAAAGTCGGTGAGGTTTATCTAGGAAAAGTAGTTCGTATTGAAAAATTTGGTGCTTTCGTTAACTTGATCAAAGGAAAAGACGGATTGGTTCACATCTCTCAACTTTCAAATGACCGTGTCAATAAAGTAGAAGATGTAGTCAAATTGGGTGATGAAGTCCTTGTCAAAGTAACTGAGATTGACAAACAAGGTCGCGTAAATCTTTCTAGAAAAGCGATGTTAACAGAAGATGGTTCTGAAAAAGAAACAAAATAATCGTTTAAGCGATAAAATAGCAAAAAGAGTAATCTGAGGGTTGAAATGCCTACGTCAGTGAAAAATACTTGTTTTTGCTACATTGAAAAAGAAGGAGTGAGACAATGTCTTACTCCTTCTTTTTATAGCTAAAATCCCTCTGGAAAGTTTACTTGGATAAAATCTATTCATAATCTTTGGTCTAATTTTCAAAATAACGTAAAATAAAGGTGTATTTTTTAAGGAGGGAACGAGATGCTTTATTTTTTTCTGACTTTGATCGTTGGTGGCGTTTTAGGTCTGTTCGCTGGATTAATCTTAAATGAGGATGTACCTGGCGGTGTCACTGGAAATGTAGTGATCGGTTTTTTAGGAAGCTGGTTAGGAGAATTTGTTCTTGGTGAATTAGGTCCCTCGATCAAAGGATTCTACCTCATCCCTTCATTGCTAGGAGCTCTTTTTTGTCTCGGTGTGTATTCATTTTTAGCAGACTATATCCGTCGACATTACTAAATGAAATCTTGTATAATGATTTGACACTTCGTAGGGGTCTCTAGTTAAGTAAATCACATGAAATAAAAGATCAATGATTTGTGAAGAAAATACGATAGTGAACGAAAGTAGAAAAGAGGGGGACAATTGACAACAAAACACAACACTAAAAAAATTTCAATGGCTGGTCTATTAGTTGCGATGGGCGTAGTTTACGGAGATATTGGAACGAGTCCACTATATGTAATGAAGGCCATCGTAGAAGATAACGGAGGACTACGAGGCATCAATCCTGAATTTGTCCTTGGTTCGGTGTCATTGATTTTTTGGACACTAACATTACTTACCACAATCAAGTATGTGGTGATTGCGTTAAATGCCGATAACCACGGTGAGGGTGGGATTTTTTCTTTATATACACTAGTCAGGAAAGGGAGTAAATACTTGATCGTACCAGCAATGATCGGTGGAGCTGCTCTACTTGCTGATGGAGTATTGACCCCAGCGGTGACTGTCACGACAGCAATCGAGGGGTTAAGAGGTATCCCACAATTTTTTGATCGATTCGGTAACAATCAAAATATTATTGTCATTATTACATTAGTCATCATTTTCGTATTATTTATGGTTCAACGATTCGGTACCGAGATAGTAGGAAAAGCGTTTGGTCCGATCATGTTTTTATGGTTTACTTTTTTAGGTGTGATGGGTTTAATAAATTTCAGCCAAGACTGGACGGTGATCCGAGCGTTGAACCCCTACTACGCGATTCGCCTACTTTTTAGTCCAGACAATCGATTAGGTCTCTTTATTTTAGGAAACATCTTTCTGGCTACGACAGGGGCGGAAGCATTGTATTCTGACTTGGGGCATGTGGGGAAATTAAATATCCGTTTAAGTTGGCCTTACGTTAAACTTTGCTTAGTATTGAATTACTTCGGACAAGCGGCTTGGTTACTGAATATTTATCAAAATCAAGAGGTGCAACAAATCAATAATCTCAATCCATTTTTCCAAATGTTACCTAAAGGTTGGTTGATTATTGGCGTTGGGTTTGCTACGATCGCTGCGGTCATTGCTTCACAGGCTTTGATTACTGGATCATTTACATTGGTATCAGAGGCGATTAAGTTAAAACTCTTACCACGCTTGAAAATCATGTATCCAGGAAACAGTATCGGTCAGATGTATATTCCCGCGGTTAATTTGATTTTATGGTTGGCTTGTTCGTTGATCGTGGTTACTTTCCGAACATCACATCATATGGAAGCAGCCTATGGACTTTCAATTACTGTCACGATGTTGATGACGACGGTACTTCTTTATTTCTATTTAATCCAAAGCAACTATTCCAAATGGTTCGCCTGGATTGTGTCTTTCTTTTTTGGTGCGATCGAGATCATCTTTTTCATCTCAAGTATCGTGAAGTTTTTCCACGGAGGGTTTGTTGCGGTGTTGATGGCGATCATTATTTTAGCTGTCATGTTCATTTGGGAACAAGGAAATATCATCCGTGAGTCTGCTGCGGAAGATGTGGCATTAAAAGATTACATTCCACAATTAGCGGAATTAAGAGATGATCACTCATTGCCACTTTATCAAACTAATGTGGTGTTCTTAGTACCAGATATGGCCGAAGGAAAAGTTGGTAGACAATTTGTCTACTCGATTCTGGACAAACGACCAAAAAGAGCACGTGTATATTGGTTCGTACATGTGGAAGTGACGGATGAACCTTATACGAAAGAATACCAAATCGATATGATGGATACTGATTTTGTCGTACAAGTGAATCTCTTCTTAGGATTCAGAGTACAACAAGAAATCAATGTCTATGTTCGTCAAATCATTCATGATTTGATGAAACAAGGAAGATTACCAAAACAACCGCAGACTTACTCGTTAACTCCGGGAAGAGAAGTCGGTGATTTCCAATTTATCTTGATTGATGAAGTGATCTCAAATGTGACGACTCTCAGCAAATGGGAACGACAAATCATGCAAGCAAAACTTGCAATTAAAAAAATTGCGACCACGCCAGAAACTTGGTTTGGCTTGGAGTATAGTGAAGTAAAGCATGAAACAGTACCTTTACTAATTGGTGTAACAAGAAAAACGTGGTTAAAAGAAAGGAAAAATTAAACTTTAGCGAATAAAGTATTTACGTGAGGTTGTGACAGAAGTGTCTAGCTTTGAGAAATAAGCCGAAGAATCCGAAAATAGTTTCTCATATTTTTGGAATTCTTCGGCTTATTTCCGATAGAGCTACTTCTAGAACACCGTTTATTCATTTTTAGAGCGAAGAGTAAACTTTATGTCCCAGTCCCACTATTTTTAGTGATTAACGTTGTGGAGAGGTTTTATCTTTTTCCGTATTACTTGAAGGCTCGTTAGGAATACTATTTATGGCTTTTTCTGTCAAGTTTTTTATGCAAGATTTATTATGTAAGTCATTTTCCACTGTATTTGGTTTTATGTAAGTATTATAGATATAATCTTTCATATTGTTTCGTGTTTGTGGATCATTTTGGGTACTTGATAGTTTGTCTCTATTTTTGTTGGAATTCGCTATAATATTTGTTTGATTTGCTTCAATTATCTTTTTTGTTATAGTTTCTCGATCCTTTATTTCTGGCGAGTCAAGGTTAGCCATGATAAGTTTGATACTTATGGGCGTATAGCTTAATTCAGCTAAACATTCTAAGGTTTTGCTTAATTCACCTGTGTTAAGCATTTCTTTGAAATTGTCAATAGTTTTCAGTAACTCCTTGTTGGATGAAAAATCGGTTGACTTCTTTGATTTAGAAGCGTTAATTATTTTTTCTGTTTCAGCTATTCGATTGATTGATTTTGGTAACTGAAGGTTAGTCGTGATCATTTTGGTGACCGCTTTTCCATAGCCGAATGTAGCTAGAGCAGCTAAAGTTTCTGTTGGTCCATGAACTTTAAGCATCGCATTCCATATGTTGATAGTATCTAGTAACCTATCTTTGGATATGAACACCTCGGCGGTAGTGTTTTTGTTTGAAGGAAGAACTAGCTTTTTCATAGATGTTCGATTGCTTGGTTTTGGTAACCGAAGCTTATCCGCAATCAATTTGATGTCCGAATTTTTATAGTTGAATGCAGTTAAAGTCTCTAAAGTTTCGTTTTTTCCGTAAACTTTAAGCATTGCCTTCCATGCGTTAATTGTGTTTAGTAATTCCTGGTTGGATGAAAAATCGGTCGTTTCATTTGATTTATCCACATTATTTGGCATAAAATGATCTCCCTTAAATTATTTTTTATTAAATTCATTGTAAAGTAATGATTCGGATATAGGAGATTTTTTTTTTCTTTAATAAGAATTTTTTGGTTTTTTAACAAGAGTTTGCAAGATGTTCACTAAAGTCTAGTAAAAGTTGCCTCTTCTTATTTAAGAATGACAAATATTGCGAAAGTAAAAGAAAAAAATGACATTTAATCACTGATTTATCAATCGTATTTATCAGATAGTTATCGCAAAAATGAAAAGAAAAATCAAAAGTAGGAGACCTTATGTGAAGAAAATCGTTCGTTTAAAAAGACGAAGGAGTTGTTTTTTAACCTATTTTCCCAAAAAAAATTCAAAAAGAGGTACAATGGACATGAAAAGAGAGGTGGGAAGTTATGGTTCTTAATTTTGCCATATTATTTTTGATGATTGCGGTGACTTCTTTTTTTGTAGCTAGTGAATTTGCATTAGTTAAAATCAGACGTTCACGTTTAGAACAATTAGAAAGAGAAAATGTAAAGAATGCCAAATTAGCATTACATGTCACGCATCATTTAGATAACTACTTGTCGGCTAGTCAATTAGGAATTACCTTGACTGGGTTGATCATTGGTTGGGTTGGCGAAGGCTCAGTGGCGGCGTTACTAGAGCCTTGGATCGGTCGATTGCCGTTTAGCTCAGCATTGAGCGGAACGATTTCTGTCGCGTTAGGGTTTATCTTAGTGACATATATCGATGTGGTGATCGGAGAACTTTTACCTAAAAGTTATAGTATCGTGAATACAGAGCAAGTGGTCTTATTTGTTGTACGTCCGTTGCATTATTTTTATAAAGCAATGTTTCCTTTTATTTGGGTGTTGAATCATTCTGCTACGGCTTTAGGAAAAGTATTAGGCGTGAAATTAGTTTCAGAAGGAGAAGAGACATTATCTCAAGAAGAATTGACGTTAGTAGCTATGAATTCTTATGAAAAAGGAGAGTTGACGAAAGAAGAGTACTATTATTTAGAAAATGTCTTTGAATTTGATGATACGTTGGCAAAAGATATCCAAGTGGATCGAACCTCTATGCAGGTTTTTGAAGCTGGTGAGACAGTGAAAGATGCAATTCAAGCTTCTATTCAAAGAGGTCATACCCGCTATCCAGTTATTTCTGGGTCAAAGGATCACATCCTTGGCTATGTTACTTTACCAGATTTGATTAAGCAGTCGTTTAAAGACGATCAATTAACAGTGGATGCGTTGGTGGAAGAACCAATCGTTACTTCAGAAACGATCCCCATCAAAAAATTATTGACGATCATGCGTAAAAAAGGAAAGCATATTGCTATTTTAAAAGATGAGTACGGAGGAACGAGTGGTTTAGTGACGATTGAAGATATTTTAGAAGAAATCGTGGGGGAAATTCGGGATGAAACGGATTTGGATGAAGCATTGATAGCGAAACAAGCAGATGGGAGCTATATTGTTTCAGGAAAATTGACGTTAGATGATTTTGGTCGTTATTTCCACGTTACGATCCCTGAATTTGAAGAGTCTACTTTTATCACACTATCTGGATTTATGTCGAACCATGAAAAAAACATCAAGACAGGTACAGTGATCCAAATTGATTCTTTTCAATTTACGGTGTTAGAATATAACCATACGCATGTGGACTATTTTAAAATCAAAAAACAAGAAATAGCAGAAAACAGTATCGATTCGAATAAAACAGAATGAAGAATCTGGGATAAACAAAATCCTACATTTCACGATCAAAAAAAATGAGAGAAGTAAGACAAAACATTCTAACCACTACCAAAAACGAATAAACCGATGTTTATACTTTCTTTTTGTCCCTTAGTCGGAAGCTTCCTACTCATTTTGGTGGACGGATCTCTTGATCATAAGATTTTAAACGATAGAACTGATGCCAATCCATTCGACTTAGCTGAATGGATTGGCATCTTTTTTACTTTGTAAACCATATATTTGTTCTAAAAAAAAATATCCGATAGAATAGACCTGTAAGCGGAATCACTAAATACAGACATACTATTAACAGGAGGGATTCACATGAATGAAAGAAATCTAACAGTTATTGGTAGTTACAGTACGAGGGAAGAAGCTTTATCAGTGATCGAACAATTGCGTGATGAAGGATACGATCGAGACGATATCATTATCTATACGACAAAAGATGCTGCTCAAAATTTTGGTTTTTCTGGTTTATCAGGAATTGATGTAGAAACGAATGTGGATGAGGTTGAAGGCACGCATGAAGAACGCTCGCTATGGGAACGGATCAAAGATACGTTCACTTCTAACACCTATGAGGAAGATTCGTATACAGAAAAAGCGGATGATTCTGTTAACGATGATCCATTGTATTCATACAAAGAGGATATTGCCGCTGGGAAAATAGTGATTACGGTTAAAGATTACAAAGCGCCAAATGAAGCAGTTGTTGAAAACGATCGGACTCAAAATATGCCCGATCCAACGGATACACTAAATACAAATAATGAAAATATTCAACTCAAAGAAGAACAGTTAGATGTCAATACCCATGACGTGACAACTGGGGAAGTTGATATCCATAAACACGTTGTTAATGATACTAAAACAGTGGAAGTCCCTGTGAAGCGTGAAGAAATCGTTATCGAAAGAAAACCAGTAAATGCTGAAGCAAGCGATAATATTTCAGATGATTCTTTGGAAGACGAAACGATTACAATTCCTCTTAAAGAAGAACAAATTGATGTCAATAAACATACTGTAGTACGTGAAGAGGTAGGTATTCACAAAAAAGAGCATGAAGATATGAAACAAGTGACGGAAGAAGTAAGTCGTGAAGAGTTGGATATTGATACAAAAGGAGACGTTCGAGTAGAAGATACGGATGAAAATACTCGTAAAAATGATCATATATAATAATTGATCGCTAAAATCATCTAACCAGACTCCTTCGTTTTTTGAACGGAACATCATGTAAATTGCTAATAAAAAAGACATTTCTGCTTATCTGATCGATGAGAGAAATGTCTTTTTTTCTTTTATTGGATACTATTGTACTGGATTTCAGGATCATCCATAGCGTATTGTTGTTCATTCTCGAAAGATTTAAGTTGTTTCATTGAACGCAAGTAAGAGTATAGTAGAACAGCGACAGATCCTGCCCAAGCAAGTGGTGAAGCAGCTGCAGCACCCGTATAACCAAGTAAACCAGTTAAAATGATTGCTGCAAATGAACGCATGACTAATTCCATCATTCCTGCGAGTGTTGGAATCTTACTTTGACCAAGTCCTTGTAGTGTGTAACGTAAGATAAATAAAATCGCTAAGATCCAATATAAGGAACCATTGATATTGAAGTAAGTTTGAGCTAATTCAAAGACACGAGTCTCTGTCGGTGAAACAAACAACTGCATAAGTGAATGACCGAAGAAAATCACGATCGCACCTGCAACAACACTAAAGCCAATACTCATCATAAGTGTTTGCTTAACACCTTTTAAAATTCGACCATATTCTTTTGCACCATAATTTTGAGCAGTAAATGTTGCAATAGCAATCCCAAAGGACATCATTGGTTGGTTAGCAAATTGGTCAATTCTGCTGGCTGCTGCTTGAGCGGCTACGACATCTGTTCCTAAACTGTTCAACGCAGCTTGAAGGACGATGGCGCCAATGGCGATGATGGATGATTGAAAAGCCATTGGAAGAGCAGCGTTTAAATGAACACGAATCTCTTCTTTATCAAAGTGAAAATCTTTTTTACGTAATTGCAACAAAGGAATTTTTTTCTTGATATAAACTAAACATAGTAGGCTTGAGCAAACTTGGGCAATAACCGTTGCAATTGCTGCGCCTTCGACACCCATTCCAAAAGAAATGATGAAAATCAAATCAAGCACAACGTTGACAACCACTGCAATAATCAAAAAGAAAAGTGGTGTCCGGCTATCTCCAAGCGCGCGAATAACATTTGAAAGCAAGTTAAAACTCATAGATGCGAAAATCCCTAGTAAGATGATTGAAATGAACGTTTGTGCTTGGTCAATAATCTCAACGGGCGTTTGCATCAATTGCAGCATCGGGCGAATAAATACTAAACTAAGGACGGTTAATGCAATAGTGACAACCAAACTGATAACAACACTTGCAGCAAAACTTTTCTTAAGACCACGATAATCTTTTGCACCATAACGCTGAGCTGTAATGATCGCTAATCCAGCAGTAAGACCTTGAGCGAAGCCAAGGATTAAAAAGGTCAAACTTCCGGTTGCACCAACAGCAGCCAGCGCATTTTTCCCTAATGTTTGACCAACGATGATCATGTCGACCATGTTGTAAAATTGCTGAAAGACATTACCAATAAGTAAAGGAACGGTGAACATTAAGATTAGTTTAGCTGGACTTCCTTTTGTTAAATCGCGCATTTTTTAAACTCCTTATTGTCTATAAAATTTAGTTAGTAGTATATAGTGTTTATCCTGAGATTACTAGGTAAAAATGAAATAATTTTGATAACTTTCAATGTATTGCAGATTCATTTTCAAAGATATTTTCAATGATGTGCATTATAAAACAAGCCAAGAATTGAATCGCTGAATAAATTCAAAGAATGAAACTCAAAGAATAAATTCAAAGGATCAACTACTTGGCCTGGGCGTACAAATCAAAAGGGACAACGAATGGTTGTGAACCTTAATACTGTCTTATCTCGCTGGGTAAAAGAATGGTTTCTCTAGTACCATCATCATAAGCATATACTTGGCTTGGAAAACTTGATGAATAGTGAAACGGTAAATCGATTCCCATCTCAACATCACTACCAGCTTGCGAAAAATGCATAGTTACTTTTCCATTATTGTCGATTAAATCAAAGGCTAACATATTATCTAAGGGGATGACTCCCTTAAGGTCTAGGTCAATAATAAACCAGATACTATCAATCAGTTCATCTGGTAAACTTGATACAACACCTACAGAGGCATACCGGTTACGACTACTGTCAAAACTTTCAAACATCTGTTTAACCTCCTTCGTTTTATCGAATAGACATGTTTTATTTCTTCATTTAGGATAAACGATTTACTGTAACGATGGTTCATTCTAATAGACTTTTTTTAAAAATGCAACAAAAATCGTGTACTTTTTTTCAAAGTATAAGTTTTTTTTAAGGAGAGAAAAAAACGTGCCAAAAGCGAAGGTTACCAACGCTTTTGACACGAACAAGTCACTTGTTATTCTTCCGTTGAACCAATAACTTCTGGTTCGCTTTCTTCATCAGTAGTTTCAGCTTCCTCAGTTGGAGCTGCTACTGCAGCAATTTGTTCTTCACCATCAGAAACGACTTTATAATCGTTGTTTTCAGGTAGATCGGCTACTGTGATTGCATCGCCTAGATTTAGGTTTGTTACATCAACTTCGATACGTTCTGGTAAGTTGCTTGGTGTAGCAGAGACGATCACAGTGTAAAGGTTTTGTGCTAAGACACCACCAGCTTTTACACCTGCAGCTTCGCCAACAAGAACGATTTCAGTTTCGACTTCAGTTTCTTCTGACATGTTCACAGATAGAAATTCCACATGTTCAAAATGGTTGGTAAAGGTATTCGTTTGGACTTTATGAACCAACGTGTTGACTTTTTTTCCATCAATCGTCATTGTGATTACTGTATTTGCGCCATTTTCACGTAATAATTTACTGAATATTTGTCCATCAATAGCAATCGGAGTACTTTCAACATTGTACCCATAAACAATAGCTGGAACTTTACCTTCATGACGCAATTTATTTCTCAATGAACGGGGACGTACTTCTCTCTTACTTACTTCTAATGATACTGACATAACCAAAATTCCTCCTTAAAATGTGACTGTCGGCAACGTAGACCAACAGATTTTATTTAAGTGAACTTTCGACGGCTATTCTCGTGCACATTATTGGCTAGGGCGCTTAAAAAACGCAAAAAGGTAGATGCGCGCATCTACCTTTAGAAAGTCAGGATTCAACTTTTCTCCACCAGGTCATTACGCTGTGTATGAGAAATCCAATTCACTTTACTCTTTAACCGTAGCGCGAATCTGAATTTAAGTCAAGGAATAACAATGGCTTTCTTATTTGCATCTACTCTCTTTCGGGTTATAATGCTTGTTAGGCTAAGAAAGGAAAGCACCATGCGTTTAGATAAATTAATTGAAGAAACTTTACAAACGACTCGAAAAGAGATGAAGCGTTTATTTGCATCAAAACAAGTTAAAATTGATGGTTGTGTCGAATTTTGCCAAAACCGAAATGTGGATAGTTTGATCCATGAGATCGAAATCTCAGGTAAGCGTTTAACGACAAACGAAGTCTATTACTTATTGAATAAACCGAGTGGTGCTGTGACTGCAGTTAAAGACCGAACAAAAATGACCGTGTTAGACTTGATTGCTTCAGCGGATCGAACGAAGCCGCTCTATCCCGTCGGACGCTTGGATCGTGATACCACAGGACTACTATTACTGACATCGAATGGTCAGTTAGGATATGAAATGTTGCTGCCTGATAAAAAAGTCTTCAAAACTTATGAGGCGCAGATCAATGAACAAGTGACAGCTTCAGATATCGAAGCTTTTCAAGCAGGAATTGTTTTTGAGGGTGGCTATCGTTGTTTACCTGCACAATTAACAATCATGGAAACATCCAAAAACAGCAGTCGAGTACGAGTAACGATACAAGAAGGAAAATTTCATCAGGTAAAAAAGATGTTCCTTGCACGTGGTAAAAAAGTGACAAAGCTAAAGCGACTAATGATGGGACCTTTGCAGTTAGATGAGCAACTTGCTGAAGGTGCCTATCGTTCACTGACATTAACCGAATTAAAGCAATTGAAAATATATTTTAAATAGGAGAGAAAAAAATGAATTATCATACTTTATTATTCGATGTAGACGATACGTTACTTGATTTTCAGATGACAGAAGCAAAAGCATTAAATGAATTATTTGCAGAGCAAGGAATTGAATTGACACCAGAAGTGAGAACAAGTTATAAGGCATTAAATCATCACTTATGGCGTGAATTTGAAAAAGGGAATATGACGAGAGAAGAGGTTACCGGGAGTCGTTTTGGACTACTATTTCAACAATTTGGTAAAACAGTTGATAGTTTAGCTATGGAGAAAAGATACAGACATTACTTGAATCAGGGGCATGATTTGATTGAGGGAAGTCATGAACTGCTTCAGACGTTATCTTCACAAGCGGATCTTTATATTGTGACAAACGGGGTATCGAAAACGCAATATCAACGTTTGACTGATGCGAAAATGTTGGGCTATTTCAAAAAAATTTTTGTTTCAGAAGATGTGGGCGCCCAAAAACCAATGAAAGAATTTTTTGATCATGTCTTTTCACAGATTCCTCAATTTGAAAAAGAAAAAACAGTTATTATTGGCGATTCATTGACCTCAGATATTAAAGGAGGGAACTTGGCAGGAATTGATACGATTTGGTTTAACAAAAATCGGTTGCCGGAAATTCCAGAAATCGTACCGACTTATCGTATTGATTCGTTAGCAGAACTTTATCCTCTTTTGGAAATCGAGAAGCATTAATTTTCAGAAAAATATAGCATTTTCGTGTATTTTCGCTATAATAGATAAGAATGTAAAAACGGATATGAAAGAGGTTTTAGTCAATGACAAAAAGCAAGCCAATTATCATTGGTGTGACGGGTGGATCAGGAAGCGGTAAAACAAGCGTAAGTCGTGCCATTTTCAATAATTTCCCAGACCATTCCATCATGATGCTTGAACAAGATTCTTATTATAAAGATCAAAGCCATTTGAGCTTTGAAGAACGATTGAATACGAATTATGATCATCCCTTTGCCTTTGATAATGATCTGCTGATTCAGCACGTGAAAGAACTACTGAACTATAACGCCATTGAAAAACCAGTTTATGATTATGTTGCACATACAAGAAGTCAAGCAACAATCATCCAAGAGCCTAAAGAAGTAATTATATTAGAAGGCATTTTGATTCTAGAAGATGAAAATCTACGTGACTTGATGGATATCAAAGTATACGTAGATACAGACGATGATATCCGTATCATCCGCAGAATCAAACGAGATATGGAAGAACGTGGCAGAACGTTGGATTCCGTGATCGAACAATATTTGACTGTGGTTAAACCGATGTATCATCAATTCATCGAACCAACTAAGCGTTACGCCGATATCATCGTGCCAGAAGGTGGCGAAAATCACGTAGCGATCGATTTGATTACGACGAAAGTTGCTAGTTTTTTGGATCATAAATAAAACAAAGAAACCAATAGGATAAGTCGAAGAATCATGAAAATAGGAGAAGCTATTTTCGATTCTTCGACTTATTTATCAAGTGAAACGTTTACTTTTGCAACGATTCTTAATGAAAAGTAGCGCTAAAAGGTGGAGAGACTGAAAATGAACAATCACAATCATTTACATAAATATATCCGAATAATCCCGATTATTGGCTTATTGTTCTTTTTGGTGTTAATCATTTATGCTTATCAACATGGGATCTTTCGATCAACCACTTCTTTGCAACGCTTTATCCAACAATTTGGGGAGTATGCAGTAGTGATTTTTATTCTCCTGCAGATCATTCAAGTGATTATCCCAATACTACCTGGAGGAATTTCTTCAGTGGCAGGCTTGTTGATGTTTGGGAATGGCTGGGGATTACTTTATAGCTGTATTGGATTGATTATCGGTGAAGCCATTGGTTTTTTATTGGTTCGTTATTATGGCGTTAGTTTTGTACAACTTATTTTATCGCCCAAAAAGTACCAAAAATTCGACCAATTACTGACACAGAAAACGAAGGATATCAAAAAAGTACTGTGTTTGACCATGTTGATTCCTTTTGCGCCTGATGACTTGGTTTGTCTGGTCGCAGGGTTAACTAAAATATCTTTTAAGGAATATATCCAAATTGTCCTATTATTGAAACCTTGGTCTGTCGGTGCGTATAGTTTGATTATGTTGTATCTGTTCCAGAAAGCACAAGGAAATTTTTAGCAGTAAGAGAGGAAAGAAAAAGAATGTTAGAAAAAGTCAAGGTAACCTCAACTGAAATTGACGAGTTGGTATCAGTGATCAAGGAAGTTTGGCCAGAAGCATTTGTTCCGATCATTGGGCAAGCACAAGTGGACTATATGTTGGCTACCTATCAATCAAAACAACAGATTGAAAAAGAAGTGGCGGAAGGTGTGCAGTATTTTCTCTTAAAAGAGCAAGGGCAAACGGTCGGATATACCGCCTATGAGGTAATAGCATCCAAAATATATTTGAGTAAGTTATACTTAATGAATCAATTCAGAGGGAAGGGATTGACGTCGGCTCTTTTTCAGTGGTACGAAACTATCGCTAGAGAACAAGGAATCAAAGAGATTTTTCTACGTGTCAATCAAGGCAATGCTCAAGCCATCGCCGTTTACCTTCATCAAGGTTTTGAAATGGCTGGTGAACTGATCTCGGATATTGGTCAAGGATTTCAAATGGTCGATTATCAAATGAAAAAAAGACTCGCATAACTTTGGGATATGTGTTAAAGTAACGACATGCGACGGGTCGAGAAGGCCTCTGGTTTACAGATGCGCCTAATTGATTTTGGAGACACAAGATCATGATGTGATCACTTGCCGGAATGCAAGGGTGTCGGGCAAGACTTTTGTGGAGAAGGGCTTGTCTGCTTGAGTTCACAAAAACTCAAGTACCAGTAAGATAGGACATTAGTCAGAAGAGATTCTGGGTAATGTCCTATTTTTTATGGGCAATCTTTCGTGGTTTGTTTTGGCTTGAGTGTTACTATTACTGACAAGAAGACGTGTCGCAATAGGTTATCGCTCGTTATAAGTCGAAATTCTTAGTTGAGAGTATCGGCTAAAATTGGTTTCTACTTATGATTAATGCTAGAATGAATGAAAAATAAGTTTTGTAATTACTCGCTAAGGAGTTTTTTTATGTTCGAGAAAATCAAACAATTTGGTCGTAATTTTACGCAATCAACACCTTTTATTTTAGCTAATACGGTTATATTTATTCCTTATCTTTTATTTCTGAATTTGAGCGATGGGGCTAACTGGGCTTCGATTTTACCGTTTACCTTATTTTATACTTTCCGTATGACGGGATTGTTTTTGATCCGCAGTATTCGTTTAGGTCTAGATAGTTATACATTACTGATGATTGCTCTTTTGATGGGAGGGGCGGGTTCGTTATTAGGGATCTTTGGTGTGCTCTATTTCCCCTTGTTTTATTTGTCTAGTATTTTATTGGGATTTAGTGCAGCTTGGCTACTTCCAGCAAATGTGACTGTTAATTACCATGAAAAGCGACAGGGTTTTACGAATATGACAGGCAAAAAATATATCTTTGCGCTACTATTATTGGTTTTGCTTTTTCGCTCGATCGAGTTGTCAGGTACGACCCAAATCGTTGTGACGTTAGGGCTGTATACATTGTTTTATATCATGGCTTATCACACCATCAGCCATTATCCTAGGTATGAATTGGATTTTAAAGAGATGAAAACAACGATTTTTGTCACGAAAGAATTTGTGCTGTTTCTTGTGTTTTTTGTCTTATTGTTTTTGCTTCGAAATGCACGCTTGCTCGTTGAGCCAGAACTGTTTGATCTTACAATTTATGTTTTTCTCTTTTTATTTGTTTTAGCCGCTTTTTATTTAGGGCGAGGCAAAAAAAATTGGCAGTTTCCAAGTTGGCTCAATCTCATGAATTTTTTGAGTGGAATGGTGGGGAACTTTCTCTTTTTGTTTAGTACATTTTATGTAGGAGTTTTGTATGGATTTGATCATTTAGCCACTTATATGTATCTACCTTATATTGCTGGAATGGTCGTCGCTAAGCTGATTGGTAATCGTATCTTACGTAGTTTCCCCTATCCTCCGGTGATCGTCCAGTTGATCGGACTATCTCTCTCTTTATTGATTTTATTGATCCCGACTGCGTTTGTGATTGGATTGTTTTTCTTAAGTTTTTGTCATGCTGTGATCAGCGGTTGGTTAAATCGTGTGTGTTATGACACTGATACGGATATTCCCATGGATCAACGAGTCATCATTAAATTTACGACACAAAACAAAGGGAGTGTGGTCCATCAGTTTCTCTTGATGGGGCTATTATTAGTTCTTACCCGTTGGCTAGAACTACCTGTTGCAGTGCTGTTACAGTTGACTGACAAGTTAAGAGTTCCTACGATCAGTGTGCAATTAATGGAATACGCTAAGTGGGGGAACATCAGCTGGTTACTCCTTGGTGTGCTGGGTGTTTATCTATTATGGAAACGAGAGGTGCGGCATCATGCGAATACTGATTGATGGAGATGGTTCGCCGGTTAAGGAAGATGTAATTGAAATTGCTGGTTTGTATCAAGTGGAAGTCATGATCGTGACGAGCGTGGCTCATTACACCCATAAAGAATATCCAGCGTATGTTCATTTTGTGTACGTTGATCAAGGCGCAGATAGCGCAGATTACCGCATTGTGGGCTTGATTCGCAAAGGAGATATTCTAATCACACAAGATTATGGGTTAGCTTCTTTAGTTTTACCAAAGAGGGTACGAGTGTTTCATCAAACGGGTAAAGAATTTAGTGCAACAACGATTGACTCCTTGTTAGAACAACGTTACCAAAGTGGAAGGTTGCGCAAAGCAGGTCTGCGGACTAGAGGACCTAAACCTTTTACCCCTCAAGATCATCAAAACTTTAGACAGGCATTAATTCAAGCACTTGAACAAGTCAAGTTATCTTCAAATAATGAGTAGCGACAATAGTTTTGTATTCCCCTCAATTAGTACGATATCTTTGCTTGTATTGTCTTTAAAATGATAAAATAATTAAAGATATTTTATTATCTAATTTTTTTCTAATCTGAGAGGAGAGAGTGGAAAATGAAACATGTAAAAGCATTAATTGTAAAAGCAATCATGATTTGGGCGATTTTATGGATCGTATTAACAGGATTATACGGAGTTAGCTTCATGGATTCGACAATTGTTGGGGTCATTATCGTTGTGATGATTTATGTATTAGGTGATTTACTCATTTTGCGAAAGGTGGGGAATATTGCGGCGACGATCGCAGATGCCGGTTCTTCCGCAGTCATTTTGTGGGTATATCTTTATTTTATGAATGATATGACGAACATCTGGATGAAAGTTTTGATTCCTGCTTTATTAATTGGCATAGGAGAATGGTTCTTCCATAAATGGTTGTTAAATCAAGGGATTGTCCCTGATGAACGAAAGATGGAATAGATGAAAAACAACAATCGAAAAAGAGGCGCAGGCAGCGATGCCGTGCCTTTTTTCTTGATTTAACAAATAAGTTTATCGACTTTTTGAAAAATAAGCTGTTTGATTCTTTTGATTTTGTGCTAAAATATGAAGTAAAAGTGAAAGATATTGGATACGGGAGGACAATCTTTTGAAGATTACTTTACTATATGGTGGACGCAGTGCAGAACATGATGTTTCAGTTCTTTCAGCGTTTTCAGTCTTAAATGCTATTTATTATACGTACTATCAAGTTCAACTGATATTTATCAGCAAAGAAGGTCAATGGGTGAAAGGCCCTTTGTTAACAGAGAAACCAGCGAGCAAAGAAGACTTACATTTGACATGGGACCCAAGCGGAAAAGTGACAGATGGCTTTACGGGAAGAGTGATCAATCCTGGAGAAATCAAAGAAGAAGGAACGATTGTTTTCCCTGTCTTACACGGACCTAATGGTGAAGATGGAACGATTCAAGGATTTTTGGAAACATTGAACTTGCCATATGTCGGCGCTGGCGTTTTAACAAGTGCTTGTGCAATGGATAAGATCATGACCAAATACATTTTGCAAGCGGCAGGGGTGCCACAAGTTCCTTATGTCCCTGTTTTGAAAAATCAATGGAAAGAAAATCCTAAAAAAATCTTTGATCAATGTGAAGGGTCTTTGCTTTACCCAATGTTTGTCAAACCAGCAAATATGGGTTCAAGTGTAGGGATCTCTAAAGCGGAGAACCGTGAAGAGCTGCAAAATGCGCTTGCATTAGCTTATCAATATGATTCTCGTGCGATCGTTGAGCAAGGGATCGAAGCACGTGAAATTGAAGTAGCTGTTTTAGGGAATGAAGACGTGCGTACCACATTACCTGGTGAAGTAGTCAAAGATGTTGCATTCTATGATTATGATGCGAAATACATCAACAATAAGATTGAAATGCAAATCCCAGCTGAAGTACCGGAAGAGGTCTATCAAAAAGCGCAGGAATATGCAAAAATTGCGTATACAATGCTAGGTGGGAGTGGCTTGAGCCGTTGTGATTTCTTCTTGACGAATAAAAATGAACTATTCCTAAATGAGTTAAATACAATGCCTGGATTCACGCAATTTAGCATGTATCCATTATTGTGGGAAAACATGGGCTTGAAGTATGGCGATTTGATCGAAGAATTGATTCAATTAGGAATCAATCGTTTTAATCAACGACAAGGTTTTTTTGAAGCAAACGAATAGACAATTAAAAATAGAAGCTGGAGCGAATGTCATTCACATTTGTTCCGGCTTCTAAATGCGAAAAGGCGGGTTTTTTATGAAACTAACAGTACAAGAAATCGCTCAAGCTGTAGGAAGCGTAATGAATGATTTAACGGAAATCACAGGTGTGGAGTTCGATAGTCGCAAGATTGAAAAAGGTGGGTTGTTCGTGCCGCTAAAAGGAGCAAGAGATGGACACGAATTTATCCAACAAGCCATGGATAATGGAGCGGTTGCTACTTTTTGGAGTCTGGAACCTACCAAAGCACCTAGTGGGATTCGAGTGATTCTTGTGGATGATCCACTAAAAGCAATGCAAGATCTGGCGAAGTACTACCTAGCGAAAGTTGGGGCTGAAGTGGTGGCAATTACGGGAAGTAATGGGAAAACAACGACAAAAGATTTGACTGCTTCAGTTTTAGCTCAAAAGTACAAAACCTATAAAACACAAGGAAATTACAACAATAATATTGGATTGCCTTATACGATTTTGCACATGCCGATGGATACCGAAAAAATCGTTTTAGAAATGGGGATGGATCATGCCAGAGAGATCACTGAGCTTTCTTTGATTGCCCGACCTAAAGTAGCGGCTATTACGATGATTGGTGAAGCACATATTGAAAACCTTGGCTCACGAGCAGGAATCGCGCAAGCAAAAATGGAGATTGTTGATGGTTTGAGAGAAGATGGGCTGTTGATTATCCCAGAAGAAGAACCATTATTGAAACCTTTGACTGAAAGTTTGACCCAAAAAATTGAAACGTTTGGATTAAATACAGGGGAGCTACAGGCGGAGGTAACGAGTGAAGAGAAAACAGCCACACATTTTATCATCAATGATGAATCGTTCATGATTCCTCTTCCTGGAAGTTATAATGTCACCAATGCGTTGATTGCTTATGCTGTCGGGCAATTTTTTGGTCTGCCAAAGGAAGCCATCCGTCTAGGTTTAGCAAGTGTCACAGTGACGCAAAATCGTACGGAGTGGCTAAGTGCTGGAAATGGTGCGGGGATTCTAAGTGATGTCTATAATGCGAATCCTACAGCAATGGGATTGGTCTTAGATACTTTTGCCAACTTACCAACAAAAGGGAGAAGACTTGCTGTACTTGCGGACATGCTGGAATTAGGACCAGATGCTTTGAAGATGCACGCAAGTATGGCTGAACATCTTGATCCAGCTGATTTTGCGGGAGTCTATTTATATGGGTCCCAAATGAAAGCATTATATGAAAAGTTGAACGAAAAGTATCCAGATTTATACGTACAATATTTTGAAACAGATAAAGAACAACTCATTGCAACGGTGAAAGAAGAAATACGTCCGGAAGATAGCATCGTTTTAAAAGGAAGCAATGGAATGGGATTGATTGATGTCGTTAAACAATTGCAAGGAATGAAATAATAAACTGCAAACTTGCAGAAAATAAGAAATTATGCTAGAATAACCTATTGCCGAAAGATGAAGAGAAATTGGACTGGTTCTTTCGTTTATGTAAATTGCTAGAGCCAGATGTCATAACAATGATAAAGCTGAACGCGACCCGTTTGGCTTTTCTAATGCCTAAACTTCGCAAAGTGATTTTTCGGTGGTGCCACAGGGGCTAAGAATGAGTAAAAACGTACGTGGCCACTGTCAAAAAGAACCAAACACTTTGACCGAACAATCGACGGGGTAGCAAAAATTAAGCTACATCCTCAGTTAACAACCATATAGGAGGATTCATTTGAAATTTAAAGAATTAGAATTATCACCAGAATTATTGAAATCAGTAGAGCGTGCTGGTTTTGAAGAAGCAACACCGATCCAGTCAGAAACAATCCCTTTAGCATTGTCTGGAAAAGATGTGATTGGACAAGCACAAACAGGGACTGGTAAGACGGCTGCTTTTGGTTTGCCGATGTTAGAAAAAATCGACACTAATCGCCACGAATTGCAAGGGTTAGTCATTGCACCGACACGTGAATTAGCGATCCAAACACAAGAAGAGCTTTATCGTCTTGGTCGTGATAAAAGAGTACGTGTACAAGCTGTTTACGGAGGCGCTGATATCGGTCGCCAAATCCGTGGATTGAAAGATCGTCCACATATTGTCGTAGGAACACCTGGACGTATGCTGGATCACATCAACCGCCACACATTGAAATTAGGAACAGTGGAAACATTAGTTCTAGATGAAGCAGATGAAATGTTGAACATGGGCTTTTTGGAAGATATTGAAAGTATTATTTCAAAAGTACCTGAAGAACGCCAAACATTATTATTCTCAGCAACAATGCCACCTGCAATCAAAAATATCGGCGTGAAATTCATGAAATCACCAACACACGTGAAGATCAAAGCGAAAGAAATGACAGCTGACTTAATCGATCAATATTATGTTCGAGCAAAAGAATACGAAAAATTCGATATCATGACACGTTTGTTCGATGTCCAAACACCAGAACTTACGATTGTTTTTGGTCGTACAAAACGACGTGTTGATGAATTGGCACGTGGATTAGAAGCTCGCGGTTATCGTGCAGAAGGAATCCATGGGGACCTTTCACAACAAAAACGAATGAGTGTTTTACGTTCATTTAAAAATGGTCATTTAGATATTTTAGTTGCTACGGATGTAGCTGCACGTGGTTTGGATATTTCAGGCGTGACTCACGTCTACAACTATGACATTCCACAAGATCCAGAAAGTTATGTTCACCGTATCGGACGTACAGGTCGTGCGGGTAAAGGCGGGATGTCAGTGACATTCGTTACGCCAAACGAAATGAGTTACCTACATGTTATTGAGAACTTAACGAAAAAACGGATGGCTACTCTACGTCCGCCAACTGAAAAAGAAGCATTCAAGGGACAACTAGGTGCTGCAGTGGAACAAATCGAAGCTAAGCTTGAAGAAAACGGCTTAGACAAGTATTTGCAAACAGCAGATAAATTGCTTGAAGAGTATTCTGCACAAGATTTAGTAGCTTTGTTACTAAAAACGACTGCGAAGGATCCTTCTGATGCAATACCAGTTAAAATCACTCCAGAACGTCCATTGCCAATGCAGAAAAAAGGCTATAATAAAAATGGCAAACGTGGCGGCGGAAATAACCGTAATCGACGCGATAATAACAACTACCGTGGCAACAAATCAAAAGGTGGCTACAGTAAAAATAATAACCATCAAAAAGATGGCGGTAAGCGTCAAAACGATAAAAAACGTGGATTTGTGATCCGTACAAATAACGATTAATAATAAATGATAAGCTTCTCTTTTTTAAGAGGAGCTTTCTTTTTAGTTATTTATGGACATATTGGTGGTAAAATACCGAGAATTTGGTAGAATGAGAGTGTTCTAAAATTTTTGAAAAGAGTAGAGTCTATGATTAAAGGAATTGGGATTGATGCAGTTGAGTTACCAAGGATTGCAAAGATCATCAAAGAAAAACAAAATTTTATCGACCGAGTGTTGACGCCAAATGAAATCGAGCAATTTCAAATCCTGCCTTTTCACCGACAAGTAGAATTTCTCGGAGGGCGTTACGCTTGCAAAGAAGCTTTTTCAAAAGCGTGGGGAACTGGTATTGGTAAGGTGACGTTTCAAGAAATTGAAATTTTAAAAAATGATGCAGGACAACCTGTAGTCACAAAATCACCTCATTCAGGTACTTGTTTTGTTAGTATCACGCATACGGATGAATTAGCGTTTGCACAAATTATTTTAGAAGATTAGAAAGAAGGAAAAATCATGGTTGTCGCTTGGCACCGACCTACAAGAGTCATTATACATACAAAAGCTATTACTGAAAATGTCAAAAAAGAATTAGCTAGATTACCAAAAGGAAAAGAGCTATTTGCTGTAGTCAAAGCAAATGGTTACGGGCACGGAGCAGTCCAGACAGCAGAAGCTGCACTGGCTGGAGGTGCTACTGGATTTTGTGTGTCTAATCTAGACGAAGGGATTGAATTGCGGGAAGCGGGATTCACACAACCTATTTTAGTGTTGAATATGATTCCCATTGACGCATTGACTTTAGCGGTTGTCCATGATTTATCGATCACTGTAGGAAACAAAGAATGGTTAGAACAGGCTGTTGAATATCTGCAAGAAAGAAAGCTGAAACATGCGTTAGCACTTCATTTGAAAGTTGATACCGGCATGGGACGGATTGGTTTTTTGACACCTGAAGAAGTCGTAGAGGCAGTTTCATTTATTCAAGAAAGTGCTGTATTGGAATGGGAAGGGATTTTCACCCATTTCTCAACGGCTGATCAAGCGGATGAAACGTATTGGCAACAGCAACATCAACGTTTTATAGAGACAATCGATGCATTGCCTGCTTTACCTAAGTATGTTCATGTAAGTAATAGTGCTACTGCTTTATGGCATGATGAAAAAATTGGTAACATGATTCGTTTTGGTGTAGCAATGTATGGGTTAAATCCTTCAGGGCATGCACTGCCAGAACCGTATCCATTGGAACCCGCACTAGAGTTAGTTTCCGAGTTGATCCAAGTGAAACGTTTGGCTAAAGGTGAAGGCATCGGCTACGGGGAAACCTATATTACCGATCAACCAGAGTGGATCGGGACGATCCCGATTGGCTATGCGGATGGCTGGTTACGAAACATGCAAGGCTTTTCCGTCCTAGTGGATGGAAATTTATGTGAAATTGTCGGACGTGTGTGTATGGATCAAATTATGATCCGTTTACCTCAGGAAGTTCCACTGGGAACAAAGGTTACTTTGATTGGTAAAAATCAGGAAAAAGAGATATCGATGCAAGCAGTAGCGGATCAATTAGGTACGATCCACTATGAGGTAGCCTGTGTACTAGGAACGCGCATTCCTAGAGAATATGAAGAGTAAGGAGAATCCTATGGTAAAAAGAGGAGACATTTATTTTGCTGACCTTTCTCCAGTCGTGGGTTCAGAACAAGGCGGGACACGACCTGTCTTAGTTATTCAAAATAATTTAGGAAATCATTTTAGTCCAACGATTATTGTGGCGGCCATTACTGCCAAAATGGCCAAACCTAAATTGCCTACGCATATTGGAATAAAAGCAACTGGTACTGGAATCGAACGTGACTCTGTCATTTTACTTGAACAGATCAGAACAATTGATAAATCAAGATTAAAAGAAAAAGTTTGTCATTTAGATCGAGGAATTATGTCAGAAGTCGATCATGCACTTAAAATCAGTGTAGGTATCGAAGCATTGACCCCTGTCGCTAAATAAGCACATTATGCCTTTACATATAAAAGGAACAAGCTAATTATCTTGAATGTCAATCAACAAAGGTTATAAGAGAAATCGTTGGATCTGAGCGTTAATGATGTCAATCGCTATACGGTCGTTTCTGACTCTTAATAAAAAATGCTGGATAATGATAAGAAAAAAGTTGAGTCAGCATTGTTCAACTTATAAAAAAGCCGTAAGGACCAAAAATAGTTTTCCTATCTTTAGTCCTTACGGCTTTTTTTATATGTGTTTGATTAGTTTATCTTATTCAGAGAGTGACTGCTATTTTGCCAGAATATCTTTCGTCTGTCTAATACTAATTACCAACTAGCTTTTTTGACACCAGGGATCAGTCCTTGATGAGCTAGTTCGCGAAATTTCACACGAGACATGCCGAATTTTCGCATATATCCGCGAGGACGTCCATCGATCAAGTCACGGTTTTTCAAACGCTCAGGGCGTGCATCTAAAGGTAATTGACGTAAGGCTTCATAATCTTTATTCGCTTTTAACTCTTGTCGTAAATCAGCATAGCGGGCAATCATTTCTTGTTGTTTTCTAGCTTTTGCAATTTTTGATTTTTTTGCCATATTTTCCTCCAATAATCTCTTTAATTTTTCAAATCGTAAAAATTACGGTTTAGTGTAGATACCTTAACATAGTGTGAGAAATAAAACAATTATTTTGTTTCTAAAAATGTTTAGTCCTTCTCTTGTTCTCTATGAAAGAGAAAGGCCACCGATGCGATTAAAACAGTTTTTTTGTCAAATAGTGGTGTTACACGTAAACTAGAAGAAAAGGAGGGGGTAGAGATGCTTAGGTTTGCTATTAGTGGTTATGGGCCAGCTGAAAAGGTGTTTCAAGAAATAGTAGACACACCAAGGGAGGTCACGCCCAATCATCTTCGTGTGGAATTGAAAGCGTTTAGTATCAATCCTTATGATGTCGCTTTGCGTTCAGGAAAGATGAAGGAAGTCCGAACCTTAACATTCCCTTACGTATTAGGGAATGATGGTGCTGGAATCGTGACGGAAGTAGCAAGTGACGTCGATTCATTTGCTGTGGGGGACCGTGTAGTCGTTCATCCTGTGTCAGGTGCTTACGGTGAAGAAATCGTCTTACCAGCAAGTAAAGTGGCTAAAATACCAGATGAAATGAGTTGGGGAGAAGCAGCTGCAATGGTAACGACGGGGATCACTGCTTACAATGTGATTAATCATCTGTTAACGATCCAACCAACTGACACGGTAATGGTGACCGGAGCTTCAGGAGGCGTAGGAACTAGTTTGATCCAATTACTTCATCAAAAAGGGATTCGGACGTTAGCTAGTGCATCAAAGACAAATGAAGAATTAGTCCGAAGTTTAGGCGTTACTCATTTTTCTTCTTATGATCAAGAAAATCCTGGAGAAGTATTCAGTAATCAAGCAGATATTGTGATCGATGCGACGAAAGGAAGCATCGCGGGAGACATGGCTATCAAAATTATGAAAGAAGAAGGTCATTATGTTGCGTTGAACGAATTGCCTTCCCTTGCATCTCGTCAGAAAAAAAATGGGTTTTATGAGACTTTTGTTCCTAGAAAAGAATACTCAGATCAAGAAGCTTTGACTCATTTAATTGCCGCATATAAAACAGGAAATTACCAAATTTTTGTAGCAGAAGAATTAGCTGCAACTCTTGATCGTTTAATCTGGGCGCACCATCAACTTGAAGGACACCCCTCTGCAGGTAAAATCGTATTAACTTATGATTAGAGCTGGGTTGGTAAAAGGAGCAAACTTTTTCTGGATGCGTTTTCTTCTTCTGATTTTTAGCATGAAAATTTCTTTCTGCTTTATTTAATGGTAAAGTGGTACATGTAAAATTTAACTATTTCTTCAATTCTATGGTCAGACAATCGGACAGTTTGACTATTATGTCTAAATTATCGAGCTTTTTGAAAAAAGGGAATTGAAAATTACATGATTTACATGGTAAAGTAATGCAGCTGAAAAAAGAAGAAGGGGATATTTATGCGGTCAATCAAAAACACATTAAAATTATATCTACTTGACTGGAAAAGAATTTTTAAAAATCCAATTGCTACACTTTTGATCATTGCAATTATGATTATCCCTTCATTATATGCGTGGTTCAACATCAAAGCGTTATGGGATCCTTACGGAAATACCGGTGAATTGCCTATTGCGGTTTACAGTGCAGATCAACCGGCAGAATTTCGAGGGAAAGAAGTCGCAATTGGGAAAGAAGTGATCAAATCACTTCATGACAATAAACAACTCGGATGGCAATTCGTTGACTCAAAAGCAGAACTGGAACAAGGGGTTCGTTCTGGGAAATATTATGCAGGAATCTACTTACCGAAGGATTTCTCAGAAGACTTGTTAAGTTTTACGAGTGGAGAGATCAGAAAGCCAAAAATCGAATACACGGTGAATGAGAAAATCAATGCGATTGCTCCTAAGATCACCGATAAAGGAGCTTCTGCGATCCAAACACAGATTACAGATGAATTTATCAAGACAGCTAGTTCAACGTTATTGAAGGTCTTTAACGAGATCGGTTATGACATTGATTCGAATCTAGTAAGTATCAATAAGGTCAAATCAATGATACTTTCAACGGATGAGAACCTTGATACGATCGATGGCTATACGCAACAAGTACTCGATTTACAAAAACAACTACCTTCTATTAAAGAAAAGTTAAACAAAGCCAATGAATTTGTGGACTATCTCCCACAAGTCGATGAAATGGGACAAAAAGTGGTTGCACTGAATGATAAAATGCCACAGCTCCAAGAGCAAGCAAAAATCATTTTAGATTTACAACAAAAAATACCGGAAATCCAAAATGCAGGTCGACAAATTGCTGAGATCGATCAGGATTTTTCATCGATCCAAGAAACGATGGATCAAGGAATCACTGAAGCGAAACAAGGGTTGTCGATCATTCAACAAGTCCAAGAAATCTTACCTGACGTGAAGAAATTAGAAACACAAGCAAAAGATCTAGCTACTCAAACAAAATCAGGTGCAGAGCAATTAAAAGACGCATTACCAGGTATCACAACAAGTGTGAATACAACGATACAATCGATTAGTCAGGTAGCAACGTCTATTGATTCATTCACAGCGAGTGTCGATCAGGCAATTGCAGATAATCAATTGACGGAAGAAGAGAAGGGAAACTTACTCAAATTATTGGATAATCTCTACAATAGTTTACCAGCACAGCAACAAGCGATTGATCAGTTGATTACCTTTTTGACACAGTTACAGAATCAAACGGGTAATACCAAACTTCAAAAAATAATTGATACATTAAATAGTATCAAACCAGTTTTAAGCGGCTTACAAAATCGCCTACCAGCGTTGAAACAAGCCATTCAAGAAGGAAATATCGATAACGTAAGAAATATCTTAGGGCAAATTCAAACTGCTGCTAAAAATGTCAATAACTTGATTTCTGGAATCGATGTGAACCAAGTCAGTTCAACCGTTGATTCACTATTAAATCAAGTCATCAGTACGATTGAAACAGCTCAAGGTGCGTTAAGCAAGGCTGACCAAATCGATTTTGATTCGCTGTTAAATTCAACGAAAGCAACAGTGACCAATGCAGTGGCGATATTAGAGAAGTACCAAAAAGAAATGCCAGCGATCGGACAAGAGATCCATGATGCAAACACCATGTTGAATGGTAATATGGAAACGATCGTCAATGGGATCAATAAAGGGGCCGATCTGTATAATAATGATTTGCCAGTGTTAGCCAACAAATTGAGTACAGCTGCTAACTTTATCCAAAATGACTGGCCAACGATCAAAAATGAAATCACAAGTACGATGACAACAGCGAATGAAAAAATGCCACAAGTCGAAACGGCAGTAAATGCAGCAGCTGATTTGATCAATAACGATTGGCCAAACATCAAGACAGGTATCCAAAAAGCAGCAGATGCTATTCGTAAAGGAGAAAAAGAAGTTGATCTAGGAGAAGTGATCAAATTATTGAAGCTGGATGCAACGAAAGAGAGTGACTTCTTTACGCAACCAGTAGAATTAAAAACCAATACGATGTATCCAATTGCAAACAACGGATCGGCAAGTACGCCGTTTTATACAGCACTTTGCTTGTGGGTGGGAGCTGTCTTACTCTCAAGTGTAGCGACAACCGATTATTATCTCGGTAAAAAAGAAAGAAACAATTTTACAAAACGAGAACAATTTGTTGCTCGAATGCTCACGTTCTTAACAATGGCTATCGCACAAAGTTTGATCGTTACTTTAGGAAATATCTTTTTATTAGGTGTAGATGTCCATAATCCAGTTTACAGCGTATCCTTTGCCGTTTTGATCTCGCTAGCCTTTATGATGATCGTGTATGTTTTAGCGGCGCTATTTGATAATGTTGGGAAGGGACTTGCGATCATTATCCTCGTGCTATCGATTTCTGGTGGAGGTGGGAACTATCCTATCCAAGTATCAGGGAAGTTCTTCCAAATGATCAATCCATTCTTGCCATTCACCCATGCGGTTAATCTATTACGAGAATCAGCAGGAGGAATCTATTGGCCAAATGCTGCAAATGCGATTTGGATCATGATTGGTCTATTCGTTAGCTTTGGTGTTATTGGAACGGCTGTTGCGCCTTATGTCCAAGAAAAAATGGTCAAATTCAAAGAAGCAGCACATCAGAGTCATATTTTCCACTAGTAGTTAAAGCAATAACCAGTTTGAAAAAAGAAGACCTTGTTAGACAGAAATAGTCATGTATTTTCGTCTGACAAGGCCTTTATTTTATTAACAGAGCTTAGGTGATCAGAGGAGCTATTTTTTCTTTTTGTAGAAACAACGAGTTTAATTGAAAAAATTGAAAATAGAAAAGTAAAGTTTGTTATGGCTGATTCCACAATGATTGATGATTGCTAGAAAAAATCACAGTCCGTTTACTTATTTTTTGGAAAGTGCTGGTTGTTCAAGTTCTACGAAAAGTAAAAGTTTTTATTGAATAGGAAAGAAAAATCTCGATGAGTGAGATGTTACATTTTTTGACAGAAAAGGAAAAAAGTCGTTGAAATGTAAGGCATTTGCTAATTTAACGTACGATTGAAAAAAATACTGTTTTTTTTCTAATTTTTTTCAATTAATTTTATGAAAGTTTATTGACTTTTATATTATGGGAGCGTACTATAACATCTTGTTTAAGATAAATTTTTTTTAATTTTGACAATAATAATTTTGAAGTAAATATGTGTGTAAAGGAGTAAAAAAATTGGACTACTTAAAAAGGTTGTTAGTAGGTAAGCCGTTGAAATCTGCTGAAAACGACGAGCATAAATTAACTCGTTTTGCCGCGTTAGCATTGCTGTCATCGGATGCCCTATCATCCATTGCTTACGGTACAGAGCAGATTGTGGTTGTTTTAGTTGCCTTGTCAACTGCAGCCATTTGGTATTCACTGCCAATTGCAGCGTTTGTTATTATTCTATTGATTTCATTAACTCTCTCTTACCGTCAAATCATTCACGCGTATCCTCAAGGCGGAGGAGCTTACGTCGTCAGCAGTGAAAACCTTGGGAAAAATGCCGGGTTGATCGCTGGAGGTTCCTTGTTGATCGACTATATGTTGACGGTAGCTGTTTCCGTGTCAGCTGGTGCCGAAGCGATTACCTCGGCAATCCCCGCATTGTATGGTCACCAAGTAGCAATCTCAGTTGCAATCGTATTGCTCTTGATGATGCTGAATTTACGCGGGTTAAGGGAATCGGCTTCTTTCTTGCTATTCCCTGTTTACACGTTCATCATTGTGATTACGTTGCTAATTGCGGTCGGACTGTTTAATATCATTACTGGTGCCGTACCATTACATGCAACAGCCTTACCTGGAGCTGCAATCCCAGGGGTGTCGATCGCATTGATTTTGCGAGCATTCTCTTCTGGTTCTTCTTCTTTAACAGGGGTTGAAGCAATTAGTAATGCCGTACCATTTTTCAAGAAACCTCGAGCAAAAAATGCAGCAGCAACTTTAACAATGATGGCTTTGATCTTAGGCTTCTTCTTTGTCGGTATCACGTTCATCAACTATTGGTATGGGATCGTACCTGAAAAAGAAGTTACTGTATTGTCTCAAATTGGGAAAGCTGTCTTTGGCCATGGCGTATTGTATTATGTATTACAATTTGCTACCGCTTTGATCTTGGCGGTTGCTGCCAATACTGGATTCTCTGCATTCCCAGTATTAGCATACAATTTGGCAAAAGATAAGTTCATGCCACATATGTATCAAGATCGTGGCGATCGTTTAGGGTACTCAAATGGGATCATGACATTAGCTTTTGGTTCGATCATTCTCTTATTTATTTTCCATGGTTCAACGGAACGTTTGATTCCGTTATACTCGATCGGTGTATTTATTCCTTTTGCGCTATCGCAAACAGGAATGGTCGTTAAATGGAAAAAAGAAGGAAAGAACTGGTTAGGAAAATCTATTGCAAATATCACAGGTGCGTTTATCTCTTATGCGATCATTGCGATTTTGTTCGTTTACCGCTTAGGTGATATTTGGCCATTCTTTATCATCATGCCAATTGTGATGTATATTTTCTATCGCATTCATGATCACTACAAAAAGGTAGCAGAACAGCTGAGACTGGAAACGGACGCCAAGTTACATGACTATGATGGAAATACCGTGCTGGTTTTAGTAGGAAATGTCACACGTGTTAATATCGGTGCGATCAATTATGCTCGTTCGATCGGGGATTATGTGGTGGCCATGCACGTGTCATTGGATGAAGATATAGCAAAAGAAAAAGAAATTGAAGCAGACTTTAAGAAACATTTTCCTGATGTCCGTTTTTCAGTTGTCCATTCTTCTTATCGTTCCATTGAAAATCCAATTATCCGCTACGTTGATCTGGTAAGTAAAAATGCCGCAAAACAAAACTATACGACGACAGTATTGATTCCACAGTTTGTACCAAACCGTCGTTGGCAAAATATCTTACACAATCAAACAAGTTTACGATTAAGACTTCGTTTATCTTGGCGAGAAAATATCGTGATAAGTACGTATAGTTATCATTTGAAGAAATAAATGTTAAAGAACAAAAAATGCTTGAGTGAGAAACTCAGGCATTTTTTTATTTATTTATTTTCTAATTACAAAAAAAATAAATAAAAAAGTGTCACTTAATTGATGTATTTTTTTAGTAGAACATGTTTATCCAATTTATTTGAAGGAGCTGAAAAGACAATGGCACAATATTATAGAAATACTGAAAATGGAAAAGTCTTGACGGAAGATCAATATAAAGAAATCAAGGATCAAATGGGCAACTTTCAAAAAGTATCTGACGATCAACTCAATAAGTCAGAAATGTTGATGGCTAAAATTGCTTCAGGTGATTTAAATGATTATTCTTCTTTTTATGAAATGGAAGATCTAGCTCTAGATCCAAACATCGAAGTAGAGCCGGAAAATACACTAATAGTGATCAACATGGCGGAAGATGTTCACTGCTTAGAAGTGTTCAATAAACTTAAAAGAAATGATTTGAAACCAGATGTTGAGGTTCAACAAGTAATGTTAGCTCAACGCGCGTTTGACGAAAGAGGATTCACAGTGATGGATTTTGAGAATCTTTCAGGCGAAAAGAATGAGTGGCGTGATAGTATTTTAGGTATTATCATTGGCTTTATCGGTGGTCCATTAGGGGCGATCTTTGGCTGGGCAATTGGCGATGTCATTGGTTTTGGGCAAGCGCATCATGCAGAGAAAAAATCTAAAAATGTTTTTCATTATATTGCTAACTGTATCCCAGAAGGACAAGAAGGGGTCTTAGCAATTGTCAAAGAAATAGATGCAAAGAAATTGAATGACTTAATCACTACGGAATTTGGAGGCACAATTGAACGTTTTGAACTCAATCATATCAATGATGCAATCAAATCTATAAAAAAATAAAACGATCATTTGCAAGAAATCGGTTTGTTCGTTCGTTTCTCTTTCTTCTTTTTTCGAGTGCGGGTTTTGCCAAGGCAACAGTAAAAATGTTAGAATGACAAGGCAGAAGATAGAAAGTGAGTGACGATATGTTAACAACAGAAGATTTTGACTTTGATTTACCAGAAGAGTTGATCGCTCAAACACCACTAAAAGACCGTGACCATTCTCGGTTACTAGTTTTAGATCGTACAACTGGGGAAATGTCGGATAAACATTTCCATGACATCCTAGAAGAATTGCATCCAGGAGATGCGCTAGTGATGAATAATACACGTGTGTTGCCAGCTCGTTTATATGGTGAAAAAACTGAAACAGGTGCACACCTCGAAGTATTACTTTTGACAAATACAGAAGGAGATACTTGGGAAACGTTGATCAAACCGGCAAAACGTGCGAAGGTAGGTACACGAATTACATTTGGTGATGGTCGCTTACAAGCAGTTGTCAAAGAAGAATTAGAACATGGCGGAAGAATCATTGAATTTGAATACGAAGGTATTTTTCTTGAAACGTTGGAATCATTGGGCGAAATGCCTTTACCTCCTTATATCAAAGAACGTTTAGAGGATCCAGATCGTTACCAAACTGTTTATGCAAAAGAAAACGGGTCAGCAGCAGCTCCTACAGCTGGATTACATTTTACCAAAGAATTGTTAGCAGAAATCGAAGCAAAAGGGGTAGAACTCGTTTATTTGACACTTCACGTAGGGTTAGGAACATTCCGGCCGGTCAGTGTGGACAAGATTGAAGAACACCATATGCACAGTGAATTTTATCGTCTAACAGAAGAAGCAGCAAGTCGCTTAAATCAAGTCCGTCAAAATGGTGGCAAGATCATCGCCGTAGGAACGACTTCGATCCGTACACTTGAAACGATTGGAACTAAATTTGATGGTGAAATCAAAGCAGATAGTGGTTGGACAGATATTTTCATCACACCAGGTTATCAATTTAAAGTAGTAGAGGCCTTTTCAACAAACTTCCATTTACCAAAATCAACGTTAGTCATGTTAGTGAGTGCCTTTGCTGGACGAGAATTAACATTAGCAGCTTACCAACATGCTATTGATGAACGTTATCGCTTCTTTAGTTTCGGCGATGCAATGTTTGTCAAATAAAGATAAAAAAGCTGTTTCAATACGATTAAACAAAATGGCAGCAATTGCCCATTATAAATTATCAGTCAAAGAATCCTCAACTAGAAAAATGGGTTCTTTGACTGATTTTTTTCTATTCTTTGTTTTAGTTGGAATTAAAAAGTGTAGGAGACATGGATTCGTTTCTTGCAGAAGATAAATAAACTCAGGCGACAAAAAAGCTAGGCTCTCGATAAGCCCAGCTCTTCGTATGCGGAAGGAATCAAATAAACAAAATAAGTGTAACTTTCCATGACCCATGCAAAGTACCGTGTTGAATTTCTTCTTGATAAACAAAAAATCTTGTTTTTGTTACATCTTCAACAGTTGAAACATCTCTTGATTCTATTCAGTTTTCAGATATTCATGTTCTTCTTTTTTACGTATCATGTTACTTCTGGTTTAGATACTGCATGATCTAACGCCTCATACGCATTCACTATTTGTAAAAGATTATACTTCACATGACCTCATTGGTGAAACCTGTACCTTTTAACAACTTTGTTTGCTTATACTAATCTATCGAGAAATTCTTTTGTTTATTTGATGGTATCCTCCTTCCTTACACTTATAATATAGCACACTTTGTTAGCGGTTGCAAAAAAGAAGCTCACGAGATATGCTTATTTTAGAGAAGCAACAAGCGGTATAGTTGAATAAGGCAATTTAACAATGGTATAGTAAAATAAGTACCTTTTTTGTGTGCTTAAAATAAAGGAGGAATAGGATGGATGATTTTAAGAAAACAGTGAAAGAAGTGGAGAGTGAAACAAAAACAACAATTGAACAGGGGTTAACGACCCAAGAAGCAGAAAAAAGAAGTCAAGAACAAGGGAAAAACAAATTTGAGGAAGCGCCTAAAGAGTCATTGGCAAAAAAGTTTTTACGAAGTTTATCTGATTTTACTACGATTATTTTACTTGTAGCAGCAGTCATTTCTTTTTATACTGCCTTTGCCACCGAACATGGGGATTTATTTGAAGGACTGTTGATCATTGCGATCGTAATCATTAATTCAGTATTAGCTATCGTACAAGAAGGAAATGCCGAAAAAGCGTTGGAATCTCTTCAGGATATGAACAAGCAAACTGCCACAGTCATCCGAGATGGCAAAGTTGAAAAAGTGGATGCTGAACACCTAGTTGTGGGAGATGTTCTGGTCTTGGAATCTGGCTCAGCCATTGCGGCGGATGCTCGATTAGTTGAAACCTCGCAATTAAGAGTAGAGGAATCGGCACTGACTGGTGAAAGTGAAGCGGTCGAAAAAGATGCAGATTATGTGAGTCAAGAAGATGATGCCTTAGGTGATCAAATCAATATGGTGTTTAAAGGGTGTACAGTCGCAGCTGGTCGTGGGAAAGCGATTGTGACCGCTATCGGGATGAAAACCGAGATGGGTAAGATCGCTGGACTATTAAATGACAACACTGCTCAAAAAACACCATTACAAATTCGATTGAATCAACTAGGTAAACGCATCAGTTTTATCGCATTAGCTGCTGCAGCGTTAGTGTTTATTATTGGTGAACTCCAAGGAGAACCCTTACTGGAAATGTTTATGACATCCATTTCTTTAGCCGTCGCTGCGGTGCCAGAAACATTGACAGTTATCGTTACATTGACTTTAGCATATGGTGTCCAAAAAATGGCGAAGAAACATGCCATTATTCGTCAGCTCCCCGCAGTTGAGACTTTAGGAACAGCCAATGTGATTTGTTCAGATAAAACGGGAACGCTGACACAAAATAAAATGCGTGTCCGCCGAGTTTGGAGCAAAGAAGATGAAGTGACTGATGTAGAGGACTCAATGACCAACAGTGCGATGGAAATCTTGAAGATGGCTGCTCTTTGTACCGATGTGACGGTCGAAAAAGAAAATGATGAATTGATTGTCAAAGGAAACCCTACAGAAGCCGCGATCGTACGAGCGGTTGAAGAAAATTATCACACAAAAGAGGAATTAGAAGAAAAGTACCCGAGAGTGGCAGAACTACCCTTTGATTCAGACCGTAAGATGATGACAACGGTTCATCAAATGGGTGAAAAATATATTTCAATTACAAAAGGCGCTTTTGACGTCCTAGCTTCGCGTTTTACTTCAGGAGACATTGAACAGGCCACGATCGTCAATGACAGTTTTGGGAAAAAAGCTTTAAGGGTCATTGCGGTAGGTTATGCTACCTATGAAGAAGAACCGCAAGAAATCACGTCAGAAGCATTAGAAAAAGATTTACGTTTGATTGGTTTGATCGGCATGATTGATCCGCCTCGTCCTGAAAGTAAAGGAGCAATCAAACGAGCGAAAAAAGCAGGAATCAAAACAGTGATGATCACAGGAGATCATGTTGTTACGGCTAGTGCCATAGCCAAAGAATTAGGGATTTTATCGAATCCAGCCGAAGCACTGTCGGGCTCAGAACTACAAGCACTATCTGATGATGAATTAGACGAACGTGTCAAAGACCTTTCTGTCTATGCTCGTGTTACGCCGGAAGACAAGATCCGGATCGTTAAATCATGGCAACGAACTGGTGCCGTAGTTGCTATGACTGGAGATGGCGTCAACGATGCACCCGCCTTGAAGGCAAGTGACGTAGGGTGTGCAATGGGAATCACTGGAACTGACGTGGCACAGAGTGCATCAGATATGATCTTGACCGATGACAACTTTGCAACGATCGTCGATGCGGTTAGTCAAGGACGTTCCGTCTATCAAAACATTCGTAAAGCAATCAACTTTTTGTTGAGTTGTAATGTCTCAGAAATTTTTATTGTGTTGATTGCGATGCTAGTGGGCTGGGGAGCACCGTTTACAGCAGTTCAATTGTTGTTTGTCAACGTGGTTGCTGATGGGTTGCCTGGATTTGCTTTGGGGCGTGAACCAGCAGAAAAAGGGATCATGGACGAAGCACCGATTCCTAAGAATGAAGGGATTTTTGCTCGAGGATTACTACAAAAAATTGCGATCAATGCGACTATATTTACGATCGTGACTTTGTTTGGTTATTATTTGGGAAGCTATGTCGATACTATTAGCCCTTGGGTCGATGCAGGACAAGAAGTTGGACAGACAGTTGCCTTTTTAGTGTTAGCATACTCGTCAATCCTCCATGTATTCAATGTGCGTAGCAGTCAGTCAATTTTCAAAGTGAACTTAGCAACGAATAAATCATTATTGGAAATGGCAGTACTTTCATTAGTCATCACTACGGTCATTGCCCTATTACCGTTTACCCAAGAACTATTTGGCTTAGTGCATATTAGCTTAAACCATTGGTTGTTAGTAGGCTTTTTATCAGTCGTACCTGTGGCTGTGAATGAGTTGATCAAATTTCATCAATTGCCTGAAGCAGAAGAAGAATAAATCAAAAGAGCTTGGGACAAAAACGAACAGCCCAAGCTCTTTCGCATGTAAAAAATGGCTAAAAGACGTTTAAACAGCTGACTTTCAGTAGGGAAAGTTGATGCGAGAGATTTCTCTTTCCTGCTTCTGCGGTTACTCGTCACATTCTACTTGGCGTGTTTTGTTCTTAATTTGTTTTACTTTCTTTTTGCCTTGATTGATCAAAAACAACGTAAGTAATGACATAGAAAGTAAATAGATAAAATTAAAGAACCAATTGTTTAACAGACTTCCTTCCTTTGGTAAATAAAACTCATAAATATAAATATAGAAAATATGAATAAAATAAAGTTCTTGTGAATGAAGAGAAAGATAATTACTGATAGGGGCGAAGAAATTCCCTTCATATTTAGCTAACATATACCATAAGAAACAGCCACAGAAACAGCCATATAAAATAAAAGGCAACTGTGGTGGGTATTTAAAGTAAGTTAATCCATGGAGTCCGTAGAGATAGAAACTAATGCTTAAGTAACATAAGATAACAATTGATAAGTGTAATAGTTTTTTTCGGTCTAATTGAAAAACAAGTAATCCTAGTAAAGCAATCGGACAATAGCCAAAAGCTAAAGGAACGAGTTGAGTATAAAGGATTTGCCATGAGCTTGGAACATAAGGAATCAAATAAACTAAAAAGATTTGGAGGATTAATAATAAAGTGAAAATACCAAGTATTTCCACAAAGTGCTGATATTTTTTGCTCAATTTATACAGGAAGGGCATGAGTAAAGATACAAGAAAAAACGTTCGCATAATCCAAGCATAACCATAACCTGTATCCATGAAAAAAGCGTGCAAAATATAAAAAATATTAAATTGATAAGGAGTATCGGTAATCTGAGCAATGAAAAAAAGTGATGTAAATAATAACGCCAGAAATATATAAGTTGGAACCATTAAACGAGTGAATCTTTTTTTGACATAGGAAATATAGGAGAGATTCTTGCTGCTATAGTAATAAGAAATAGCTAAACAAAAGGCCATTAATGGCACATCAAAACAACGCAAATTGAACAGGATTCCTTGTAATCCTGTATGAGCAAGAATGATACACAAAATTGCTAATGCTCTCAAGTGATCAATTTTTTGATTGCGTGATCGTTTCATAAAATAATCATCCTTAATAAAGTGGCTGGGGCAATAGTGACTCTATAATTTGAGGTTGAGACAAAATTGTTCAGTATCAAGAAATAAGAAAGAATTTCCGAAAATTGACAAGAAATACAAACACTAGTTTTTGATGTTGATTGTTACCTGCTTGGTGCTCCTCAAATTTTCCGAAGATACTAGTTTTATCTCACCGTTTATTCGTATTTAGAAATACTAGAAGAGACTGAGACAAGTTTTGTCCCAGTCTCTTCATGATTGACAAAGAGCCGCAATCGTTGCTCCAGCTTCAGTTAAATAGTTAGTATAGAATTTTTAATAACATTTTTTACTTTCTTAGAACTAATTGTCCGTTACGTACATCGTAATGGTATGTTCCTCTTGTATTGTGTTTCAAGTTCTCATGATTGATGGCTAAACGAGTTGCATTTGCTTCTCGGTGTGTCACAGTAACTGTGTCGCCCTCCTTCAAATTGATCGTATCCGTTTTAGCATCATAATGACGATCTCCAATGTATTCTTTTTGATAGAGCGTTTCATTATTACGTGAAATAGTGATACTTGCATAGCGATCATTGAAGTAACTATGCGGAGTACCAGCTATTGTACGTACGGTTGCTACGCCATTTGCTACGTCAAAGGAAGCAAAATGGAAGTTTCCTAATCCTTTGAAAGTAAACTCTTGCAATTGATCAAAAGCATTATTTAATCGTGTCAATAAGTTATCTTTTTGGCTACTGTTTGGTAAAGCCGTTACTTTTTTCTTGGCTTGATCAATATCTTTTTGCATCAGATTTGTCTTGATTTTCGAATGATCATTGTCTTGGAATAAGTGGTCAACAGCTTCTGTGGCTTCTTTGAGATAGTTATTTAATGAAATAGTTACTGTACCATTGTCTTTCACAAAAAGATATGGTTTTTGGATATAACCAGTGTCTGTTCCCAATTCAAGAGAGTATACACCATTTGGCATGTTGTTGATCGTAACTGGATCGCTACCTAAAGTAATTTCTTTATAAAGTTTGTTTCCATCTAAAATACGCAATTTCATACCTTCGAACAAGTTGCCATCTTTAAACTTCAATGTAACGTTGCTTGTTAGATTCAATGGTTTTAATTCTTCATTTGTAACTAAAGATAAAACGGAACTTAGACGATTATTTTGTGTCAATTGTTGAATCGCTGCATCTAATCGATTATCAGGAACCACTTGTGCCAAATGAGCCACTTGTTGGTAGCCATTATCTGCGGCTGCTTTTTTCGCTTTTTCTGATACTGATAAGCCCCAAGCGTTTAAGACAGCAGAAAAGTCCACTTTCTTCGGTGCACCCATTTCAGTTGTGATCAAATCTGGTAATGGATAGTTATTGGCATTGAATCCTGACTGACTAGCAAATTTTCGGTAGTTTGTATAGAAATTTGTAAAGCCTTCATTTCCTGCTTTATCAACGATGTTTGAAAGAATGACTAATTTTTTACGTAAATCTTGACTATTGAATTTTGGATCAGCACTATTGATTGTATTCTTTAATGCATTTTCAATGGATTGTTTGTGTCCATAATCATAAAGCCAAGAATTTTTATCGGCAGCAGTTTTACCCATGTGTTTGTAATTATAAATTACACCATATAGATTATTCCAAACTTCACCGACATCCATTCCTTTGTTCATAAAGCTTCCTTGATAGCCGTGACCAGTTTCATGAAGCACTCCCCAACCATCGCCTAACCAAGCGTCGCCAGACGTACTAGTTTGTGCTGCCCAAAGGCCACCATAATAAAGAGCACCCGCACCTGAAGCATCTGCTTTATAGAAATATCTACGTTCTGAAGAACGGTTCAATGGATTTGGGTCATTGTCAGATAAACCTAATAATTCATTATAGGATCCGATAATATCATTATCATATTTATCAATTAGACGGTTGAGGTCCACTTTTAAAGCTTGATTGCGATTTTGTTCAGGTAAGAAAGTTTGAAATCTCTTTCCTTTGATCAATCCATAACCTTTTGTTTGATTCCAAGTATCTTTAAATGCTTCGATATCCCCATTTTTACTAAAGACTGGTAATAGGATTTTTTGTCCTTCTACAGTAAATTCTAATTGTGGTTTTTCCCCATTTTCTTGATTATATGGCGTATAAACAAATGGTACTGCTAAAGCTTTAGCAGTTAGTGTGACATTGTTTGTTGTGAAATCAATAGCAGATTCAGTACTTGAATTATTGGTTAATAAACGCAACGTCATTTTTGAAGTGAATTTTGGATTCGTTTGTCTAATGGTAATTTTTGCACCTTTTGTTAATTGGATACCTAAATCTTGACGATCATGATCTTTCCCCATTAAAATTCCTGCAGCAGCAGTATTTCCTGGATATGCTGTGGTGAACATCGTTTTTTTATAGGTTTTTAATGCAAGATAAGCTTGGTCATATTTTTTTTGTAAAGCTGTTCGTTCAGCTAATCCGTTAGGTAAAGCATTGATTTTTTCTAAAGCTGTGTTTAATTGTTCTTGTGTATTTTCAGCTTTAGGTGTTTCGCCATCGAATAAATCATTGACGGCTTTCGTCGCTTCTGCCAGTTGCGAAGTGAGGTTTTCTAATTTGCCATTTTTAACAAGATAGGTGTAATTGCCGGCAGTATTGCCCTTTAAAGAAGGATCTGTAGCAACAAAACGAGTATCATTCGCTTCACGATGTGTGATCGTTACGATATCCCCATTTTGTAAAGGAATATCTTTTTGTTCGGCTGTCAATTTTTGGTTGCCGACAAAGTTTTTTTGATAAACCACTTGTGTCCCACGTTTAATTTGTAAACTTGCGTAAGTATCTCCATAGAAGCCCCAATGTGGTTGGACAGCGAGGGTTTGTAAGTGGAGGTTACTTCTAGCAACACTGATTTGAGCAAAGGTTGTATTATCATAACCTTTTAAGGTAAATCCTTGTGTTTCAGCTTGAACACTGATGGCATTGTAGGCCTTTTCCAGCTTATTCCATAACTGATCGCGTTGAGTTAGATAATCCGGTAGTGCATTAAGTTTAGCTGCTGCTGCATCTGCTTGCTCTTGGGTAATGCCCAGTTTAGGTGTGTCGCCATTGAACAACTCGTTGACAGCTTTCGTTGCTTCTGCCAGTTGCAAAGTGATGTTTTCTAATTTGCCATTTTTAACAAAATAGGTATAATTGCCTGCAGTATTGCCCTTTAAAGAAGGATCTGTAGCAACAAAACGAGTATCATTCGCTTCACGATGAGTGATCGTTACGATATCTCCATCCTGCAAAGGAATATCTTTTTGTTCAGCTGTCAATTTTTGATTGCCGACAAAGTCCTTTTGATAAACCACTTGTGTTCTACGTTTAACTTGTAAACTTGCGTAAATATCACTATAAAATCTTGAGTGTGGTTCAACGGCCATTGTTTGTAAGTGAAGAGTACTATTCACTACACTAATTTGAGCAAATGTTCGATCATAGTAACCTTTTAGGGTGAAACCTTGTGTCTCAGCATGGACACTGATAGCATTGTAAGCTTTTTCTAGCTTATTCCATAATTGACCAAGTTGGGGCAGGTAATTTGGTAGTGCGTTAAGTTTAGCCGCTGCTGCATCTGCTTGTTCTTGGGTGATGCCCAGTTTAGGTGTGTCGCCATTGAATAAATCATTGACTGCTTTTGTCGCTTCTGCTAGTTGTAAAGTAATATTGCTTAATTTGCCATTTTTAACGACATAAGTGTAATCGCCAGAAGTATTACCTTTTAATGATGGGTCATTGACAGCAAAACGAGTATCATTCGCTTCACGATGAGTGATTGTTACGATATCTCCATCCTGCAAAGGAATATCTTTTTGTTCAGCTGTCAATTTTTGGTTGCCGACAAAGCTTTTTTTGTAGACGTCTTGTGTTCCACGCTTAATTTGTAAACTTGCGTAAGTATCTCCATAGAAGCCCCAATGTGGTTGAACAGCGAAGGTTTGCAAGTGAAGGTTACTGTTAGCAACACTGATTTGAGCAAAAGTTGTATTATCGTAGCCTTTTAATGTAAAACTTTGCGTTGAGGCTTTAGGAATAACTTGAGTATTAGTTGATGAGAGATTTTCTTGGGTAGCTAGTACTTGGGCACTTGGTAAAAGTAAATTTGAAAATAGCATGATACCAGTAGCTGAAGTAACAATTATTTTCTTTTTCATTGTATTTCATCCTTTCTCCTATCCAAATAAAGATTTCTGTTTAGGACCTAAGCATATTATTAGTGGCTCAGATAATTTTTTTTTATATTTCAAAAAAGATAGAAGAAATTTATTTTGCTAGAAATAGGTTAAGACATTGATATAACAATATTTGATGTGGATAACTTTAGGAGAGCAATCATTTTTTATTGGAAAAAGGATAGACGTTTATTCGATTGGAGATTTTTATTTTTTAACATAAGTATTCTTGAAATTGAAAAAACGTGAAAAATTTTTTTTTGGAGGTCGCCTATAATTTGTCTATCAATAAAAATTTATTGACAATTTAATAGGAGGTTTTAATGTAAAATGGGAAAGAAAAATCTATCAAAAAGCAAAAAACTTAGAAAACAACTACTTGCTGCGTCAGCTGCAGGCTTAGTGCTTGTTTCAAGTGCAGCTAGTGCAGGAACCTCATTGGTTTATGCAGCAGAAAAAAATCAAACAGCAACTACTGCTGAAAAAAATACAAAAAATTCGGAGGCTATTTCAAACGAGAACACGTTGACTCAAAAACAAAATCTAACAGCTACAGAAAGAAAAACAGTGAATCCTTCCAATTTTGATTGGAATATTGGAGAAGTATTACCATCAACACCGACGAATAATTATTCTGGGACACTACCAAATACTGTGCGAGGAGCTACTTTTCAAATTACTTTTTCAATCTTCAAACAACCTAGTTCCACATTAACAGCGAATGACATAAAGGTTAATGTTCAAGGGAAAAATGTGAAGTTTTCTACTTCGCAATATTCAAATACAATAAATGTTCAAGTGACATTCCAAGCTGAAGGAACATCAACTAATTTTTCTATTAATGTGGCTACTGGTAAGGGAGATATTGCTCGTTGGAATACAAGTAACTATCGTAAATTCACCGATGTCCCACAAAGTGCAATCACAAGTAGAAACAGAATCAGTACATTGCTTGACTCAATTTATTCAACGAGTGGTGTCTTAGCTCCAGGTGTTACTCAAAGTAGAATTGATAATGTTCGTCAAGAAATGAATAATTATATTCCAAGAGATATTAGTAGTAGCTATATCTCAGCATACTGGGCTAATTTCCTTACACCGTTTCTAGATAAAGCATCCGCTGAAGTAGATCAAATAAATAAAGCTACGGTAGCAGTGAATAACTTATTCAATGATAATCAAGTACCTAAACCTAATAATACAAGTGAACAGGTTAACGCTGCCAAAGCATTAGTAAATGCTCTGCCATATAGTCAAGCAAAAGAAGACTTGCTTGCAAAGGTTGCAAAAGCTCAGAATGCTTTAGACGAAATACAAGTACAAGCAGCCACAGAAGCAGTAAATGCGTTATTCAATGGAGATACACCAAAACCAGAAAATACACAAGAACAAATTGATGCAGCTAAAGCTAAAGTGGATGCATTAGCAAATAGTGATGCAAAAACAGCTTTATTAGCAAAAATTACGACAGCTCAAAATGCTTTAAATGCAGAAGTAGAAAAAGAAAATGCAGCCACAGAAGCAGTAAATGCGTTATTTAATGGTGATACACCAAAACCAGAAAATACACAAGAACAAATTAACGCAGCCAAAGCAAAAGTAGATGCATTAACAAATGAGACAGTAAAAACAGCTTTACTAGCAAAAATCACTGCTGCACAACAAGCATTGGATGAAGCAACTGAAGAAGCTGCGAAAGTACAAGCAGCCACAGAAGCAGTAAATGCGTTATTCAATGGAGATACACCAAAACCAGAAAATACGCAAGAGCAAATCAATGCAGCCAAAGCAAAAGTGGATGCTTTAAAAGCAAGCGAAACAAAAACAGAATTATTAGCCAAAATCCAAAAAGCACAAGAAGCACTTGAAGAAAAATCGAAACAAACATTAACACTTAATCCATATACATTAGGAGATCAATATGTAACGGGTACAATTACTGGGAACATCAAAAAATTCCAATTGATTGTCAATGGACAAACCTATGAACCTGGTTTTAAATTAAAAAATGGAAAACTTGAAGTATATGTAGGAAATCGTGTCCCAGAAGGAACAACTGAGTTTACATTAAAAGCATTTAACCCAGCAGGCACACAAGTTGCTTCTCAAACAGTACAAGTTCAAGCACCATCATTGTCTGTCGATAAATTTGTTTTAGGTAGTGAATACATGACAGGCTCTTACCAAGGCAACAGCATTAATAAATTCCGACTAACTGTTGATGGTAAAGTATATGAACCAGGCTTTAAATTAGAAAATGGTAAATTTGAAGTTTATATCGGAAGTAAAATTACTGGAAGTTCAAAAGTTATTAAGCTTGAAGCATTAGATAAAGCCGGTAAAACAATTGTCGAACAAAATGTAACAGTAGAAGCACCGCAATTGACAATTAATGAGTACATTCGTGGTAATGAATACTTAACAGGTACTGTTGCAGGGGAAGGCGTTAAAAAATTCAAATTGATTATTAATGGACAAGAAAGCTTCCCAGGATTCAAATTAACTGACGGTAAATTTGAGATTTACGTTGGTAATAAAGTACCAGCAAATGTTAATTCTATTAAAGTAGTGGGAATAGATAAAACAGGTCAAGAAATTGTTTCTCAAGATGTGAATGTACAAAATCCTGAGTTACAACCAAATGAATACCTAGCTGGCAATGAGTATGTAACAGGGACGTTCACAGGTCAAGCAATTAAAAAATTCAAATTAGTAGTTAATGGACAAGAAAATTACCCAGGATTTAAAATCACTGAAGGTAATAAATTTGAAGTATATATTGGTAACAAAGTACCAGTAGGAATAACGACATTTACGCTGATTGGATTAGATAAATCAGGACAACAATTGACTTCAAAAGAAATCACTGTGCAATCCCCAACTTTAAGTATCAATGAATATGTCCGTGGCGATGAATATATGAGAGGTACATTCAACGGTGACGGCATTAAGAAATTCAAATTAGTAGTAGATGGACAAGAAAGCAATCCTGGTTTTAAAATCACTGGTGAAAACCAATTTGAAGTTTATATTGGTAATAAAATCACGGCTGATTCAAAATCTATAAAATTAGAAGGTCTAGATAAATCTGGAAATGTCTTAGTAAGTCAAGAAGTTTCAGTTTCCCAACCAGAATTAGTTCCAAATGAATATACACGTAATTCAGAGTATCTAACAGGGACTTACAAAGGAGATATCCGTTCTATCAAATTAACTGTTGATAATAAGGAATACAAACCAGGCTTTAAATTAAAAGAAGGCAACCAATTTGAAGTTTATATTGGTAATAAAATTCCAGCTTCAGCAAATAGTTTTACAATTGAAAGTCTAAGTTTCGATGGAAAACAACTTGTTTCTGTAAATGTACCTGTTAAATAAAAGGTATGAAAGACGCTCAAAGCATAGAGAACGCTTTGAGCGTTTTTTTGTTAAAGTTCGTCTTTTTGATATAAAAGTAAAAAATTCCAACTGACTTTGATTTTTTTTCAATTATTGAGGCTGTTCTAAAAAAAAGGAAGAAATAGTTAAAATTAATACTTTGTGCAACTAAATAGAGTCATTGACCGAAGGAAGCTAAAGAAATGTATTATTTCTATCCTATCTTTCAACTAGATTCATTTAAGTTTTTAGTATGAATATAGCAGTATGTTTAAAAATGAAAAAGAATGGATAGTTAATTTTATTGATAAAAAAATAGGCTGAGGTGAAATAGATAAAAAAATGTTATCTGTATGTTTTGCTAAAATATAAATTAAGAAAAGAGGAAAGCGGCTCTCTTTTTCTGCTAGTTCATTGCAAAAAGTATTCTTTAAGGTCTTTGAACGAATGTTTTTCATTTTTAGTAACTTAGAAGAAATTTTTACCAAAATAATTGTAAAATGAGCAGAAGTAAATTTTTATAATGATAACAGTAAGTAATTTTAGGAAGTTAGGAGAAATGATCATGAAATTAGAACGTGGAATCACTGTTTCGGCCTGTGCTGTCTCTGGGGAATTAGCTACAGGGAAGATTAGTAATATTTTAACGAATGTCGTTATTGTAGAAGCAGGTGTCAAACACTATGTTGTTACTAAGAAAGTGCTGAAGGAACAAGGATATATCATCGAAGAGCCAGAAGAAGAATTAGCAAAAGATTATAAAGATTATATAGTAGCGATTTGAAGAGAAATAATCTTTGTCCCATCCTTGCTCTTAGTTTGTTCAAACTAGTTTACTGAGTGGAAAAAAGAAATATTGCTTATTCGAACAAACAGAGTGAAATCATTGGTACTGAACTAGCTTTTTTATTAGTGATAGAAAAGAAAAAAGAATTAGCAAGCAAATTGGATCTTGCTTGCTAATTCTTTTCAGTATCAAGTGAAGATCAATCAAAGTTCATGATACGTGTCGCAATCTTATTGATATCCTTAGAGATGGAATTCAATGAGATTGGGAAAATATTCTCGGTGTTAAAGGTTTCCTTATTCAAAAGCGTTCGCTCACAAATAATTAGATGACCGGTTTTTTTGATATATTTAGGCACATCGTCCATGGAATAATAAAGGGTAGTGTCAATCAATAAATCACTTGTAGACATTTTCTTTTCTAATGAATTCCGAAATACGATATGCGAAGTTTCACTTTCTGCTACGATGACCACACCTATTTTTGATTGGTTCCCATGGGTCAAGATGAAAAAGGTCAACTGACAAAATTCTTGCAGATGAAAATAAGGAATATGATGAATAGGAGTATCAAGTTCTTCAATCCATTTATTTAAAATAAACTTGACTTTATTTAATAAATCTAGTTGCTCTGCACTTAAGAAAATATGTTTGGTAACTAAGAAATTACCAACGTTCAAAGCACACGTGTATAGCAGGTTAAAGAGGGGGACTTCAAACAAAATATTGCCAAATAAATTCACACCAAATTCTTTTTCAAACATTTCGATCAATAAATCGATTTCTTTAAACTTGGTGATCAAGCGATTTCTTACATAATGATAATCGATCTCGATCATGAAATAATTTGGTGAATTGTAAGGAAGTGTACGGTAAATAAGGGCTAGATAGGCTATCTCTTCATCTGTTAAAGGTTCCTCGATTTGTATGAAAATCTCTCTAAACATATTGAAAATGATACCATCTTTAAAAATGTTCATAGTGTCGTTTGGAAAGACAATTGGATTGCTTTTTCGCCGTTCCAATGAAAGATAGATGGCGGATTTGAAGAAAGTATATTGAGTTTTATTTAAACGATTAGACAGGATATGAAGTAGTTTGTCTGCATATTTTTCAGCTTTTTCCATTGTTATGGGATCAATTTGTGTATCTAAATAGTCACACCGCATCCAAACTGAAAGGATCAAAAAGCGATACTGTAACTCATGCGATTCTTCGGGTTCCTTCGTAAGTGGGGTGAGTGCTTCTGCAAAATAGTTCTCTACATCTTTTTTTATTTTGAATACTTTTGTCACAGATAAAAACTCTTCATCCACAAGTGTTAAATAATCATTTTCTCCCATGATATATCGGGAACAAACTCTTAAAAAATTAGAATCTTGGTAAATTTGTTTGATGAGATCATAGCGCCTAATAGATGGTTTGAAAAATATCAGTAGATGACTACTAGTCATTTTATAATAGTCGATATCATCTTCGAGTCGAATGACTAATTTTTGGAAATCCGCTTTGATTGTGTTGAATGTCACACCCAATCTTTCTGCAGTTTCGCTTACGTTCAGTTCTTTTAATTCAAATAAAAATTCAACTAACTTTACTTTTCTAATAATGTCTTTTTCTATATAATCTTCAATCATTTTAAATTCTCCTAAACAGATTTGATTCTCTTCCATTTGAAGTTTCCTTCGCTTGGTAAATATCACTTTATAACGCAAAACATCCATTTTTTGTTCGTTAAATTTTGGGGGAACCAATATAAATAAAGGTAACTATAGTTATTCTATAAGCAATTTTAAAAGGGATTTTTTTTATTATTAATTTTTTTGTGGGGTTCTATAAAAAAATTAGGAAAGTATTATGAACGAAAATACTATACTAATATAGCAACTAAATTTTTTTGTACTAATTTAGGAAGAATGAGATAAATGATTTTAAGGAGAGATGAACAAATGAAAAAAATAATTTTAGCAAGTATGGTTGTCTTCGCATTGGCAGGCTGCTCGGCAGGTAAATCAACTAAAACTACTAATACAACTAGCACTGATAGTACAGCTTCTTCCAGTCAACCAACGCAGACAAGTAGTGAAATGACATGGGCCGATAAGCAAGATATAGAAGTAAAGCAATTAACAAAAATTGCTGAAAAAACGATTACCCAAAATAATAAATTGGACCCAAAAAAATTGAAGTTTATTAAAGAAACATTATCAACAGCTGATTTAAAGACAGTTAAAGGAAAAGGCCAAGAATATAAAAATGTCAAAGAAATTTATGGGAAATATAGTTATGAAGGTAAAGAGTCTGATTTTGATCTAGTGATTTCATTTGAAAAACCAGATTCATTCAAGCAATATACAGTCATCAAATATGTAACGGATAATGAAAAAACTAATTTCAGTAAGATTGATTAAGTCAATAGTTGACTGTAGTATCCCTTAGATAATTGATAGCAACTAAGAAAGATAAAAAAAGTATTATTTTCTTTCAAAGTGAACATCGTCAATTAATGAGCAAAAATAGTTTATAAATAATTTTATTTAGGAGAATCAGAGATAAGGATGGAGCAAACAGTAAACATAGAGAAATTTTGGCGTATCATAAAAAAAAGAAAATTTGCGATTGTGATTTCTGCTTTATTAGGTTTAATTATGTCCATGCTTTTGATTGCATTTGTCTTAGTCCCAAAGTATGAATCACAAGCCCAATTAATCGTTACTTTACCTAAAAACGAAACGGCAGACATTAATGATGTCAACAGCAACTTGCAAATGATTACCACCTATAAAGACATTATTACTGGAGACTTGATAATGGATGAGGTGTCTCAAGACTTAGCGAAAAATTTTGGTGTCCATTTAACAATTGAGCAATTACGAAACCTTATAAGTATCAAACAAAAGGAAAATTCTCAAATGTTTTCGATTGTCGCAACGGATCCTGATCCAAAACTTGCCCAATACATTGCTAACGTTACAGCCGAAAAATTTCAGAAGAATGCAAAAAAATTACTCAATGTAGATCGCATTTCGATTATTTCAAAAGCTACGCTTAGTGCAACACCAACAGAGCCACATAAAAAAATAGTTTTGGCCAAAGGATTGCTTATTGGTTTATTTATTGGTTTGATGATCATTATGATATTAGAATTCATGGATCGAACAATCAGTGATAGTGAGACGATTCAAAATGAATTTAATATGGTGGTACTGGGAAGTATCCCTTATATGGATGACAATGAGAAAAAAAATCGAAAAAAGAAGTAAGGGTGTAATCAATGAGAAAGACAAGAAGAGGAAGAAATGCCACAGTCAGAAAAAATTTAATTACAATCATGGATAAAACTTCACCGATTACAGAACGCTATCGAACGATTCGGACCAATATCCAATATAGTTTTCCTTATGGTAAAAAAGTGCAAACATTAGTGGTTACTTCGCCAGGTGTAGGTGAAGGTAAATCAACTACAGCAGCTAATTTAGCAGTGGTTTACGCAAATCTAGGGCAAAAAGTATTGATCATAGATGCAGATATGCGGAAGCCAACCCTAGACAAAATTTTTTCTTTAGAGAAACATGTAGGTCTTAGCACATTATTAGGTACAAACATCAAGGCTAAAGAATGTATACAAGAAAGTTTTGAAAAAAATCTTTCTGTTATGACAAGTGGACCGAAACCTCCTAATCCGGCTGAATTGTTAGGTTCTTCTCGCTTAGAAGAAGTGATTGAGGAGTTGGAAGCAACCTATGACATGATCATATTCGATACCCCTCCCTTGACTGCCGTGACAGATGCACAAATACTGTCTTCAAAAGTGGATGGAACGATTATGGTAGTCAGTGAAAAGTTAACAAAAAAAGCGAATTTTCGAATAGCTAAACATCTACTGGAATTAGTAAATGCCAATATTTTAGGAGTAGTTTACAATGCTTCTAAAGAGGATGAAAATCAAGGCTATTACTACTATGGATCGTGACCTGCTATCATGTTCCAAATGAAACTCTTTGCTAAAGAGAAAAGCATCAAAGTACACGAATGACAAAACAAAAGAACTTTTTCAAAGAAGACCCTAAGTTTTGAAAAAAATCATTTGTCGTAAGAGGCTGACACTGAGGTCTCTCATTTATTTCCTTTTATAATTATGAAAGAGTTTGAGACAAAAATTTTTTGTCTCAAACTCTTTTTATGTATACAAATCATTTTTTATTTTTTTAAGTAATTCGTTTGAAGGCTAAAAAAACAAAAAAAATCAAGTGAGGGTTCTCAGTAGAATAAAAGACATAGTTAATCCTAAATTTACAGGATTTATTAATGAAAGGCGGAGAGATCATGAAAAATTTTAAAGGGATATTGTTTACATTGGTGTCAGTTATCTGTTTATTGTTGCCGACAGCAGTTCATGCTGAAACACAAGGGGCAATCACCAACGCAGAAAGAGATATTTTAAATGAGCTTTATACCGGTGTAACGGTGAAAGGGAAAAAATATGATTTTGATATTACAGATATCACAAAAGCAGAAAATTATCTGAAGGTCCATCAGGTGTCAGATGAAAATGCGTTAAAGGTAGCAAATTACTTAAGAGAAGCACGTCAATTGATCTTAGATAATTCACAAAATGTCGATGTTCGTTCGATCCATTCACTAAAAAATCTGATCAAAGCTTTACCACGTCCAGTGATTGAGCAATTAAAAACGATTGTCTTAAAAATTGGAGAAATTTTAAATCTGAGAGTGACTTTTTATCGAGATGGCGTTTCGGTTGTCGATCCTTCAGGTACTCCTATTTATTCTACAGAAGATGAAATCAAACAAACCGGTGCAGATTATACCACGAGCTATGTGGCTTTAGGTGCTGTATTGATGTTGGCTGGAGGCGCATATTGGGTGGCACGTAGAAGTGAGTAAGAGAGGAATCAAGGGAGGGCTAAATCGAATAGTTAACGGATGTCTGTTGGCGTTTCTTTTTTTGGTCATCAATTATTCTTTGATTTATGTGATTGGCAAACCAGTCATTCACTTTGTCACCTCCTCTATCCAGACATTGTTACTTGCAGAGGCACCCACATTTAAAGAGAACAATCATAAAGAAGCTATCAAACAACTTTCTACGAATGGAGAAAGCGAGATTTCTTCTAGTAAAATTCAATTTCCTCATTATGGTCAATTGTATGGAGAGATATCTGTCCCTTCGATCCAATTAAAAACACCATTATATTTTGGCGATTCAGCAACTATTTTAAGAAAAGGCGCGGGACAATATATGGGTTCCACTTTTCCAGGAGAAATAGGAACTACATTGATTGCTGGGCATAATAGTGATTCATTTGGCAAGTTAATTAACATCAAAGCGCAAGAGATTATAACAATCCAAACGAATTACGGTAGCTATCAATATGAGGTAGAAGAAGTAAGAGTAGCCAATAAACATGATACTCAGATAAAGCAGGAGATTCGTCAAAGAAATAATGCCAAATTAATACTATATACCTGTTATCCGATCGACAGCATTGGCTTAACGGATCAACGATTATTTGTAACTGCAAAATTACATGCAGGACCGATGATCAATGAAAATAAATAAACAAAGGATAGTCGGCATGAAGAAAGGTTTAAGAAAGAAAACAGCACGCTTATTTTTGACCTATATTTGCTCGGTTGCATGTCTTTGCTTTTTGTCTTTGCTTTGTATCAGAGTAACCTTAGCAAATCCTAATTTCATGAGCAAGCAAATGGAAAATTCTCGATATACAAAATTAGTTCAACAAGAAATTAACGAGAAAATTCAAGATATTGGAAGAGGTAGCAATGTCCCGGCGAATCAGTTAAAAGAGATTGTCTCGTTATCATTTGTCCAAACTAATGTCAAAAAGTATGTAACTAGCCTTTATATGAGGAAAACATACGATTTATCTGGAGAAGAAGAAATCAAAGAGAAAATCCAACAACATTTAAATCACTATATTCAAACAAAAAACATACAAGTAACGAAAGACAAAGAACAAGTAATCAATAGGCTAGTGGATTCTTCGATCGAAGCAACCGAAAAATCGTTAGAAATTCCATTTTTAGCTAACTATGTGAATAAAGTGAAGCAATTTAAGCCGTTGCTGAATCAATTGATTATTGGAAATGGTGTGATCTTGGTTTGCCTACTTCTGCTATTACTCCACACCATTCATTGGTCACATCAAAAATTCCGATTTGTCGCCTTGATGTTTTTAGGCGCTGGCGGAACACTCCTATTATTACCCACATGGATCTATTTTAGTGGTGTGATTGATCGGATCGGTATTTTAACGGAAAGTGTTTATTACTTTGTACGGGGGTACTTATTGTCTTTCGTCCAAACATTTATATATGCAGGGATACTTGCTGTGGTTATGGCTATTGGAATGTATGTAATCAGTGAGATAAAAAGAAAGGTCGTTATCAATAAAGGTGGGGCTCAAAAATGATCGATTTACATTGTCATATTTTACCAGGAGTTGACGATGGGCCGAAAACCATCGATGAAAGTCTCAAAATGGCGTTGAAAGCCAGAGAACAAGGAATCACACATTTGATGTGTACCCCCCATCATAAGAATGGGCGATTTTTGAATCCCGCTACGAATGTAGCCAATGAAGTAGCAAAATTACAAACTGAATTTGATCGTAACAATATTGAGCTGAAATTGCTCGTAGGTCAAGAAAATCGTATTACTGGTACGTTGATAGAAGATTTAGAAAAAAGAGAAATTATTGGTTTTGGGCAGCAAAAACAGTTTCTACTAATAGAGTTCCCGACGAATGACGTTCCCCTTTATGCAACAAAGCTCTTTTTTGAATTAATTGCTAAAGGCTATATACCAATCATCGTCCACCCAGAAAGAAATAGGATATTCATTAATGATCCGAATAAACTGTTGCCTTTCTTAGATATGGGGGCGCTAGCTCAAGGAACGGCACCAAGTATCGTCGGTTTGTTTGGACGAAAAATCCAAAAGACTGCCAAAACAATGATTCAATTAAATATGGTTCAAATGATTGCTTCCGATGCCCATAGTTTAGAAAAAAGGAATTTTTATTTAAAAGAAGCATATCACATCATTCAAAAAGATTATGGTAATGAAAAAGTTAAATCATTAAAGAAAATGCCGATGGATATCCTATACGAAAACAAAATTGAGCCGTTTACTTATCAAAGAGTGAAACATCGTCGATTTAGTTTCTTTCGTTGATTTGATCCATTCGATAAAGAAAGGTGGCAATGGGATGAGTGAAAATATCGAGGTTACGAAAAAATTTCAAGAGGGCTTTGGCTCGAGAGTCCAATTTTATCGTGTGAAGCTGAAACGCAAAAAATTATATGAACTTTCTAAAAGAATCATTGATATTATTTTTAGCTTTATTGGCCTTGTGGTTTTATCACCTCTCTTACTTTGGATTGCTCTTAGGATATATCTGGAAGAGCCGGGAAAACCAATCATTTTTTCCCAATACCGAGTAGGCAAAAATAAGCAGTTATTCAAAATGTATAAATTTCGTTCGATGTGTGTCGATGCAGAAAAAAAGCTCCCAACGCTACTGAGCAAGAATGAAGTAGAAGGGGCGATGTTCAAGATGAAAGATGACCCACGTGTAACAAAATTTGGACGATTCATTCGTAAAACAAGCTTAGATGAATTACCACAACTATGGAATGTTTTGAAAGGTGAAATGAGTTTAGTTGGTCCTCGTCCATCTTTACAAAGAGAGGTTTCGCAATATACGAAATATGATGAGCAAAGACTATTGGTCAAACCAGGTTGTACCGGTTTATGGCAAATTAACGGGCGTAGCAATATCGGTTTTTCTGAAATGGTGATGCTAGATTTAGAATATATCGAAAAGCGAAGTATTTATATTGATTTCAAAATCATCTATCGTACATTTTTTGTTATTTTGCGTCCTGAAGGAGCGTGTTGATAGGGAAATGAAAAAAAAAGTTTTGCTCTTGAGTGAATCAATGGAAGGCGGCTTAAGAAAACATATCGTTCAATTGATTGAACAATTAGACCAAGAAGAATTTGATCTTTACTTTATTCATGGAACAAAAAAAATGGATCACTGTTTTTCTGATCAATATATGCAGTTAAAAGATCGAGCTACCTTTATTCCCTGTCCTACCTTTACTAGAAATGTCGATGTGAAAAATGATTATGTTACTTACCGCTTCTTGAAACAACAAATGAAAGAAATTCAACCGGATATTGTGCATTGTCATAGTTCGAAAGCCGGTGCGCTAGGGCGAATAGCTGCTAAAAGAAATCGTATTGAGCAAGTTTTTTATACACCACATGCGTATTCTTTCTTATCTTCGGAATTTAAGCAATCTAAGAAGACACTATTTATTTGGATAGAGAAGATGCTAAGTAGGTATGCAACGAAGAAGACGTTTAATGTATCTGAAGAAGAACGAATGGCAGGTATAAAATTACACCTTGATAACCCATCCAAATTTATAGTCATCCGCAATGGATTGCCTGCAATCGACTTTCCTTCTAAAAAAACGATCAAAGAATCTCTAGGGTTGAAGGAATCGAATATTGTTATTGGTAACAACGCACGTCTTTCTTTTCAAAAAGACCCTTTTTTATTTATGGAAGTAGCAAAAGAAGTCATTCAACAAGACCCTAATTATCATTTTGTCTGGGCAGGGGATGGACCACTATTCAAAGAAGTCAAAGCATTTTTAATCAAGCACGATTTGACGGGAAATGTCCATTTATTAGGAGAAAGAACGGATAGTGAACGAATCGTTGCAGGGTATGATCATTATTTGATCACTTCGAGATATGAAGGGTTGCCTTATTCTTTGATCGAAGCGATTCGCGCTGGTGTTCCGATTATTGGCAAAAAGGTGACAGGAGTAGAAGAAATTATTGAACAAACAGGTGGTTGCTTATTAAATACAGATAGTCCTCACTCATTTGCACGAGCAATCCTAAATGCAGAGCATAGCTGTGACAAACAACAAATAATAGCGATCTATCAAAAAAATTATTCATTAAATCAAATGATTCGAGAGATTACAAAACAGTACAACGGAGAAAATTGAGAGAAGGCATAGTATGGACAAACGCTTAAAGGATAAAAAAATATTGTTTATTGCATGGAAATTTTACGATTATCCACAGCTGATCATCGAAGAATTAGAAAGAAAAGGCGCAAAAGTGACGTATTATAATGCGATCCCTTCGGACTCACACCTCAAAATGAAACTTTCTACAAAGTTCAATACCTTAAGAGAGAGTTATCTGAAGCAAATTTTATTAGCGATAGGACAAGAAAATTATGATTACTTTTTCGTTATCAATCCAGTACTGTTTCCTGAAAAGTTCATCAAAGAGGTGACCGATATTGTTGGACCGATCCCTAAATTAGCCTATTTATGGGATTCAATTGCTACATTTTCACAAGTGACTAGATACTTTGATTATTTTAATTATTTATATAGTTTTGATGCGAAAGACTGCAAGAAATACGCAGAATTAAATTTTTTGCCATTATTCTACATAAATTCCGATGAGAAAAACAAAAAAGAGCCAACCTATCTTTTTTCTTTTGTGGGATTCGGTCATAGCATGCGTTACTCATTTATCAATCAAGTAAAAGAACTTTGTGAGAAAAAACAATATAGCTACTATTTCAAACTATATCTTCCTTCTATCTGGCATTTTTATTATTACAAATATGGAACTAAGACACTCGCAACAGCCAAAAAAGAAGAATTCATCTATCAACCACTTCCGCAAACAATCGTTAATGAAGTGGTTAAAGAGAGCAAAATTATTTTGGATCTAGAGCTAGCAAATCAATCAGGTCTCACGATGCGTACGATTGAGACACATGGAATGAGAAGAAAACTGATTACAACAAATCCAGAAGTGAAAAATTATGATTTTTACCATCCTGATAATATTTGCGTAGTTGACCGAAAAAAGCCAGTTATTCCACAACGTTTTATTGAGACAGACTACCATTTACTAAATGATCAACTTTACAAAAACTATCAATTATCCACTTGGCTCGATCGGATCTTCAGTGGAAAGGAGTAAGGAAATTGAAGAGAATTAGCGTGATTGTTCCAATCTATAACGGAAGCTTGTATTTAGAAAATACACTCCAAGCGTTATTGAATCAGCCCTACAAAAACATCGAGTTGATTTTGATTGATGATGGTTCACAAGATGATAGTTATCAAATTTGCCAAAAATTTGCACAACAAGATGAACGTATATTATTGATTCATCAAACAAACGCGGGGATCTGTGCAGCCCGTAATACAGGTTTAGCTTATGCGACAGGCGAATTTGTTAGTTTTATCGATCAAGACGATGCAATTGATCCCAATATCTATGTCTATTTGTCTAACAAAATCGGAGATGCAGATATGATCGTAGGCGGCAAATCGATGCAGTTGATTGATAAGAAACAACTGCTTTTGTCTGAAATAGATTACTCCTATGAAGAAAAGCAATTAAAGGATCAAAAAGAGATTGCTTATGCTTTGTTTAATTTAGATCATCGAATGACGTTTCTCCATTTATGGAATTGTTTGTACCGAAAAAAAATAATAGATGAGTATGATTTGAAATTCGATGAAAGATTTCGTTATGGGCAAGAAGATACTTTATTCAATTTTAACTATGTTTCTAAATGTCAAACGATTCAGCTGGTCCCCGAAGTAGTTTATCAATATAGTCAACGTGAATTGACGAGTACTTCTTTAAAAAATAATCCCTCAGCTGTGAAAGATTTTCAAATATTTATAGAAACAATTGGAGAAATTGAATGGAATGAACGCGTTTATCCCTACTATCAAAAATATCGCTATACTTATTTTTTACGACATGGGTTGAATATCTATACCCAATTCGGCATGAATACAGCGAATCAAAAAAAGATGCTACAAGATATCCAACAACTATTGTCCAAAGAGAAAATACAGAAACCTTTAATCATAGAATCATCACGGTATTATAGAAACTATTTATGTCTGGTGAGTCGTTTAATGGAAAAACGGAGATATCGAACCTTGAATCAGTTGATTTATGGAACCAGTTTTATAAAAAAAATGTTGAATAGGGTGTCTGCTGGATGATCATCGTTGCTTATTTTGCTGTACTGATACTTAATTTTATTGAAGTTTTCAGAAATAAACGCAATAAATATTTACTCTTATTAAGTGTTTTGATCCTCGGATTGATTTTTGCAGGTGGTACTGAAAATACAGACATGGTCTACTATAAAGCAACTTATTTTGATGATGCACGTATCAAATATAAAGCGACAGAATTCGGCTTTTACTATTTTGCACAGTTTTGCCGACAATTAAATTTAGGACTCTTTGGTATGCGTGGGTTGGTCTTTTTATTTGCAACCCTATTAATCGGTGCGACAGTTAAAAAATATTGCGTAAATACTCATCTATTTATAATTATTTATACGTTATTTTTATTTTTTATTGATGCTATTCAACTAAGGAATTTAGTGGCGATATCTCTTGTGATTTATTCATTTCCATATTTAGTAGAAAATAAAAAAATAAAATATTTTTTTGGCATAATTAGCGCTAGCTTATTTCATACGATCAGTTTATTTTATCTACCGTTTTTATTTTTATCTTCAAAAAACAAAAAGTTTTTTATTCAACTAATGGTTGGTGGTGCAATTTTTCTGGAGTTGATCTATGTAATCTATAGTGGAACTCCTCCCTATTTGAATTATTTAATCGAAGAGTTCTCAACAAATTCCGGAAGAATCCAACAATATACTGAAAAAATAACAAATGGTTCGATACAAGTTATTTTTCTTTTCTTGCTGAATGTGGGGTTAGCATACTGGGCACATTTAGGATTTCCTAAAAGTACAATCAGTCAAAAAAATAAACTATTCTCACAATATGTGTTTTATGCTTCGGTGATTTTATTGATGTTTATTCCTTTGCTTTGGTATTCTGTGGAATTTTACCGTTTAGCCAGAGGTATATTGCCTTTGATTTATATTTCTGTGATCAATGCTAGTTATAAATACAAAAAAGTCACCTATTATCAACTCGTTTTGTGGGGGATGTTAGTTATTCACCTTCTGGCTTGGTTTTATGTTTCTTATTTTTCGATCTCTATACCTGAAAGGATTTTTAATCCGCTATTTTATCAGAATGAATGGCTATAAGAAAGGACAAAATACAATGAGCATCTTATTTTTGAGTGGGATTTCTGCAGAAGAAAATAAAGGTATTTTTAAAAAGAACTGTTCCCAAGCAAAGTATATGAGCAATCATAAAAAGCAATGTTGGTTACTTTATTTTAAAAAACAAGAAATAAGAGTACGTGAGTTTTATGACAAGCAGATGATTCACGACAGTCTATTAACAAAGAGTGATGCAACGAATCACCGTCAAAAAATAAAAGATATCCAAATAGCAACAAAAAAATTATTGTTGTCGAGAGAATGGACTCATTTCTATTTTCGGGATCAATATTATACAAAAATAATGAGTGAACTGTTAAGTATCTCTCAGCAAAAAACAATTCAAACGATTATGGAAATTCCTACTTATCCTTATTATAAAGAACAATTGAATGTAGCACCCAATAAGTTAAAGGGTGGATTGAGTCTAGTATGGAATTACTTAGGTGATCGATTGTATGAAAAAAAATGCAATAAGATTGCAGTAATTGAGGCGAAGACAAGTAATAAAAAAAAGGCGAAGATGGTTTCTTTTTACAATGGTGTAGATCCGGATAATTTGCCAGTCAATTTATATCAGAAAAATGAAGAACAGCCTACACATCGGGTAGTTGCTGTTGGAAATTTTTATCCTTATCATGGGCTGGATCGTTTAATTGAAGGACTTGAATATTATTATCGGACAAAAGATGAGATAGCACCAGAGGTCTTCTTTGACATTGTTGGTGGGGGACCAGCAATTGAAGAGTTAAAACAACTGGTAGCATCTTACCGATTACAAGGATACGTTATATTTCATGGGTATAAAGATCGTCAAGAATTAGAACAGCTTTATGGTGAAGCTTCAATGGCTATCGGTACATTAAAGTTACATCTACGAGGTGCCAATATTGAGACAGCTATCAAAGTATCCGAAGCACTTTATCAAGGAATTCCAGTGATTACATCAGGCGAAACACCATTTTTTAGTGCAGTAAAACAAAATATTTATCAAGTAAAGGATGATGATTCACCGATCTCAATCAACGAAATGCTTCAATTTTTGGGAAAAAAACGTATCCCTGTTGGGGATCAGGTGTTACTCGACCTCTTCTCATGGGAAAAAATAATAGAAAAAATAGTAAATTTTGGGAGTGAGAATTGATGAAAATATTAGTAACTGGAGCAAACGGTTATTTAGGAACTGGAATTGTAGACCAACTGATCAATGATGGAAATGAAGTTATTGCGACAGATGTCAGAACGAATCGAATAAATAAAGAAGCCACTATCTATCAAGAAAATCTTTTTGATATTTCTGATCCGTATCATTATTTTGGTGAACCGAACGTATTAGTCCATCTTGCATGGCAAGATGGATTTATCCATAATGCAGAAAGTCATATTAGAAACTTATCCGATCATGCACTATTTTTAAAAAAATTTTTCTTATCAGGAATCGATAAAATCGTAGTGATGGGATCGATGCATGAAGTTGGATTTTATGAAGGCTGCATTAACGAATTCACTAGTACACACCCAATGAGTTACTATGGCATTGCAAAAGATTCATTGAGAAATTTCAGTTCGTTTATGGCTAAAGAAACCAATAAAAAATTTCAATGGTTGCGTGCTTATTACATTGTATCGAATCAACCGGGTGGTAGTTCGGTTTTTTCAAAAATCATTGAGAAAGCCAAGGAAGAAGAGGTAAACTTTCCTTTTACAATGGGGGAAAACCAATACGATTTTTTAGACTATGATGATTTTTGTTTTCAAGTAGCAGCAGCTGTTGAACAAGACGAAATCTCAGGAATCATTAATATTTGCTCAGGTTATCCTGTTAAATTAAAAGAACGTGTCGAACAATTCATTGCAGATAATCACTTGAATATTCATTTGGATTATGGTGCCTATCCCGATAGAAAATATGATTCTAAGGCTGTATGGGGGGATAATAAAAAAATACAAAAAATTTTAAAACAAGCAAAAAATAAAAAAATAAGTAAGGTGTAAGAAATGAGACTATCTGTTTTCGGTATGGGCTATGTAGGGCTAGCAAATGCATTGTTGCTTGCCCAAAATAATGATGTGGTTGCTTATGATATCGATCAGAAAAAAATCGAGAAACTAATAAAAGGTTGTTCCCCAATCGAAGATAAAGAGATCCAAGAATTTTTGAATAATAGAGAATTGGGAATAACTTTTACACAAGACTTCAAAAGTGCAGCATCATGGGGAAAATTTATTTTGATTGCTACTCCAACCGATTATGATGAAGAAAAAAACCTATTCGATACTTCCTCCATAGAAGAAGTAATCGAAAAGGTAAAGGCAGTACGTACGGATGCTGTATTTATCATTAAGTCAACGATTCCTTTAGGTTATATTAAGTATTTAAAAAAGAAATATCAATCAGAGGATTTTATTTTTTCACCAGAATTTTTGCGGGAAGGAAAAGCATTGTATGATAATCTCTATCCTTCTCGTATCGTTGTAGGCGAAAACACGAAAAGAGGACAAAAAATTGCTTCGATGTTTAAAAAAAATACTCGAATAAAAGATGTTCCTGTTATTTTAACTGATTCAACAGAAGCAGAAGCGATCAAACTGTTTTCTAATACCTATTTAGCATTAAGGATTGCTTATTTCAATGAACTTGATACTTATGCTGAAATGAATGGATTAGATACAGCTCAAATTATCTCGGGGGTTTCAATGGACCCAAGAATAGGGGACTATTATAATAATCCTTCTTTTGGTTATGGCGGATATTGTTTACCGAAGGATACGAAACAATTACTAGCGAATTACCAGCACGTGCCAAATGATCTGATCCAAGCCATCGTTCAGTCAAATGATACAAGAAAAACATTTATTGCAGATCGTATCATGGAAAAAAATCCAGATATAGTAGGGATTTATCGTTTAACAATGAAGGCGGGCTCTGATAATTTCAGATATTCATCTATTTTAAGTATCATGCGTCTTTTGAAAGATCAAGGCATTAACGTAGTCATTTATGAACCGACAGTGAAGAAGGAGCATTTTTCGACATTTAAAGTAATAAAGGACATTGATGAGTTCAAGAAGCATTCAGATGTGATATTAGCCAATCGATTTGATCCGTTACTCAAAGATGTAGAAATGAAAGTCTATACGCGAGATATATTTGGAAGGGACTAATAGAATTGAAACATGTGCTTAAAAATTTTGGGTATCAGTCATTATTTCAACTGACAAAGATTATCATGCCAATCATTACAGTCCCAATTGTTTCAAAAGCATTAGGTCCTGGAGGATTAGGGATTTTTAATTACACCAATTCGATTACTCAATATTTTGTGTTAGTCGCTAGTTTAGGGATCTCGATGTATGGGAATCGAGAAATCGCATTAGTTTATAATCGTAAAGAAAATATTTCAAAAACGTTTTGGGAAATCTGTTTATTAAAAGCAGTTTTAACATGTATTACACTTTTAGTTTTTTTGTTATTTACTACTTTTTTAGGTAATAAGATCTATTTCTATATACAAAGTCTCACTATTATAGCTGTTATGTTTGACATTTCGTGGTTTTTTATGGGAATCGAGGATTTCAGAAAAACGAGCATGATCAATCTGGGAATTCAATTTGTTACTTTCATTTTAATTATCTTTTTGATTAAAGATTCTTCTGATACGATTTTATATGTTTTACTACAGTCAGTAGGAACCTTATTATCTCAACTATTGACATGGCTATTTATTCATAAACATATAAATTTTAAAAAGGTAGCATTCTTAGATAGCTTTAGACATATCCGATCATCTTTTGAATTTTTTATCCCACAGGTTGCTATTTTACTTTATACGAATCTAAACAAGACTTTATTGGGTGTTTTTATTGGTAGTACAGCTGTTGGTTATTACACTAATTCATTAACAATCAATACGGTATTTATCACGGTTATTACAACGCTTGATATGGTGCTATTACCGCACATGAGTGGGTTATATGCCAAAGGAAACATTAATAAGATGGTGGACATCATTGATAAGACGATTCATTTACAATTATATTTTAGTGTTCCAGCGATGTTCGGGATGCTTACGGTTTACGATAAATTAGTTCCCTGGTTTTTTGGGAAAGAATTCTTATTCATCAATAAAGTTATTCCACTTTTTTCTATTTTGATCGTTGTGATGCCCTTAGGTATGTCCATTTCTAGACAATATTTGATACCGATTGGCAAAGTAAAAATCTACAATAAATCTGTATTAATTGGTGCGGTTATCAATATTTTATCTAATTTAATCTTGTTACCGTGGATCGGTTTTTTTGGAGTGGTTTTTTCAAACCTTTTAGCAGAAATTTTTGTAACAGTGGTACGTACAAAATCATTCTTGAATCAAACAAATTTTAGCTTTAAGAAAAAAAACTTACTGGTTATTTTTTGTTCATCCATTATTATGTGGTTCGTTACAAGAATAATTACAAATGGCATGTCACCTACCTTTTTGACTAATCTAATCCAAGTTTCTATAGCCGTCCCTATCTATTTTTTACTAACGTCTTTGTTTGGCTATAACCCTATTTTGAGTGGTTTAGGGAAATGGAAAAAAGAAAATTGAACACGAGTAGTTTCCTTGCTCAAAATTTTTAATAATTTCAATAAAGAGTAGATTCGTATTTTTTTTAAGAAAAAATGACGTTGAATAATCCTTTAGAGTAAAGAAGTAAATAGACGCAGTTTGGTTTCAGGTAAAATTTACTATTCTTGTAAACAACCCAATCATTCCTATACACTAACCTTTTATGTGATACCCAATTACCTAGATGCCAACTACTATATTTACAATCAACTTTGGAGGGCGAAATTTATGAGCAAAATTTATGAGGTAGCTACTATTAATACAGGTGGTCGTAGTGGTAAAATTTATTCACAAGAGAAAAAATTTTTGTATGATGTCGCAGCACCTGGAACCCAAAACACGGATGCAACAAATCCCGAAGAGCTCTTTGCAGCAGCTTATAGTGCCTGTTTTAACGGTGCCTTAGAATTAGTTTTATCTAGAAAAAACATCAATCAACCTAGTTCAGTAAAAGCAAACGTTGCCTTGCTGAATCATGGAGAGGCAGATTTTACAATAGAAGTTCTTTTGACAGTCTTTATCAAAGATATGCCGAAAGATGAAGCAATACGTTTTGTTGAAGAAGCAGATCAAGTTTGCCCTTACTCAAAAGCTTTGCGTGGAAATGTAACAGTAAATTTAGAAATCAGTGACACTGACTTCTAAAATCGTTCCTTTCCATCAAAAGTAATGATGAAACATATTAGAAAAGCCATGGGGGAGCTTTTCTAATATGTTTTTTTTTTATTTGTTCATGACTAGATGGTAAAAAAATAAAAAAAATAAGATGAAAGATTTAAGTAGAATAAAGACATAGGGATATATTATTTGCTTTATCTCTTATATTCTCTCAATGAGGCTGGAGGATTCAATTCATCCAGCCTCAAACTCCTAAAAAAAGAACGATTAATCGTTCATTTCAAGAATCTAACAATTGATTGTGAAGGAGCGGAAAAGATGAAGTTGTTTGTATGGTGTTTAACGGTATTAACTAGTTTTAGTTTGGGGATGTTGGTGATGTTTGTTTTTAATTATCCTTATGAAAATTATGGGAATGAAACGAAAGAAATCAAGGTTGCCAATGTTTCTAGTTCGTCCACATCTGCGGATGAAATTGAGGAGCCGGAAAAATTCAATGTATCATTAAAAGAAGCACTTGAAACTTATCAGACTTGTTATCCTAATCAAGCGATTACTTCTGTGAAAGTTAGTCAGACTGTTGGTCCTTACTATTACGAAATTACTGGTAGAGATGCAACTAAAGAATGCAGCGTAAGAATTTCAACTAAAACAGCGAACATCAAAAAAAAAAGTATATCGCAGACGAAACAAACACGAACAAGCCACTACCGAGCAATCCGCAGATCTGTTCAATATCAAAAACTTAAAAAGTTTATCGGAAGTTACTAAAGTAGCTGAAAATGTAGCTGAAAAAACGAATGGGACAGGAAAAGCGGTAAAGTGGTTCCTTGAAAGACAATCAGGGAAATCGTATTGGACAATTACTATTAAAGAAAAAATAAAAAAAGTGACAGTCAAAGTTGATGCGTATACTGGCGAAGTTCTAAAAGCTGAGCAGAAGTGAGCGAAATGAAAAAAGCGACTGCGGCTGAAGCATGTGAAACGACCCTCAAAAGTTAGATTTTTGGTCTAACTTTTGAGGGTCGTTTCATTGGACATTGATTTTTATACGTTTTTTGGCAATTGTTCATAAAAAGCTGCTTTAGTTGCTGTAATATAAGGATTTAACCATAAATAACCAATTCCAGCAGTTAGCATGGCTAAGATATGCCAGCCAATAAAGGATAGATCAAGCCAGAACAATTTACCTTTGTAGCCATCCATTAATTTACGACTAGCAGTGATCGTATTGAGCACTCCTGGTTTTTCCCCTGTTTCAGTGATAACATCATAGTAAATGAAGTAACTTTGGGAATAAGAATAACTTTTGATGATACCAGGAATAACGAATAATAACGCCCATAAAGTAGTAAAGATCGAAATCAAAATAGCTAGTAAAATCACACCACCAAGAAATAATCCTGTAAAACCACGAAAGGCATCTTTAAATGGTTCGATGGTCGATTTGGTTCCACGCAGGATATCTAGATAGGTCCATGAGATCCCACTCATAAATAGTGCGCTGATAATACCAGACACAATACCACCACCGCTAGAAGCAGCACCTCCGTTGGTATTGTTTGCCATATCTTGGACAGCTGCAGGATCATTATAAGAATGAGCAAATAATAAAGCGGTCGGAATAGCTATGATCATAATGAGTGCAATTGTGATTAACGTTGGGACTAAATTCAATAATACAGCTTGTCCCCAGCGTCCTTTTAAACTGTCTTTTGCTTGTTGTTTCAGTTCTTTTGAAGATAGCATGAGTTTCACTCCTTTTTATTTATGCCATAAGTATAACAAAGAAGAAACAATTTGGCTTTCTTTATCTTTTATCTGTTATTATAATTTCTTTAAAAAATGAAGGTTAAATAAACACCTGTTACCCAATGAACCCTTGCAAAAAAGAGTTAGAACGATTATGATGATGGGAGTTGTCAATGCGATTATTATAGAGAAAGTAGGGAATTGAATGACACAACCTGCCATTCGTTATCGTTTAATCAAAAAAGAAAAACATACCGGTGCCCGTCTTGGTGAATTGATCACTCCTCATGGGACATTTCCCACACCAATGTTTATGCCTGTGGGAACACTAGCAACTGTCAAAACCATGTCACCTGAAGAATTAAAAGCAATGGGTGCGGGAGTCATTTTAAGTAATACGTACCATTTATGGTTAAGACCTGGAGAAGACTTGGTAGAAGAAGCAGGCGGCTTACACAAGTTCATGAATTGGGATCAACCGATTTTGACAGATTCAGGTGGTTTTCAAGTGTTCTCGCTAAGCGATATGCGTAACATCGAAGAAGAGGGTGTCCATTTTAAAAATCATTTAAATGGTTCTCGGATGTTTTTATCACCAGAAAAAGCAATTAATATCCAAAATAAATTAGGATCAGACATCATGATGAGCTTCGATGAATGTCCTCCTTTTGATGAAAGCTATGATTATGTCAAAAAATCAGTGGAAAGGACCTCACGTTGGGCTGAGCGAGGCTTAAAAGCCCATCTGAATCCTGATCGTCAAGGATTATTTGGTATCATTCAAGGAGCTGGGTTTGAAGATTTACGTCGCCAAAGTGCAAAAGATTTGATCTCAATGGATTTCCCTGGCTATTCAATCGGTGGTTTGTCTGTTGGCGAACCTAAATCAGAAATGAACCGTGTGTTAGAGTTTACAACACCATTGATCCCTGAGGATAAACCACGTTATTTAATGGGTGTTGGTGCAGCAGATTCATTGATTGACGGCGTGATTAGAGGAGTCGATATGTTTGACTGTGTCTTGCCTACACGTATCGCAAGAAATGGTACTTGTATGACTTCACAAGGACGCTTAGTCGTGAAAAATGCACAATACGCACATGACTTCCGCCCAATCGATGAGAAATGTGACTGCTACACATGTAAAAATTATACACGTGCGTATATTCGTCATTTGATCAAATGTGATGAAACATTTGGGATACGGTTAACGTCTTACCATAACTTGTACTTCTTATTAAACTTGATGAAACAAGTGCGTCAAGCGATCATGGATGACAATTTATTAGAATTTCGAGCAGCCTTTTTTGAGGAATATGGGTTTAATAAAGAGAATGCCAAAAGTTTCTAATCTTTTTCACTAAATTTATGTAAAAAACTAGTGTCTCACGCCTTTTTCTGCTAAAGTTGAGTGTGTAGATACATGTTAGTGAGGTGAAAAAAATGGGATCATTACCAATGTTAGTCATGTTCGTTGCTCTTTTAGCAATGTGGTATTTTATGTCACGTTCACAAAAGAAACAACAACAAGAACGACAAAATTTACTAGACAGTATGAAATCAGGCGATGAAGTAGTTACAATCGGCGGATTACATGGTGTTGTTTCAGAGATCGACAATGAAAAACGCACAGTTGTTATAGATTGTGAAGGGATTTTTCTAGAATACGATCGAGCAGCCATCAAAACGGTTAAACCTGGAACTGTCGTAACCAATGATTCGACAGTAAATACGGTAGAAAAAACAGAACCAAAAGTTGCTGAAACAGTAGAAGTGAAAGAAGAAGCTACTGAAACTGTTGAAACACCTGAAGATAGTAAAGAAAACAAATAGGTAAAGCTTAGTAGTTGAGTCTGAGACGGTGTCTCGGGCTCTTTTTTTATCCTAAAACTCTGACTTTGTTAAGTTTTGAATAAACTGTTTTTTTGATAAAATACTTTGGATAATTAGGATAATAAATAAAAACACTGATAAATAAAGGATTTAATCGAAATTTAAAAAACTGTGAAAAAAATCACAATAAAGGTTTACATCTGAAAAGGTTTGTTGTATGATGAGAATGTGAATTAATTAACAAACAACCATGACCCATTAGGAGGAAGACAATGGCTAAAGTAATGGAGAAAGAACAACCAAAAACTATTGATGTTCAAGGAATGATTGATGAATTAGCAACGAAAGCAAATGTCGCATTAAAAGAGATGGAAAACTTTGATCAAGAAAAAGTAGATCATATTGTGCATGAAATGGCAATGGCAGCATTAGATCAACATATGCCGTTAGCTAAAATGGCAGTTGAAGAAACTGGTCGTGGGATCTATGAAGATAAAGCGATCAAAAATATGTATGCTTCTGAATATATTTGGAATAACATCAAGCACGATAAAACAGTTGGTGTCATCAATGAAGATGTTCAAAAAGGCTTGATTGAAATTGCTGAACCAGTTGGTGTGGTTTGTGGGGTAACTCCAACAACTAACCCAACATCAACGACAATTTTTAAATCAATGATCGCGTTGAAAACAAGAAACCCAATCGTTTTTGCATTCCATCCAAGTGCTCAAAAATCTTCTGCTGAAGCAGCACGTGTCGTTCGTGATGCAGCGATCGCAGCTGGCGCACCTGAAAATTGTATTCAATGGATTGAACATCCATCGATTGAAGCGACTTCAATGTTGATGAATCATCCAGGGATCGCAATTGTTTTAGCTACTGGTGGGGCAGGAATGGTGAAATCTGCTTATTCAACAGGAAAGCCAGCTTTAGGTGTTGGACCAGGTAATGTACCAGCATATATTGAAAAAACAGCAAAAATCAAACGAGCAGTGAATGACTTGATCGTTTCTAAAACGTTCGATAACGGAATGATTTGTGCTTCTGAGCAAGCAGTAATCGTTGACAAAGAAGTCTATGCTGCAGTTAAAGCAGAATTCCAAGCACATCAAGTCTATTTTGTGAAACCTGCTGAACTTTCAAAATTAGAAGATGCAGTGATGAATGAAGGTAAATACGCAGTAAATCCAGCAATCGTTGGACATTCTGCAATGGACATTGCAAAACTAGCTGGCATCAAAGTTCCAGAAGGGACAAAAATGTTAGTAGCTGAATTAGAAGGTGTCGGAGCGGATTACCCTCTTTCACGTGAAAAACTTTCTCCAGTACTTGCAATGGTTAAAGCAAACAATACAGAACATGCCTTTGAATTATGCGAAGGAATGTTGAACTTAGGCGGGTTAGGCCATACTGCAGTGATTCACTCAGAGGATGAAGAGCTACATGTGAAGTTTGGTCTACGGATGAAAGCTTGCCGTATCTTAGTAAATACTCCTTCAGCAGAAGGTGGAATCGGAAATATCTACAACGAAATGATCCCTTCACTAACTTTAGGTTGTGGTTCATATGGTAAAAATTCTGTTTCTAGAAATGTAAGTGCCATCAACTTGATCAATGTCAAAACTGTAGCGAAACGGAGAAATAATATGCAATGGTTCAAATTACCACCAAAAATCTTCTTTGAAAAGAACTCTTTGCTTTATTTAGAAAAAATGGAAAACGTAGAGCGTGTCATGATCGTTTGTGATCCTGGTATGGTGCAGTTTGGTTACTGTGATACGGTTCGTGAAGTACTATCAAGACGTAAAAATGATGTGAAAATCGAAGTCTTCTCAGAAGTTGAGCCAAATCCTTCAACAAACACAGTCTATGCAGGAACGAAATTGATGGCTGATTTCAAACCAGACACAGTGATTGCATTAGGTGGCGGTTCTGCAATGGATGCTGCTAAAGGAATGTGGATGTTCTATGAACACCCAGATACTTCATTCTTTGGAGCAAAACAAAAATTCTTAGATATCCGTAAACGGACATATAAGATCGATAAACCAGAAAAAACACAATTTGTGTGTATTCCGACAACTTCAGGAACGGGTTCTGAAGTAACACCTTTTGCCGTTATCACAGATAGTGATACACATGTGAAATATCCATTGGCAGATTATGCATTAACACCAGATGTAGCAATCGTCGACCCACAATTTGTCATGTCAGTACCAGCTTCTGTCACGGCAGATACAGGGATGGACGTATTAACTCATGCGATTGAGTCTTATGTTTCTGTTATGGCTTCTGATTATACAAGAGGATTGAGCTTACAAGCAATCAAATTAGTCTTCGATTACCTAGAAAAATCAGTGAAAACTCCTGATATGGAATCACGAGAAAAAATGCACAACGCTTCTACAATGGCAGGGATGGCATTTGCGAACGCCTTCTTAGGAATTTGTCACTCAGTTGCGCATAAAATTGGTGGAGAATATGGTATCCCACATGGTCGTACAAATGCCATTTTATTACCACATATCATCCGCTATAATGCAAAAGATCCACAAAAACATGCAATGTTCCCTAAATATGATTACTTCCGTGCAGATACAGACTATGCAGATATTGCTAAGTTCTTAGGGTTAAAAGGACAAACAACAGCGGAATTAGTTGAAGCTTTAGCAACAGCAGTTTATGAATTAGGACAATCAGTTGGAATCAATATGAGCTTGAAGGCGCAAGGTGTGACACAAGAAACCTTAGATTCAACGGTTGACCGTATGGCAGAACTTGCTTATGAAGATCAATGTACAACAGCAAATCCAAAAGAGCCATTGATCAGTGAGCTAAAACAAATCATTCTTGATGCTTATAATGGTTAATTCAATACAATTATAGTTAATCAAGAGGTTGAGACAAAAGTGTTCAGCATCAAGAAATAAGAAGGAATTTCCGAAAATTGCTTCTCAAATTTTTGGTAAATTTCGGCTTATTTCCGAAGATGCTACTTTTGTCTCACCGTGAACAAGAGGTCGTGAAAAGAGTGTTTTGACCTGAGCGTTAAGGATGGAAATCGCGAAACAGCTTCCCATGTTTTGAGATTTTTTGACTTATCGCCGAAGGTCAGCTCTTTGAACACCGTTTATTCGTTTTTAGAGATACTAGAAGAGACTGAGACAACTTTTGTCCCAGTCCCTTTTTTTGTCGGAAAGGGGATCAATATCGTTAGAACTAGCGTAGGAATTTCTTTTGTTAGAAAAAAACGATTAATTCGCTTTTTTAGAAAAAGTAGTTTTATCAAGACCAATGAACCATGTTACTTTAGATAAGTAAAAATGAAAAAAGGAAGGAAGTTGTTAGGATGACAAAACCATTATTTGAGAAAACAAAAAATCAAGAAAATATGGGAAAAGAACAATTGATGTCAACCGTTGATTCATTAGAAGTCAAATTGCGGGAAAACTTAGAACCACTTGAAAACGTACACAAATGCACTGAGCTATACATAGAGTTGAAAAATGAACTAAAGAGAGAAATTGAAGAACGGGCTAAGAAAAGAGAGGATTGGTATAAGAAAAAGCATTCTCAAATTAAAAAAAAGGAAGATTGTGAGCAGGAACTTCAAAACGCAGTGAAAGCAAAAAAAAATGCATTATATAAAAGCACCAAGCGAGTACATGGTGAAACGATCAAGAGCAAAAAAAAAGAGCTTAACGAAATAGCAAAAGAAATCAAAAATTGCAAGTCTGAGATAAAAAAACTGACGAAGGAAATGCAGTATTTAACTGGTAGGAGAGGTGAAAAATGGATCGATCATTCTTTATTAAAGTACGTGGTGAACACTAAAGTTGTCGCAGATGAAAAAAATACACCGGAGGATGACAAACTAAAAGAGGAAGCAGCAACAAAAAATAATGTAGTAACAGAAGAGGAAGCAGCAACCGAAAAAAATATAGCAGCAAAAGAAAAAGTAACAACAAAAGAACTAAAACTGGTTACTAAAGAATTGACTGAAAAACAACGAAAGCAACAATTAAAAAATAATCTCCACAATCTTAAGGAGCTAGATCAAACGTTAAAAAAATTAGGGAATGTAAAGAATCCTTGTTTTAATCAAAATAAAATAGACTATTATGTCATAATACGTTTATATCTTAAAAGATCTATGCAGCTAGAAAAAATTATACGATTCAGGATTAACCCTGGCGGAAAAACGCTCAATCTATTTAGTGGTGGTAAAGTGGATAAAAAACGAAAAAAAATAGAACGAGATCTTCAGATGAGTTGGAGAGATATTTATAGTTACCTACTAACCAATCCAGATAACTTTAAGCGTGAAACAGCAGTTCAGGAAAAACAGCAGGGGAAAAAACAATTGACTGATCTAATAAGCAAAGAACTAGGGAAAGTATGTGAAACGAGTAATCCTGAGATAGGGAAGGGGATGGGTATAATAAAACCTAGCGCTCCGCCAATGATGCCAGGAATGGAATTATAGCCGTTTGTCAAAGATACATAGGTTTTATTTTTGTTTATCAGATGCAAAAGAGTTGGTATCCTATTATTTATCGCATGAAAACTAGAACAAACGTATGAGGCGATTGGTGAAGGATAAAATAGAGTCAACGCCATAAGAAAATCTCATTCTAAGAAAACTTTGTATTTTTGTAGACAAAAAAGGTCGTCATTCATCTTTTCGATGATTGGACAACCTTTTTGAGTTGAATCGATTTGTTTATTTCTTTCGTGTGCCATATTTGGTCAGAGGGATTCCTCGGGCTTCGCACCAATCTTTAGTAGTTCCAGATAAGATCAAGGGTTGGTGATGAAGTTCTTGGATAGTTTTAGCTCCTACCATGGTCAATAGCCGTTGAAGTTCTGCTTGCCATTGTTGGACTAGTTGGATCGTTTCTGCCACGCCGTGTGTCATGAGATGCGTTAAGATCGTTCCAGAAACGCCTACTGCATTGGCACCAAGACAAAGTGCTTTGAAGAGGTCGAAGGCATTGCGAATACCACCAGAAGCAAGAATCTCTACTTGATGTTGGGCTTCGTTTGCCTCTAGCAGAGAAGTAACCGTTGATTGTCCCCAATCGACTAAATAATCTAACTCTCTTTTTTTGCGACGAGCATTTTCGATTTGAGTGAAGCTGGTTCCGCTTCGGCCACTGATATCGATTGTCTGAACCCCCAACTCGGCTAGTTCATCAATCGTTTCTCTGGTCATACCAAAACCGACTTCTTTCACGATCAAAGGAACCGAAATGCCTTCGCTGATTTCTTTGATCAATTCTTTCCAATTGGAAAAATCACGATCCCCTTCAGGCATCACCAATTCTTGTGGTGCATTGAGATGGAGTTGTAAAGCATCGGCTTGAAGTAGTTCAATCGCCTCTTTTGCTCGTGCTAAAGAGGTGCCGGCTCCTACGTTGGCAAGGATCTTTCCTTCTGGATAAACGTCACGCATGATCGTGTAAGAATCGCTTAAAGCAGAATCTTTTAAAGCTGCACTGACTGAACCCGTGGCAATCATTAAATTTGTTTCTTTTGCGATCATCGCTAGATCATGGTTGATTTTTTTAGTTTTTTCACTTCCACCAGTCATAGCATTGATATATAAAGGATAGTCTAAAGTTAAGCCAGCAACAGTCGTATGTAGATCAATCTCTGACATGGAAACTTCAGGTAAGGGGTTATGAACGATTCGAACCGTATCAAATTCATTTTTTTGTTTACTATGAAAAGCTTTAGCTAATGAGACATGTTCATCTTTTCGATTCATCCTTTTTCCTTTCGTTGGTTACTATAGACGTGTAATGGCAAGGGTGTAATTTCTGCTAATTCCCAAGCGCTCATCAAAGGCAAGATACCGGATTTTTGATCCACGATTACGATACCACAATCGCCACCACCTGCTCCAGATGATTTTGCTGCACCCTCGTATTCTTCTGCTAAGCTACATAATTTATTTAAAGCAGGGGTTTCGATCAATACGCCCGTAATTGACGATAGCTCATGGAGTAGTTGTCGGTTTTTCCTGATCATGGCTTGGATCAAATCAATGTTATTCTCTTTGAATCCTTTAATCATTTCATGAACGCATAATGTACTGTCTTGTAAAAATTTTTGATAGGCTACCATTTTTTCCTTACGTGAGCGATGGACTTGATCGACTAAATCAGAAGTTGATGCAGGACTGCCAGTCCAACCAATCAGTAAACGCAGATCTTTCGGTGTCGGAAGAGACTCAATGGATAAACCAGGCCAATCCATTTCGATGAGTTCAACGATTGTATGTTGTTTTTCTTGTTCTTGGAGCCACTGGTGATCAAAGGTTGAAAAAGCAATCCAACCACCATAACAACTAGCTGCAATATCTCCACAAGAGCCATTATCTTGAACCGTTAAATTTGCTAGTGCAGCAATTTTGAAAATTTCAATCTGTGTAAGATTTAACGCATAAAACATATTCAATGCCTTGACTGTTGCGACAGTTACGGCGCCACTTGAGCCTAGACCGTATTTGCGTCCGTTAGAACTATCCAATTCACTTGTCACTTTTAGGTCATAAAAAGAAAGTAAAATATTTTTTTCTCGTGCGTATTTTTCAGTCAAACGAATGGCAGCAAGGATATAATGAAATGGATTTTCACGAATATCCAAGACAAGTTCACCATCACGCCGAGTCCAACGAATCGGCATGCCACTATATTGCTCAGATTGGATGCTGCCGACTTTTCGTGCGGTTTCAACGGTTACAGTAACAAACTGATCAATGGCTACGATGATAGCCGGATGTCCGGTTTCAACAACTGCGTATTCTCCAGCAATATAAAGTTTTCCTGGTGCAGATACTTCAATCATAAAAATCTCCCTTTATTCAATAATCGTCATTCCTGGACCTGCAAAAGCCGAAATGACTTGTTGGCTACTAAATAAGTCACTAAATGCTGTTTTGACCTTATCTAGATGGTCTTTTTGAACTAGCACTTTCACATTTGGCCCAGCATCCATAGTAAAGTAACAAGGAATCCCTTGGTTTCTTAAATCCCGCACCGCTTGCATGGCTTTTAAACTATCAGGAGACCAGTAGGTAAATGGCGGACGTGCAGCTAATGTCGTTCCATGCATTTTTAACCCATTTTGTTCCATAGTTTCACCTAGAAGTTGAAAGTTCTTAGTTTTGATTGCTTGTTTTAATTGATAAAGATCGGCTTCGACAGAATCTAACCATCCTTGATAAAAACTTGAAGTTTCAACCGTTCGGCGCATACCATCACGACTTGAGACATCTTTTTTTTGCTCATTCAACAATAGAAAGACCATCGCTAAGTGATCTTCAAAACCGTCTGAGGAAATTGGATGAGCATACGAACTTTGATCATCGTGTCCTTTTTCCCATTCAACAAATCCACCAAAAATACTCCGACAAGCGGAACCTGATCCTCTACGAGCCAGTCTTGATAAAGCTTGGTCATCTAACCCTAATTCCAATGCCTCGTTGCATGCTCCGGCTAAAGCCGCTAAGCCGCTGGCAGAAGAAGCTAAACCCGCAGCAGTCGGAACGAAATTCTGGCTGATCACTTTTGCTTTTTTCGTGGTACCCGCTTTTTCTCTCACAATATCCAAAAAAGTACTGATTTTTTTGGTTGCTTTTTCATCTTGCAATTGATTATCTAAATAAAATTGGTCTTCTGTGTAAGCTTCTGAAAAGCTGACTTCAGTTTCCGTATAAAATGCATCTAATGTGAGTGATAAGCTGTTATTCATCGGGAGAATCAACGATTCATTTTTTTTACCCCAGTACTTGATAAGGGCGATATTCGTATATGCTCGTGCTTTGCCTTTAAACATAGGTATGTACTCCTAATCCTTGAATCCAAGTTGCAGCTGCTCCCGCTTGTAAGAGGGCTTCGCTGATTTCTTGGGCTTTTGTTTTTGTTTGAGCTAGCGCAATCATGCAGCCACCTCGACCACCACCAGTTAGTTTTGCTCCCAAAGCGCCTGAATCTCTAGCGGTTTCGATCAATACATCAAGAAAATCGTTGCTGATCGTTAAATTTTTTAAAATTAGTTGGGCTTCATTCATCGCTTGGGCTAAATGCTCGGGGTTATTTTTAACAATGGCTTTTTTGGCTTGCCTTGTTAAGTATCCTAGTTGTTGGATTTTTTGTCCAACTTTCTGCTGATCTTTTTCAAATAAATGAGCAACGTCTTTGACCACTGCTCGCGTCTGACCTTTGATTCCGGTATCAGCGACAATCAAAAAAGCGTCGATATTTAAAGAGAAATAATCAAACGGGTGTCCTTTCACAAAGTAGATTGGTTCTAAACTGCTTGTTGCCGCAGCATCGATACCACTAGGATTACCATGGGCAATTTTTTCTGAAATTTGGACATTTGTCAAGAGCTGTTCGCGAGAAAGTGGTTGTTCGAGATAATCGTAAAAGGCACGAGTAACTGCCGTAGCTACTGCAGCGCTTGAGCCCATTCCACGTTCGGCAGGGATAGTGCTGTGAATAGTTAACTCTAATGATTGCTCAATTTGCAGTTCCTTTTTTAAGTTGAATACTAACTGCTTGATGTTTTTTAACGAATGTGGGGCATCACGCAATATTCCTGTATAGTAGGAAGAAACAAGCTGATCTCCTGACGAAGTGATGTGTTCATTCAAGGAAGCAACTACTTTTGCTGCCTGAAAAGGAAAAGCGATTGCCGGTTCGCCGTAGACAACTGCATGTTCGCCCATCAGAATAATTTTACCATTTGATTCCCCTTGGCCATAATTTGCCATAATCTAACTCCTTCTTTTATTCCCATAACTTTTTTGAGCAAAAAATAAAGCGCCTTGGATCCTTTGCGCTAACGAACAGATTGTATAACATAGAAGTTCAAAAAACAATTCATCTTTATTTTACTAAAACCTTCACAGAAGTAAAATAAAGAATACGTTTTCTGTTGAAAAACCTCTTTTTTCTTAAGATTTTATTGAATTTTATGAATGGAAATATCCTGTTATTCCTAATTGACACCACCAGATATTGGGGGTATATTTAAAAAGAATTGGAAAAAGACACAACATTTAGTGATAAAGTGAGTTGGAGGTTAATGAGTGTGATTGTTTTAGCAGGTACCATTGGCGCTGGAAAATCAAGTTTAACAGAAATGATGGCTGAACACTTTGGAAGTCGAGCTTTTTATGAGTCAATCGAGGATAATGAGGTATTGCCTTTATTTTATGCCAATCCTGAGCAGTATGCGTTTTTGTTACAAATCTATTTTTTGAATAAACGTTTTGAAAGTATCAAGCAGGCAATGAAAGAAGACAACAATGTTTTAGATCGTTCGATCTATGAAGATTCTTTGCTTTTTCATTTGAATGCTGATTTGGGTCGGGCAACTGAAACAGAAGTTCGAGTATATGACGAGCTATTAGCAAATATGATGGAAGAGTTGCCGTATGCCGCACATAAAAAACATCCGGATTTATTGGTCCATATTCGTGTTTCATTTGATACGATGCTTGAACGGATCGAAAAAAGAGGACGATCATATGAACAACTTTCCTTCGATCCAAGCTTATATGATTATTACAAAGAATTGAATCGTCGCTATGATCAATGGTATGACGAGTACAATGAAAGTCCCAAAATCCAAATTGATGGCGATCGATTCAATTTTGTGGAAGATCCCCAAGCAAAAGTAGAAGTGCTGAACATGATTGAAGCAAAGTTAGCAGAAATTCGTCAAGAAGTCTTTGTTTCTTGAGTCCAATAAAAAATGATAGTATAAAGAAGACAGGATCTAACTTCGATAGCTAAGCCGAAGAAATTGAAAATAGGAGAGCTATTTTCGCTTTTCATCGGCTTATTTATTTTTAAAAGCGAGACAGCGGTCAGAAGTGCTAACGATTTGTAAATTCGCCAAGAATACTTAGAAGAATCGTCGTGAGATACCTAATGAATCTATCGAAGCAGGAAGAAGGGGAAGGTATGAGAGAAAAACATTTTTTTAATTTTGATCAAAATTTTTGGCTGAATGTGCCTAGAGATGATGTAATGGGAATCAAAAATCTTAAGGAAGAGTATGGCATTAGTGATGAGATGCTTACCTATTCTTTAGACAAAAATGAACGTGCTCGTGTGGAATATGATACTCTTGATGATATTTTACTTTTAGTCACCAATGTTCCTCATCAACAAAAAATCGAAAACCACTATGAAACAAGTCCAGTAGCATTTATTCTAAAAGAAAATGGTCTATTTACATTTACGACTCAAAATACAGAATATGTGATTCGCCTGATTCGTTCAATCTTAGATCGAGATTCCGAGATAAATGTATATAGTTTACTTTTTCGTACGCTCTTTCTAATTTCAGATTCCTTCTTCCCGTTGATTGAAGAAGTGAATAGTGAACGACAACGCTTAAACCAAAAGTTGCGAGAAAAAACTACGAACCGCAATTTACTAGCTTTATCTGACCTCGAAGTTGGTTTAGTTTATCTAGTGACTGGTACAAAACAAAATGTCGTATTATTAGAACAAATCAAAGCATTAGCGATTTATCGAAAGCTCACTGAAAAAGAGAAGGAACAATTGGATGATGCATTGATTGAAGCAAAACAGGCAGTGGAAATGACCAATTTGGCCTCCCAGATCCTTGATCAACTTTCGGGAACGTATAATAATTTGTTGAACAACAACTTAAATGACACGATGAAATTTTTGACAGTCTGGTCATTGATTCTGACCGTTCCTACCATTGTGACAGGCTTTTTCGGTATGAATCTACAATTGCCTTTTACACATTCTGTCTTTGGTTGGGGGATCGCCTTATTCATCAGTCTGATATTGTCAGTTTGGATGCTGATCGCATTGTGGCGTAGGATTCGGTAGTTTCAAGGAAGACGGTCACCAAAAAAGTTGAGTGTCTGATGAAGGGTGTGTTTCGATAGCTAAAAGTTTTTTATTTGGACAAGTATATAACTAAAGTAATTAACTGATTAGGGAATGTTTCGAGAGTCTCTAGTGAAAAAGATTGACAAAAAAATATAGATTTGCTATACTATTGAAGTTGAGAAATAAAAGCAGAAGCACCCGCTTCTCGCCTTAGTTGATTCAGTCACTGGGCTAGATAGTTTTCATCTATTGAATTAGGTGAAGTACGTGCGGGTTCTGGAAGAGAACTCGTTTTTTTTATTGCCGAATATTCGGCACGCTTTTCTTTCTCTCATAATATTTGGAGGTGAATGACCATAGCAAAGGATATGATGGTTAACGACGGCATTCGTGCACGTGAGTTACGATTGATCGGTTCAGATGGTGAGCAATTAGGAGTTAAGACAAAAGCAGAAGCATTGAAAATTGCAGAACAAGCAAATTTAGATCTTGTGTTAGTTGCCCCAAGTGCGAAGCCACCAGTTGCGCGAATCATGGACTACGGAAAATACCGTTTCGAGCAACAAAAGAAAGACCGCGAGGCGCGTAAAAAACAAAAAGTGATCAATGTTAAAGAAGTTCGTTTAAGTCCAACAATTGACGTGAATGACTTCAATACAAAACTTCGTAATGCACGTAAGTTCTTAGAGAAGGGCGATAAAGTGAAAGCTTCTATCCGCTTCAAAGGCCGTGCCATTACCCACAAAGAAATTGGTCAAAAAGTCTTGGATCGCTTAGCTGAAGAAACTGCTGATATTGCGACAGTTGAGCAAAAAGCGAAAATGGACGGACGCAGCATGTTCTTGACGCTGGCACCGAAAAACGACAGTAAGTAATTTGAATGACTCACTGACTGTTGGACAGTCGATAGTCGGATAACGAAAGATTTTGAGGAGGAAATATAGTCATGCCAAAACAAAAAACACACCGCGGATCAGCAAAACGTTTCAAACGTACTGGTAAAGGCGGATTAAAACGTTTCCGCGCGTTTACAAGTCACCGTTTCCACGGTAAAACTAAAAAACAACGCCGTCAATTGCGTAAAGCAAGCATGGTTTCTAGTGGCGACTTCAAACGTATTCGCCAACAACTAGCAAAAATGAAATAAAAAAAACAAAAAGATCGAAATTTGAAGATTTATTTTTATTAGGAGGAATTAAACATGGCACGTGTTAAAGGTGGAACAGTCACTCGTAAACGTCGTAAAAGAATGCTAAAATTAGCAAAAGGTTACTACGGTTCAAAACACACTTTATTTAAAACAGCAAAAGAACAAGTAATGAATTCATACAACTACGCATATCGCGATCGTCGTCAAAAGAAACGCGACTTCCGTAAATTGTGGATTGCTCGTATCAACGCAGCAGCACGTATGAATGGCTTGAGCTACTCAAAATTGATGCACGGTTTGAAATTAGCTGAAATCGACATCAACCGTAAAATGTTAGCCGACTTAGCTGTCCACGATGCAGCAGCATTTACTGCATTAGCTGACCAAGCTAAAGATGCTTTAGCTAAATAATCAAATAAACGTTGTTAAACCAACGTATACCCCGCTTTTATCGAGCGGGGTTTTTCTTTTGTCACAGAATTGACCCAGACTTTTTCAAAAATAGAAGGTCATCTTTTCTTTAGTATCTTTAACGACAGGAGACTGAACCAAAACTCCCCTCAGTCGCTTCTGGTGGCTCTAAAAGTGAATAAACGGCGTTCAAGAAACAACTCCTCAACAATAAGAGAGGAGCTAGTCGTTTCTTTCACAGTCGCTTGCTAAATGGCGTTCAAAGAGCTGACCTTCGGCAATAAGGATGAAACGTAAAAGATAGGGAGCTGTAAGTTTCATCCTTATTACCTAGGTTAAGTTGCTCTTTTCATGACCTCTTGTTCACGGTGAGACAAAAGTAGCATCTTCAAAAAACAAGTCCGAAATTTACTGGAAATATGAGAAGCATCAAGTAGTAACAATCAACAGCAAAAGCTAGTGTTTGTGTTTCTTGTCAATTCTCGGAATCTCCTTCTTATTTCTTGTTGCTAAACACTTTTGTCTCAACCTCATAGAATAAAGAGTTCTAACTAAACCGTAGATTGATAATTTATTCACATTTAAACATAGAAATGAATGCGCTCTTATGATAAAATTTATAGGAACGTTTGTTTGTTTTATTGCTTCTAAAGAGATGTTTAGTATACGAAAAAATTATTAAATAATGGGAGGATTGATGAAAAAATAAAGCAGAGCGTTCCTGTGTGGTCTAATTTTCAAGTGAAGGATGGATGTATAACAAGAATAATCCAATACATACAACTGACGAATCGTTAATAAACATTGTAAATTATGAAATCAATCTATAAAGTTTCAATACAAAGTAAAGAATAAAAGAAATAAGATGGAAATATTGACTGGCGGAAAATCGTGTAAATAATTAGATTCTAAGATAAAAATTGGAGATTCAGGAGTTAAGTGACTGGATTTTACAAGCGATTGAATAAAAAATATACCGTTATTTTTTGAAAATTTCTCGAAAAAGAGTATGCCTATGTAGAGAACAGGCTTGCATATGTGAAACCCAAAATATTAATTAAGATATTAAAAGGTTGTGAATATGTTTATGGATAGACAGTATTATAAACAAGTAGCTTCAAATCAATACCAAGCAGAATTAAAAGTAGGTTCTGATAAAAAATTAATGAGCGATATCTCTTTCAGACATTATAAATTGACCAAGCAAGTAGAAAATATGAAGATGAAAGATGGAATAAAATGGTGTTATGGATATTCAAACTATATTAATCATCAAGGAATACCCGTTTTAAAAGGTATTCAGCGACAAAAATTTCAAAGAGGACAAATAGTTTTTGTTGATTTTTTTGGAGGATTCGGGGAAGAATTAACTTTTGACCATAATGCTGTAGTGTTACAAGCTGGAATTAAAGGATTAGTAGTCGCTCCTATAACCTCATCTCCTAGATATTATCAAGATATAAATAATCCATTGTTAGTACAAATAAAACAAAAAACTAACAATCAAGGTAATTTATTGTATAACTCTACTATTAGAATAGACCAACTAAGATATATAAGTCGTAGTAGAATATTGAAAAGACACGGACTGATATCTGATGGAGCAAAGTTAGACGAAATATCTTTAAAAATATCTCAGTATCTTACTCCTTTTTTATTGAAACAGATGGAAGAGGATATAGCAGAAAGTAAACAAAAAGCTAAAGAAGATGTGGAGAAGTTGAATGAGCAAATCAAACTCTTACAAGAAGAAAATTTTAGATTAAAAGAATTAAATAGAAGAAGCCAAGAAGGTTTATAAGTGGCTTGACAAAAAAGAATTTAGAAAATACAATTAATTTGTAAATAAGAATTAACCGTATACAAATAATACTATTTTTCGGTGTATCAATTTAATTTTGATGGGACCCTTACACGAATGAAGTGTAAAAGATTTTTTATCCCTTGTGCTTTTAGCATAAGGGATTTATTTATGTTCTAAAAATTTGTGCGCTATGAAAAATGATGTGGGTGAAGAGAAATCTTAGAATAATTTGAACAGAAAGAAGAAAAGATTCTTTCACGATTTCTTGTTCTAGAAGGTGTTTATACATAGGCAAATTGAAATAAACCTTAATGTTTCAAAAAATGAGAAAGTATTTCGAAAAGTATTTTCTTATTTTCCTCGGAGTCCAAAACTCCCCTCAGTCTCTTCGGGTGTCTCTAAAAGTGAATAAACGGTGTTTAAAAAGCAACTCCTCAACAATAAGCGATGATTTTCTAAAATATGAGGAGCTATTTAAAAAAATCCTCTCTTATTTGCTCGGAGTTAGTCGTTTCTTTCACAGCCTTTTGCTAAACGGTGTTCAAACATCAGCTCCTTGAAATAAGCCTGAATTTTTCAAAACATGAGAAGCTGTTTCAAAAAATTCTTTCTTATTGTCATCAGAGCTACCCGATGTTTTCACGACCTCTTGCTAAACGGCGTTCAAGAAGCAACTCCTCAACAATAAGCGATGATTTTCTAAAATATGAGTAGCTATTTTAAAAAATCCTCTCTTATTCGCTCGGAGCTGAACGCTTCTTTCACGACCTCTTGCTATTACGATAATCTTGCTTATGATGTCTTTTTTCGAATAACGAACAGGTCAGGTGCTTGGTCTTTATCTCCCTTTTTCAGGGGCGGAGAATAGGGTTAGTCCTTTGATTATTCGTACATAACACGCATTCATGATTACTGATGGTTGTTTCCTTATTTGATCTATGTGGCAGTCGAATACAAAAGTAAGAATGTAAGTTGAATCAAAAAATGCTATAATTTTCTTTGTGAATCACAGGAACCCTTTTTATAGCAAAATTTAAGAAGAAAGTAGGAGCGAAGTGAAACAAATAAAAGAGACTATCCGCAATAATAAAAAAATTTTAGTTCTTATTTCTGCCTATGTTATCATGGCTGTTTTAAATTTTTTAACACCGTTAATTGCGGATGATATTGAGTATATGTATAAAACAAGTAGTTTTTCATCTATTTTACATGATGAATACACACAATATATGACCTGGACGGGAAGATCCGTTGTCCATATCATTGCACGTTTGTTTTTGTTGATGCCTAAAACAGTATTTAATTTGGTCAATCCACTGATCTATGTTTTATTGACATTATTGATTTATAAAATGACTACAAAAGATAATACTACGTTTTATTCCTTCAAATATTTTTTAATTAATGTATTTTTATGGTTATTTGTCCCAGCTTTCGGTCAAACAATTTTATGGGAAACTGGTGCTGCTAACTATTTATGGGGAGGTATCATCGTTGTCAGTTTCCTATTTCTTTACCACCGCTATTATGAGAAAGAGCAAGAATTGTCTTTTAATCCTATAGTAAATAGCATATTGCTACTCATTTTAGGAATCTTAGCTGGCTGGTGTAATGAAAACACTTCTGGTGGGATGATCTTGATCGTTCTTGGCTACCTCTATTTTTATTATCAAAAGAAAAAGCCTTTACGACCATGGATGTTCACAGGATTGTTAGGAGCAATTTTTGGCTTATTCATGATGGTAACAGCCCCTGGAAATGCTGTTCGAGCTACTTATTTTGCTCGTAGCCAGTGGTCTTTACCTCGGAAATTGTATTCGGGCGTTTTTTCAATCACAAAAACGCTATATGAAAATAGTTTAGCTCTTTTTGTGTTGATGGCGATTCTGATCGTGTTGGGAATTTTCTTTAGTAAACACAAAGAATGGTTGAGACTATCCTATATCTATCTCTTTGCAGGGATAGCCACGATCTATGTATTATCTCTTTCACCAGCTGGACTTGATTGGGGAAGATCATTTTTTGGTGGTGTTTTATTTATCATTATGGCGATGGCGTTTGAATGGCCAGATAAAGTGTTGAAATCTACCCAGGGAGCGTTTTATGGGGTGATTAGTGGCGTATTGATTACCCAATTTCTATTTACTTTTGCTTTAGGAGTCAATGACATAGCACTTTCTTATAGAGAGATCAATCAACAATACCATTACGTCAGAGAACAAAAAAAACAAGGGAATTTGAATCCGGTGATTGCCAACTTTACGATTTATAATCAAACTGGTCATACTGCTTACTCGGGAGGACTATCCCACGTAAAAACGGATATAACGAAACAAGTCAATCGAGCGAATGCAAAATATTTTGGTTTAGAGTCCATTCATTCAGTACCAAAAGAGGCTTGGGAAACAATCTATCAACAGGGAGATCCCAAATGGATGACTATTTGGAATGCTAACGCCTATTTTGAAGCATTAAGTCAAACTGATCATTTGATTGTGATGGCAGGTGCAGGAGACAAGACACAAATGAACCAACAGTTAGCTGAAGAGATCCGTAAGCTGTTCCCTGAGTTTAAAAATGGGGATTCAGAAAGTTCTTGGAATTTTTCGGGTATCCGTCTGTTAGGAAAAAATCCTGAATTTTCACAGACAAAGAACTATAATTCTGTTAGCCAAGAAATCAATGGGAAAGAGATCTCAGTATCTTCAAGTTTTACACCGTATGCTGACCAACAGTTTGCTGCGATAAAAGTGGGCGATATAAATGTTGCAAGAAATAAAGCGGGCATAAATATTGCTGTTTTGTCAAAAGAAGGAAAAATAGTAGATGCTGTTAATATTCAATTAACTGGTGACAAACTAACCCTCTCAAGATAGAAGAGAGAAAATAGTAAGAAAAACGAGCCTACCAAAAGGATCACTCTTTTTGGTAAGCTCGTTTTTTAAAGAAATTTTTTGGACAAGCAAAAACCTCAACCATGTTGACTAACTAATGATTGAGGTTTTATTTCAATCAGGGCGTACTTCGTGCAGTTGTTTGACACGCCCTCCGATCGATTTAGCAAAAGCTTCTGATGCTTTTTTTTCTTTGAAAATCAATAAGTTATCTGGATTTTTTTCTCTTGTGCGGCAGCCTGTTTTATCAATGTAACCGTGCAATACTTTCACAACATACATGATGATCACCTGCTTTTTATTTTATTATACGGATGAATCAAGCCAACACAAGAAAAAAGGCAGCTTTTTTGATTTTTTTTAAGAAAATCCGTAATGGAAATCCTAAAAAATACAAGAGTTAAATACTATTCTTCAGCTATCCAACTGTGCATATTCGTGGAATAAGCGATCTAATGCAGGAGTTACCCGTTCAAGTTTGGTTAACTTCTGATTGTCAGCGAGTAAAAAACAATGTTTGCTAGAGCCAGTTGTTCGTAATTTTCCGTCATCTAAACCGTAGATTTCATAACTAAAATTTAATCTTGTGCCACTATATTGTTCGATTTTAGGCAAAATACGAACAGTTTCACCATAACGAATCATTTCTTTGTACTGGCAAGTGACTTCTAAAACAGGGATGATCACCCCTAGTTTTTCAATTTTTGTATAGCTGAAACCTAAATGATCCAATAAAGCAACACGAGATTCTTCCATCCAACGGATATAGTTGCTGTGGTGGATGATCCCCATTTGATCGGTTTCATAGTAAAACGGCTCACGCATGTATCCAGTAAATTTTTCCATCATTAGAACTCCTTGTTTCCATCTTTTTTCTGACTAAAATAGTGCATCCATTGAGGGATTGCTTGACTGATTTGTGTCGGTAAAACAACATATTGTTTTTTTGCCAGTTGATCCCCAATAAAACTATGCAGGTAGACAGCTGCTGCGATCGTTTCATCGTTTTTAGGGAATTGTGCCAAGAATCCAGTGATCATACCAGCTAATGTATCACCAGTACCTCCAGTGGCCATTGCGGCAGAGCCAGTAGTATTTTGATAACATTCTTGTTGCCCGTAGATCGTGGTTCGATGACTTTTTAAAACAATCGTTGCGCCTAATTTGGCTTGCTGCTTGCGGTTGTTCTCAGGTGTTTGTTCCTCGATCTTAAGTGAGCTTACTCTTTGCCATTCCATTTGATGAGGAGTCATAACAGTTTGCTCGGGAAAATGGAGGGTTAGATTTTCTTTAGCGAATAATGTTAATGCTGAACCGTCCATCACTAACCACTGATGGCTTTTTTGATGTGCTAAAGTGAATGCTAATAATTCTAAACTCAATGAGGAGTCCCCTAATCCTGGACCGATCAATAGAACGTCTGCCGTGTCCATCACTGCTAACAGTTGTTCTTTTTCTTGCCAGTCGATGCACATGGCTTCAGGTAAATGCGTGTGAAGTGGTGCTTGATTCCACTGGTCCGTAGCAACAGTCGTTAATCCTGCGCCACTGTGTACAGCCGCTAGTGCACTCATGATGATCGCACCACCAAATTGATGATTACCGCCAATCAAGACAGTACGACCGAATGTTCCTTTATGTGACTTTTCTGGGCGTGGTTGAATTACTTTTTGTAATAAATCGCTATCTATTAACAATTTCTCCGCCTCCTTTCTTGTATTATAACTGAGTATTTTTAAATAAAATACCGTTTGGATAAGGAACCACAAATTTTTTTGCACGTTTTTTTGGCAGGATTTATGGTATGATGGACAGGTAGACTTAATGAGTGGAGGATTGATTTTATGACAATCGATTGGCAAAAAGAAGTAGAAGCACGTAAAGAAGAACTACTTGAAGATTTAAAAAATCTTTTACGTGTGAACAGTGAACGGGATGATTCAAAAGTAACTCCTGATGCACCTTTTGGACCTGGACCTCGAGATGCGCTAAAACATATGTTGGCTTATGGCGAACGTGATGGGTTTGTCGTAAAAAATGTTGATAACTATGCAGGACATATTGATCTTGGTGAAGGCGATGAAACTTTAGGTATTTTTGGTCATATGGACGTAGTACCAGCAGGGGATGGTTGGGACACAGATCCTTATGAACCAGTAATCAAAGATGGAAAAATCTTTGCTCGTGGTTCTAGTGATGATAAAGGACCAAGCATGGCTGCTTACTATGCCATGAAGATCATCAAAGATCTTGACTTGGAATTATCCAAAAAAATTCGTTTTGTAGTTGGTAGTGATGAAGAAAGTGGTTGGGCAGATATGGCTTACTACTTTGAACATGAAGAAGAACCTGACTTTGGCTTTTCTCCAGATGCAGAATTTCCAATCATCAATGGTGAGAAAGGAAATGTTTCTTTCGCACTACGTTTCCAAGGAGACAACGCAGGAGATTATGTCTTGAAGACATTTACTTCAGGTTTACGTGAAAACATGGTGCCTGGAACAGCAACAGCGACTCTTGAAGTACCAAATGTAGAAGCTGCGATCCAAATGGAAGAAGCTTTTTATCGTTTTGTTGAAGCAAACCCAGTAAGTGGTTCGATCGAAGCGGATAATACCTATGTGAAAATCGAATTGATCGGAAAGGGCGCACATGGTGCAAGTCCTCAATCAGGGATCAATGCCGGTTCATTCTTAGCATTATTCTTAGACGATTATGAATTTATCGGTTCTGCTAAACAATTCATCCATGTAGCAGCAGCCTATGTCCATGAAGATTTTTATGGAGAAAAATTAGGGGTTGCCCATGAAGACGAAAAAATGGGTAAATTGACCATGAACGCTGGATTGTTTGCCTTTAAAGAAAATGGGTCAGAAGAAGATAACTATATCAACATGAACTTCCGTTTTCCAAAAGGGGTTACCGTTGACGGCTTAGAAAATGACATTGCAACAACGATGAAAGCAGAAGGAGCAACAGTTACTCGTGGCGCACGTGTCATGGAACCTCACTATGTACCAATGGAAGATCCATTGGTAGCAACTTTATTGCAAGTTTATGAAGACCATACAGGCGAAAAAGGCTATGAACAAATCATTGGCGGCGGAACCTATGGCCGACTATTGAAACGTGGTGTAGCTTACGGCGCAATGTTCCCAGGCTATACAGATACAATGCACCAAGCCAACGAATTTATGAGTCTGGATGACCTTTTCAGAGCAACTGCCATTTATGCAGATGCCATCTACCGTTTGGCGAAGTAATAGTGAACGAAACTCATACTGATTCATCGGCTATCCTTGTTCTAAGAGATAATTTTTGAAAAGGATCGTTGGAAAAGTGAATGAAAAAGATGTTCTAACATGATATGGATGTGATTTTTTGCTTGATGAGGCGAAAAATCACATCCTTTTTACTTGCTAAATATTCAGCATCGAAGATTGTTCCAAAAAACAAACGAGTGATATTTTTTATGAAGGAAAAAATAATATTTGTAGTTAATGATGAGGAGATAAAGACAAAAAACAGTTATTGGTTCAGCGATTCTCATCAATAAAGAAAGTTGCTAGGAATAAATATCATTAGCATAGAACAAAAAATCTGTTATTTAGAAATTTTTGGCTAAAAAAACTCTACATTTGTGTTACATTCAGATTATTAATCAAATAAGAGAAGGGGATCTAATGACAGAAATAGCAGAAGGTAGAGGATTTACAAAAGCAGAGATTGATAAGCAAAAAAAATAGTAGAGAACGCCTATAAAAAAATGGATAGTCACGCTACCTATCCTCACGGAGAAAATTATAAAAAAGCAGCTCGTATTCATGAAAAAGAAGAGGAAAAGTTAGCAACGATGCTAAGATGCCCAATTAAAGCAACAGATATGGAATATAGTCGTGAAGAATTGAAGGCGCAAAAAAAATTGGTAGCACAGCTCTTCTCAACTTATGATGCTTATTCCATCCATCCTCATAATGATAAAGCAAGAAAAGCAGAGAATGACTACTTAAAAGCAAAGTGGGATTTACATATTATGAAAGAAACAAATAGAGAAATTCAAGATAAAAGAGAACGTGCAAAAATAAAACATTCTCCTAATCATGCAGAAGCGAGGATACCAGAAAGTAAGCAAGAAACTCAATCAATAATCCAAGAAGGTAGTTTAGCAGTAGATGAAGAACGAGAATTTTTTAAACAAAAAGATTCTTCTCTTTATGAGACAGTAGAAACTGAAGTTATCGACAAATTAAGCCCGTTAGAAAGTAAAAAGGAAGAAGCACATACAAAGTTATCTAAACTAGACGAAGAAATTAAAAATATCTTAAATAGTATAAGAGAACGTGATGAAGCCAAAGAAAATTTTTTGGATAGCTATTTTGAAAAGTTATCTCTACAATCAGATGCTGAACAAATAGACTCGAAAATTAAAGCGATTGATCAGTCGTTCTTTAGAAAAATCATTAATTTTTTTACTAAGGAACAGGCTGAATTACGAACAGAGTTAGATACAAAAAAAGCTACAATTAATACTATGATTTCTAAAATAGAAGAAGCACAAACAGTTTACACAAGAAATGAGAATATTCTTAATGAAGTTTTCTCTAGTAACGAAATATTTGAGGGGTGGAAAGAAAAGTGTGCAAATATAGGATCCACTTTGAATGATTTAAATCAGAATTATGAAATAGTAAAGGAAAATATACCAAAAAAGGTAAATAGGGAAGCTTTAACGAAAAAAATAGAAAATTTACAGAAGAATTTAGAAGAAGTTAAAGGTACCGTGGGAGGTATAACACAAAATCTGCAAAAAATAGACGAATACCGTAAGCAAGAACAAAGTAAAGATCAACAAGGATTTATTCGTCTGATAAGCAAAGCGATAGATCAAACAGTAATCGAAACAGTAAATCAAACAAATGAAAGAAGGGAACAAAATGCTAAAAGCAAACATTTGAATGAAAGAGAAAATATTTTTACCAATCAACTTTCGGCTGAATTGGGAAATAAAAATGTACGTATTGAAGAATTAAATGCACCTGGTTTGTATCAATATTTAGTCCATAAAAGCACCGAATTAGATATGAAAGTTCAAAATATCTTTTCCAGTGACTTTAAACAATTATATGACTTAACGATACAAGAGCGTGATAAGGCAAGTCATTCTGTGAAAAAAATTATCCAAGAAATTGCGAAGATACATAAGGATTGGGAAAAATCAACGAAAAAAATGACTAATAGCGATCAGCCGAGAGTAAAACGATTTCTTAGTCGATTTACTAAAAAACATATAAAAGCTAGAGAAAAGTACACTGCCAAAAAAAGCGGGTTATCGACAACTTTTGAGAATAAAATAAAGGAACTCATTGAGCGAAAAAGGATTGAAACAGAAAAGAATGAGCAGGCTGAGAGAATTTTTATCAAGGCAAGAAAGGAAGTTGATCATGTTAACAATGGATTGGTAGATTTAAAAAGCCAGTTGAAACAGCTGAAAAATAAGTATCCAACAGGAGAAGAACAACCAAAGATTAATGATGAACTAGCTGCTCAAATAAAGAAAAGTTTAAAATTTATTAAGGAGCAACAACCAAAGATAAAAGAACAATTGGGTTTTTGGGTGATGCTGGAACTTAAAGATAAGGAACCTTCAGAAAAAGTGGATCAGTCACCGAAAAAATCTGTTGATTATCAAAAGTATAGAATATTGGTAACGAATGCTTGGAATAAGGAGTTGTTAAAAAATAACAAAAATCGCAACCAGCAATCTCAACAAGTACATAACCAAACGAATCAATCAATTGGCAGAGAAGTACATACATTATAGAGAATAAAATTTTGTACTCTCTAATATGTGGCGGTATCTTGCTTGATGTTTTACTAAGATATGATATACGTATCAAGTGATACAAGAGATTACTGAAGAAAAAAGTGGTCTGTTATTGAAGGAGCATCTTTTGAATCTGTAAATAAGAAAAATATAGGATTGGCATTAAAATCAAGAATGGAAAAGCAAAAATTGCTTTTGATCTTCTTGATTTTTTTGTTTGCTTTCGGAGGTGAAGTCAACGATTGGTAAATGCTGACGAGTAAGTACAGATAGAGGATCCTAAATGCTACTTGTTTCAAAAAACGTTAGTTTGATCTCTCAGAATTTTTAATGGTGCGATGAAGTGTCTTTTTATTCTAGAAGAATGAAACTATTTTAAAAATTTCCAAACAAAGAAATTATTAAAAAATAAAGTTTTTATTGTCATGTTACGCTTAATTTATCAATATACGAAGGAGTGAAATAAGAATGGGAAGGCCAGTTTTTCAGGAAGGAATAACTCAGCAATCAGCTGCAGAAGTAGCCGCAGAAGCTGAAAAGAAAAAAGCGATGGATAAAGCTATAAAAGAAATTGACCGACAACAAAATAAAGTTAATGGTGCATGGCAGGTATTGGATTATATGGAAACATATCAACCTTTTTCAGATAAGACTGTTGTTGCAAAGGCTGAACATGTAGCCGCAGAAAATAAACACGCTGAAATGGTGGATGAATTTTTAAAAGAATATAAAGTGATGCCTTCCAAACCAAAGAAACAGGAAATAAAACAGGAAATAAAACCAAAAAGTGAAATTGACGATAGTAAGCGAGATCCAGAAGTCGAGGAGTTCGGTCCTAACGCACGGAAGCAAAAGGAGGAAATAGATCAACAAATCAAGGAATCAGAGACTAGAGTAAAAAATATTATAAAAGACTTGTTTCCAAATAGGGATGTTATTAAGGAACTAAAAGAAATAAAAAAAGAAACAGAAGAAGACATAAAAGAAGAAATCGAAGAAGAAGTAGAAGAAGAAATCGAAGAAATAAAAGAAATAAAAGAAGGAATAAAAAAAGAAATAAAAAAAGAAAGAAAGAATCAGCTTAGTAAATTGAAGACATCTTCCTTAGAACCCGTAAATAACAATCTAGTAGATAGCTTAAGTAGTAAAGTTGGTGAGAAACCGTCATTCTTTAAACGCTTGCTTAATTTTTTTACTGGAAAAAAAGAGCAACCAAGGAACCCCATACAGCAAACAACCTTGAAAACTAAGGATTGGGAAGCAGAATTTGAGAAACGCTTTGAGGCAAAACTTGAGGAACGCTTTCAGGAAAAACTTGGGGAACGTTTTCCAGAAGAACTTAAGGCACGCTTTCCGAAAGATCTTAAGGAACGTTTTAAGACAATAGAATCTACAGATGAAATTGCAAAACAAGTAAAAAAAGGCTTAGAAAAAGAAATAAAAATGTTCAAAAAAGAGTTAGATAAAGTAGAAAGGGAAAAAGTAAAAGCAGTTAAACCTTATGCAATGAAAGTATATGCTGAAATCATTAGTAAGGTGACAACGCTAAAGGATGGAATAGAACCTCTACAACTTGAAGCCCGAAAACTAATTAACGACAACTCGAAGAAACCTCAAAAAATCCGTAAAAAGATTAATCAAGCACAACAAAAGACAGCTACTATATACTTGGATCAATCGGACTCACTAAACACGCAAAATGGTCAGAAGCGTAATAGTAAAAAACATTCAAGGGCATAGTAACTTAGCAAGGCATCGTCAAAAATTCTCAAACAAAAAAATTATTAGTAAATAACTTGAATAAACTCATAATACGCTTGTATTACATATGTTAGTACGAAAAACAGAGGAGTGGAATGAAATATGGAAAGTCACGATAAAAAAGTTACTCAAGTACCATCAACCGCACGGTACAGCGATCAGGAGTTAGAAACTCTAAAGGGAAATTTTGAAGAGGCAAAACAAGTTTACAGATGAGAAAACTATACCGTATTAAAAAGCTTTTGAAGGTTCACAAAAACAATACAATAATGCATTAGAGAACAATAAAAGAATTAAAGAAAAAGTTTCTAAAGACATAAAAAAAGTAAACAATATAAAATCAGCATAGCAAAAAACTCTGGAGAGAATGGCTGCAGCATCAGAACAACTCGATAGTCCTCTAATTGATGATTTAGAGAAAAAGGTAAATAATTTTGAATCCCAATTTAAAGATAAGATTAGCCAAATAGAGCAAAAGCTATTGCCTGTTCAAAAAGGCGATCAACAAATAGCTGAAATAGGTGAGGTAGATACATATATTGGGAAAGGCAAATACGAGATTAAAAAAACTCGATACGGATCTCGTTACTAAGAACCAAGCCGTCACTTATTTCAACAATTCTTTTGTACGGAAGTTGTTTAACGTATTTACAGGAGAAAAAACTAAATTAACACAGGATGTAAAAACAGTTACTGAGGATATTAAAAATACGAATAATCAACTGATTAAAGATATTAATCAGAAGGGTAACTTAGAAAAAATGGTCACTGGGAATTTAGATAAGAATATAGCTGTCTGTGATCAGGTGAAAAGTGAAATTAACGTTCCTAAAGCGAAACTTAGTGAACTGTCAGCAGAGTACGATGTTGTTGAAGTGAAGACAAAGGGACTACGAGATGTTAGTAAACACAGAAGAGAACAACTTGAAAAAATTAGTGGAAAATTAAACATCATGGAGCAAAAGGTTGAGGACCTGGAAAGAAATGTACAAGGTTGAATAGGAAAACATGAAAAATTTAAAGAAGAGCTTCCAGTGAGAAAGCAAGAGATACACCAACTGAAAGAGAATGCTAAACAGCTGGCAGAAAAGTTCAACAACCGAGGTGATAAACAAGATCAAATGCAAAATAGCAATAAAACGAATCGAAATTCAAGAGGATAATCGGATGGTGAAATGCCAGCAATCATAGATAGTAGAATAGAAAATAATCCATTGATGAAAAGAGCAACGTACATAAATAATTAGATAGCAGTATCTTACTTGGATAATCAATTAAATTTAGGAAAAAATCGCATAGGTGTTCCCTAAAATTTAACGTTTTTACGTATATTTTTTAGGAAACATCTTATTTTATATCAATCTGTTTTTTGAATCGGTGTATTGGTAGAACAGGTTCGGAATATTTTTTAAGTGAGAGTTCTATCTCAGTCTCTTCTAGTATCTCTAAAAACGAATAAACGGTGTTCAAAGAGCTGACCTTCGGCGATAAGTCAAAAAATCTCAAAACATGAGGAGCTGTTTCGAGATTTTCATCCTTAATGCTCCTGCGATTACTCGTCGCAGTTTTTACTTGGTGAGCGCTCAGGTCAAGACACTCTTTTCACAACCTCATGTCTGAACTAGTTTATTGTCACCGCTGTCCCACTACAGGTGACCATTAGCATTCCGTTATCGCTCCCCAATACTTCATAATCCATTTTCATCCCAATGACTGCATCTGCACCTAATGATCGAGCACGCTCTTGCATTTCTGCTAAGGCCTCTTCACGTGCAGCAAGCAATTCATCCTCGTAGCTTTTTGAACGTCCGCCAAAAACATTGCGAAATCCTGCCCCGATATCTTTTAATACGTTGATTCCAGTAATGACTTCACCAAAAACAATGCCTTTATATGCTGTTACTTCTTTATTTTCCACGTTGTTTGTTGTTGTAATGATCATTCGATCACTCCTTTCTTTAAAAATAGTATATCAAAATTTATTTCTTAAGTCGCAATTGGAATTAGCTAGTCAATTACAGCGCATCATTTCCAAAAAATGGACATTCTATTATATACTGGAACTATGCAAAAGAATATAGTTGATGATCAAAAGAATGAAAGCGCAAACTTGGTGTGACCACAAAAGGAAGAAGGAGAAATGGCATGAAAAAAAGTATCTTACTTGTTTCCCATAGTCAACAGTTAACGGATGGACTCAAAGAAATGATTGAACAGATGCAACAATCAGAAGATGTGTTACTTTTTTCCTTAGGAGGAGTAGAGGGAAGAATTGGTTCTGATCCGATGAAAATCATCGATGCGATCAACCAATCAGCTGATTCCGCCATGTATTTTGTGTTTGCGGATATCGGGAGTGCGGTTTTGAACGCTGAAATGGCCAAGGAAATGTTGGATGAAGACCAACAAAAGAAATACTACCTTGTGGATGCGCCACTTGTTGAAGGAGCTTTTGCTGGAGCGATCACAGCAGGTATCACGGATGATCCTCAACAAATACTAACGGAAGCACAGAATGCGGGAAAGAAAGGGTGGACGTGAAATGAAAAAAATCATGAATAATCCTAGTACGATCGTAGAAGAAATGTTGTCTGGTTTAGTGATAAGTTATCCAGAAATGATTCACCAAGTAGCTGATTCTCGAGTAGTAGCAAAAAATGATCAAGTAGAACAAGTTGGCTTGGTTTCTGGGGGAGGAAGTGGTCATGAACCAGCGCATGCAGGTTTTGTTGGTGCTGGGATGTTGAGTGCTGCAGTTTTAGGAGATGTTTTTACTTCGCCGACACCTGATCAGATTCAGATAGCTATCAAAGAAGCGGATCAAGGAAAAGGCGTTTTATTGATCATCAAGAATTATACAGGAGATGTACTCAATTTTGACATGGCTAAAGAAATGGCGGCTATGGAAGGGATTGAAGTAGAAAGTGTTGTAGTGGATGATGACATTGCGGTGGAAAATAGCACATATACTGCTGGCAAACGTGGAGTAGCTGGAACAGTTCTTGTGCATAAAATCTTAGGGGATGCCGCTAGGAAAGGTGCATCCTTGCAAGAATTGAAGGAACTAGGAGATAGACTAGTTCCAGCGATCAAGACGATTGGAGTGGCATTGCGTGCGGCCACGGTTCCTGAAGTAGGAAAGCCAGGATTTGAATTAGCCGAAGATGAGATCGAATACGGAGTAGGGATCCATGGCGAGCCTGGTTATCGTAGAGAAAAGTTGCAACCTGCTAAAGTATTAGCTGAAGAATTAGTAACAAAAATTTTAGCTGACTACCCAGAGAAACCAAAAGAAGTTGGAGTGCTAGTTAATGGGATGGGTGGCACGCCATTGATGGAACTCTTTGTTTTTATGAATGATGTCCAATCATTACTCGATCAAGAAGCAGTCAAAGTGACATTTCATAAAGTCGGTGATTTTATGACTTCTTTAGACATGCAAGGATTATCTCTGACGATGATTGACCTAACAACTAAGAAATGGCAGGAAGCATTGGAAAGTGAAGTTCACACAATTTCGTGGTAGAAGGTGGGAGAATAATGGAACTAACGGTCAAAGAAATTCAAGCGTGGTTAACGGATTTTACAGAGAAAATCGATGAAAATAAAAGTTATCTGAGTGAGCTCGACACGCCGATCGGTGATGGCGATCATGGCAATAATATGTGGCGAGGGATGACGGCTTATCAAGAAGCGTTTCAAAAAGAACAACCGAAAACGATCAGTGACACGTTCAAGGTTCTTTCGATGGCAATGATCTCAAAAGTTGGAGGTGCTTCTGGACCATTATATGGTTCTGCCTTTATGAATATGATGAAGGCTACAAAAGACATTGATGTGATTACATCACAAGAACAATTAGGGAAAATCATTGAAGAAGGAAAAAATGGGATTCAAGCTAGGGGGAAAGCAGAAGCAGAAGAGAAAACGATGCTAGATGTCTGGTTACCTGTTACTGAAGCCTTGAAGAATAATCGATTAACAGAAGAAGTGATTGAAGAAGCGAAGGAACATACAAAAGATTTAGTAGCCAAAAAAGGACGTGCCTCTTATCTAGGGGAAAGAGCCATTGGCCATATCGATCCCGGAGCAGCTTCTAGTGCTATTTTCTTTGGAACTTTATTAACTAATATAGAATCATAAATAACAAAATATTTATATAGCTGACTTTTTAACCAGTAAAAATGGGAACAAAAGTCAGTTTTTTTCTATTCCAGAACACTTATTAGAATCTGCTTTCAAATCAAAAAAACAAAGGATAAACAATTTTAAAACAAAAATTTCCAAACTGAGAAAATGTCGGAGAAATAACAGTTGTCGCGCGTGTTATCCTTAACACACTAAAGTAATAAAGGAGATAAGTAGATATGGGGGATTTAAATAACAAAAATAAAAATGCGACAGTATCTAGTTTAGAAATGGAACAGGAAGAGAAATTTAAGAAATATAAAAAGGAAAGTATAGCAGCGTATGTCACTAACGACAAAGCTAAAATTGCGTCAATTGAACAAAACAAACAAAACCTGTTGAAAAAACACGGAAAATCAGATCTACGTCTAATGAGCGAATATTCTTTTGGTTCATATAAGGAATCATTAGTTGTTCCTAAAAAAGAAGTACAAAAGTGTTTTGAACTAAATAAAGACATGAGTTCAGTAATTAGTATGCAAAACAAGTTAGAGCGTGATGAAGACAAAATGAAAATAAAAATTCAGTCGTTGGAAGAAGAGATAGGCGTAGAATTGACTAGCTACACTAGTGAAAAAAACAACATTGATAACAAATTGAATCGGTTAAATGCAATACCAGTACTAATCAAGGAGAAGACTGATGAAATCGATAAGATCAAAGCTTCACCGTTTAGAAGATTTTTAAGTTATTTTACAGGTGAAATAGGAGCATTGGAAAAAGAAAAGCGTTCATTGGAAGATGAACAAAAGCTTATAAAAGGTAAACTGGAGTCTGATCTAACATCACTTTATGGGAAAGGCTATAATTTGAGTGGAGAGGTTGATAGTGAAAAGATAAAGAAGAAATGGATAAATAAAATAACGAAAAAATATTCTGATTTGAATATGAATGAACAATTTAGTATGGTGAAGAAAGGTTTTATAGATTTAAATAATAAAGTATCAGCCAGTCTATTTCCGTACGTGGCACCGCTATTAGGCGAACTTGCTCGCTCAATTTATACGACCGAAAAAAATTTCTTAGAGACACAGCAGAGATTTGAAAATATCAAGAATTATCGCCCACAAGTACTAAATGCGGAGTTACATGAATATCAGAATAAAGTACAAGCCGAAATGAAAAGAAATGATGAACAAAAAACAAATGGTCCACGTGAATTATATACTCTGATAGAAGGAGTTACGCAGCCACAAAGCCAACCAGGGAAACAACAAAGCCAACCAGAGAAACAACAAAGATCAACGCCTGAACACGATTCACGTAATTAGTAATATGTTTGGAAAGTTTCGTTTGTCCAAATGCGTTTCGTCTAAACGCATTCGTTTTCGAAATATCTCGATTACTAAATGATAAGGAGTAAAAAAATGTCAATACTACCAAAAGCAAAAGAGGTTAAAACAAAAGAAAAAATTTATCAGCTTGTTGAACAAGAAGTAGTATCTAAAAAAAATGCCAAGATTTACCAATTAACTGAGGTAAATGGAAATAAAAAAAAGAGTATAAAGATGGAAATTCCCATGCTATTGGATAAGGAATTTTTACATACATATAAAACGATCCTAGAGTTAGATAAGCAAAGACAAAAGCAGTATGCTCGAGTTTCTTATTTGAAAAAAGAACGGATGAATCGATTAAATTATTTAAATCATGCAAAAAAATTAGACGTAGAACCACGAGATCAGGAAAATATGAAGGTTCATTTGACTCAACGAATCGATAAATTGCAGGATAGTATGAACAAAAACGAAGAAAAATTAGCAAAAGGTGTGAATTGGTTACAAAAATATATGTTGAAAAAAGAAATTGACGCTCAAAAAGCTGAGTTAGCATTAGGGAAAAAACTTCTAGGAACAAAAAGTCTTGAAAAGTTAAAGAAAGATGCGAGCAAGGAAAGAAAGCAGTTTGGAAAGTTGAATGTTCAACTGGAAAACACTACTCAGAGTCAATCACCACTTCTGGTTGCCAAAATGATGCCTTTGATTAATAGTTTTAAAGGATTGGTAAAACAAGATATAGAATATACAGATAAGCTGATCGCCTCTCTGGAAAAGCATATGGAATTAGAACAAGGGAATGGACAGCGACAAAAAGCTCAATTAAAAGACAAAGTACAGGAAACTACAACAAAGCAGAATCCAGTTAATAGACAACCAATTACACAAGCAAAACAAGATCTAAATGATAAAGGAAGATGATTATCGAGTATTTTCACCGAAATAATTCCATGCTCACTCTTTTCTTGCTATTTTTATTGTTTCTCTCATTGATAGTCTTTACAATGTAGGATAGGGAAATCGTTAAGAAAGAAGTGGCGGAATGGATTTATTAACTAGTGATTATGAATTATTTGATCGTTCGATGTATACCTTTAAGCAGCTAAAAGAAAGTTATACTACTGAAGAATTAGTACAGCTTAAGGTGAGGTATCAAACACACTGGCAAAAGTGGAAAAAAATGAATGAACAAGTGGCAAAAGCAACCCCCTTGCAATGGCAGATGAGAAAACCAAAAATCGAAAGTTGGACGAATGGTTGGAATCTCAGAAGCCATTTTTGGTGTGCGTACCGTAGTGAAGGACGCCAACAGGAAAATGCTTGTTTAGCTACTTTACTAAATAAAAAACAATTCCAAATCTATTTGATGTTTCAACATTATAAAAGTGAAGAACGCCAAGGAAGTATTTCGTCCTTCAATCATCTACTAACGGTTTTAAAGGAATGGAGTAAGCACATCCCAGTTGAAGAGTATTATATTTGGCCGCAACCAGAACATGAACTGGTGGATCACCTGCCGTTAGCCACCTATTTGACGGATAAGCAAAAACAAATCGAATTAAAAAAAGCAATGGAGGATAAAACCTTCCAACTTGGTAAGCTTTATTTTTATCCGAATGAATTAAAAGATGCTGAAAAGTTGATTCTAGATGGTATGCAGGAATTGATGCCTTTATACCTTCGATTGAATGGGAAATAATAACATTCAGTAGGGTGAGAGAAAGGGGTATCTGATCGCTTAGATGATCGAAAACGTTAAAATAATAAAGTAAAAGAAGTAAATTTGTCGTTGATAAATACTAGTTTATAAAATTTTCTTAAGCTTCAAAAAGTTTTAAAATTTTCATTTTATGGTCAAATGAGCGCCATTGAATGGATCATTCATCTTAGAAAAAACGGATGAAATAAAGGGATCAATGAGTTATTTTAGGTAATTGGATGCAAATAATTTTAAAAAAAGAATGTTCGGATTTTACTGTTTTATTCCATTGTTGAAGAAGTATAGAAAGAAATTTTTATCTTTTTTATTGACAAAGAAAAAATAGCGTTCTATGATAGACACATATTAACTTGATAACAGGCAATGATCAAAACGCAGTAGTTATTAAAGCCAATGTTTCAGAGAGCTAGTGGTTGCTGAGAACTAGTACAAGCTTTAAGACGAATTACATTTTAGGAGCCTTTGGCATTGATTTGTCACGTGACAGCGTTAAATGTTTGAGTGATATGTTTTGAATGAAACATATAAAATGGGTGGTACCGCGAGATTTCGTCCCTTGGTTAGTTAACCAAGGGATTTTTTTTATTGATTTTAATTAGTATGAATGATAGCAGGTTCCTGCTTTCACAATAAAATGATACGGAGGGATTTAACATGAATATTATCGACGAATTAACTTGGCGTGATGCCATTAACCAACAAACGAATGAAGAAAGACTTCGTGAACTTGTTGACGAAAAGAGTATTTCACTATATTGCGGAGTTGACCCAACTGGGGATTCTATGCACATCGGACATTTGATTCCATTTATGATGATGAAAAGATTTCAATTGGCAGGACATCATCCATACATTCTGATTGGTGGCGGAACAGGTACAATTGGAGACCCAAGTGGTCGTAAGACAGAACGTGTCTTACAAACAATGGAACAAGTCCAACATAATGTTGATGCTTTATCTAACCAAATGAGAAAATTATTTGGGAAAGATGCAAACATCACGTTTGTGAATAACTATGATTGGTTATCAAAAATCTCATTACTTGAATTTTTACGTGATTACGGTAAAAACTTCAATATTAACACGATGTTAGCGAAAGATATCGTAGCAAGTCGTTTGGAAGTCGGTATCTCATTTACAGAATTTACTTACCAAATCTTGCAATCAATTGACTTCTTACACTTACACAAAACATATGATGTTCAACTACAAATCGGTGGTGCTGATCAATGGGGGAACATCACAGCTGGATTAGACTTAATCCGTAAATTAGAAGGACCAGAAGCAGAAGCATTCGGTTTAACGATCCCATTGATGTTAAAAGCGGATGGGACAAAATTTGGTAAAACTGCCGGTGGCGCTATCTGGTTAGATCCTGAGAAAACATCACCATTTGAGTTCTACCAATTCTGGTTGAACCAAGATGACCGAGATGTTGTGAAATACTTGAAATTCTTTACTTTCTTATCACAAGAAGAAATTGAAGATTTGGCGAAAAAAGTTGAAACTGAACCTGAAAAACGTGAAGCACAACGACGTTTAGCAGAAGAAGTGACGAGATTCGTTCATAGTGAAGAAGACTTGAAAGAAGCACAAAAAATAACAGAAGCATTGTTCTCTGGAAACATCAAAGAATTAAATGCAGCTGAGATCGCTCAAGGATTTGGTAAAATGCCAAACGTTGAAATTTCAAGTAAACCTGAAAATATCGTGGAATTATTGGTTTCCACAAAAATTGAACCATCAAAACGTCAAGCGCGTGAAGATGTTTCAAACGGAGCTATAAGTATTAACGGTGACCGTGTTACCGATTTAAATTTTGTCATAGATCCATCGAAGGAATTTGATGGTAAGTTTGTGGTTATTCGAAAGGGTAAGAAAAATTACTTTTTGGCCAAAGTAGTTGATTAGAATTTAGTAATTTTTTGGCTTGAAAATGGTCAACTCTATTACAAGATTCCAATTTTGAAACCCAACCTAAAAGGGTGACGTGGGATCTCGTTAATACAATCTTTACGAGGGAATTTACTTTTGTAAATTCCCTCGTTTTTTTTAATTTTTTTAAATGTGTAAACAATTTACACAATTGACAATTATTATAAAATGATTAAAAAACCACTTGTGATTTAGTTTACAGAAATAAAAAACAGGTGTAATGTAGGGCTCGACAAAATTTAAATATTTTTTAGGAGGGTTTCACATGGAATCATTGTCAAATGAATTAAACCTAAATGCACTATTTATCGGAGACAAAGCGGAGAACGGCCAACTCTATAAAGATTTGTTGAACGATTTAGTAGATGAACATTTAGGCTGGCGACAAAACTACATGCCACAAGACATGCCAGTTATTACACCAGAAGAACAAAGTAGTGCAAGTTTTGAGCACACAGTCAATAAAACAAAAGATGTTTTATCTGAAATCTCAGCTCGTATGCGTACTCACTCAGTACCATGGCATACAGCTGGACGTTATTGGGGTCATATGAACTCTGAAACATTAATGCCATCTTTACTAGCATATAATTTCGCAATGCTATGGAATGGTAACAACGTTGCTTACGAATCTTCTCCAGCAACAAGTCAAATGGAAGAAGAAGTAGGACTAGAGTTTGCGAAATTAATGGGCTATAAAGATGGCTGGGGACACATCGTTGCTGATGGTTCTTTAGCTAACTTAGAAGGTCTTTGGTATGCACGTAACATCAAATCACTTCCACTTGCAATGAAAGAAGTTGCACCTGAATTAGTCTCAGGAAAAAGTGACTGGGAATTGATGAACATGTCTACAAAAGAAATCATGGACTTGTTAGATAGTGTTCCAGAAAAAATTGATGACATCAAAGCACATTCTGCACGTAGCGGAAAACATTTACAACAATTAGGAAAATGGTTAGTACCACAAACGAAACATTACTCATGGCTAAAAGCAGCTGATATCATCGGTATCGGGTTAGATCAAGTAATCCCTGTACCAGTTGATCACAACTATCGAATGGATATCAACGAACTTGAAAAAATCGTTCGTCAACTAGCAGCTGAAAAAACACCAATCTTGGGTGTAGTCGGTGTTGTTGGTTCGACAGAAGAAGGAGCCATTGACGGTATCGATAAAATCGTTGCATTACGTCGAGTATTAGAAAAAGATGGTATTTACTTCTACTTGCATGTTGATGCTGCTTACGGCGGTTATGGTCGTTCCATTTTCTTAGACGAAGAAAATAACTTTATTCCATTTGAAGAATTAAAAGATGTTCATGCAAAACATCATGTATTTACAGAAAACAAAGATTATATCTTAGAAGATGTACACCGTGCCTTCAAAGCAATTGAAGAAGCAGAATCTGTAACAATTGATCCACATAAAATGGGTTATGTTCCTTACTCAGCTGGTGGGATCGTCATCAAAGACGTACGTATGCGCGACGTTATTTCTTACTTTGCTACTTACGTGTTTGAAAAAGGCGCAGATATCCCAGCATTACTTGGTGCATACATTTTAGAAGGTTCAAAAGCAGGGGCAACTGCTGCTAGTGTTTGGGCTGCACATCATGTCTTACCACTTAATGTAACTGGTTATGGTAAATTGATGGGAGCTTCAATCGAAGGAGCACATCGTTTCTATAACTTCTTACAAGATTTATCATTTAAAGTTGGCGATAAAGAAATCGAAGTACATCCATTAACTTACCCAGATTTCAATATGGTTGACTATGTATTTAAAGAAAAAGGCAACGACGATCTAGTTGCAATGAACAAATTGAATCATGACGTTTATGACTACTCTTCATACGTTAAAGGTAGCATCTATGGTAATGAATTCTTGACATCACACACTGACTTTGCTATTCCAGATTATGGCAACAGCCCATTACAATTTGTGAACCAATTAGGTTTCTCAGATGAAGAATGGAACCGTGCAGGAAAAGTAACTGTTTTACGTGCAAGTGTAATGACACCATACATGAATAAAGCAGAAAACTTCGAAGAATATGCTGGAAAAATCAAAGCAGCTCTTCAAGAAAAATTAGAAAAAATCTACGCAAATCAATTACTAGCAAGCGAAGAAAAATAATAAAATAAAAAACATTCTGAGTATAAGAAGTAGAAGTCACTTTTATTGTATGCTATAAAACCGAATAAACGGTGGTAGCTCAATCGAAAAATACAGTTGAAGGATCTTTAAAATACAAAAAGTTATTTTTTAGATTCTTCTGCTGGTTTTTCTGAGCTCAGCACTTCTGTTATCTGCTCAGGTGTTTTTTGTTTTACAGGTTGTCTTTGAAGCGATACAAGTAATCCGTTCAAAACAGCCGAGGTTGTAATGAAATAGCTTGCGCTCTTTTAGGTATTTGGTATGAATGAAGAGAAAGATCGAAAAGCTTCAATACAAATACAGCGAATGGAACACAAGACTATTTCAGATTTTTCTTTTTTAGCAAATAATAACTAATAAAATCCAGTCACTAAGCATCGTTTTTTTACTAAAAAAGTTGTGGGAAACAACCTCTTGGCTTTTGTCTTGCGACTTGGGATTACTTTGAAGACAACGTTTTTTTATTCAAAAAAAACAAGGAGCGTGTCAACAGTGAGTAAATCACAAGTAAGTAAAATGGGTCTTGGGACCTTTGTCGGTCTGACGATGGCTTTGTGTGCGACAGTTCGGAGTATTCCGACTTTAGCAGCCGTTGGTTGGACATTGATTTTTTATTCAATTTTTGCCGTACTGTTTTTTGCCGGTCCTATTTCGATGGTTTCTGGTGAGCTTTCTACGATGCTTCCACAAGAAGGTGGACCACAATTATGGGTCAAAACTGCCTTAGGAAGTAAATGGGGATTTGTTGTTGCCTGGTTGCTTTGGGTTCAAATGTTCCCAGGGATGGTTATGGTTGCATCAACATTAGGTCCATTATTAGGAAATACATTCGGGAACGTAGAATTAGGCAATAATCATTTATTTGTATTAGGTTGTATTTTAGTTATTTATTGGATCATTACAATTTTGAACTTGAAATTTGATATGGCCAAAGTTGGTGGGAACATCGGCGTTTGGTTAGGTGTGTATATCCCAGTGGTTATCATGTTTGTCCTTGGTTTATTCGCCGCATTCAAAGTGGGTCTAGTATCTAATGGTTACTTAGGAGATTTTTCTTGGTCAAAAGCTTTCCCAGATTTACAACATAGTGAATCATTGAAATATCTTGCAGGTATCACATTTATTTTTGTTGGTATCGAAATGAGTTCTGTTTACATGCCTCGTTTAAAAGATGCAACGAAAAACTACACTAAAGGGGTCTTTATTGCGTTGATTGGTCTTGTTTTATTGAACGTGATCAATGCAATGTTAGTTGCCAATGTTGTACCAAATGGAAAAATGGAATTAGCAAACATTACGCAACCAATCTTGATTTATTGCCAAATCCTTGGCTTACCAACAATTATTGGGAACATCTTCAGCTTTATGGTGTTTATCGGTGTGTTACTTCAATTATCTGCATGGGTAACTGGACCATCTAAAACGATTATCCAAGTAGCACGTGAAGGTTTCTTACCACCTAAATTTGGATTCCATAAAGAAAATGAATATGGTGTTTCTCGTAATGTCGTATTAACTCAATCAATCGTTATTTCATTATTCGCTTTACTTTACGGCGTAATGGATGACGTCAGTGCTGTATTCTTAACATTAACAAATGCTACAACTGTTATTTATTGTATCGTCTATATTTTGATTGCTGTTTCATTGATCAAAATGAGAAAAAGCCATCCAGATTTAGAACGTCCTTATCGAATTGGTAAAAAAGGAAATGGAATGGCTTGGGTAGTTAGCTGCATGTTGATTTTCTCTATCATTGCAGTAGTTGTATCCACTTTAGGAACATCTACCTTGACGGATGCATTATTGGTAGCAGTTATTGCAATCGTTATGTTTGTCATTCCTTTGATCATCAATCGTTTTAAAAATGATTCTTGGGGAAGCGAAGTAGAAAAGAGTTTAAAAGAATAGAATAAATAAGAAGCAAGTAAAAAATGTAAATAGGGAAGGGGGCTATGACAAAAATCTTGTCACAGTCCCTTATTCCTAACAAACGGTGTTCCAGAAGTAGCTCATGTCTGTTACAGCATGGTTTGCCAAATGTATGCTTTTTAATCAGGGAACCTTTGCGAAAATAACGCTAATCATAAGGTTCAGCGGATTTGAGAAAATAATCGTCATTAGCATCGTCTATCCGCTAAAACAAAAAAATGATGCTATGACCAGTTGTCCTACCAAAAGAACGCTTTTTTTAGGTAGGGCTTTTTTTGTAAAAAAAATAGGAGAAGATACGATGAATAAAAAAATATCTGTGAAAGAAAGTATGGCAGTTTTATTCATATTGTTGGCGATATTAGGAATACTGATTATTGGATTTCAATTGTCTCCGCATATTCCTATACTAATCGCTTTCATGTGTTTGTTATTTTATGGACGATTTAGAGGTTTTTCATGGGATGAGATTCATGATGGGATTGTCAAAGGAATTACTCCAGGGATCATCCCGATTTTGATTTTTCTATTGATTGGTGTTTTGGTAGCTTCGTGGATTTTATCTGGAACGATTCCAACGATCATGGTTTATGGTTTCCAATTGATCTCGGTTCGCTTTTTCTTACCGACTGCTTTTCTTGTTTGTGCAATCGTCGGGATTACGGTGGGAAGCTCATTTACAACGATTTCAACGATCGGTATTGCTTTTTTAGGAATCGGTCATATTTTAGGTTTTAGTGATGCGATGACGACAGGAGCAGTTGTTTCGGGGGCTTTTTTAGGAAATAATTGTTCGCCGTTATCTGATACTACGAACCTGGCGGCAGGGATCGGAGAAGTAAATTTATTTGAGCATATCGCTCAAATGCGTTACACTGATTTGCCGGCATTTTTAATTGCTATGTTATTTTATGTTTTTCTTGGGAATGGAAGTCACACAGCGGATCTACATGCGATCACGGATATGATCCAAAACATGAAAGCAGGTTTCTGGATCTCTCCATGGACGTTGATCCCATTAGTGATCTTATTTGGTGGAGCGATTAAAAAAATTCCAGCGATTCCAACACTACTAGTTGGTTCAACTGCTGCGATTGTTCTTTCCTTCATCAATCAACCACATTTAACGATGTCAAAAGTAGCTAATATTTTAATGAACGGCTATGTTGCCCATGCAGCAGACCCTAAAATCAATGAATTGCTTTCAAGAGGGGGAATTGTTAGTATGCTTGGTTCAGCAAGCTTGATTCTTCTAGCTTTAGCTTTGGGTGGCTTATTGATCAAATATACGATTGTGGAAACGATTGTTCAGGAATTGCGAGAAAAAATGGATCGGCCTTCTCGCTTGGTTGGCTTTACAGCATTAAGCTGTATCGGGATCAATTTGATCGTAGGCGAACAGTACTTGTCGATCATTTTACCAGGCGAAACCTTTAAGCGATCGTTCGATCGTGCGGGCGTTAATAAAAAGTATCTTACCAGAACTTTGGCAGATGCTGGAGCAACCGTTAATTCACTCGTTCCGTGGGGAGTTAGTGGTACCTTTATTATGGGCACGATGAAAGTCAGCGCATTACAATATCTACCATTTACTTTCTTCTCGATCTTAGCACCGATTTTTACGATTTTGAGTGGTTTCTGGCTTAATCAAAAGATGAAAAAACGTACCAGTGAATAGTCTAGGCACCATCGAGGTTTGAGAACGAGAAGCGAAATAGCTTTTTATACTCAGTTTCTTTTTCATGAAAACGTTATTTGAAGAGTGTAGATTCTTAAAAAATGAACCTGTATAGTAAAAAAAAACAACTGAAGACACTACAAATAGTTTATTTGTGTGTTCAACAGTTGTTTTATTTTTTTTCTTGTAAGCGAGGTACGACGGTTTCTCGTTTGACGAGTTGATGAGGAATGACTAAACGAACACCGCTGCTGATTTCATCATGGATCAATTCGTATAATTTTTGCATCGCAACCCTTCCTAATTCAGAAATATCGATATCGATACTGGTTAAATAAGGGTGAGTCAATGTAGCGAAAATAGAGTTATTGAAGCTGATGATCGATAGGGTATCAGGAATTCGATAGCCATACATCTGTGCTAGTTGCATCGTTCGTAAGGCAAAAATATCGTCAATGACTACCAGCGCTGTTGATTGTGACTTTTTCAAAGTGGCATCAAAAGCTAAATAATCTTCGGGTTGTTCGATCACTACACTAGGATGAACTGTAAGTCCAGCTAGCATCAAGGCTTTTTGGTAGCCAAAATAACGTTCGAAGTAAAGGCTCTCGTGGGTTGTATTGGTTACGAAAAGAATGTTTTCATGACCGTTTTGAATCAAGAAATCCGTGGCTTGTTTACCTAATAATTGGTTATCATTATCGACATAAATGATTTCATTCTCATGTCGGTAAGGCTGACCAATTAAAGTGAAAGGAATCTCATTCGTATAGAGATAATCTATGACAGGATCTTCACTGTCGGAATAAACTAAAATAAACCCATCGACTTGTTTTTGCAGATGCATCCGTTGCACGTTTTCTAATAAAGTATCAAAATTTTTGGCTGTTGCTATAGCAGTTGTCAGATCATAACGGCGTGCTTCTTCATTGATCGCTTCCATGATCTCAAGATAAAAAGGATTCCCAATCCGTTCTTTTGAATCAAGGGGTGGGAGAATGACGCCAATTGCGCTAGAAATTCTTTTCCCTAGATTTCTAGCAGTGATATTTGGTACATAGCCTAGTTCATCCATGACTTTTCGTACTTTCTTTTTGGTTGCCTCTGAGATGCTTGGATGGTCATTGATGACCCGTGAAACAGTCGAGGTCGCAACACCAGCTTTTTTGGCTACATCCTTCACTGTGATCGCCATAAACGATACACCTCTTTTCTAGACTTGCTTTTCATTTAAACGATGAAATTGATAAGTGGTAGAGCAAATTTTTTCTTGTCCCGGATATAATGCGATTGACCCAAATTCAGGGAAATGAACGGCATCAGGAAGTTCTTGTGGTTCAATTGCCAACCCATAATTTGAGTGCATTTTTTGGCCATTGATTAAAAAATCTGCTTCAAATCCAGTCGTAGAAAATAATACCATACTTTTGCTCGTCGTTGCTATAGACAACTGGCGACCAGCTTGCTTTTCGGTCAAGGTAAGTATTTTCTTCGTTCGTTTAGGCGTACTTAAAACAAAAGCATCATCTAGTCCGTTTGGATCATTCGTTAAAATTTCCATTAGCGAATGTGAGTGTTTAAAATTAAGCGGTAAGTCGCTGAGAGCGATCACTTCACCAGTTGGTATTTTTTCGTGATCTAAGGCTAATATTCCATCTGTTTGGATCGTTAGTTCATGATCGTAGATATCTCGTTTGCCATTGCCAGAAAGATTGAAATACGCATGATTCGTTGGGTTGCAGATGGTTTCAGTCGAGCTGCTTGTCTTGGTGATCATTTCTAATTTATTTTGGGTTATCTGATACGTAACGGTTGCGGTGATCGGACCGGGATAACCGGAAAAAGTATCCTGCAAATAAAAAACAACACCGATCGCTGTAGGAGTCTCAAAAACTTCTACCTCCCAATACTGAAATGCCCAACCGTTTGAACCACCATGGATATGGTGATTTCCTTCGTTTTTTTCTAGCTGATGATCAGCCCAAGAGCCATTTTTAATTCTGCCAGCGACTGGTCCAATCGTTGCCCCAAAATAGCTTTGATCTTTTAAAACGTCTTCTAAGGAATCATAAGATAATAAGACATTTTCTAAGTGACCATTTTTATCTGGAGCTAGAATTTGATGAAGCCTTGCCCCGTAGTTGAGAAGAACGACTGTGAGTTCGTCGTTCTTCAATGTGATTTGCTTCAAGTTGGTGTTGGGAATGGGGATCACAGTGATGGAAGGTTTAGACATACTGTGTCCACTCATTTTTTAAATAGTCTAGTGTAAGGCAAGTCGTATCAGGTACGACTGGGATATCTTTTCCAAGATCTTCTATTCGTCCAACACCAATTGGAAATGCCCCGCTAGCACGGATTGCTTTGATCCCAGATTGTGCATCTTCGATCCCGATGCATTCTTGTGGGGATAAGCCAATTTCTTTTGCGGCCAATAAGAAAATATCGGGAGCCGGCTTACCCAGTTTGATCGTTGCAGGATCGGCAATTGCATCGAAAAATGGCATTAATGCCATTTTAGCAAGGAGGAAAGGTCCGTTTTTACTAGCTGAAGCAAGGGCAATCTTGATCTTGTTTGCTCTCAATTCTTCAAGTAATGGCAATATCCCTGGAAAAACATCTGTAGGCGTGATCGCTTGAATCATTTCAAGATAGTACTCATTTTTTCTGTGCGCTAATTCTTGAAATTCTTGTGGGGAAAACTCACTTTCTTTTTGTCCGTAGGAAAGCAATAAGCGAAGTGAATCTTCTCGACTAACCCCTTTCAATTGTTCGTTGAATGTTCGATCAATGGGAACACCGATTTCCTGACCTAATTTTTTCCAAGCGCGATAATGAAACTCCGCAGTATCTGTAATCACCCCATCTAAGTCAAACAAAACTCCTTTAAACATCTAATTCCTCCTTACGCAAAGGTACCTTTAACTGGTCTTCTAAAAGATACGTTTTTTCGTACACCTTTAATGGGCAACTTTCGCCTGATACTAAGGTCAATTGCACCTGTTCACTAGACACCGAAACAAATAATAAACGACCACGATAATTCACATGGAAGGAGTAGGCTGTCCACGTGTTTGGTAAGAAAGGAGCAAAGCGTAACTGTTCGTGATCTGTTTTCATTTGAGCGAATCCTTGGACGATTGCGAGCCAACTACCAGTCATCGACGTGATGTGTAAGCCGTCTTCGGTATCGTTATTATAATTATCTAAATCAAGGCGGGCTGTCCGTTGATACATTTCCACTGCCTTATCCTCCATACCTAATTCAGCAGCTAAAATGGCATGGATGCTTGGTGAAAGGGAAGACTCATGAACGGTCATTGGTTCGTAAAAATCAAAGTTTCGTTGTTTTTCTTCTTTACTAAACGAGTCGTTGAAGAAATAGATTCCTTGTAGCACATCCGCCTGCTTAATGAAACAAGAACGTAAAATTTTGTCCCAAGACCAATGTTGGTTTAATGGAAGCTCGCTAGGAGATAGCTCTGATACCGGCAATAATTCTTTATCCAAAAATGTATCATGTTGGACAAAAATACCTAATTCTTCATCTTTAGGAAAATACATATTTTCTGCAATGGTTTGCCAATTCGTTAGTTCTTCATCAGTGACCGTTACAGCAGTTTCTGTTTGGAATTTTAAATAGTTTTCCCGGGTATACGTTAATACCCAGCAAGCTATCGTATTGGTATACCAGTTGTTATTGATGTTGTTTTCATATTCATTCGGACCAGTCACGCCATGGATCATATATTTGTTATGACGTTTTGAAAAATGAACCCGATCTGCCCAAAAACGAGCAATCTCAACTAATACTTCTAACCCTTCTTTTTTCAAATAATCGGTGTCACCTGTATAGTTCGTATAGTTGTAAATCGCATAAGCGATCGCACCGTTACGATGGATCTCTTCAAAGGTGATTTCCCATTCGTTGTGGCATTCGACTCCTGTAAAAGTAACCATTGGGTACAAAGCGCCTTTTAATCCTTGTTGTTGGGCATTATGAATAGCTTGAGGCAATTGATTATGGCGATATTTAAGGAGATTTTTTGTCACTTCAGGTTTTGCTAAAGCAAGATATAAGGGGACAGCGTAAGCTTCCGTATCCCAATAAGTAGCACCTCCGTATTTTTCTCCTGTAAAACCTTTGGGTCCAATATTCAAACGTTCATCTTCGCCGTAATAAGTAGAAAATAGTTGGAAAAGATTGAAACGAATCCCTTGCTGTGCTTCCTCGTCACCTTCGATCACCACATCAGCCAGTGCCCAGCGTTTGCTCCAAGCAGTGGTTTGTTCTGCTTTTGCTTGCAGATAATGACTTTGTAAGTCACTAAATTCTTGGAGGATCTGTTGGACTTGCTGTGCTTCGGGGATGTCACGGCTCGTCAATACAAGCACTTCTTTATCAAGTGTCACGGATTGATTCGTTGTTAAGTCGAAAGAAAATTCCCCAAGGACTGCTAATGTATCTTCGTGGTAAATTGGTTGCGCTAATTCTTCATTCACGAAATGTCTCATGGCAGCTGTTACGGTAAATTGTTCGATCGCAAAATTATTTGGAATCGTTTTGGTCATTAAGTAGGCTGTTTCATCAGAAGTACCTCGACCGATTTCATTCCAAAAATGTTCATCATAGTTACTATCTTCATTTTGAACGTTACTATCCAATTTAGAGATGACTTTGACCGTGCCATTTCCTTCGAGCATCGTAACTGTTAAACGAATATAAGCAGCTTCGCTTTTGACGATACTTAAAAAACGTTCAAAGGTGATCTTTAGTTTGTTAGTTGCAGTCGTTACTGTGTAACTACGTGATAACACACCGTTTTTCATATTCAATTCCCAATAAAAGTCTTCTGGTTCGATTGTAGCAAGGTCTAATAATTGCTCATCGATATAGATATCCATGGCAATAAAATTGATTGCATTAATCACTTTGCCAAAATATTCGGGATAGCCATTTTTCCACCAGCCAACACGAGTCTTATCGGGGTACCAAACCCCAGCTAAATAAGTTCCTTGATGATGATCACCTGAATAGGCTTCTTCAAAATTCCCTCGCATGCCCATGTATCCGTTACCAATACTAGTTAAAGATTCCTGTAAACGGAGATTTTCCCGATCTAATGTGTTGGTGCTGATCTTCCAAGGATCAATTTGAAATAGGCGCTTGATTTGTTTCATTGTACTCCTCCTAGATAATTTCATTGATACGTTTATAATAAACGCAACCGATTGCGTAAGTCAATATAAATAAAGCAGAATTTTTCAGCGGGGATTTAAAATAAAGGAATGAAAAGATAATTTTCCTGAAAAACATTAACTGTTTTGATAATAAGTTACTACTAAATGCGAAAAGAAAATGATTCTTCTGATAGCGACTGTTTGGGGATAAAGTGAATAAAATCAAAAATAAAGCATTTACAAAAAAAGAAACAAAGGCTATAATAACTAACAACGAAACCGATTGCATAAAGGAGAGCAGGAGTTATGAAGAAATTATTTAATTTTGAGTTTTGGCAAAAATTTGGGAAAGCTTTAATGGTTGTTGTGGCAGTGATGCCAGCTGCGGGTTTGATGATCAGTATCGGGAAATCTATCCCGTTGATTGACCCTAACTTAGCTTTTTTAGTAACAACGGGTGGTGTCATTGAAAATATTGGTTGGGCGATCATCGGGAATTTACATCTGTTGTTTGCTTTAGCAATAGGTGGAAGTTGGGCAAAAGAGCGTGCAGGTGGTGCTTTTGCGGCAGGAATATCATTTGTTTTGATCAACCGGATCACGGGAGCGATTTTCGGAGTGACGAGTGAGATGCTAGCAAATGAAGATGCCTTTACCCATACATTATTTGGCACGAAGATCATGGTCAAAGGATTTTTTACTAGTGTATTAGAGGCACCTGCGTTGAATATGGGCGTGTTTGTAGGGATTATTGCTGGTTTTGTTGGTGCAATGGCCTATAATAAATATTACAATTATCGTAAATTGCCTGATGCGTTATCTTTCTTTAATGGAAAACGATTTGTTCCTTTTGTAGTGATTCTTTGGTCAACGATTGTAGCTTTAGTATTGGCTGTTGTCTGGCCAAATGTCCAAGCAGGTATCAATAATTTTGGTCTTTGGATTGCTCAGTCACAAGAAAGTGCACCGGTTTTAGCGCCATTTCTTTATGGTACCTTAGAAAGATTATTGTTACCTTTTGGTTTGCATCATATGTTGACGATTCCGATCAATTATACGCAATTAGGGGGCACGTATGAAATCTTATCTGGTGCACAAGCAGGAACGCAAGTCTTTGGACAAGATCCTTTATGGTTAGCTTGGGCTACTGATTTGGTCAATTTAAAAGGTGCGGGGGATTTGTCACAGTATGAATTTGTGTTGAACAACTGGACACCAGCTCGTTTTAAAGTGGGACAAATGATTGGTTCTTCTGGTATTTTAATGGGGTTAGCTTTAGCCATGTATCGAAATGTTGATCTTGATAAAAAAGCGCGCTATCGTTCCATGTATTTCTCAGCTGCGTTAGCTGTTTTTCTAACAGGGGTTACTGAACCATTAGAATTTATGTTTATGTTTGCTGCAGTTCCACTTTATATTGTTTATTCTGTGATCCAAGGGGCAGCATTTGCAATGGCAGATTTATTACCGTTACGTGTTCATTCCTTTGGAAACATCGAATTGTTAACTAGAACTCCTCTAGCGATGAAAGCGGGACTTGGTGGCGATTTGCTTAACTTCGTCATTTGCGTCATTTTGTTTGGAGTTGTTACGTACTTTGTGGCAAACTTCATGATCAAAAAATTCAATTTTGCTACACCAGGGCGTAATGGTAATTATGATAGTGACAGTAACGATAGCAGTGGGAATGGAGAACAAACGACAGTTCAAGCTGGCACGTCAGACCCACAAATCATCAAAATCATTCACTTATTAGGCGGGAAAGATAATATCAAAGATGTAGATGCATGTATGACACGTTTACGTGTGAGTGTAACTGATCGTGAGAAAGTAGGTTCAGAAGAAGAATGGAAACGTGCAGGCGCTATGGGGCTAATCGTCAAAGATAATGGTGTACAAGCTGTCTATGGTCCAAAAGCCGATGTATTAAAATCGGATATCGAAGATTTGCTTCAATCGGGGGCGCCTATCCCAGCTCCAGTAGAAGAAGTGGTCGTTGAAAAAGACACAGTTAATAACCAAACGTTAGGTATACGAAAAGAGTTGCAGACTGTAGCAGCTGGTGAAGTGATAGACTTGGCAACAGTCAATGATCCTGTTTTTTCAAAGAAAATGATGGGGGATGGCTTTGCTGTTATTCCAACGACTGGTGAAGTTGTGGCACCTATTACTGGGAAAGTAGTTAGTATTTTTCCAACCAAACATGCTATTGGAATGGAAACAGAAGAAGGTGCAGAAGTACTAATCCATATGGGAATCGACACAGTCCAAATGGATCAACCAGCTTTTGAAATCCTGGTAACAGAAGGTCAAACCGTTGAAGCAGGAGCAAAACTGGCACAAATGAATCTAACCGAAATCAAAAATGAAGGAAAAGATATAACGATTATGGTGGTATTTACGGATGGGAAAGTCAATGAAATGATTCTCAAACATTTAGGAACAACGGAATTAAGAACAGTAATTGGCGAAATAAAACTGTGATCATTATAAAGTGACTCAACAATAATGCATAAGATGACCAGTACCAAATTTATTTCCTTATTTGGTTCCCGATAGTCAGTTTTTCTGTTTCTCAAATAAGTCTGAAAACACGAAAATGCTATACTTCGTTTTTGAGTTCTCAGACTTATTTTTAAATGTTTGCGAGCAGGTAAACAATCACAGCTAATGATCCATCGCTATCCTATCATAAAAGAAATGAAGTAAGTTTTAATCAATAAGGAGAATTGAAGATGAAGATGATGACTTTGAATACACATAGCTGGTTAGAAGAATCACCAGAAGAAAAAATGCGCCAGATCGTAGATAAAGTCTGTCAAGCAGATTATGATGTGATTGCTTTACAAGAAGTCAATCAACTAATCACTTCCGAGAGTGTTATGAATGAAGAATTAAACAAATTTTGTCCAGTTATAGAACAATCGCCCGTCCATGTCGATAATTTTGCTTATTGCTTGGTGCGCTACTTAGCCAAACAAGGGAAAGACTATTATTGGAGTTGGGAAATGAGTCATGTCGGTTATGGAATTTATGAAGAGGGGAACGCGCTGCTTTCTAAGACACCGCTAACCAGTGAAGCAATCTATGTTTCTGAAACAAAGCAAAAAGAGGATTACCACACTCGGAAAATTTTGATCAGTCAGACGATGATCGATGACCAAACAATCACTCTAGCAAGCTGTCATTTTTCTTGGTGGATAGATGAAAAGAAGGGCTTTGCTTTTGAATGGCATCGCTTGATGGAACACTTAGCTAATCTCTCAAATCCACTGTTTTTAATGGGAGATTTTAACAATCCAGCAGGAGAGGCAGGCTATCGCTTGGTTGAAAAAAGCCCTCTTGCGATTGTCGATTCCTATACTGTTGCCCAAGAAGTTCATGGTCAGGCAACCATTGAACAGAAAATCGATGGATGGGAAACGAATACAGAGCAGTTAAGAATCGATTATATCTATGTACCACAGGAATTCTCAGTTCCTTCTTATCGTAGTATTTTTGATGGAAAACAAGAAATCATTGTAAGTGACCATTATGGAGTAGAGATAACGGTCAGCCCCATTCAATAAAATAATCAAAAAGTCCCATAGAAAGAAAAATGGATAAATCCTTTCTATGGGACTTTTTGTTTGCAGCAGCTTCAGCTACGTGCAGAAATTTGATTAGATAATGAAATGACTGTTAGCGCGATGGGAAGCACCAAGGAGGAAGGCAATAAAATTCTCTGTTTCTTTGGTCTCTGCATTGTTTTTTTAACTCGGCTGGACTTTTTTTCCGATTGGCAGAAATGAATTCTCGGACATTTTTCAAGGAGTCGGACTCTTTAGTTACCGGTGTATTTTTTTGTAAATTGGTATTATGTAGTACTTCCTCATGTAAAATATCAAAATGGTCTATAAATCGATCTTTATCGGAATCGTTTAGAATTGGCAAGTTATCTAAAAGATTCAAAAGTACAACGAGGGAATCTTTGATTTTAGGCTCATGAGGTTGCAGATCTTCACCGCTAGGCTCACGATGTGGCAGTTCATTAATTAACTGCTCTATGATGCTTGTCAGCTCTTTTACCTCTTCAGGAGAGTTTGCAGTTTTTTTTAAAATGTCTAAAATGGTATTTCTTTTAGAATAATCTTGGTCATTAATACAAGTTGATTCACTCGTTGACCGAACATTTGAAATGGGCGTAGGTGATCGATCACCAATTACAGTTACATATAGCGACTCAGTCTTACTATTTGGCAGCTCATACAGCTGTTCATCAGTTGATTCTTTAATTGATAGCGAATCCTCAGGTAGATCTTTAAGTATCATTTTAAGGTGAGACTCAGTATTAAGGGTAGTATTCGTAGATTGATGAACAAAAGCATGTCCGATTTTTTTTTTCAAAGTCAATTGTCGATTCGTTGTTTGAGGCATATGTATCACTCCTTCTTTTCTGTATTCTAGTATAGTTTATAAAAGAAGAGAGTAAATAAATATTTTTTCTTATGTTTAGAAAAAAAAGTAGCTACTAACACGATTCGTTTATTAGGACTACTATATTTGACGATTTGTTTGCTATTTTATAAAAAGGTATAAAAAAGAGACAGCTTCCGTGTTGAGATATTCTCTTTTTGATCCACAGAAGCAAGTCCCTTATTTTTTAGTTATCCTCCCAACCTGGTAACGATTTTTGACAAAGAGTCCAATCAAAACGAACCAACCAATCAGGAAGAATGCCATCACAAAGTAAAAGAAAGTTGGTAAATCATAATAGAGAGTGATCTCATTGATTCCATTGTGCTGTTTGACGATAGGAGTACCGATATCTGTTAATTGATAATCTGTCAATTTTTTGCCGTGTTGCAGTAACACTGTGCGGTCATAGACAATGACTGGTAAATGGACAGTTTCTTCCCCAGTGTTTTTCCATTTGATCGTTAAACGTCCTCCAGGATGAGATTTAATGAACGTGGTTTCTCCTTCCAAGATTTCTTCATTATAGCGATCATATTTATTTGCTTTAGTTTCATGATAGATTGGTAGATAATCGGGTGTTGTCTTTTGAAAAACGAATAAACTAGTCGACATATCATGGTCATAAAATGTTTTTCTTGCCTCTGCTGGTGTATCAAAGAGATACGTGTGACGGCTGACAAATGTTTCGTCTTGCCATTTATCCAGATGCTGATAGAGGTTTTGGATCGTTTGTGCAGAAGCGACAAAGAGAAATAGGACACTCAACGCACGATACCAATTTTTCTTTTCCCATTGATTTAGCGCAAGTGCTAAAAAGAGTAGAAAGAGCAAGGTAAATGGGACAAAGAAACGAAAAGGAAACTGGATCAAGCTTACGAAAGGTACCTCTTTTTCCACTAGTGTTGTCCAAGGGATCAAACTGGTTGAAAGTAGGAAGAATCCAAGACTTGTGCGTAAAAGTAACTTTGTAAAAATGTCGTAGTGACGGCGGAAAAGAAGATACAGTATTAGTCCGATCAATAAAAAAATTGGAAAAATCTTGGGATACGCTAGCCAATAGCTGCCATCCAGATTGATTGCTTTTTGGCTCATTTCTCGGTTGACAAAAGGTGGCAAAATCTTATTTCCACCATAGACGATAGCTAATCCTGCCCAAATATTTGCTGTTAGTACAAAATAAAAGAGGACAGATTTGATCAGTTGCCCGATTGCTTTGCCTTTTTCTGTCTGAGTAAAGAAATAATAAAGATAAAAAGGGATATACATCAGTACCAACATAACGGTGGACAGTAAGTGGATCTGAGTCATCAGTGCAATTGAAAAGGTAACTTTCAAGACAGGAAATTTTTTATGAACAACAAAGTCCACTAATGGAATCATGCATAAGGGATAAAAACAGGTGCCCCAACTGGTAAAGCCCTGATTGATTGCCCAATATTGAATGGAATAAGTCGTCATAAATAATACCGAGATTGGTATGCTGACCCATTTTTTCACCTGTACATAATTCAATAGTGTCAACATCGACCAACCAGAAATCACAAAGAGAATAAAGTTTGATAAGATTTGATAGTGGAACCAACTGCCTGAAACTAAAACGATCAAGCCTTGAAAATAAGCAAACAACGGACCATAGATCGCATTGACGATACGCCCGCTTTGCTGAAATCCATACATGGAAGGGAAATAATGGAAATCCCAATTAGCGAATTGTTCAGCGGCATCGTAAAAACGGTTATAATGAAATGGTGCATCTGCTCCAATGATAAGGTCATGTGTTAGGATATTTGGCATAACAAATAAGAATGCAAATAGTAAAATTGTCAAATACGGAACATATTTTTTCAATTGTCATACTCCTTTTTTGATAGTGTAACTTATTTAATCATAAAGCTTACCTAAAAGAGTGGCAAGAAATTCGAAAAAATATGAAAAAAATTATCATTATTACAGGAAATTTTCAAAATACATCCTTTGTTGCTCGCTTTATTTAGATCAATAGTTAATTAAAAAAACAGCCATAGTATGAGATGCTATGGTTGTTTTTCCCTATTCGTATAAGACTAATAGTCAAATCTACGAATGATTCTTATTTTATCCGTTTATAGTTTTTATCAAAATAACGACCTTCTCGGATATCACTAGGCATTCCTTCATAAGGAGCTTCACTAATGACATCTTCATTATTGAGACCAGCATCGCCCATATAAGTAATGTTAGCGAACTCTGGTACTAACAATTTTGGATAAGTTTCATATTTTTCACGTGCTGCTTCCATCTCAGCTATATGTTCATTTTGGAAAGTAACTGTGATCTCAGGATGTTCTTCAACCCATTTAGGAAAGAAAATCGTTCCATGTAATTTTTTTTCATTGGGCATGAAATCCAAGGCCACGTCAGTACCAGTTGGTTCAGTCCAAGTAATTTTGAAGACGCCATCTGTTAACTTAACGATATCTGCTTCTTGATCTTTGACCCAACGGCCTTTGACCATTCCGCCGTGAATTCGATAGTCGACAGTATGGTCATTTTTAGCATACCATTCATATTCCCAACCATTATCGTACGTATAAATAAAGTGTGTACCGATAAAATCTTCTAGTTCTTTAAATTCTTTCATGAAACAACAGCTCCTTTTAAATTAAAACATGTAATAAAGTACATGTTTTTGATTACGTGATTATGATAGAATGAATAAAAGGATTTGTCAAGGAGGAGAGAGCATGGCGAGAAAAAATACGCTACGCTATATTTTGTTAGGATTGTTAAGTAAAAAAAAGATGACAGGCTATGAATTAAACCAATCGTTCAAAAATGAAATCGGTGAGTTTTGGCAAGCGAAGCATAGTCAAATTTATCCTGAATTAGCAAGAATGGAAGAACGAGGGATCATCAAACATGAAGTTGAAATTACAGGGATGAAATTAGAGAAGAAAGTCTATCAATTAACGGATGAAGGAAAGGCATTGTTAAACGAATGGATTCGGACGCCAACGAATGAATTACCAGTCAATCGAGATGAGTTTGTGTTGAAATTATATTTTGTGAAAGATGTGAATGATCCGATGTTGAGAGAGATCATTGAGCAGCAACGGGATCTCCATGAAGAAAAGCGAGCACATCTATTGGCACGTCAAGAGAGGATATTTCCAACAAGAAAAGAACAAGAAGAAAATTATGGACACTATTTGATTTTATCCCATGCGATCAATCGAGAAACAGAATATGCGAATTGGTTGACGGGCGTATTAGAAGAGCAAAAAAGACAGAAATAATAAATGGAATAGAGAATATAAGATAAACTTAATTGAATAACTTCATTTAATGATAGTAGTGAATTGAAAAAGATAGAAAAGAAGCAAAAAATGTAGTCGATTATCGTCAATTTCTTAAACTGTTTTGGTAAAACACATGAGAAATTGGGAGAATTGACTACATTTTATTTTTCATTGCTTAAAGATTTTTCAATAATTGTTCGAAATCAATTTTTTCGCTTACGGGGACAATTTTATACGTGAGTTCATCTGTTGCTTCATCGTGGATGATATAAAGTTTTGAGTCTTCAGTTGTCTCTTTGAAATCACCGATCAATAAAACAGTATATCTTTCATCAATCAATTCGATTTCTTTGATTGCTTTGGAAAAAACTTTGCGGACATGCTTCATTTTTTTTAGACGTTCTTCGGCTTTTTCAGCTGATTTGTTCAACGTATAGCCTTCATCTAAATATTTTTTGATAATCTCAACCTTGATAACAGTAGGTAATTGATATTTTCGAGGACAATTCACACCAGTAGAAACGGAACGAATGAATTCTTTTTGTTCCCAATATCGTAACTGACGTGGAGACACACCGACAATTTCACTTAGTTCACTGATTCCTACCAGTAAATGATCATTTTCTAATAAACGTTTCAGGGATGCTCCTACCATTTTTGTCCCTCCTTTTGTTGTCTAACTTTCCTTAATTATACTTGGGATAACTTATGTGTCAAGTAGGTTGACAAATGAACGAAATAGGACTAAAGTATTCAAGTGGTTTCAGAAAGAATTCAGAAAGAAGGAGAAATATGAATAAAAATCAACCCGTAGATATTTACGGCAAACCATATAATCGGACACTATTAGTTGTCGTTTTATTGATTGGTACCTTTTGTACGGTATTAAATCAAACCTTATTAACTACAGCTTTTCCTACGCTGATGAAAGATTTTGATATCTCTGCATCAAGTGTTCAATGGCTAACAACAGGGTTCTTATTGGTTAACGGAATCATGATTCCGATTACTGCTTGGCTGATCAATAAATTTAGTTCAAGAAGTTTATATTTATCAGCAATGTCAGTCTTTTTAATCGGAACAATTACCTGTTTTGTTGCCCCTAACTTTAGTACTTTATTGATTGGACGTTTGATCCAAGCCTGTGGTGTGGGTGTTTCAATGCCTTTATTACAAAATATTATGTTATCGATTTTCCCACCAGAAAAAAGAGGATCTGCCATGGGGATGTCAGGAATCGTTATTGGATTGGCTCCAGCTTTAGGACCAACATTATCAGGTTATATTATTGATAACTATCATTGGCGTGATCTATTTGGTATGGTCTTACCAATTGTCGTCTTAGTTTTGGTCTTAGCCTTTTTCTTGATGCGAAGCGTTATTCCGTTATCAAATCCAAGTATCGATATTCTATCTGCGATCCTTTCAACAATTGGATTTGGTAGTTTGCTTTATGGCTTTTCAAGTGTCGGTGATGCTGGATGGGGCAGTGCGAAAGTGATCGGCTTCTTGATCGTAGGGGTAATATTTATTGCCTTATTTGCATGGCGCCAACTTCGTTTGGAAAATCCATTCTTGGAACTGCGTGTATTTAAATCATCAACCTTTACAATTGCAGCAGTTTTAGCTGGTGTAACGAATATGGCGATGGTCGGTGCTGAAATGGTTGTTCCTCTATATATCCAAAATATCCGTGGTGAATCAGCTTTTCATTCTGGCTTGATGTTACTACCCGGTGCCTTGATTATGGGGGCGATGATGCCGATCACAGGTGCGATCTTTGATAAACACGGTGCAAAACGTTTAGCGATTGTCGGGATGTTCGTGCTAACCGCTGCAACAGCACCATTTGCTTTCTTAACAAAAACAACGCCTATTTTATATATTGTTGTTCTCTATGCGATTCGGATGTTTGGGATCTCTATGGTTATGATGCCAGTAACAACATCTGGTATGAATGCTTTACCAAACAAACTGATCAGTCATGGGACTGCAGTAAACAATACCTTCCGACAAATTGCTAGTTCGATTGGGACAGCTATTTTGATCAGTGTATTGACCAATGTAACAAAAGATAATCTACCTGCAAAATCAGTCTTAGAAAGCACGCCTTTAACTTATAAAGACCAAGCGATCAATGCGACATTATCTGGTTACCACGCAGCATTCTTTGTGGCGATCGTCTTTGGTGTGATTGGTTTTGTGATTGCCTTCTTATTGAAGAGAAAAGAACCTGTTCTAGCGAAAGCGGGGGATAAAGCATGATTATTTTCGTATTGATCATTAGTTTAGTGGCTTTTGCCCTAATGAATATCTTTGCAAAAAAAGCTTGGCAAACAATTGTATCATTACTTTTTGGGTTAGTCTTTGTGGCATCCTTAGGGTTGATCGTGGCTAATTTATCCAACCATTTTGGCATGGAAAAAGTAACTGAAACGAAAACCACTAACATCGTATCAAGTGCTGATTCAGATAGTGCAAATATGCTTTTATATCAAGCATTAGGTGACGGGACTGAAAAAGTCTACCTTTACCGTACGAGTGAAGACCAAAAGAAACCAAAAGCTACCGGTACTGATAATGAAACCAATAAAGTAGAACGTACGACTGGTCAAGCGCAAAAAGTAGCAAAAACAACTTATTGGGTCTATAAAAATGATATGTATAAATTCTGGTTCAATCTAGCGGATAATAACCACGAATATGCCAGTCGTGTGAATACCTTTAAAATTCCAGCTGATTGGATCGAATTAAGTACGGATCAAGCAAAAACATTAGCGCAACGAGTAAAAGAACAACAAAGTACGATGGAAAGCGACGCAAAGGCTTTTGTACAAGAAGGTCTGATGAAAGCTATGACTGAAAATCCAGCCATGACGCCAGAAGAACAAGCAACATTGTCAAAAGAATTAGCAACGCAATTCCAACAACAAGCATTAACGAAATTAGTTGAAGAAGTCAAAGCAAATAAATAGTCAGCTAATCAAGTAAGTGCAAGAATCAGTTAATTTCAAAAAGGGCTCCTCCATACAGTTGAACGAACAGCTGTGGAGAGTCCTTTTTTTTGTTATACTGAACAAAAAAGGGGTGGGGAAATGCAAAAAAAATATTCTTTCCAGTCAAAAATTTATGCTTCTGAAATAGGTAAGGGTGGCGCATATATCATTTTTCCTTATGATCTCAGAGAAGAGTTTGGTGTAGGCCGAGTCAAAGTTCAAGCGACATTTGATGGAGTAGCATATGAGGGAAGTATTGTGAATATGGGGGTGAAAAACGAAGATGGAACAATTTGCTACATCTTAGGGATACGTAAAGATATTCGTAAAAAAATTGAGAAAGACATCGGTGATATGGTTTCTGTAGAAGTGATTCCAAAAAATTAAAGCAGAAGATAGTTGTCTTCTGCTCATTTTTTATAACTAACATGATGGATTTGCCACAATCCGATCTATTTTTCTAACTCAATTTCTCCGATTCCTTTCAATTCGAGATAAATCGAGGCTTGTTGATCATATCCAGAATAGTCAAAAGTCATATCCCAATAGTTATTTGACCCTTCAGTAACAGAAGTAAATTTAGAATATGGGTAATAGGTTGTCGTCTTTTCAGTTACTATTTTTAATTGAATATTGTTGTCGGCATTACTTTTTGGTTTTGGCAACTTTTTCAAAAAGTCTTGTTCATCTTTAAAACGAATGACAAAATTAGTAGGATATGCCATTGCTCGCTCAATCGGTAAAAGGTGATTATTTTTTGGAGTAAAATTTATTTCGTCAAAATAGTTGATCTTACTTGTATCAATAGGTAGTTCCCATTCGCCTTTAAAAATAGAATATGTTTTTGGGTCACTTGTTCTGTAGGCTGTGATGCCATTGATTTGTATGGTTGTCTCTTCAAGAGAGGGAACCGAGCCCGTTTTTGTAGGATGTAGATTGTAAATAAATTCCAATGTGTTTGTTTCTCGATCAATGGTCTGTTCCTCATTGATCGAACGGAATAGCGACAAGTCTTCTTTTTCTTCTGCTAGACCTGAACGAAAATCAATCAAATACTGATCTTGCCCATTTTTGATCCCAAAATTTAATCCATATTTCTCCCATTTTTTGTTTAAAAGCTCCGAGTTTTTTGGAAGATGAACAGTAAAATGTAACCCTAGTTCATTTTTATCTACATAGAGTTCTGTTAACTGTATATCTGCTTTTTTATCATAGGCTGTAAGTTGTTGGTTGGAAATAAACCCTTCTTGATTCAATGTTTCAGAAGTAAATTTCCCAAACCGTAAAAAATTAGCAGTTGCAGTGCCTAAGGGTGAGTAAGCATACAAACAGATACTTATGAGAAATACGGCAACAGCTATCAAATAAACCCGTTTTTTTATGTAGTTTTTAAGTGGAACCTGTTTCTCCTTTCGTATAGAGTCATAGGTGGCTTCTAATTTGGTTCGTACTTCTGAGGGTAAGCGTTCCTCTTTTTTGAGTTCTTCCATAAATTTCTTTTCAGAAATAGTCATTTTTTCTCCTCCTAGCTCTCCTCTATTTTTAGTAGTTTTTTCCCTCGAGCAAGGTGTGTCTTCACTGTATTGACTGGTTCAGATAATATCGTGCTGATTTCTGTGATGGAAAACCCATTATAGTAATAGAGCACCAACGGAATTCGATATTTCAAATCTAATTTTTGTAGCATGTGTTTTAATTCCATTGAACGTATCGTTGTATTTTTTTCTTCCTCGTATTCTACATAAAAAGTTTCTTTCTTTGATTTTTTGAGAATTTTTTTGCAATTATTAATGAGAATTTTGCATAACCAGGTGTTAAAATATTCTGGTTTTTGCACGCTTTGGATATTTTTGTAGGCCGTCAATGCTGTTTCTTGTAAACAATCTGCAATATCTTCTGAATTGTTCAAAAACTTACGCGCTGTATTATAGAGAACAGCTTCATAACTTTTAAACAATTGGACAAATGCCTCTTTATCTCCCTCCTTTGCTTTTTTTACTAAAAATAAATCACTGGGCACACGATTTTCCTCCCACTTCATAAAGATTTTTTCTCTTACATCTATTAGAGTCAAATAAATAGGAAAAAGTTTCAAATACATAAAAATAATTTTGGCTATTTAAGCGTTTTCTAAAAGATGCATATTCTATCATTTAACTGTAAAAAACATAGGTACAGAAATAGGGAATACCTACAGCTCTAAAGTTGCAATTGGAGAAGCAATATGTGCTGGGGGGGGCTACACGCAAGAGTGGTACATCTACTATTCTTACAATCCAGTCAACAGTGCATGCTATGTTGTTTCTAACACATAATATTACTGACTAAAAAATAAAGAAGAAACTGAGCTAAAACTTGTCTCAGTTTCTTCTAGTATCTCTAAAAAAGAATAAATAGTGTTCAAAGTCTGACCTTCGGCAATAAGCCGAAATTGTCCAAAAATTTGAGAAGAACCAAGTAGACGACAATCAACAGGGAAAACAAGTATTTGTGTTTCTTGTCAATTGCCGGAAATTCCTTCTTATTTCTTGCTGCTAAGGACTTCTCAATCTCTTTCAAACAATATCAATCGTTTATTCTGCACGCAGAGCAATCGCCGCATCTTTTTTAGCAGCCATTCTTGCTGGGATGTGCCCACCTAACATCGTTAAGATCGTAGAGACGATCACGAGGATCAGTGCATGGAGTGGGTTCAATTGAGCCACATTTTTTAGATCAGTCATTTGATAGAGTAAATGATTGATTGGGAACGTTGCTAACCAAGCAATCAAAACACCTAATAAGCCCGAAGAGATTCCTAAGATACAAGTTTCTGCATCAAAGACACGAGTGATATCTTTTTTACGAGCCCCTAATGCTTTTAACACCCCGATTTCTTTGGTACGTTCGATGACTGAAGTATACGTGATAATACTGATCATGATCATACTTGTCACTAGTGAGATACCAGCAAAAGCAACCAATACATAAGTGATGGCATCCATCAATCCACCAGTCAATTCAGTCATTGTTCCTGCTAAGTCAGAGTAAATGATTTTATCTTCTTCTGCTTTTCCTTTGTTGTAAGCATCTAAGTAATCAAGGATTTTTTCTTTGTCACCAAAGTTATTTGGATAGATCATGATGCTAGTTGGAATGCTATCACCGCCTAAATAGCTGATCAGTGATTGTTTAGCTGTCTCATCCACTTTTTCGTTGGACATCACATTCGTATCACTATCTTTTTGCGCTTTTACAATCTCAGAATCTTTATTTTCGTTAACGATTTGTGTCGTTAATTGATCACTATATGCGATTCCAGGGGAAAGAAGATTCATTGTTGAAGAAGATTTCACTCGTAAAATCCCTGCAATTTTTACTTCGTTCGTTGAATTAGCATACATCGTATCGTAATCAGTATTTGGAATAAAGTTGCCAGTAGGTAATTTCGTGTAGTAATCATTGTTGTTGATCACTTTGAAAGTTGTCCCAACAATGCGATCAAAGTCTAGTTTTTGACCGTCTTTTACGTCAAATCCTAGGTTTTTCAAAGCATTGATATTTGTATTGTTGTTACCATCTACGATCAAGACCACGTCATTCGCAGAAGCAGGATAACTGCCTGAAAGCAGTGAATAGTTCGCTTTTAAAAAGTTTTCTTTTTGATTGTCTAACTGTGTTGGAAAACTGGAAACACCGACACCCGTCATAGCAGACATCGTGCTTGATAATGATAATGATTCGTTTTCAGGGTTTTGGTTAGAGAAACTTACTGGTTGCACTTTACCATCAACTTGGCGAAGCATATTGATACCAGTAGCACGAGTAAAGCCAATATTATTACTTAAATTAGGATCGATATCTTTGACATAATCTACATAAGATTGGTCGATTTTATTGGTGTGCTGTGCTTTATCTTCATCACTGATTTTAGCAGTTACCTGTTTTGTATTTGGATAATCCGCTTTACTAGTACCCAATGAAGCAGAATCTGTTGAACGATTGGTTGTCACTTTGGAGATAGTGATCGGGAATTTTGCCATCGTTTCAGACTGTGTTTTATCAATTTGTTTTTGGAAGCCTGAAGATAATGCCAAGACGATCGCAATCCCGATGATCCCAATACTTGAAGCAAAGGACGTCAAAAATGTTCGCCCCTTTTTCGTGCGGATATTATTAAATGAAAGTTTCAGGGCTGTCCAGAAACTCATTTTTGTCCGACGTAAATTGAATTGATCATCTTTTGGTCGTTCGATATGAGGATGTGAATCTGCCAAGATTTTACCATCTGAAAATTCAATGATTCGATCTGCATATTGATGAGCAAGATCAGGATTATGTGTAACCATGATTACTAGCTTCTCATTAGATAGTTCTTGGATCAATTCCATGATTTGGATACTTGTTTCGGTATCTAGTGCTCCAGTTGGTTCATCGCATAAGAGGATATCTGGATCGTTGGCTAAAGCACGAGCAATTGCGACCCGTTGCATTTGTCCGCCAGATAATTGGTTTGGTTTTTTGTGCATATGATCCGTTAAACCGACACGGCGTAAGGCTTCCTCAGCTTTTTGGCGTTTTTCTTCTTTGGCCACACCGCTAAGTGTCATCCCTAATTCAACATTTTCGATAATTCCTAAATGTCCAATCAAGTTATAACTTTGAAAAATAAAACCAATCGAATTGTTTCGGTAAGCATCCCAATCGCTATCTTTAAAGTCTTTTGTGGACTTTCCGTTGATCACCATATCTCCGGAATCATAGTTGTCTAAGCCACCGATGACATTCAACATCGTTGTTTTTCCTGAACCACTTGGACCAAGAATGGCAACAAATTCTTTTTTTCTAAAGGCAACAGATACGCCGTCTAATGCTTTAGTCGTTGTTTCGCCAACTTTATAATATTTCTTTATATCTTTAAGTTGTAGCATATTCGTCCTTCTTTCTTATTAGAATATTCGGTATACTTAAAAGTATATCAGAACAATAAACGCAGTATAATCAATGAATGTTAACTCAATATGAACAATCAGAAAGAAACAAGAAATTTTTCAAAAAATCGAGGGAATAAAATGAACCGTATATTAGTAGTAGAAGATGATGAAAATTTACAATTGCTTTATCGTTCAGTATTAGAACATGCTGGGTTTTCGGTAGTCACAGCTAGTAGTGGAACAGAAGCACTAGCACGATTGGAAAATTTTCATGTAGAATTGATTATTACCGATATCATGATGCCTGAGATGGATGGTTATGAATTGTTGGAAAGTTTACGAGATGGAAAAATAGAGCTTCCTGTGCTGATGATCACGGCTAAAGCCGATTTTGAAGATAAAAAACGTGGTTTCCAGTTAGGAACGGATGATTACATGACGAAACCCGTAGATGTCAATGAAATGGTTTTACGTGTGGAAGCGTTATTAAGGCGAGCAAAAATCAATCATAGTAATCAATTGAATATTGGAAATACTACCTTAGATCAGGAAACGTATGAAGTAAGACAAAATGAAAAGGTCAGTGTGCTGCCTCAGAAAGAATTTCTTTTGCTTTACAAACTGTTAGCTTATCCGAATAAGATTTTTACGAGACAACAATTGATGGACGATATTTGGGGGCTGGATACAAATACAGAAGAACGAACGATCGATGTACATATCAAACGATTAAGGACACGTTTTGAAGCAAGTGAAGATTTTCAGCTCATCACCGTTAGAGGACTCGGGTATAAAGCGGAGGTCAAAAGATGAAAAAGAAATTATACTCTCAACTGTGGATCTACTTTGCTAGCATTGTGTTTGTTTCAATATTAGTGACTCTACTGTGCTTCTTAGGCTTTATTTTTTTGCTTTCTCATCAAAATGTTACGCCATCTGAACGACCAACACTCTATCCGTTATTCGTTTTTGCTTTTTTTAGCATGATCGTCGGCACGGTAATCTCTGGCTTTGTCGGTCATAGGATCTTGAAGCCAATCAGTGAATTACGTAAAAATATGAGTAAAGTAGCTACAGGTGATTTTTCTATTCGAATGGAGGAACCTCCCAAAGTCGCAGAAGTCCAACAGTTATATAAAGATTTCAACGTGATGGTCCAAGAACTCAATAGCATCGAAACGCTAAGAAATGATTTTGTTTCGAGTGTTTCTCATGAGTTTAAAACACCACTAGCGACGATCCAAGGCTATGTCCAATTGTTACAAGCACCAGATATTCCAGAAGAAGAGAAGCAAGTGTTTTTGCAACGATTGATTGAAAATATTACTCAGCTCTCACAGTTGACTGAAAATATCTTGAAACTAAATAAGTTAGAAAACCAAAGTGTCAAAATCGAAAAGCATAAATTTCGTTTAGATGAACAAATACGAGAAGTCATCGTGTTTTTGCAACCTAAATGGGAAGGGTTGAAGTTGCATATCGATTTGGATACGGTCTTTTATGAGGGAAACGAAGAATTTTTATACCAGGTGTGGTTGAATATCATGGATAATGCGATCAAGTATAATCAACCTGATGGCAAGATCGAAATTCGTTTGACTCAAAATGCTACAGATATTTTATTGGAAGTAACGGATTCAGGTGTAGGGATGAACGAAGAAACTCAAAATCGCATTTTTGAAAAATTTTATCAAGGAGACACAAGCCGTCAGATGGCTGGCAATGGCTTGGGATTGTCTTTGGTAAAAAAAATCCTTGAATTGCATGAGGGTACGATACGCTATAACAGCATTCCTGAGGTAGGAACCACAGCTGTGATCAGCTTGAAAAAATAAAAAGCTAAACTTTAATGATGAAGTAGTTGTTCTGTTCAATTGTTTTATTATGAACTAAAACCAGATCAATTACGTGATAAAAGAAACATACTAAGATGAGTGGGTAAGGTATTCCGTCGACTAATCTTAGTATGTTTTTGTCTTTCTCAAATGGCTCAACTCTAATAATCTGAAGCAGCAATTGATTTCGGAGCGTTATTTATAGATTTTAGATCTGACTATTATGCTGTTTTATTTAAAAATAATCAACATTTATATTTTAAAACAATATTATATGTAGTATAATATGTTGTGAAAGAAGATATTGTATAAAAGAAGGTGAAGGAATGCACATCCAAGTTCCAACGATATTACTTGATGGCACGGTATTAGCTGCATTGAGTAAAGAAGATATGTATGGCTATGCGTTGACTAAAATCGTACAGGAAAGCCTGTCGGTAAGTGAGTCAACGATGTATCCCGTCTTAAGAAGGTTAAAAAAAGAAGGATTTTTAGATACTTATGATGAACCCTTTGAAGGAAGAAATCGTCGATATTATCAATTAACACCAGCGGGGTATAATCGGTTAGAAGATATTATTGATGAGTGGATCGTCTTTCGAGATTCCTTAAATCGATTATTGGAGGATAATAAACATGAATGAATATTTAGATGAGGTAATAGAGGAAATCCAAGAGATTCCTGAAGATGACCGATTCGATTTGATTCAATATTATGAAGAATATTTTTTAGATTCTGGCAAAACAATTGATCAAATCATTGAAGAATATGGTACGCCTAAACAGTTTGCGCTTAAATTGAAAATCAATTATTTCTCTGAACAAGATGATTCAGCAACAGATGAAGTCAACCCAAGAAGTTCTAAACGACAAATTCGGTTGATTTGGATGATCGTGATTGGCTTATGTGCCTCCCCTCTGTTGATTCCTTTGGCGATTGGTTTTGTTGCAGTGATCGTGGGGTTATTATGTCTATTAGTCGCTTTGCTGGTAGGTGGTTATGTCGGTTGTATTACTGTTTTAGGGCTTGGATTATTTTCAGTTGTTTCGGGTATTGGTGTGTTGGGGCAGTCGATAGAAAGTGGATTATTTTACGTTGGATTAGGGCTATTCGCTACCGGAACCGTCGTCTTCTGTGCGCCGCTCCTTCTGAAAATGACAAAATGGATATTTAAAATGATGATGAATTTTGTGAAGTGGGTTGGACGTCGTTTTGTAACGAGACGTGCGATTCATTCGTCGAAGTTATAAGAAAAAGAGGTGTGAAGATGAAATTAAAATATTTTTTAATGGCTGGTCTAGGCTTGATGGTTAGTGGTGGCTTACTTGCTGGGACAACCTATGCGTTTGGGACGCACCGAAGCCTTGCTTGGGAAAATGGCCCTCAATTGGTCGAAATGAACCATGACTCACAAGTGATATCGACAAAAGAAAAAATCAACAAAATAGTGGTCAATGCACAATACCAACAAGTTGAGATCAAACGTGGCAAAAATTTTGAAGTTAACTCTACGTATGAAAAAGCAAGTAAACCTCAAGTCACTACTAAAGGAGATACTTTGACGATTAACGGAAATGGTCGTGAACAAAACGTCTTGTTTCATGTAATGAATAACACATCCAAAATCACCCTGACAGTTCCTAGCGAACTTCCTTTAGATCAACTTGTGTTAGAAGGAGAGCAAGGACAACTTTTATTAAATGACGTAGTGAGTGAGAATGTTTCCGTTACAAATAATGGTGGATACATTACATTTAATAAAGTTGATGGAAAAAAAGTTAAAGTAAATTCTGTGCAAAGTTATGTAAATATTGATAATTCAGATATTTCAAACATCGAATTGAATGCCAAGTATGGGAATCTATTCTTAAATGGATTCAAAAATACCCAAGGAACAGTTATGTTAGAAAATTGCTATGTAGACTTTCTTGATAATGGAGAGATTGGATTAGATATTGATCTATTAGGGATGTCAACTGTCACAAAAAATAATGAAGAATTACCAATCAAAACAGTGATCAAAGGAGAAAACAATATAAAAATCACTGGTTATGATAGCAGTGTGGTGATAGCTGACGAAAACCATCAATATGATGTTTAAAAAGGATAAAGTCTGTCATTAAGAGGAAGTAAAGAGAAATAAATCGAAGAGGTTCAAAGATAGGTGCAACTATTTTTGGAACTTTTCGATTTTTTGATTAAGCGATTTTTTTCAAAAGATTTTGAATGACAGTCGTTGATTATGGATGATGATCCACGTAAAAGTTTTTTCGAATAACGGTTTATTCACATTTAGATAACGATTTTACATCTTTTATCTCGGATAGGTGTTTGATAGATAGTTTCTCAGATAGGTTAGCTAATATAACAGACATGACTGTTAGGATGCTAAGACATCGGGCAGTATCATGGGGAAGAACGATTTTTTTCATCGCTTAACTTACAAATCTGTAGTAAAATAAGAGAAAATAGAGAAAACACAGCTGAGATAATAAGGTGGAAAAATAGATGAGAATAGATGAAGCGAAACGAGAAGAGCTACAGTTAGAAATAACAAAATTACATAATTATCTCACGGAACTTAATCATAAATATTATGATACAAAAAAAGAACGTGTGATGATCGATTACCCGAATAACTCAGAAGGTCGGCAATTAGAACAAGTTTACAATGAAGTATTCCATCATTTATTGAAAGTAAAGAGGGAATTAGACTATTACTCTTTGCCGATTTTAGATACAGGGATCTTAAAGTACGACGAAGAAAAAGAGCGTTTTGTGTTCAAATCAGTTCGAGAGAATTTGATTCTTTCTGCAGGAATTGATTTAGAGATTTTAGTGGAAGATTATTTTACCGAAGAAAAACATTGGGTACGCACAAGGTTAGAATATCTACCCCAAACTTCCGGAGGACCACAAGTGAGCGGTTGGTATATCACAGAAGATAAGGAATTAGAATTAGAGGGAGTGATGGCACGGATTAGAAAGAAACCAATCATGTAGGAATGGTCTAAGAAAGGAACTAAGTGATGAGTGAAAAGAAAGCGGTTTATGTAAATGGGTATATTGGATTGATCGGTTTGGTGTTATTAGTTGGTATCGGCGGCTTCTTATTCTATTTTGGCATGACAAGTGGAGCGATCTTCCAGACGGTCATGGGTTTCGTTTGCTGGTTGATTGCTATTGCACTACTAAGCTCCGCAACGGTTGTTAGTCCCAACCAAGCAAAAGTTATTTTGTTTTTTGGACAGTACATTGGGACGATACGAGAAAGTGGGTTTTTCTTAACGGTTCCGTTTGCACAAAAAATCAACTTATCTTTAAAAGTACGAAATTTTAACAGTTCGGTTTTAAAGGTGAACGATCTAGATGGCAATCCCATCGAAATATCTGCCGTCGTAGTTTTTAAAGTTGTTGACACGGCTAAGGCGTTGTTCGATGTGGCGTATTACCAAGATTTTGTTGAGATTCAAAGTGAGACAGCGATTCGTCATATTGCTAGCCAATACCCTTATGATACTTTCAATGAAGAAGATTTGACTTTGCGAGGCAATACGACTGCCATTTCTGATGAATTAGCCAACGAGCTACAAGAGCGGTTATCTGTTGCTGGGGTCGAGGTGATTGAAACGAGATTGAATCATCTAGCGTATGCGACTGAAATTGCTAGTGCAATGTTACAAAGACAACAAGCAAAAGCTATTTTATCTGCTCGGCAAACGATCGTTGAAGGAGCAGTTACGATGACACAAATGGCATTGGAACAAATTGAAACAGGACAAGAGATCAATTTCACAGATGATCGGAAAGTCCAATTGATCAATAACCTACTTGTTTCGATTATTACAGATAAAGGAACACAACCAGTCATTAATACAGGGACAGTGAAAGAAAAATAGCCATTATTGAGTAAATATCGTATGATTGTAACGAATTTTTCAACTGTATTTTTTCTATAATAGAACAGTAGAGTAGTCAGAGACTGAGCCAAAACTCAGTCTTTTTTAGTATTTCTAAAAACGAATAAACGGCGTTCAAGAAGCAACTCCTCAACAATAAGCGATGATTTTCTAAAATATGAGGAGCTATTTTAAAAAATCCTCTCTTATTCGCTCGGAGTTGAACGCTTCTTTCACAGCCTCTTGCTTTAAACGGTGTTCAAACATCAGCTCCTTGAAATAAGCCTGAATTTTTCAAAACATGAGAAGCTGTTTCAAAAAATTCTTTCTTATTGTCATCAGAGCTACCCGATGTTTTCACGACCTCTGATTCACGGCGTTCAAAGAGCTGACCTCTTGTTCACGGTAAGATCAAAGCAGCATCTTCAAAAAATTTGAGAAGCAGTTTTCGGAAATTCCTTCTTATTTCTTGATGCTAAACACTTTTATCTCAACTTCTTTTTATAAAATTTACCGAACCATCGTCTGAATAAAAAACGATTCGATTCAAGCTTGCGAATCACTCTTTTGCTTTGTGATAGATAAATGACAATATTGAAAGATATTTGACAGTTAAATCAAAGGTAAAATACGGTCTTTTTTTTTATAATTGCCCTATCATATGTGAAAGAAGGAGAGGAAATGAAGAAACTACTGGTCGGGATTGGCATTTCCATTGCAGCGTTGGTATTAGGTTCGGTAGTTTTTATCTTTGGGGGCCTAAAAATTGCGGATCGAATGATCATGGGTGGCGATAGCTACTATGTCAAAATTACGACAGATGGAGAAAAAGAGGAAATAAAAGATAATCGTGATGAAATAACCATCCAATATAAATATACTCTTCCCGGATATGATGAAAAGGGAAGTGAAAAAATATTAACATTTAATGGACAAAAACCGCGTCCTTTAAGAAAAGGAGCCTATTTAGAGATTACATGGAATGAAAACAAAGGTGTCACTTCTTATGAAGAAGTCAAACAAAACGATATACCTAAGTTAGCACAAGAAAAACTAAGTAAAGGATAGATGAAAATGGAAAAAATTGTTGAGGTTCAAAATGTAACAAAAATCTACGGTAAGAATAATGAGAAGAAGACACAAGCCTTAAGTGGGATTAGCTTTACAGTAGAAAAAGGAGAATTTATCGGAATCATGGGGGCATCTGGATCTGGTAAATCAACGTTACTAAATATTTTATCTACATTAGATAAACCCACAGACGGAAATATCCGAATCAATCAAAACGATGTAACGAAGTTAAAGGGAAACCAATTAGCAGACTTTCGTGCGAAAGAGATTGGCTTTATTTTCCAAGATTTTAATTTACTAGAAAACTTAACTGCACAAGAAAACATTGCAGTACCACTTTCCTTACAAGGTGTTAAACCTAAAGAAATCAAGCGACGGGTCAAAGCAGTAGCAGAACGTTTATCGATTTCTCATATCATGGGAAGTTATCCTTCTGAAATTTCAGGTGGTCAAAAACAACGGGTAGCAGCAGCTCGTGCCTTGGTTACACAACCAACGATCTTATTAGGTGATGAACCGACTGGAGCTTTAGATTCTAAGAGTGCGCGTGATTTGCTAGATACGATGAAAGAATTGAATCAAAAAGATGATGTTTCAATTCTATTAGTAACACATGATCCGTTTTCTGCCAGCTACTGTGAACGAATCTTATTTATCAAAGATGGCGGTATCCACGAAGAAGTCAAACGTGGCGAGCAAAGCCGTGATGAGTTTTATCGTCATATTCTAACGATCTTAGGAAATCTAGAACAGTAAGGGGAGGAAAAAACATGCTTTGGAAATTATCGCTTACTGGGATTAAAGGGCGTTTAAGAGATTATATTGTTTTATTTTCAGGTTTGGTTATGACTTCAGCTATTTTTTATATGTTCGAGTCAATCGCAAGCAATGAAGCGTTTTTAGAAAATAATTCTACCGTTGGATCAACTGTTTTAATTTTTCATTTTGGCTCGGTATTATTAGCAATCATTACTTTTGTATACATCCTTTATGCTAATTCATTTTTAATGGCGATGCGTCAGAAAGATTATGCAATGTTTATGATGTTAGGGGCTAAGGGCAGAAAAATTGCACAAATGATTTTTACCGAAACATTTGTTGTGGGTGCAACGGCGACCGTCGTCGGCTCTGCGATTGGTGTAGGGCTAACAAGTATTGTGGAACGAATACTCGTTGAACAATTAAACATTTCAATTACACATTTTACACCATTTAGTGTAAAGGGTATTCTGATCACTCTTTTCTTTTTTGCTGTTTTGTTTTTATTAGCAGCAATCACCAATGCTTTTTCAATTGTGAAAAAGCCAATTCTTACATTGATTCGTGCGGAAGCTACACCAACACGAATGAAACAAAATAAATTTTTATTTTTACTTGAAGTTGTATTAGGGGTTGTTTTATTAGGCGTTGGTTATTACGTTCTATCAGAAATTGCACGTATTGGATTGTCTGGTTTAGGGATTTCTCTCGTAACGATTTGTCTGGGAACCTATTTCATTTTCCATTCAGTGATTATTTTCTTCTTGTCTTTACTGAAAAAATCAGAAGGTATCTCATTGAAAAAGTTGAACAACTTTACCTTATCACAATTAAGCTTTAGGATTCGTGACTATACGCAAATGCTTTCAATGGTAGCGATCTTATTTGCTTTAGCTTTAGGAGCGTTAACGGTTGGTTTAGGATTCAGAAATCAAATCTCCGCATTGACCAATTCATCAAACGCTTATGATTTAGTTCTAAACAATGCACAAAAGATTGACCAAGGAAAAGTCAGAGAATTAAATCCAACGTCAAATAACATCTATGCTCAAAAAGAAGATGAACAATACGTTTATTACAATTATGATGAATGGGAAAAAGAGCCGCTTAGATATATTGCATATAGTGGGAACACTTTTGCGGATAACAAAGTAAAGACAGCAACTGCTGAAGAAATCGCAAATTCAAGTGAGTTGCAAGAGACATTAAGACAAAACGAATTACCTACGCAACAAGCGAAGGGAATAAAATTAGTTCGTGCGAGTGAATTCGATCAATTAGTGTTGCCAGAAACAACGTTACAATTAATTACAGTCAAAGATTTTGAAGCAAGTTTATCAGGTATCGAAACATTAGTGAAAGAAAATAATCAAGTCAATCCAGAGTTGAAAGATTACCAAGCCATGAGTGGACAAAAATATGAAATGTATCAACAAGTGAATGGTATTTTCTCAGGGATGGAATTTATGGGCTTCTTCCTAGGAATTGCGTTCTTAGCGATGTTAGCAAGTTGCTTGATGTTTAAGATTCTTTCAGGTAGTAAGAGCGATATTGGTCGATATACGATGTTAGAAAAAATCGGTGCGACTCGTGGTTTATTAAGACAATCGATTCGACGAGAAATTGGTGTTTTATTCTTAGCGCCTGGTATTTTAGGAGCGATCCATGTCTTATTTGGTTTAAGACTATTTGAATTTTTAATGAATGATCCATATCGTGATGTGTTGATACCATTCGGAATTTTCTTTGTCATGTACTTTATTTACTATGTATTGACTGTTTGGTTATATACAAGTATTGTTTTGAAAAGAGAGAAATAAAAATACTCTAAATAGGTGAAATTGGTTGGTTTCATCGATAGCACTTGTTAAAGAGACGAAAAAGAAGCATTGGTTCATCTGAGGTATTGACTAGGTAATATCAGCTTCTGGAATAAATTGTTCCATATGGATTACTGAAGTGGTTTGATGGACGATCCAATAGTTAAACAAAAGGCACACTCCTTTGATTTTTGTTCGTTACTTGAATCTTACAAGGTTGTGTGCTTTTTGTGTACGCTAAAACAAGAAACATCTGAGACATCACACGTTCACTCTAAACATGAATAAGCCGGAGAAGAGACTGAGACAAAACTTGTCTCAACCTCATCTCCGGCTTGTTTTCAGAGCTAGACACTTCTGTCATAGCTTTTTTTAAGTTAATCTACTCCATGATGGATGGATGATCGCTAAGTTTTTCAATAAAGGAATGGTGTCGGCTTTGACTTTAATGACAGTCGTTTTTGGAATTTCTCTGGCAGATAGTTGCAAGTACAATTCCCAGTAATTTGGTGTTTTCATTGTAGAAAGATATTCTGGTTTTTTCCTAATTGTTTTTAAAGACCAAGTGTCTACATCAACTAGCGACATCTCATTTTTATCCCAAGACACAGGTACTACCAAAGGTTTTGAAACATTTTTAACTTTGGTTTCTTTATTATCTTCTTTTTTCGGTTCATCGTATTTAGTTAAATCATACGATTCAATGATCGCATTCAATTTTTTGGCGTATTGTTTATCTGTAGCATAGCGGCCTTCCAGATACTTCGTTGCCTCTTTATAACTTTTGGCTTCAGATTTCCAAGTTGGTTTGTAGAAATCTTTGTTATTGGACAACCCGCCTTTGATCAATTTCGCATAGTCTTCTAAGCTTTCTTTATAAGAAGGGTATTTACGGAAGGTTGCATGGATTTGGTAATTTGCACCGTTGCTGTCTTGTTCCAAAGTATTGAACAAAACACTTTTTCCTTCATAAGTTCCTTTTATGCCAAACAGATTATAGTTTGGTTCACTTGCCAACAAACTATTGCCAGAACCACTTTCTAAAATCGCTTGAGCCATCATAACAGAAGCGTAAATGCCTTCTTTTTGACCAATTTCTTGCGCGCTTGTAGCAATTTTTTTCAAAAACTGATCTGTTGTTTGATTTTTTGTAAAGTTGAATGAATCATTTAAACCATCTAAAATCGACTGGTTTTTCAGTTGGTCAGTCACGCTTGGTAGACCTGCGATATTGACACGTACTGCAAAATCTGGTCTGAAATCAGCAATTGAAGTAATCCGAACTTTGTCACCTGGTTGAGGGGCATGAATAAATTGTCCATTACCAATATAAATCCCAACGTGGTGAGTGACACCTGAGGAAGGTCCCCAGAATACTAAGTCACCTGGTTGTGCTTGATCTACTGGAATCTGTGTTCCAGCGTATTGTTGTTCGCCTGTCCATCCACCGATATAATGACCAGTGGCTTTCATGTAAACATAATAAGCTAAACCCGAACAGTCAAATGTACTTGGTCCTTTTGCTCCCCAAACGTAGGGTCTGCCTAAATATTTATAGGCTTCTTTCACGATTTCTTTTTGAACTGCTGTCGTGTTTGTTGGTAAAGTTGTTTCAATCGGTGTTTTGCTGACAAAATCGGAGGACCCGTCTACAGGATTTTCAATTCCTGCCTGTTGACCTTTATTTTTGTCATTTGTTTGGTGATTGGAAGAATTATTGGTATTCGCTGAAACAACTGAATCGTTACTGGTTGACGTTGACGGTTTCGATTGTTCTTTTGAACTATCAGTTGGTTTATTTTTGTCTGTGCTAGGTTTCGTTGTATCATTAGGTTTTGTCGTTTGAGAAGAATCTTGAGTATTTCCAGCTGAATTAGTCGTATCCTGAGTAGAAGAGTCTTCAGATGGAACAGTTGGTGTGTTGAATGAAGCAGTCAATGATAGATCCATTACACCAACGACAAAGAATCTTTTTTGATAATTCACTTCTTGGGCACCATTTACTTGGAAAGAAAGTAATTTTTCACCTTTAGGAGGGGTGATTTCATAGAACACTTTCGTTCCTTCTTTCAACCCACTGACCGTGCCATTAGGTTGGATGGTCAACTCTTTTTCTTCTCGAGGGGCGTTACTGATAACAGACAGCTTAATTTTCCCCAGTAATTCGGGATTAACTGTCAGTGTATGTGTCGCAACTTCTTCCGCAGGTTTCTCCGTTGATTCGCCTGTTTCAGTCGTTGATGAATCAGAGGTTGATGATTCACCCGTTGAGCCAGTTGTGGCTGATGAATCTGTGGTGGACGATTCAGTTGTGTCTGTACTTGATGCTGTTGAAGTTACAGAATCACTTCCCGAAACAAGTGAGCTACTTGTAGTTGTTGGTTGGTTTTCTGTTGCAAAAACAGCTTGAGTCGATAAAATCGTTGGAGCAATCAGCCAAGATGCAGCAAGTAGGCGTATTGCTTTATTTTTGTTCATATGCGGTACTCCTTTTCTTTTTGCTTGTGACGAGTCTCTATGCTCATGCAACTGTTGTTAATACATAACAAAGATCTGATTTTTTTGATTAATAAGCTACGATTCTTTTTTCTAATAAGTCGCTTCGCTTTAACATTTTAATTATTCTGCATGCCATTAATTTGTTGGGGGAGAACAAATTTGGGGGAAATGGTCATACTACTTAAATTGTACCAAAGGAGATAGATTTCTACAAAATATTTGTAAAAATAACGACCGTAAAAAACAAAAAAAAAATAAAACACAAAAATACTTCATCATGTTTTATTTTTTTCTTCATAATTTATTCACAAATGCTACTTACACGCTTAGTTGAAGCTCTTTTTTTCAATTCTACTGGTAATAATTTTTCGCTCCATTCTTTTTCAGGCGACTGGATACGGGCTAATAATAATTGAGCAGCAGATTGACCTAATTCAAAAATTGGTTGAGCGATCGTCGTTAATTTTGGTTTGACATATTCACACATATCCACATTATCGTATCCAATCACACTATAATCTTCGGGGATTTTCTTTCCATGTTCTTCCAACCCACGATAAATACCAAAAGCGAGCTCGTCGTTTAAGGCAAAGATTGCGGTCGCAGAGGAATTAAGAATCGTTGGAACGACCTGGTACCCACCATTTTTAGAAAAATGAGTAGGTAGTAACAATAAATTGTCGTGCGAGAGCTGATAAAAATCTAGTGCATGTTTAAAACCCTCGATCCTACGATAGACGTTTTCAGGGGGATTTTGTGGATAAACGAGCGCAATGGATTGGTGACCTAAATAAAGTAAGTGTGTACCAGCCAAGTATCCTCCACGAAAATCATCTGTGCTGATCGCATCACTAAATCCTTCAGCCTTTTTTTGATCCAACACAATAAAAGGTCGATTTTGTTTCTTGAGATTTTCATTGATTGCTGTAGTCGAAACAGCGGAAGTAGCTATGATAAACCCATCGACGCCTCGTCGTGCTAATTCGGCTAAATACTCAATTTCTTTTTGATGGTCAGAATCAGCGTTACATAAAATCGTCACGAAGTTTTGTTTGTATAACACATCTTCAATTCCACGCATTAGCGTATTAAAAAAAGGGTTGGTGATATCCGGCACGAGGACACCAATCGTTTTTGTTTCTTTCGTAATCATTTGGCGAGCGACATAGTCAGGTTGATAGCCGAGAATGTCTTTTGAAGCAAGCACTTTTTCAACTGTTTTAGCGCTGAATTTTTCTTCATTACCATTTAAAATCAATGAAACAGTGGCAATGGAAACACCAGAATGTTTTGCCACGTCTTTAATCGTTATTTTCTTTTTCTTCATTCTGATACTCCTATCTAACGGTTACTTTTATTTTCCCATGGAAAACCAGCAATGTAAATGAAAAACAAGGCGTGTTTGGTTCCTTTATCTGGCTTCTTCGATTGCTTGAAGGATTTCTTTGGTTGTACGCACTCGTGCTGTTTTTGGAAACATTTTTTCAAAAAAGAGCGTATGAAGATCTAGATCTCGATCACTACAACCATCTTCGATAACAATAACATGGTAACCATGTTGAAAAGCATCTAAAGCGGTGGCATAGACACCGTTTGAAGTTGCTACACCTGAAAGAATGAGCGTATCGATCTTTCTTCGACGAAGTTGGGCATCTAAAGACGTTCCAAAAAAAGCACTTGGATTATGTTTAGTGATCGTGAGTGTGTTTTGTGTTCCTTTGGTGGTAGGTTCAAGTAATAAATCAGTAAATTCTTTAGGGGGGGTATAAAAAGCACCTGCTTGTGCTCGGTCATTTTTAGCACTCAAATACTGAAAGCTGGTAATATCGACATTGACTAGTATATTCCAAGCAGGTGTATGCTTTAACTGCTCAGCAATCAGTTGATTGTTTGAGAGGATGGTGGTTGCATCATAAGGGAATAATTGCCCAGAATTCACAATTCCTTTTTGGAGATCGATCGGTAAAAAAGCTGTTTTTGCTAATTCGAGTGGAATAGATGATTTTGTAGTAGTCATGGGTTTTCCTTCTTTCAATAAATAGATCGTTTTCCATGTAAGTAAAACATAATTTCTGTATTTGTCAATGAATCGTCTATCAAATCTTTAGTCTGATTCATTTCAATGGTAAAATAAAAAGTAGCGACTTTATTCGTAAAGAGATGGAGATGAGAGAAGAAGGATGAGCTATGTAGAAGTAATCAACGAATGTAAACGGTACAAAATGGGAGAAACAACGATTACCGCAAATGATAATATTTCATTTGCGATCAAAAAAGGAGAACTAGTCATTATACTTGGTCCAAGTGGTGCAGGGAAGTCAACTGTTCTTAATATATTAGGCGGGATGGATAAGCCAGATGAAGGGCAAATCATCATTGATCAGACAGACATCGCTCAGTTCAACGATAAACAATTGACCGCCTATCGTCGAACAGATGTCGGATTTGTATTTCAATTTTATAATTTGGTACCGAATTTAACAGCAAAAGAAAATGTCGAGTTGGCAACAGAAGTTTCACCAGATGCGTTAGATCCAGTGGAGGTATTGACACAAGTAGGTCTGGCACATCGGCTGGACAATTTTCCTTCACAGCTTTCAGGAGGAGAACAGCAGCGTGTTTCCATTGCTCGAGCATTAGCAAAAAATCCGAAATTACTTCTATGTGATGAACCAACAGGTGCGTTGGATTTTGAAACAGGGAAACAGGTGTTGAAGTTATTACAAAATGCGAGTAGAGAACATGGGAATACGGTGTTGATCATTACTCATAATTCTGCCTTAGCACCAATTGCTGATCGTGTCATCCATATCAACGATGCGAAAGTCCGTTCGATTGAAACAAACGATCATCCTTCAACCATTGATGAGATTGTGTGGTAAGGAGGGGCTATGAAAACAAAAACATATCTTAAAGCAAGTGCTAGAGAAATCAAACAATCGAAAGGCAGATTTATTGCCATTGTATTGATCATTTTGCTAGGGACCTTGTTATTCGTAGGCGTTAAAACGGCGGGGCCGGTTATGCAAAAAACGATGGATCACTATGTTGAAAAAGGCAATCTATCGGATTTACAAATCATTTCAACTGGTGGTTTAACGGAACAAGACGTAACTAGAGCCGAAAAAATCCCTGATGCACAACTGGAAACGGGAAAACAATTTTATTATTCCAGCTCAAGTAAAAACGAAGTTGTGCAAGTTTTTTCTTATAAAAAATCAAATAAACAAAACCTTTTAGAAGTAGTAGAGGGGCATTTACCAAAGAATAAAGACGAACTCGTACTAGATGAAAAAGCAAAAAGTCTAGGCTATAAAATAGGCGAAACGTATACGATCGATTCTGACAACGTGAAAAAGAAAGACTATCAAATTGTTGGATTTGTACGATCGCCACTTTTCATCAATAATTTAGAACGTGGTTTTGCCAATGTCGGGAACGGCACAATCGATTATTTTGTTTATTTACCTGAAACAGAATTTAACACAGACATTCAATCGGTTATTTATTTAACGTTTAAAAATGTTTCATTCTTTGATACTTATAGTAAAGAATATCGGGACAAAATGGCACAAAACCAAAAAAGCGTGGAGAAACTTTTCCAAGATCGACCAGCTGCACGTTTAACTGAACTAAGGGAACAAGCTAAGGAGTCTTTACAACCAGAAAAAGAAAAGGTGAGTGCTGGTCAAGAACAAATTAGTCTGGCACAAAGTCAATTGGCAGCTGCCAGATCCCAACTAGAGCAACAACGTTCAATGATCGAACAATTGCCTGAAGTACAACGAACAGTAGCAACTAATGAACTAGCTACGCAAGAAGCACAGCTAGCTGAGCAAGAAAAGCAAGTCGCTGAACAACAAGAAAAACTGAATGATGCACAGGCCCAAATTACCGAAAATGAAGAAAAGATCAATCGTTTGGAAAAACCAACCTATCGTTTCCAAGAGCGTTCAGATAATGTGGGCTTTCAAGAATTTGGTGATTTAGCTGAACGGATCGCAGCCATTGCTAATGTTTTTCCTGTTTTCTTCTTCTTTATTGCAGCATTGATCACTTTTACGACGATGACACGGATGGTCGAAGAAAACCGACGAGAAATCGGTACGTTGAAAGCATTAGGCTATACTAAATTTGAAATTGCAAAAAAATATGCTATTTATGCAAGTTTAGCTTCTGGTCTAGGAATTATTTTAGGAACCGTCTTAGGAACCAATCTATTACCAAGAATTATTTTTGAACTATCGAATGAACGCTATGATATCGGATCAGCAGTCATTTTTTATGATTGGTCTCCGATTTTACAAGCGGCAGTGGCGTTTTTTATCGCTGCATTTGGTGCAGCGATGATTGTCTTATTCAAAGATTTAAGAGAAAGACCGGCAGCTTTATTACAACCCAAAGCGCCAAAACCAGGCAAAAGAATATTATTGGAATATATCACACCACTGTGGTCAAGATTAAGCTTTAATCAGAAAATCAGTTATCGAAATCTGTTCCGTTATAAATCCAGAATGTTTATGGCAATCGTTGGGATTGCTGGTTGTGCTGGTTTAATGGTAGCAGGCGTAGGATTGAAAGACTCTTTAAGCTCTGTTTCTGATAAACAATTTGGCCCAATTACGAATTACCAAGCAATTGTCACTTTAGATGGAGAAACAGAAAACAGTGAAACAAAAGCAAAGGAACAGTTAGAATCCGATCCGAAAATTACTGATTTGCTAGCAGTAAACATGCAAACGATCGAGCTTCGGCAACAAGGACAAGCGACTCAAAGCGTTACGATGATCATACCGGAAACGTCAAAAGGTCTATCACCGTTTATTCACTTGATCTCATTAAAAGGACGTAACATGGAGTTGAATGATTCAGGAATCGTCCTCACACAAAAAGCTGCCGAACTGTTTGATGTATCTGAAGGAGACCGCCTTTCATTGTACACGGATGACCAAAAAGAGTTATCGGTTACGGTGAAAGCCATTGCTCAAAACTATTTAGGAAACTTTGTTTATATGAGCCCTGCCTATTATCAAAAAGTATCAGGAAACGAAGCTTCTACAAATGCTTATTTAGTTCAAGCTGACCCAATGTCTAAAAAACAAGAGAATGCTTTGTCAGAAAAGCTATTGGGAACCAATGCAGTAACAAATACGTCTTTTGTTTCGAAACAAATGGAAACCCAAGAAGAATCACTTGCGAACCTCGATTCAATCGTTGTGATTTTTGTCGTTTTATCAGGGCTGTTAGCGTTTATCGTGTTGTATAATTTAACCAATATCAATATTTCTGAACGAGTGCGGGAATTATCAACGATCAAAGTACTAGGCTTTTTTGATAAAGAAGTAACGATGTATATTGTGAGGGAGAATATTATTTTTACTTTAGTTGGTATTGTAGGTGGATTTGGCATCGGCTACGTCCTAACTGACTTTATTTTACAACAGGCTTCAATGGAGACGGTGATCTTCCCATTAGTGATCACTTGGAAAGCATATGCTCTTTCTGCTGTTTTGACTATTGTCTTTACAGTTATCGTCATGGTGGTGACCCACTTCAAACTAAAACACATCAATATGATTGATGCTTTGAAATCAAACGAATAAAAAAAGCTTCTTGCTAAAAGTTGAGTAGACTTTTGCAAGAAGTTTTTTTATTAGGTAACTGGTTGATGAAAAGAAAATTTGGTATAGGGAAAATAATACGCAGGTTTTGTTATGCCAATTTGTTTGATGTGCGACAGTTTATAATGGGTGAGGTCTTCCTATTAGAGGACTTAGCTCTGTCCTTGATAAACGCTTCCTTTTCCTTTATAATAGGATTTGTAAACTTGTATATATAAGTTGGAATAATAGCTGATTGGAGGCGAATGAGGATGTCGTTTAATGAGAAAGTAGTTTATCAAATTTATCCTAAATCTTATCGTGATAGTAATGGTGACGGGATTGGCGATTTAAAAGGGATCAAAGAAAAATTACCTTATCTGCATGAACTAGGGGTCGATATGATTTGGTTGAACCCCATTTATCCGAGTCCACAAAAAGATAATGGCTATGATATTTCTGATTATGTAGCGATTGATCCACTATTTGGAACGATGGAAGAATTTGAAGAACTAGTCACACAAGCAAAGAGCTATAATATAGAGATTATGCTCGATATGGTTTTAAACCATGTCTCAATAGAACACGAATGGTTTCAAAAAGCTTTAGCTGGCGATCGTTTTTACCAAGATTTTTTTATTCTAAGAGATGAGCCAACCGATTGGGTATCTAAATTTGGTGGTAATGCATGGGCGCCTTTTGGAGATACGGGTAAGTATTATTTACATCTCTATGATCAAACACAAGCAGATTTAAATTGGCGAAATGAAGCAGTGCAAGCAGAGTTGTTCAAAGTTGTTCGTTTTTGGATGTCTAAAGGGGTCAAAGGCTTTCGCTTTGATGTGATCAACGTGATCGGGAAAGATGAAGAACTCAAAAATAATGCAGAGAACCAAGGAAAAGCAGAATATACTGACAAGCCGATTACTCATACGTATCTTCAACGATTAAATCGGGAAACATTTGGTCAAGATCCAGAAATCATCACAGTTGGAGAAATGAGTTCAACGACGATTGAAAATTGTATTTTGTATACGGAACCAAGTCGGAATGAACTTTCGATGGTGTTCAATTTTCATCATTTGAAGGTTGATTACGAAAATGGAAACAAATGGAGTACGCCACCTTTTGATTTTGAAGCTTTAAAAAGTCTGTTCCATACATGGGGCGAAGCGATGAGTAAAGGAAATGGCTGGAATGCGTTGTTCTTAAATAACCACGACCAGCCAAGAGCCCTCAACCGCTTTGTAGCAATTGATAAATACCGCACAGAAGGGGCTAAAATGTTAGCGACGATGATCCATTTGAATCGTGGGACGCCTTATATTTATATGGGGGAAGAAATTGGGATGATCGATCCAGACTTTCAGCATATCGATGATTACGTCGATGTAGAAAGTTTAAATGCTTACCAAGAAATGCTGAACCAATCCTTCTCGGAAGAAGAAGCTTTTCGGCGAATCAAGGCGAAATCCAGAGATAACGCTCGGACACCGATGCAATGGACAAGCGATGAAACAGCTGGCTTTACCACAGGAACACCTTGGTTAGGTTTAGCAGCAAATCATGAGGTCATCAATGTAGAACAAGAACGTACATCTGAGCAATCGATTTTCGCATACTATAAAAAATTGATTCAATTGCGAAAACAATATCCTGTAATTGCATCAGGGGACTATCAAGCTTATGAACCCGATCATCCCCAAGTATACGGTTATTTAAGACAATTAGACGGACAAAAATTATTGGTTTTAACTAATTTTTACGAAAATGAAACGACCATAACGATCCCAGAAGAATTTGCTAGTGCCCAACCGCTTATCAGCAATTATGCCAATACTCTTATTCAAGAGGAATTGACCCTAAGACCTTATCAAGCGATCGCCCTGTTGATCCAGTAAATAAAAGATCAAGAGCAAAAAATTGGTAAACGATGAGCCGATAGTAACTGAGCATGATCTTTGTCTCTAAAGTAATAAAAAATTTTCATGAGTTTAACAAATTACTAATGTCCTTATGAGCAACTGTTTTGAAAAAAACGATGAATCGGTTGCAGATAAAATTTTACACGAGATATTTCGAAAGAAGATTGTATTTTTAATGAACCATCAGCTAGTGGGAAAACATTCGACGCTTAATCCATGAGTTATTGGATTAAGGTCGTTTTTATTTTGTCTAAAAACAAATGTGAGATAAGAAGAAAGAATCATGAAAAAATCGATTGAGTAATGATAAAATTGATTATCGCAAATCAAAGAATATGATGGAAGCAATAACCATTTAATGTATGCTCTCATCTAAGAAAAAAGAGGATACAATATCATTAATATACCTAGTGTAAGATGGACTATAAATCTTTTATTTGTATTTTGCATAAAACTTGCCTGAAGTTTTTCTGAAACCCAAACAAATTGTAATTCGTTTTTGGGATGGTCTATTAAATACTGTTTAAATATTTCGCGTTCCTTTTTTTTGGATTTAATTAAGTAAAAACCTGTAACAGCACTGATGGTAAGGGCTATTCCCAAATAGGGAATTATATAATTCAAATTTTTAGGAACGTCTTCAATAGGGAAAAAGTAGTGAATAACACGTTCCAAAATAAAAAAGACAATAACATAAATGATAAATGAAAATTTTCTTTTTAGAGCAAAAGAAGGATCCTTTTTTTCATAATATTGTGAGATTGCTTTTTTTCGTTTCTTTTGTTCTTGTTCAGTTAGGTTTGGAAAAGTACGCTCTCTTTCTTGTTTATATAGAGCCATGATATCTGAATACTCCTGTTGGATCTGCCTGACTTTGTAGACTGTATAAATAAAACTACCATAATATATTAAAGTAAACATAAATTTAATTAAAAGCATTATTTAGTTCTCCTTAAAGGCCTTTTTTTAATTATAGCAAACAACATTTGAAAGTAGCTTTAAAAATGTAATAAAAAAGAGAGTAGAGCAATAATCAGATTTTTTTCTGACTATTGTTCTACTCTCTTTTTTCTTTCACCTATTAACCTTTACATAAAGCGTAACATGTAGGTGAAATATTTCTTCAGATGATAAGTAGTAGAAGAAGCTTGATTGATTTCCTCGATCAATGAAAGAAATATATACAAAAAAACGTTATGGTAAACGATCAAAATTCAAGAATATTAATTGGAAATATTGAGCGTTAATGCTTAATTAGAACAAGTAAAATAAATGTTGCAGGGGAGATGATCAATACGATTTTGTCAGCTTCGGTAACAAAATGGACATTGGAAAGAGACATCAATTGAAAACAGGGGAAACACCTAAAGCTGATGAAGTGGTATTGACGAGAAAATAATGATCAAAAATAAGAGAAAAAAAGGAGTAAATATGAGTAAGAAAAAATTAACAGCAAAACGTAAAAAACAGCTATTAACGATGTTTGCGGTGGCTGGTGTGATGGGGAATACTGGGATCGCACCAACGATGGCATTAGCGGATACTTTGTCACCAACAGCTGAAACTGCTACTGAACAAACACAGGCGAATGAAGCAAAAGAAGTCATCGATCAAACGATACAAAACGTCACAGATCCGTTAGTAAACCCAACGGATTCAACCACTACAGCTAGTGATTCATTAGCACCAACGGATGAAGCAACGGATGAAACAACGGATGACGCCCAAGAACAAGCAACAGCACCGACTGCCGAAAGTGAAGGGGATGCAACTAATCCAACAGCTGAAGCGCCAAAAGTAGCGCAAAAATCGAACGTGGCAGCAGTTTCTAAGATAACAGGCACATGGGGTACCAGCTCGTATACTTTTGATGAAAATACAGGAGTATTGACAATCGGAGCAGGTGAGTTAAGTCGATATACAGAATCCCCATGGAATAGCAAAAAAGTATCAGCGGAAGCAATCAGGAAAATTGTCTTATCTGGAAAAGTAGTTGCTCCGGAAAATTCTTGGGCCTTATTTGGTGGTAGTCAATTGCAGAATGTAACTGAAATCGAAGGGTTAAGTCAACTGGATACCAGTAAAGTAACAACTATGGGAAATATGTTTAGAGCTTTGAGTAGCATAACAAGTTTAGATGTAAGTGGCTTTGATACCAGTAACGTAACAAATATGAATGATATGTTTTGGGGTATGAGCAGCGTAACAAGTTTAGATGTAAGTGGCTTTGATACCAGTAACGTAACAACTATGATTTATATGTTTAACGGTCTGAGTAGCGTAACAAGTCTAGATTTAAGCAACTTTGACACTAGCAAAGTAACAGATAGGTGGAATATGTTTGGTGATACTCCACTTAAGAAATTAATTCTAGGAGATACCTTTAAATTTGTAAAATCAGCCAACGGACCAGCAGGCCTTACTTCTGCGTGGATGAGAGAAGATGGCAAAGGGACGTTTTATACAGCAGCAGATTTCATGAACAACTATGGCACTGGTGACTTGACTGCTGGCACGTATGTTTCTGCTACAGGATGGTGGGGTACCAGTCCGTATAATTTTGATGAAAACACAGGGACATTGACGATCGGAGCAGGTGAGTTAAGTGGCTATGAAGAATCACCTTGGAACAGCGGAACAGTGGATCTTGAAGCAATCAAGAAAATTGTTTTGTCTGGAAAAGTAGTGGCTCCAGAAAATTCTAAATTCTTATTTAGTACAAGTACCGCTGGTAAGGATCTTACGAATGTAACTGAAATCGAAGGGCTAAGTCAACTGGATACCAGTAACGTAACAGATATGAGTTATATGTTTCATGGTATGAGCAGTGTAACAAGTTTAGATGTAAGTAGCTTTGATACTAGTAAAGCTACAGATATGGGTTATATGTTTCGCAATATGAGCAGTGTAACAAGTTTAGATGTAAGTGGCTTTGATACCAGTAAAGTAAAAGATATGGGGTATATGTTTAGAGGTATGAATAGCGTAACAAGTCTAGATGTAAGCAATTTTGACACTAGCAAAGTAACATCTATGTCTTATATGTTTGCTGATACTCCACTTAAGAAATTAATTCTAGGAGATACATTTAAATTTGTAAATGGAACTGGAGCTCTTACTTCTGCTTGGAAGCGAGAAGATGGCAAAGGAAAGGCTTATACAGCAGATGATTTCATAAAAAACTATGGCACCGGTGATTTGACTGCTGGCACGTATGTTTCCGTTGAAACAGGCACATGGGGAACTAGTCCGTACACGTTTGATGAAAATACAGGGGTATTGACGATCGAAGCAGGTGAGTTAAGTGGTTTTGTAGAATCGCCATGGTACAAAAACAAAAAAGTAGATGCTAAAGCAATCAAGAAAATTGTCTTGGCTGGAAAAGTAGTTGCTCCAGAAAATTCTTTTTTATTATTTAGTGGAAATACCTCGGCTGACAAACCTACGAATGTAACTGAAATCGAAGGGTTAAGTCAACTGGATACCAGTAACGTAACAGATATGAGTAAAATGTTTAAAGGTATGAGTAGCATAACAAGTCTAGATGTAAGTGGCTTTGATACCAGTAAAGTAACAAATATGCAACATATGTTTTCCGGTATGAGCAGCGTAACAAGTCTAGATGTAAGTGGCTTTGATACCAGTAACGTAACAGATATGGCTAATATGTTTCGTGGTATGAGCAGTGTAACAAGTTTAGATTTAAGTGGGTTTGATACCAGCAAAGTAACAGATATGAGTGATATGTTTCTTAAAGCTCCGCTTAAGAAATTAATTCTAGGTAATCACTTTAAGGCGGTTGGAGACACTGGTTTATCAGCACCGAAAGCATTGAACGATGGAGATCAGCTGACAGGGAATTGGATTCGTGAAGATGGTCAGTCCAAAGGCTATTCACCTGCTGACTTTATGACAAATTACGGAACTGGTGATTTAACGGCAGGAACTTATGTGGCAGAACTAGTGAAAAGTGAGTTGAAACCACAAGAATATCATGTAGGAGATGTCAATATTACTGGAACCTACACAGGGGATATGTCTCTCGGACGATTAACCGTTAATGGCAAAGTGGTCAGCTGGGGCGGTAGCTTCAAAGATGGTCAATTCAGCTATTATGTCGGTGTTGGCAAATTAAAAGTCGGTGACAAAGTCGTATTAGATGGCTACAACAAAGAGAAGGAATTGATAGATTCAAAAGAGATTGAAGTGATTTCCGAATCTTCAGGATCAATTGATCAGGTGGACACTTATAAGCTAGGTGATTCAACCATTACTGGAACTTATACGGGGGATATCCATAAAGGAAAACTAGTAGTGAATGGGGAAGTAATCAGCTGGGGCGGAACCTATAAAGATGGTAAGTTTAGCTATTATGTGAACTCTCAAATCATCAAAGCAGGGGATCAAGCAACGATTCAAGGCTATGATAAATTCGATACACCACTAGGGGACCCGCAACCAGTGACTATAGGAGAACAACTGGGTCAATTAACAGAAGCCCATCGTGTGGGAATCAGTACAGTAATCGAAGGAAGCTACACAGGCGATGTTTACCAAGGAATCTTGTTGGTCAATGGCGAAAAAGTTAGTCAAGGCGGTAGCTTCAAAGATGGCAAGTTCAGTTATTATGTAGGAAACCTCAAAGTATCAGAAGATGATCAGGTAGTCTTGATGGGTGCCAACAATCGAGGGCAACAAATTCCAGGATCAGAGATTGATGTCACTATTCAAACACCAACAGCTGAAATCAACGAATTGACTTATAAAATCGGCACACAAACGATCAAAGGAGCCTATGGCTCTGATACCCAAGTCCACCAAGGACACTTGTTTGTCAATGGTAAACTGATCAGTAAAGGTGGGAGCTTTAAGGATGGGGCAATCAGTTATTATGTGAAGCCAGATCTAATCAAAGCTGATGATCAAGTAACGATGAATTTCTATGATGGAAGTGGCAACTTATTGGCTGAAAACCAAACAGTGTCTGTAAATTAAGGAAAAAACAAATTAATGTAAGTCTAAAAACTGGGGCATTGATTAGAAAAAATCTGATCAATGTCTCAGTTTTCTTGATTTAAGATACGCTCAAAATTAAAACAGGTTGAGCTAAATGAGGAATACCGGAATGTGTACAGAGGTTTATATTTTGTGTCAAATAAAATTAAAAATTTATGCCATTTAAAAAGAAAAGTGACACACAAAAAATACATTATATCAGGGGTTTCTTCTTTTTTAAACTTGTGAACTTAGCTGTTTTTTCCCTTTCTATTCTTACTTTTTAGTTTAAAAATATCTATTGTCATTGTGTCGATCAAATCTCCATTTTCTGGACACTAATATCTAAAAATAAATATGATGTAAAATTATGCGTTACTTAGTGTTATGTAGTAATCACACTGATCAACCTGCCAAGATTCCAATCACAACCACCTTTGAACAACATGAAACAACGATGACTAATAACAGTGGATTTAACGCTTCGCAAAATCCATTGGATGGACAATGATATTAGCAATGATGATTTCCCATTCTGATTGTAAAAGATCAATAAAGTTGATATAATGAATACGAAAAGAGGAGTTGCGCTAACAACTCCCTTAACAGCACCGTTTAAGACGGTGACCAGTTTAATATTATTTTTGAAAAATAATCGTCGACCGGCTAAAGCTGACGGTTATTTTTTTTGATTGTTGTTTACAACTGCCAAGATTCCAAAAATGATTGTTGCGATTAAAGAACCGAAACCAATCATTAATCCTAACGCCGTTTCAACAGGCAAAAGGCTTCTCCTTTCTGTAAGATTTTGGAAGTACGCACATACGCACCACCTCACTTTCAATCGGATAGCCACCGTCACAAACTTTACTGTCTTGATTATTATTAGCATATCTAAAATCGATTAAAAATTCTCGATTTTAGTTGTTTTTTCTATAATTTTAGCGAGGTGATCGTGATGGAATAATCTATTGTTTTACTCGGTAAAATTCAGGAAATCAAGACACAGCCATTGCTTGTGCGATTTACATTACCAATGAGCCCTGAACCAATCAATCAGTGGTCAATATAGAAATAACGGATAAATTGCTTATTTTGGAAGAAGGCAATTATACTATTTCAGTAACAGGTCACTTCAATAAACGGAATCACTTAGTCATTGAATCGATGTAAATTAAAAACCCCAATCATTTTATGCGATTGATGAGCATAAAAAAGAAGAGCTGCACTCCTAAATGTGGATTGCAGCTCTTGTTGTTTTACATAGATACAGGAAAAAAGGTCTGTTTAGTAGAGACTGGGACAATAGTCTTCTTCAGTAAGAAAATAAGCTTGGTCGTCCTAGTCCCTCGTTTTTTTGAGAGATGTTCCAGACTTTCTTTACTCTTTTTCAAAGTAGTCTTTTTCCGAAAATTCTGCTTTTTGGTAGACACCCTGATCGCCATAATACTTGTTGTAGCGTTGTTTGAACTTTTTAAAAGTAAAGACAACCAATAATTTGATCAATGTGTAAATTGGGATACCAAAAATTACACCCATGAGTCCTAGTAAATCACCCATCACTAATAAAACAATCAAAATAGTGATTGGATGGACTTGAAGGCGATTGCCCATAACTCGAGGGATAACTAAGTCCCCATGAAGTAATTGGACGATGAACCAGACCAAAACAAACTTAATTGCCATGAATGTCGAATCTTGGAAAGCAATAAACAATCCAGGAAAGAAGGCAATAAATGGTCCAATGTAAGGAATGATACATAAAATCCCAGCTGCGATTGCTAGTATGCTTGCAAATTCTAAGCCGATCAATAAAAATGTGACCCAATAAACAGCTCCTAAGATGAAAGAAGCAATGATTTGCCCTTTTAAGAAATCACCTAATTGTTGATTGGCGATTTTAGTCAATGTCCGAAAATCTGTACGGAACTTGGGTGGTACGATCCCTAACACAGCTTGATAAAATTTCTGAGGATCTCTTAATAAGAAGAACGCAATGATTGGACCAGTAAACAATGTAATAAAGGTAGATGTTACTGCTGAAAAGATATTCCCGATACTTTGTGCACCACTTTCCCAATAATCGCCAATAAACGAGGCAAAATTAGACGTCCAATCATCAATCGATGAAAAGAATTGATCGAATGTGTCCGCAAAAGGTGTTTGCGCTAGGAAGTTTTTCAAAGTTTGTATAAAATCGTTAAATAAATCAGGAAAACTAGTCATTAGTGTTTTGGCTTGTTGCTCCAAGAAAGGAACTAACCAAACACTCCCTAAGCCGATCAAAAATAAAATAATGACATAAACGATAGTAACAGATAAATTTCTAGATAGTTTTCGGCTCAAACGTTTGATCAACGGGTCTAGTAAATAATATAAAACTAACGCAAATAGTACTGGGGCGAGTGTCGTTGCAAAAATCACAAAAAATGGTTTAAAAATAAAACCGATCTGCTGAAAAAAATAGATCACTAAAGCTAACATAATCAACAACCCTAATACATAATAGGAAGTCGTTCCTCCTAGAAAACGTATCAGACGAGACTGATCTTTAGAATTATTCTTCAATTTATTACTCCTTTCAATGTACTAAATCGCTCTAAGTTCAAGATAAAAGTAAAAGGAAATTGTTTTTTACCTATCGGGAACGTCAAGCTGATTTATCTTATTATAGTCGGAACTAGTGACAAAAAGAAAATGATACTGTTCAGAAATGGCTAGAAAATAAAAAGAAATAGTTTTAAGAAAACGCTTGACTATTTATTTAGCGATATGATAAATTAAATCCTGTTGCTAAAACGTAAAGATTACGATTTGGTAACTTTAATCGTAAAATGAAAGAAGATGAAGGAGTGTCGTCAAATGAAGCGTTTGGTTTATTTATTAGGGATAGTAGTTACTGTTTGTATACTTGCCAGTTGTGGCAATCAACAAGAAGCCGCGAACAAAAAAGAAAAATTGCAGGTGATGACGACTTTTTATCCAATGTATGATTTCACGAAAGAAGTAGTGGGAGATGAAGGAGAAGTTGAGTTATTGATTCCTGCTGGGACAGATTCACACGACTATGAGCCATCAGCAAAAGATATGGCAAAAATTCAAAATGCGGATGTCTTTGTCTATAACAACGAAAATATGGAAACCTGGGTACCAGCAATCCAAAACACATTGAAAGAGGGGAATGTGTTAGCAGTCAAAGCGACTGAAGGGATGTTGTTGTTACCGGGTAGTGAAGAAGGACATGACCATAGTCATGGCGAAGCAGGGCATTCTCATGAATTAGACCCGCATGTTTGGTTAGCTCCAAGTTTAGCAATGAAACAAGTAAAAAGTATAAGGGATCAACTGATCACAAAATACCCCGATAAAAAAGAAGCCTTTACTAAAAATGCGGAGAATTATTTAGAAAAATTACAAGAACTTCATCAGAGTTATCAGGATACCTTAAGTAAAGCAAAACAAAAATCTTTTGTTACCCAACATGCCGCATTCAACTATTTGGCATTAGAGTATGGACTGAATCAAGTGTCAATAGCTGGCTTATCCTCAAGTGAGGAGCCTTCAGCCGCAAGAATTGCTGAATTAAAACAGTTTGTAAAAGATCATGGGATCAAATATATTTATTTCGAAGAAAATGCTAAAGACAGTATCGCTAGAACTCTAGCAAATGAAGCCGGCGTTTCTTTGGCTGTCTTGAATCCTCTAGAAGGTTTAACGAAAGAACAACTTGCAAATGGTGAAAACTACGTAACCATAATGAAAGAAAACCTCAAGTCGTTACAAAAAACGACAGATACAGTGAATCCACTGGAAGCCACACTGACACCAGAAAAAGAAAAAAATGTATATAATGGTTACTTTGAAGATTCAGCTGTGAAAGACCGCAAATTGTCCGATTGGAAAGGGCAATGGCAAACGGTCGATAACTATTTAGCTGATGGAACCTTAGATCCCGTATTTGAGTATAAGGCAAAAATCGATCCAAAAAAATCAGCAAAAGAGTACAAGGATTATTATACCGTCGGATACCAGACGGATGTCGAAAAGATCAAGATTGACGGAGATAGAATGGCATTTACTTTTAAAAATGGTGAGACGAAGCAATCATCTTACCGATATGCAGGTAAAAGAGTTTTGAATTACGCTGCAGGAAATCGAGGCGTACGCTACTTATTTGAAGCAGTAGAGCCAGAAAGTGGCGCTTATCGATATGTACAATTCAGTGATCATTCGATTGCACCAACAGATTCGGAACATTTTCATATCTATTTAGGGAATGAAAGTCAAGAAAGTTTACTGGCAGAAATGGATCATTGGCCAACTTTTTATCCAGTGGAGATGAGTGGGCAAGAAATTGCGCAAGAAATGCTGTTACATTAAACTACAAAATAGGAACAAGAAAAGATAAATAAGAAAAAATGAGCAAAACAAACAGACGAGTTTTGCTCATTTTTTTGTTTGTTTTTGGGGAGAAGTCTGAGATTTACGAGATCAATTTTTTTAAACCACGTACAGAAGCCGGAATCACTTCGCCATTTGCTAACGTGATTTCACGAGTTTTTTTGTTGATCGTACGGACATTTTGAGTATTGATCACGTATGATTTATGGCAGCGGATAAAATGACGGTTCATTTTCTCTATTTCTTTGATTTTATCATAGAACTGCATTTGCGCATGAGTCAAATGAACCTCTAATTTATGTGGCGTTCCTGGGGAAGTAGAGAAATACTGGATATCTTTGATCGGAAGAAATTTTATTTCATCATTAAATTCGATTTTAAAAATATCTTTTTGTAAAGGAGTCGCTTTGACATCTTCAAAGATCTTACTTAAAATACGTTCCACATTTTCTTTTAAATCAAAAATATCTTCTTTGATAATATAATCAGTCGGTTCAATATTACTCTTTAAGATAGACATTGAAAGATCCGTATGAGAAGTAACATAAATAATTTTTCCTAAAGGATCTAGATCTCTTACGCGTTTTCCGATCATAATACCATCTAGATCGCTATCTTTTAATTCAATGTCTAAAAAATAAATACCAAAAGATGAGGTTCGTACTCTAGCTGCTTGAAGAAGTTCAATTGGATCAGAAGTGGCGATATGGACATAACTATCCAAATTCTCAATCATAATTCGATTTTTGATCACTGCTGAAATTACTTCCAACTGTTTCGTGTCATCTTCGCAAATATAAATTGGAATCATACGAATACTCCTTTATTTTGTTTGTATATAGATTGTCTGAGAAAAACGTTGATTCTCAATAGATGTCTCTAAAAAGATATAAGGATTGGCCTTTGACAGCTCATCCAAAATGAATAAACCGAGTCCTTCGTTTTTAGGATCTTTTTTTGTTGAAAAACCTTTTTGTTTTAATTGATTTAACGGAAGTGTATTCATCGTTGTATTGATGACACGAATAATCACTGAGTTTTTCTTTTTTAAAACAAAGAGTTCAATTTTCTTCTTTTTAGTAATTAAAGCTCCTTCAATCGCATTATCTAAAATAATACCTAACATTCGGACGATGTTTACTGTGTGTTTTTTCTTTAAAGTGATCTCTTCTGGAATAACAAGATGCACGGATAATCCTTTTTCTTGTGCCATCATTAATTTCAAAGACAATAAGCTTCTTATTTCAGGAATTTTTATGTTATCTAACAGACTAAGGTTTGCTGGGAAAAGATCCATCATTTGACGAGTGGGTAAGATATTTTGATTGTAGTACTTACGTAATCCCTCCAGGTCACCTTCAGCAAGATAACTATTCATTGAAAAAAGCAAGTTTTGATAATCATGCTTGAATTCTCTAAGGTCTTGATAGTTTTTTTCTAGATCACGGATGTAATCTTGTTGCATTTGCATACGCTGTTCTAACAATTGGTCTGCCATTTTTCTCTTTGAAATTTTCCAATAATAAATGAGGATAAACAGCCCGCCACAGAGATAAAGAATGAAAAAGCCAGTGTTGATAGTTAAAATTTGGGGAGTCTCGCCAGAAAAACGTGTATAAAAGATAACGATATAATAGGTAAATAACATCAACGCGCCAACGGTTCCAATCATTCGGCGATCCAACCCATGGAAATTTTCTAAGGCTTTTTTAAAAGCTAAAGCAAGTAAGATCGATAACGTCGCAGAAATGACGATATGAATATACTGCAAGGAATCTCCTGGTTCAATGACAGCAGATTTCAAAATAAAAAAATCGCTGATGCTCGTCAAATGGTCTCCTAAAAGCGAAGTAAGCAATCCCCAAGGAAGAGCATAAACCAGTTTTTGCGGGGAAGTAGAAAAGAAGAAGAATGTTAGCATCAGCATACCTATAGCAAATAAAGCAGTAAATATCCCAAATAAAGGATACATAAAACCTAACAAGACACAAGAGATTAAAATAGTGGTAACGAATAAGTATTTCTTTTTAATTTGGTGTTCAATGAGTAATACACAAATTGTGTAAATTAAATATTGCAAGGCTATGGACCACAAAAACATAAAGTACAGCTCCCATTGATTTTTACCAAATTATAGCATATTTATTGAATTATTTTTTTAATTTTTCAGGGATTTTAAACTCTGAACTCATACCAAAGCAGCATCCAGACACAAAGAAGTCAGACAAATTAGTAAGTTGTTTAATGATTGTTTTTTTCATAGAAAATTCCTCCAAGATTCATTATATAATTCGTAATTGGAAGCAGCGTAGCTATTTCTAAAATAATCCCGAGAAGCAAGTAAGTAGAAAAGTAAGAATTAGCGAAAAATAAAATAGTTATTGCAAATAGAAGAAACATGAAAATTGCTTTTTTTAACAGTGGTGGGCGTTTTTCAGGTTCAATGGGATTGATTGCTGTACCTTTTGATCCATAGCGAAGCAACAATAAGAAACAGATGATCAATGAAATGACCTTCAGTGGGGAAGAGATGGTCACATCAAAGTGTTTCATTAAGAGGGGAACGCCCCACAAATAAAGCAAAGTCCATAGTAAACAAACAAATTCAGAATCAGAATGAAGTCCGTAAGCATAGCGACGGATACAAATATAAGAAAGAAAGGTCAATCCTGTTTCGACCCAAGAACCGGTTATTAAAGAAAATACTAAAACAACGGCCAATTTGCCAAGGTTATTCATTAATACATCAAGGGCAAATTTTACTTGGAGATAAACCATTTCATCTTCTATTTTTTCACCACTGAATAATGTGTCTAATATTCTATTTACAACTTTATTTTTCATCCAACGTACCTCCAATAACGATTTTATTCTAAATTTGTTAAAAATAGTGTTTCGATTCATAAAAGGTTGTTTTGACATCAAAACCGTAAAAAAAAGATCAAAAAATTCAGTTAGATCTTTCTTTTTTGAGTATTTTATAAATGGCAGATAAAAAAAGTGAACGGTTTTGACATGAAAAGGGCTTTTTATGATTTTTATGTGTTCTCTGCCTAGAAGTGTGTTAAAAATTGATTGACTTAAAAAATATTGGAGGAACTATCATGGGGAATGAACAAGTAATGGAGAAAATGGATGAGCAATTATTTGAAGTTGGTGAAACAGGTGCTTTTGTTTCAGATTTATTTGAAGCACCTATCAAAGGAGAAATTGAAAAAGTTTATGAAAACAGCGTGATGATCCGGGTCATCAAATGTGCAGTAGAAGATAATGAAACTGCCGACAGTTTGCATTGGCAACTTGTTGTTCGAAAATCAAGTGCGATAATGGAATGAATAAAAATAAACATAAACACAACAAATAGGCTGAGGTACTGTCCGAGTATCCTGTAAATCAGTCTATTTGTTGTGTTTTAGTATAGTGATTTTTTTAGTTGGTCATTAAAGTGAACACGCTTGTCCTTATTTTTTGGATAAGACTATATGACGTTGGTAAAATTTCCATACTTGAATGCTTTGAACAATTGCTATGATTAAAAATAAAACAGCCACTAATAAAATAGCAAAATGCCCAAATAAATGATGGCAAAAAACGAGAACGCCTGCGCCACTGATGAAAGCCAGAACAACTGTCAGAAAATGGAAAAAACGATCGAACGCTGCTTTTTCTTTTGTGACAAGAGAATCGTATAAGTTAGTAGCAACTCCTTTTAGATTCCCCGTAGTAAAAAGATTAGTATAAGCTCGTCCATCGATTTTATCAAAAGCGACCCATTGAATAGCTGCTGTAAATGCAATCATGATGGTTACGATGGCTGGGTGGATACTGATTGGAGTCAGACTGACTAAGAAAAAGATAATTGCTTCGTAGTAAAGAACATACAAACGCCAATAGTGTTTTTCTTTCTTTTTGAAATAATCAATCAAAAATTTTGTCAGTAAAATCCCTAAAAAAAAGAAGACAGTAGAAAGAATTTTTTTTCCAACGCTAATCCATTCACCATCGAAAGCTTGGATGATTGCTAAGACAATATTACCCGTTTGTGCTGAAGCAAATGCGTTATATTGAATATATGTATAACTGTCCATTGCGCCACCGATAAAGGATAATAAAAGTCCGATTGTCCGTCCTTCATGAAATGAAGTACTCATTTATATTCACCTTCAAATTAATATATTTGTCTTTTTTATTCTATCATATTGGTTATATGTTTTTGATATTTTATAGATAATTTTCAGAAAAGGTCAGTGTTTGCTAAAGTCATTTTAATTTTTAGAAAGGTCTGTTAGTATAAAAGAAAAATATTGACCATTTATATATAGAAAGATGTGAAAACAATCAATCAAGGGAATGAAAAAGAAATACTTCGCTTACAAAGAGAAATCAGTCATTGGGAAAAAAGATATGAGAAGCTCCAACAAATTTTCCGGATGCAAGAAGAGATCATTGCAAGCTATGAAGCAGCTTATGGTGAAGCACCTGGGCTGATTGAGGAAGAAAAAGAAACGAATAATAGTCATTCATTTTTCGATATGATGGAAAAGCGCTCCTACAATCGTTTTAATTACGAGCAAAAAGCAGCGATTACTTACAATATGGAAAAAAATCTAAGGATCATTGCAGGAGCGGGAAGTGGGAAGACCCAAACAATTTGTGCAAAAGCTGTCTATTTAATGACTGAAAATCAGGTAGATGAGCAACGGATATTGATGATCACTTTTACGAGAAATGCTGCGAATGAATTGAAAAAGCGAGTAGATAATTTTAGCCAACGAAAGACCAATGTTCATATAGGAACTTTTCATAGTATCTTTTTTCGTTTGTACAATGATATTTGTCGCCAATTCCCAGAAGTAGTCACTGAAGGGATACAGGGAGAATTTTCAAAAGAGACCTCATACAAAGTCAGTGGACTAATACAACAACTTATTCGTAAGTATAATTTATATGCTTTTGATCAATATGGAGAAAAAAATTTGGCGGCACGTCTTGATTATTGGCAGAATATGAACTTATCAATAGAAGAAACGCGAGTATTGATAAAAGAAAACTTTGACTTTATTGAACCGAATGCAACTATGCCGATTTCCGAAAGAATGACCCACTTCATGCGAGAACTGCAAGCACAAAAGAAAGAGCAACATCTTTTTGAATTCAATGATGTTCTAAGTAATTTAAAACAAGCCTTGCAGAACGAAGAAATCAGAAACTTCGTGGGACAAAAATATGATTATTTATTTATTGATGAATTTCAAGACACGAATCCTTTACAGTGGGAAATTGTTCGCCTGATCACGAAGGAAACACCAATGAAACTTATTGTGGTCGGTGACGATGATCAAAGTATCTATGGGTTTCGAGGTTCGGAACCTTCTTATATTAAAAATTTTGACCAAGAGTACGCAACGAAGACGCTTTTTTTATTAACCAACTATCGTTCACGTGCCACCATTGTTCAAGGAGCGAATCGCTTAATTACATTTAATAAAAATGATCGTATCCAAAAAGCAATGATTCCAGCTAAGAAAGAGGCGGGGATCATGCAGGCGCTAGCTTTTGATGATATACAAGCTGAAAGTCGCTGGATCATTGAACAAATCAAAACATTGATTAAACATAAAGGAAAATACAAAGAATCAATCGTTTTATATCGGTCGTTAACGCAAACCCAGCAATTAGTCCAAGACTTGTTACAGACGGATATCCCCTTTGTGCTAGAAGCAGATGGCCCATACGAAGGGATATTTGGAATAAAACTATTTCAACAGTTCTATCAAAGGATCCTTTACTGGCAAAATGCAACTACTTATCAAAAAAAGACACAGGGTTATCAACAAGTACTCTATCAGTTAATGATTAATTGCTATTTCAAGAAAGCTGAATGTGAGGACTATTTTTCTAAACGAAATAAAGTAACAGATATTGTGGAATATATCCTTTCTGTAAAGCCGCATTTAAAAACAAAAGAAAAAGAGATTCATCGGTTTGTAAAGGACCTTCATACTTTTGATAAAAATGGCGGAAAAGGTTTTGATCGTTTAATTCAAAGCTACCTTAAATTAAGTCGACCAACTAAAGAAATAGACGGTAGTGAGCGTGAATGGTTGTTAGGAACGCTCAAACAATTTCCAACATTAGAAAAAATCAACCATTTAGAAAAAGACATCCAAGCAGTTGCGAAACAACTAAAAACTCGTTTAATCGCTTACCGGCAAGGAAAACTTGATGCTTTATGCATTCAAAGTATTCATAGAAGTAAAGGCTTAAGCTATCGCAATGTTTTTTTAGTTGGTTGTAATGAAGGAGCTATTCCTTACAATGGTGCCTCTGATAAAGCAGCCATTAGTTTGGATAAGGTCAAGGCAGAGCATGTGACAACAGTCGAAGAAGAACGCCGTCTTTTTTATGTAGCAATGACCCGAGCAAGAAATCGTCTCTATTTGTGTATACCTTTGATGAAGGGGACGAGAAAATTGAAAACTTCTAGATTTATTAGAGAAACAGGTTGTAAAATTAAAAAAATACATGTTTAATCACATAAAAAACGATATTATTAGGTATAAAATACTAATAATGTCGTTTTTTTTATGTGTTTTTCTTCTTTTTTTTATACAAAATAAATTATTTTTTTTCATATAAACACAGGATTAAAAGGGTTTAATAGCAAAGAAGAATAAATTTTCTGAATTTTAATAGCTAATAATTGGTGTTTTTTATAACTTTCAGTTAGAATGGGATTATAATTAAAAAGGAGTGAGAGAATGATAAAAGTATATACTTCCCCTAGCTGTACTTCTTGTAGAAAGGCAAGAGCATGGTTGCAAGAAAATCGTTTAGATTTTGAAGAAAAAAATATTTTTGCAGAGCCGATATCAGAAAATGAAATACGTGAAATTTTAGCAGCCACTAACGGAGGCGTTGAAGACATTATCTCTACTCGCTCAAAAATATACGAAAAATTAGCTATTGACTTCAACGAGCTCACATTAAAGCAAATGATCGTCCTGTTTAAACAATATCCTTCTTTACTAAGACGTCCGATCTTAATTGATGAAAAAAGAATATTGATCGGTTTTAATGAAGATGAAATTCGTTCGTTTGTTCCAAGAGAAATTCGTTCAGTTGCAAGAAGAATGATTTATATGCAAAACAGTATCTTCAGTTAAATTTAAAAAAGGAGGAATCTTGTGAAGGTATACGGGTCGGCGCATTGTGTGACGTGTCTAAAAGCAAAGCAGTGGTTAGAAGAACATCATCTCTCTTATCAGTTTATTGATTTAGATCAGAGAGAGCTAACCGTTAAGGAAGCAAAAGAATTGTGTGGGTTTGAGAATGTTCACGCGGAACGACTGTTCGCCACTTGGTCACAAGGTTTCAAAAATCTGGAAATTGATTTATCTACTATTAATGAACAACAATTGATTGTTTTGTGTAGAACACATGGAGAACTAATCAGACGTCCGCTGATTATTTTTGATAATGTTTTATTTGTTGGGTTTAATGAGGAATTAATGGAGAAATTAATTGCAAGCCAATAAATACAGGATGACTTCAGTGGCAAAAAAACGAAATAGTCGGTTAGAGGAGATGGATGGCTATTCATTTCCTTTTTTTGTGAGTGATCTTTTCTAAAAGAAACTTGTCTCAGTCTCTTCTATTATCTCTAAAAACGAATAAACGGTGTTCAAAGAGCTGACCTTCGGCGATAAGTCAAAAAATCTCAAAACATGAGGAGCTGTTTCGAGATTTTTTGACTTAACGCTTAGGTCAAGACACTCTTTTCACAACCTCTTGCTAAAAGGCGTTCAAGAAGCAACTCCTCAACAATAAGCGATGGTTTTCTAAAATATGAGGAGCTATTTTAAAAAATCATCGCTTATTCGCTCGGAGTTGAACGCTTATTTCACAGCCTCTTGTTTCAACCTCATTGATCAACGGGAAAACGATGAACGTTCATCAATGGGGCAACCGTGTGGAGTAACCAAAGATGTCATAAATGGACAACAGCTGAAAGAAGTCTTACAGTTCGATTATCTGGATAGCCAGAATCAGTAGAATGACTATGGCTTATTTAATATAGAAAAGCTGAAACTTGAAGTATAACCTATACCAAAGGTTTAAATACTTATTGACATGTGTAAAATTACATGATATATTCTTTTTTGTTGTTTTTAGTTACTCGTTTTAAAAAAATGAAGTAATAAAAAAGATTCAAAAAGTTCTTGACGTGTGAGTTATCACATGATAAGATAACTGAGTCGTTAAAAAACAACAGCTTATGAAGCTTGATTTCATCGAAAAAAACTTCAAAAAAGTTGTTGACAAATAACAAACGATGAGTTATGATAAATGAGTTGCTGAAGCACTTCTGAAAAACGAAGTGAAAAAACTTTTAAAAAAAGAGTTGACAAACAAATGTCGGTCTGTTATGATATAAAAGTTGCTACGGCAATATCGAATGATTAATCGCTAGCTCGTTAAGAAGTTTCAACTTTAAATCAAGTAGCGTTAATCAAGTAGACCTTTGAAAACTGAACAAAGCAAAGACAAACCAAATGTGTAGGGCGTCTTGATTGATTCAAGACAACAAACATTTTTAACAAGCAAGCAATATGCTAGCAAACAATTGAGCTTAACAATCGCAAGATTGTTCGAACTTTTTATGAGAGTTTGATCCTGGCTCAGGACGAACGCTGGCGGCGTGCCTAATACATGCAAGTCGAACGCTTCTTTTTCCACCGGAGCTTGCTCCACCGGAAAAAGAGGAGTGGCGAACGGGTGAGTAACACGTGGGTAACCTGCCCATCAGAAGGGGATAACACTTGGAAACAGGTGCTAATACCGTATAACAATCGAAACCGCATGGTTTTGATTTGAAAGGCGCTTTCGGGTGTCGCTGATGGATGGACCCGCGGTGCATTAGCTAGTTGGTGAGGTAACGGCTCACCAAGGCGACGATGCATAGCCGACCTGAGAGGGTGATCGGCCACATTGGGACTGAGACACGGCCCAAACTCCTACGGGAGGCAGCAGTAGGGAATCTTCGGCAATGGACGAAAGTCTGACCGAGCAACGCCGCGTGAGTGAAGAAGGTTTTCGGATCGTAAAACTCTGTTGTTAGAGAAGAACAAGGATGAGAGTAACTGTTCATCCCTTGACGGTATCTAACCAGAAAGCCACGGCTAACTACGTGCCAGCAGCCGCGGTAATACGTAGGTGGCAAGCGTTGTCCGGATTTATTGGGCGTAAAGCGAGCGCAGGCGGTTTCTTAAGTCTGATGTGAAAGCCCCCGGCTCAACCGGGGAGGGTCATTGGAAACTGGGAGACTTGAGTGCAGAAGAGGAGAGTGGAATTCCATGTGTAGCGGTGAAATGCGTAGATATATGGAGGAACACCAGTGGCGAAGGCGGCTCTCTGGTCTGTAACTGACGCTGAGGCTCGAAAGCGTGGGGAGCAAACAGGATTAGATACCCTGGTAGTCCACGCCGTAAACGATGAGTGCTAAGTGTTGGAGGGTTTCCGCCCTTCAGTGCTGCAGCTAACGCATTAAGCACTCCGCCTGGGGAGTACGACCGCAAGGTTGAAACTCAAAGGAATTGACGGGGGCCCGCACAAGCGGTGGAGCATGTGGTTTAATTCGAAGCAACGCGAAGAACCTTACCAGGTCTTGACATCCTTTGACCACTCTAGAGATAGAGCTTCCCCTTCGGGGGCAAAGTGACAGGTGGTGCATGGTTGTCGTCAGCTCGTGTCGTGAGATGTTGGGTTAAGTCCCGCAACGAGCGCAACCCTTATTGTTAGTTGCCATCATTTAGTTGGGCACTCTAGCAAGACTGCCGGTGACAAACCGGAGGAAGGTGGGGATGACGTCAAATCATCATGCCCCTTATGACCTGGGCTACACACGTGCTACAATGGGAAGTACAACGAGTCGCAAAGTCGCGAGGCTAAGCTAATCTCTTAAAGCTTCTCTCAGTTCGGATTGTAGGCTGCAACTCGCCTACATGAAGCCGGAATCGCTAGTAATCGCGGATCAGCACGCCGCGGTGAATACGTTCCCGGGCCTTGTACACACCGCCCGTCACACCACGAGAGTTTGTAACACCCGAAGTCGGTGAGGTAACCTTTTGGAGCCAGCCGCCTAAGGTGGGATAGATGATTGGGGTGAAGTCGTAACAAGGTAGCCGTATCGGAAGGTGCGGCTGGATCACCTCCTTTCTAAGGAATATTACGGAGACTACACTGTTTGTTTTTCACTTTGTTCAGTTTTGAGAGGTTTACTCTCAAAGAGATATTTTTGTTCATTGAAAACTGGATATTTGAAGTAAATTAGTAATACAAACCGAGAACACCGCGTTGAATGAGTTTTTTAATAAGTTCAATTGCTTATTTTCTTGATCGGACTTCTATCGCTAGAAGAAAGATCAAAACCCAACCGCAAGGTTGATAAGGTTAAGTGAATAAGGGCGCACGGTGGATGCCTTGGCACTAGGAGCCGATGAAGGACGGGACTAACACCGATATGCTTTGGGGAGCTGTACGTAAGCTATGATCCAGAGATTTCCGAATGGGGGAACCCAGCATCTTTTATAGGATGTTACGTTTGCGTGAATACATAGCGCATTCGAGGTAGACGCAGAGAACTGAAACATCTAAGTACCTGCAGGAAGAGAAAGAAAATTCGATTCCCTGAGTAGCGGCGAGCGAAACGGGAAAAGCCCAAACCAATGAGCTTGCTCATTGGGGTTGTAGGACTCCAATATGGTAGTTCTTTCAGATAGTCGAATGACTTGGAAAAGTCAGTCAAAGAGGGTAAAAACCCCGTAGATGAAATTTGGAAGGCACCTAGGAGGATCCTGAGTACGGCGGAACACGAGGAATTCCGTCGGAATCCGGGAGGACCATCTCCCAAGGCTAAATACTCCCTAGTGACCGATAGTGAACCAGTACCGTGAGGGAAAGGTGAAAAGCACCCCGGAAGGGGAGTGAAATAGAACCTGAAACCGTGTGCCTACAACAAGTCAAAGCCCGTTAATGGGTGATGGCGTGCCTTTTGTAGAATGAACCGGCGAGTTACGATTGCATGCGAGGTTAAGTTGAAGAGACGGAGCCGCAGCGAAAGCGAGTCTGAATAGGGCGTTTGAGTATGTAGTCGTAGACCCGAAACCATGTGATCTACCCATGTCCAGGTTGAAGGTGCGGTAAAACGCACTGGAGGACCGAACCCACGTACGTTGAAAAGTGCGGGGATGAGGTGTGGGTAGCGGAGAAATTCCAAACGAACTTGGAGATAGCTGGTTCTCTCCGAAATAGCTTTAGGGCTAGCCTCGGAATTGAGAATGATGGAGGTAGAGCACTGTTTGGACTAGGGGCCCATCTCGGGTTACCGAATTCAGATAAACTCCGAATGCCATTCATTCATATCCGGGAGTCAGACTGTGAGTGATAAGATCCATAGTCGAAAGGGAAACAGCCCAGACCACCAGCTAAGGTCCCAAAATATATGTTAAGTGGAAAAGGATGTGGGGTTGCACAGACAACTAGGATGTTGGCTTAGAAGCAGCCACCATTTAAAGAGTGCGTAATAG
>NZ_JBIOLY010000001.1:347500-952500 GCF_051711145.1 Enterococcus sp. DIV0691
GATACTCATCATCTTTCCTCCTCTGGATAGTTTAAAAGCTCTAAACATCAACAAAATCATTTGTTTTCGTTTAGAGCTTAGCTAAAAAATCTCTTCTACTGATAAATATGGTTAATTTGTAACTATTTGTCAAAAGTTTCGCTTACTAGGAAACGATTTGTTACAGAAAATTGAAGTGAATATCTGATAGTATATGGGTTTCTCAATGGGTATGACAATTTATGCTTCGACTTGAGACCATTCATCACGTTTTTCTAAAAATTCACGAGCGAGTGCTTGCGCACCTTCTAATGTATGGCTCGCTGCCCAGCCACATTGGGTTTCGTTGCTTGCAGGGACTTCCGTTGCTTCTAGTACATCCTTCATTGTTTGCTCTAGGACATCTAAAATATCTTCGTAACTTTCATGGTTCAAAACAGTTAAGTAAAAACCTGTTTGGCAACCCATTGGTGACCAGTCAACAATATAATCTGCGTGGTTACGAATCAATTCCGCAGTTAAATGTTCTAAAGAGTGTAAACTTGGCATATCCATATGCTCTTTATTCGGTTGTTTGAAGCGAACATCATATTTGATAATGACATCGCCGTGTTCCCCAGTTTTTTTATCAGCTACTCTGATATAAGGTGCTTTTACTTTCGTGTGATCAAGATTAAAACTTTCTACATTCATTTTCATGACTTAAGGCTCCTAACTATTGGTAATCATTTTTGTTTATCGGCATCAAGTAAGCATCTCCTAGAAGAAACTTCGATAAACACAGTGCTTCCAATTAGATTCTATCACTTATTTCTTTGTAGGTGTAGCAATCTGAAATGAAATTTATCTTTTCTTTCAATCGTTAATTTTCTTCTAATTGCTGAAATGCTTGAGTTAAATCCGCAATCAGATCATCCTCATATTCAATTCCCATAGACAAGCGAATCAATCCATCTTTGATACCAGCTTTTTCTCTTTTTTCTTTAGGAACGGAAGCATGCGTCATCACTGCTGGAAGTTCAACTAAACTTTCCACACCACCTAAGCTTTCTGCCAAAATAAACAATTGGAGAGATTCAACGAAAGGAATGGCAGCCTGTTCATTTTTTAGTGTAAAAGAAACCATGCCACTATAACCACTCATTTGTGCTTGCGCAATTTCATGATTTTTATGAGTGACCAAACCAGGATAAAAGACTTGTTCAACTTCAGGGCGTTCTTTTAAGAAGTGTGCGACCGCAAAAGCATTTTTTTGATGTTCTGCCATTCGTACACTTAATGTTTTGATTCCTCTTTGAAGTAGCCAGCTGTCTTGTGGCCCTAATACACCGCCAATGGCATTTTGATAATAGCCGATAGCATCCGCTAAGGTTTCATTATTTGTAGTAACCAAACCTGCGACGAGATCACTGTGTCCTCCGAGATATTTTGTCCCGCTGTGTAAGACGATATCTGCCCCTAAGTCAAGTGGTCTCTGGAAATAAGGAGTGGCAAAAGTATTATCAACGATTGTTATCAGTTGGTGTTTTTTTGCTAGTTGACTATTTTTTTGGAGATCAGTGATTTTTAATAACGGGTTACTTGGTGTTTCTAAATAAAGTGCTTTTGTATTGGGTTGAATGGCTTGCTCTACTTGTGCCAAATCACTCGTATCGACAATTGTATATTCCAGACCACTTTTGGTTAGGACTTGATCAAAGAGTCGAAAAGTACCACCATAAACATCATCGCCTAATAAAATGTGGTCTCCTGATTGAAAAAGAGAGAAGACTGCATGAATACCGGCTAAACCAGAGGCAAAAGCAAATCCTTTGATTCCACCTTCCAACTCAGCAATCAATTCTTCAAGGGCAAAACGTGTGGGATTCCCAGAACGAGAATATTCATATTGCTTGGGATTTCCCACGCTATTTTGTCGATAAGTGGATGTTTGATAGATCGGAACACTAACTGCTCCAGTAGTAGGGTCTTCACTGATTCCGCCATGTATTAGTTTTGTTTGAATATGCATTATTTGTTCCTCCTAATTTTTTATATCTGTATTTCGGTCAAAACGACTATTTGTTTTATGAATAGATTCCTTTTGATAAATAACGGTCTGCTCCATCTGGGAAAATAGTTACCACTGAACTTCCTAAAGGTAATCGTTGGACTTCATGTAAGGCTGCCGCAAAAGCAGCGCCGCTAGAACTACCAACTAATAGACCTTGTTGCTTGGCTAGTCGCTTCGTGTAAGCAAAGCCTTCTTGATCAGAAATCGTTTCAAAACCATCTATGGTGATATCAGCAAGAAATGGTGGGGTAAATTCAACGCCAATTCCCTCGATTTTGTGACTATGAGCAGTACCACCATTCAAAATTGAGCCTTCTGGTTCGACACCAATTAAACGAATGTCTGCATTTTGTTCCTTTAAATATTTAGCGGTGCCCGCAAACGTACCGCCACTACCAATCCCCGCTACAAAGCTAGTGATTGGTTCTGTAAGTTCTTGACTAATTTCCGGTCCGATCGTCTGATAATAGGCCATGGGATTCGCCCAATTCTCAAATTGCATTGGTAGAAAGCTGTGAGGAATGGTTTTCGCTAATTCTTTACTTTTTTCAATCGCACCAACGATGCCCAGTTCACTTGGTGTGTGGATGATTGTTGCGCCTAATGCTTTCATCACTTGTTGTTTTTCCATACTGAATTTTTCAGGAACAACAAAGATTGTTTTGATAGAATAACTTAAAGCAGTTAATGCTAAACCAATTCCAGTATTACCAGCAGTAGGTTCAATAATTGTTGTCTCTTTTGTGATCTGTCCGGTTTGAATCCCTTGTTGGATCAGATAATGACCGAGTCGATCTTTGATACTTCCGCCAGGGTTCAAATACTCTAATTTCGCATAAATAGCTGAATGTTGGGGCATAGGATAATCTTTAGCAGTAAATTTAAAAAACGGGGTGGAACCAATTGCTTCGGTGATTGTTGTAATGATCATAATTCCCTCCTAAAAAATAGAATATAAAAAGGAGCTGACTATTAAATCAGCTCCTTGAAAAAATCATGAAATAAGTATTGGAAAACGGAAGAAGGCAATACCAATTTATGAAGGGCTATTAATAGACATGACAAATCGTATGCTGCTTTTATGCACCATACAACAACAAATATTCATTTGTTTTGATTTGCTGTTTGTCATGTGAAGTCCCTCCAAAAATGAATTTCATTAAAAATAGCATGATTAAACGAGAAAGTCAAAGAGTAAAACTTAAAAATAGATAATTCCCTAGTTTTCTAAGCAGTTGTCTGATACAATAAAGTTGATTATGATTAAGTTAAGAAGGAGCAAAAATAATGATCTCAGCAAGTGATTTAAGAGCCGGTATGACATTTGTTCAAGACGGTAAATTAATTAAAGTTTTAGACGCAAGCCACCACAAACCTGGTAAAGGAAACACTGTGATGCGTATGAAACTAAAAGATGTTCGTTCAGGAGCAACATATGACACAACTTTCCGACCAGAAGAAAAGTTTGAAAAAGCACATATTGATACGAAACCAGTACAATATTTATATACAATGGACGACACAGCATTCTTTATGGATCTTGAAACATATGAACAATATGAAATTCCAGTAGAGACTGTAGAAGAAGAAATGAAATATATTTTAGAAAATATGGAAGTAAAAATTCAATTCTTCGGCAGCGAAGTGATTGGTGTTCAACTTCCAACAACGGTTGTTTTGCGTGTTGTTGAAACACAACCTTCAATTAAAGGAGCAACCGTGACTGGTTCTGGTAAACCAGCTACAATGGAAACAGGTTTAGTCGTTAACGTTCCAGACTTCATCGAAACAGATGAACTACTTGAAATCAATACAACAGAAGGCACATACGTAAAACGTGCATCAAAATAATAATAAAGGCTTTTGTTCAAGATCCAGTAGGATACTTGAGCAAAAGCCTTTATTTATAGCTGTTTTTTTAATTTTTCATGGTGGGCATGTGAAAGTCGTTGATACAATGCCGTTTCAAAATCATTGTAACGACAAAAATCAATGACCGCATATTTTGCTGGGTCTAGCTCTGGAGGAATAAGCAAGGGTGAACCAATAATATAAAAATCATACTGTTTCGTGAGTGGCAGATGGGCTTTTTCAATCTCGATAAAAGGAATCTTTTCACCTAGATTAAATATCTCATAAGTGATCAAGTATTCTGAAACGTTGATAAAGCCAACTTTCAATTTATAGTCTTCTTCCAGCTTGGTATAATACGGATAAAGTAAACAAGCTTGGATGAAAGCTAATTCACTACTACAATTTTTTAACCAAAGGAAGTTTTTACGATTCGCAATCTTTTTCCAATAACTTTCGATTTTAGTAGCTAAAATTTGGATCATAGGATATTTCTTTTGGATATACGTAGAAATAAAAAAGGTTGTTAAAGGGATTTTTTGTTTGAATACAGTAAAATTCAACAATGAAAGGTAGATATTCGCATGAAGGGAAGGCTCTTCATGAAAGTTGAAATTACTAATATATTTTTGACAATGCGTTTCAAACTCTTCCAAGACTTTTTTTAAATGGTTGTTCGCCTGCAGATAAGAATGTTCCACGATTGGTAATTGGACATCTGATTTGGAATTTAGAAAAGGCCAATAATAGAACAAATAAAAAAGGGAATTGATTTCTAAAATATCGAGCTTCAAATTAGCAAGTTGAAAGAAATCATAAAAAAATTCAAGATCTGTTCCACTAGGGATAAAAGAAGTGGGAGTTAATTTATAAATATCAGTGAAATGACCCTCTTTAATTCGTAAAAGATTGATTTTACAATGGAGCATAGCTTGCTTCTTGCCGATTGCATATTTATCTTTCAGGTGTTCCGCTTCGTATAACTCAAATAGTGTTTTTAAATCATCGCTAAAATAGAGATCATCTAGACTTTCACCTAATGAAACAAACCAAAAAAAGTTAAAAAACATAATCCGGATCAGCATTTCCGAACCTGTTAGTGTTAAGTTCGTTAAGTTCAAAGTGATATGATAGTCTTTAAAATACTGCGCTAATTTTTTGGTTTGGCGAAAACAAGTGGAACGGCTAATATAGTTGCGTTGACAAAAAGAAGCAAGATCTTCATCTTGCTTCTTGATGATACTAAGCAATAACTGATAAGGGATACTTTGTGTGGTTAAAAAATTTTGATATTGATTGTAATGGATCATTCTTTCACGAATAATCAACTTATTTTTAGCCGTTAATAATTGTTTATTACTTATCTTTTCCAAGTCTTCCTGAATAGAAACAAGGATTTTTTTTAGTTTAACCATACTGATTGTTGTTTCTAAGTTTTCTCTTAGGTTATCGATCAAGTGCTCTCCTGGAGATAACGTCAATAGTTGACCATAAATAGCTAATTTTCCTCGCGAATGATCATCTAACAATAATTGCTCGATCAATAAATCACCATCTTTTCTAATTTAGTATTATTATTATTAACTCATTTTTATCATCTTGTAAATATGTATCTCAGATTTTTATATTTTTTCAGTAATTGTAGAAATGAGAAGAAAGTCAGTGTTTCAAAACCAAGTCTATTCGATCAGTTATTTTGAAAATATAAACTACATCATTATATAAAAATAACATAACGTTTATAGATATATTTCTTATTTACATATCTTCTATAGATTTAATATAACTAAAAAATCCACTTAAAAATTGAATGAGAATAAAAAGAGAAAAAATAGAGGTTTTTTCTCTTTTTTTATATTATCTAACTGAATTTTAAATAATTTTTAAGGAGGATATCTATGAGAAAGAAACAATTATTCTTTTTGTTAGGGTCTTTAGGAATCATTGTTGTACTCAATTTTTTCTTTCAGAATAGGAAACTTGTGGAAGCAAGTAATGAGGCTACTATGGAAATAATGGCTAATGAATATGGCCAAGTCCAAGCTCATCAATCTGCGGAACAATTGACCATCGAATTAGGGCTTTCTGAGAATGACCAAGGACATAGATACTTGGTACGGGTTATTGATTCAGAAACAAAAGAAATGCTTCTACCAATTCCAACAACTGAATATACGGAATACCTTAATGAAACTAGTGGAAAATGGCTCACAACTAGCCAATTTTTCAAGCAAGAGTATCACGAGAAGTGGATTTTTGCAGGCATCAAGCAGAATCAGTCAGTTGACGTAGAAGTTTTATTGGAACAACAAACGGCAGAAAATGAGCAAGGAAAAGCACTCACGCCGATTGTGAAGGAATCATTTAAGTTTCTGGAAAATAATACATTAGAGCAACAAAGTAATAAGGAAACTTCGCCGGAAACAACGGAGCAATCGACTAAATCTAACGAAGCAGACACAAAGGGATCAACAGAAAGAGGAAATGAAGAGCAGCAAGCAAAGGAACAAGATCTTGAAGAAGAGACAAAAGAAGAGGTTGTACGTCCGTTTGAGTTTCCCGCTCTCTTTTCTGCTGGAAATAATAAACAAACTGTCACACCTATCGTACCAAATTATACTAACGATTCTACTGGGGTCTACCCACAAGCAGCGTGGCAGCCGACAGGAAACGAAACGGTTCTCAATCATCAAGGAAATCAAAATGGTCAGTGGGATGGTGTAACGTCATGGAATGGCGACCCATCTAATCGGTCAAATTCTTATATTGAATACGGGGGGACAGGAGAAGAATCCTCTTATGCTATTCGTAAATATGCACGAGAAACGGCTACACCAGGATTATACGATGTTTTTTTAAATGTACGTGGGAACGTTCAAAAAGAGTTTTCACCTGTAGACGTTGTATTAGTAGTTGATTGGTCAGGCAGTATGAATGAAGACAATCGTTTGGCAGAAGTGAAACGAGGGGTCAATAGTTTTGTAGATACCCTTGACCATAGTGGTATAGCTGAAAAAGTCAATCTTGGCTATATTGGGTATTCTAGTGTGGGTTATAACAACGGTTCAATCCCACTAAGTTCATTCAATTCTGTAAAAAATCAGATTAAAGCGATCACTCCTTCAACGACACAAGGGGGAACCTTTACTCAAAAAGCGTTGAGAGAAGCTGGTGAGATGTTGGCTGAACAAAATAATCATGAAAAAGTGATTGTGTTATTAACGGATGGTGTGCCAACCTACTCCTATCACATGAACAAAGTGTTTACAGAACAAGATGGTAGTTATTATGGAACTGAATTTAGCGATGTACGAGAAGGAGCCGGAAATACTTCTCTTTTAAGTAGATATTACGATGTTCCAGATCAAAACAATCGAGAGAAGCAAATTCGGAGTACGTTTATAGCGACGATTGGCGAAGCATTAGCGTTGAAAGAACGAGGAATCAAGATCCATGGCTTAGGAATCCAATTGCAATCAGATATTCCAGCTGGCTTATCAAAAGTTGATGTGGAAACAAATATGAAGAAAATGGTATCAACGGATGAATCTGGTCAATTCTATTACGAATCGGCTGATCGTGCCACAGATATTTCTGATTATTTAGCGAAAAAAGCGGTTCATATTGCTGGAACCATCAGTAATGGAAAAGTGATTGATCCGATTGCTCAACCCTTTGTTTACGAAGAAAATACCCTCACGATCAAAGATGTAGGGAAAAATGCTGTCGCAGTAATGCCTACGATTGGTATTTCTGGTTCAACGATCCAAAGCAATCAGCTATATTTAGGGAAAGATCAGGAAATTCAAATCCATTATCAGGTACGAATCCAAACTGAAAGTAAAACGTTTAAACCCGATGTATGGTACCAAATGAATGAAAAAACAACCTTGCAACCGACGGCGGATGCTTCAACAATTGTTGAATTTGGCGTTCCTTCTGCAAAAGCACCAGGCGTAACATTGTCTTTCACAAAAGAATGGGAAGAATATGATCATGATACTAGCCTACGACCAGATCAAATCACTTATGAAATAAAACGAACGCCAACAACAGATAAAAATAGTTGGCAAACGGGATTTATCCAGTTAAATAAACCAACTAATGATACCGAGGGAACTTGGAGACGTGAAGACATCAAGTTACTCTCAGCAAGTAATGGCACTGACTATCAAGAAAACATGATGTTGCCAAAATTTAATAACCAAGGACAAGCGTTTAACTATCAAGCAAGTAACGAAATGACCGTTGAAGGTTATGAGGCTGCTAAAGTCAACGATACGACTTGGAAAAATACTAAAAAGTTTACACCATTTGATTTGAACATCACCAAACATTCTTCATCTGGAGCAAAAAATCTTGTAGGAGCAGTTTTCGAATTAACTGGTCAATCTAAAACGATCCGCTTGATCGATAACAAAGATGGCAGTTATCACTTGCCTGCTGATGTTCGATTAATGAAAGGGGAAACCTATACGCTTACAGAGGTACAGGCACCAGACGGCCATGAACTTGCTCAAAAAAACACCTGGAAGATTGCGGTATCAGCCGAAGGAAAGGTAACGATTGACGGACAATCCGCAAAAATCGAGGAACAGGCGATTCTTCTAACGATCGAAAATCCTTTCAAAAAAATTCCTTTGGCGATTCACAAATATACGCTTCATGGGTCAGAAAAAGTCCACTTAGCAGGTGCTACTTTTGAATTACAGAAAAAAGATGCTGCTGATAGTTATCGAACAGTAGCGACAAAAGTATCGGAACTAACGGGACTGGCTCAATTTACAGTAGAGGAACCAGGAGAATATCGAATGGTAGAGACGAAAGGACCCGTTGGCTATGATACGATTGCTGGGAATTATGAATGGACGATTGATCAATATGGCACGATCCACTATGAACATGAAAATGTTGAGGTAGATCCGCAGTGGACATTACAGCATCAAAACCATCTCAAACCTTTTAATCTTACGGTCTATAAAAAACAAGATAACGGGCAATCATTAAAAGGGGCTAGCTTTAAACTAGAGGGGGAAGGGTCAAGTGTCGAACTACCTCAAGCAGGTGAATCAACGGATACATTTACATTTGAAAACCTTCAACCTGGTTCTTACACGTTAACGGAAACCAAAACACCAGATGGGTATCAAGGATTGAAAAAGCCAGTCTTGATCGTGGTGAAGGAAGATGGAACAGTGACCGTGGATGGGTCCAAACAAGAAAGTGGATTAGTAGCTGGAGACGAAAATAATCAAATTACGTTAACGATTACCAATCAAGTCAAAGTTCCTTTACCTGAGACTGGCGGAATGGGTCGTATCTGGTTCTATTTAGCTGGTTTCCTTGCGATAAGCAGCACATGTTTCGTTGCCTTTTTCAAAAAACAAAGAAAGGGCGTGGCGTAATGAAAAAAAGAATCTGGTATATCTTGTTCCTCATTCCGTTGTTGTTGACGATTGGATCGCAAAGAAGTGCGGCTCAAAATATTCCGAATCAATCTTCGAATGAGCAAGTACAGATTATCTTGCATAAACTTCTGTTTACGGAAGGGAATTTACCTGATCCACAAAAAAATACGGGTGAAGAGCAAGTATTCTTCCAAGAAGCTCAGGGACTAAATGAGGTGAGTTTTTCGGTTTATGATGTCACAGCTTCTTTCTATCAATTGAGAGAACGAGGGATCGATGTCACAACAGCACAACAACAATTAGCAAAAAAGGGACAAGAGATCGGAACGTTTGTAACAGAACAAATCACCAAAACCGTTGGTAACGAAGCTGGTATCGCTCAATTTCAATTACCAAAGCAAGATGCACAAGGAAGAGATCAAGTGTATCTTTTTCAAGAAACGAAGACACCAGTAAACGTCAAAGAAAAATCAGCCAATTTAGTTGTGGTACTCCCAATTAATAATGAGCAAGGTCAAGAATTGAAGACGATTCATTTATATCCTAAGAACGAAGAAACGACTCCACTTTCTTTTTTGGAAAAAAAGATCCAAGGAGATTCCAGTGTTTCGTTTGGTGAAATCGTCACTTATACAGTAGATACCATTGTTTCTGACTGTCAAAGCTATCAACTCATTGATGAAGCTGATGATCATTTGCTCTTCTTACCTGATACATGGAAACTCAAAATTGGCGGACAAGAAATACATTCCGGGTATAAGATGGTTTCTCATCAAAATGGCTTTGAATTGACATTGGCTAAAGAGACACTCCAAAAAATGGTTGGACAACCACTTTCGATTACCTATCAGATGCAAGTATCAGCGACAGCAATTCCAGACGAGGAATTGAAGAATAACGTCACGGTCACTACAGAACGTGAGTACCTCCAACGATCAACTGCGATCCGTACGGGAGGAAAGCATTTTTTGAAAATTGATAGTCGAAATCAAAGACCTCTACAAGGCGCTGTATTTCTAGTAAGAAATCAAAGAGGTAAATACCTTCATCAAACGAAGGAAGGCGTTACTTGGCGAATGAGTAGTGAAGGAGCGTATCGACTAACTTCCGACCAATCAGGGAATTTTTCAGTTCGAGGGTTGACCGACGGGAATTATTACCTTGAAGAGATTCAGTCACCGAAAGGTTATATCAAAAGTGAAGAGCTAATTCCTTTTGTAGTTGAAAAAAATTCGTTTCAGCAAAACGGACAACAGGCGGATCCTTTGAAGGTAAAGAATCGTAAAGCAGATTTCGGTTTGCTGCCTAAAACAAATGAAAAAAATAGCCAGTTTTATGTCATCGTTGGGCTAATACTAGTTAGTATCAGTCTGTGGAAATGGAGAAAGAAAGGTGAAAATAAATGAAAAAAGAGTGGAAAGCAATCGACATTTGTTGGGGAATATTATTCGTGTTATCAGCTGTTTTAGGTAGCTGGGTAGGGCAATCGCCTGTCTTTGCAGCTACCGATCAAGAAGTTGCACAAGTGATCTTGCATAAGAAAAAAGCACTTTCTTTACCCAATGTTATTCAAAACAGTGGGAAAGAGATGACAGAGTTTGACCAATATCAAGGTCTAGGAGATGTATCATTTACTGTTTATAATGTAACGAATCAATTTTATGAACAACGAAATAATGGTAAATCAGTCGAAGAAGCGCAACAAGCAGTTCAAGAGCTGACTCCTGGAGAACCTATCACGTCGGGAACGACAGATGCACAAGGAAGCGTAACGCTGGAATTGCCAAAATCTCAAAACGGAAAAGATGCGGTTTATGTCATCAAAGAAGAACCGAAAGCAGGAGTAGTCGCAGCTGGCAATATGGTATTGGCTTTTCCTGTTTATGAAATGATCAAACAACCAGACGGCTCTTATCAGTATGGTACAGAAGAATTAGACACGATTCATTTATATCCTAAAAATCTTGTTTCTAATAATGGGGTATTGCAAGTCAAAAAAGTGGGGACAGCCGAAAATGAACCATTGAATGGCGCAGCCTTTAACATTTCAAAAACCGAAGGATCAGTAAAAAAATACCTTCATAGTGTGAAAGACGGTCTTTATACTTGGACAACTGATCAAACCGCTGCTAAATCTTTTTTGACTGGGAAAACGTATCATATCGGAACAGCTGACTTCATTGAAGAAAACAGTGAAAAAGGTCAGATGGAAATTCACGGATTAGAAGTTGGTCACTACCTTTTGGAAGAAGTGAAGGCACCAGATAACGCCGCATTGATTGAGAGTCAAACGAAAACAGCATTTGAAATTACCGAAAATAATCAAACGCCTGTCGAAAAAACGATTAAAAATGATACATCAAAAGTTGAAAAAAGTACGCCAAAATTAAATGGCAAAGATGTAGCAATTGGCGAAATGATCCAGTATGAAATCAAGGTCAATCTTCCCGAAGGAATTGCTGATAAAGAAGGTTCAATGAACAAATACACGAAATTCAATTTAATCGATCAACACGATGCAGCATTGACTTTTCATCATGCAGTCAATGGCGCCAATGGCTATGCACTTTACGATGGAGAAACAACAATCGATCCAAGTCATTATACAGTGATTGAGCAAGAAAATGGCTTTACGGTGGCAGTTGATCCAGCGTACATTCCTTCTTTAACGCCTGGAGGAACATTGAAATTTATTTATTATATGTATTTGAATGACCAAGCAAATCCAACTGCAGGATATCAAAATGAAGCAAATGTAGAAAACGACTATACGAAAGACCAAACACCGCCAACTGTTGAAGTAGTTACAGGTGGTAAGCAGTTTATCAAAGTCGATGGAGCGGTTTCGACAAACCAGCCGTTAGCAGGTGCTGGCTTTGTTGTTCGAGACCAAGATTCAAGTGAGGCGAACTATTTGTTGATTGATCCTCAAACGAAAGCCGTTAATTGGACGAAAGAGCAAGGAAAAGCGACTGTTTTTACTACTGAAAAAGATGGGTTGATTACCATCATTGGATTAGCTTATGGAACCTACTATTTAGAAGAAATCAAGGCACCAGAAAATTATGTACAGTTGACTAACCGCCTTTCATTTGTAGTCGATGAACAATCTTATCATTTGTCTGGACAAGTCATTTCACCAGAAAAGGTACCAAACAAGCATAAAGGAACATTACCTTCTACAGGTGGCAAAGGGATTTACCTTTACCTAACAATTGGTACGATCTTATTAATCATGGGTATTGGTTATTTTGTAAAAGTAAAAAAATCCCATCAATAAAAGGAAAAACTAGTCAAAAAAGGATGACGATCAATGAGTAACAAAAAGCGGCGATATTTGGATAGTTTCATGACCTTGTTATTCATCACAGGAATCGTAATTTTTATGTATCCTTTTGTTAGTGATCATATCAATGATTACTTGGATCAACAAATCATTAGAAAATACCAACAACAAGCACAACAACAAAAGACAGAAGAGTTAGAGAAAATCCAACAAAAATATCTAGAAAAAAATCGAGAACTTGCAAAAAGTAATTCTTCCCCAGGCTCTGACCCATTCGCCGAAGAAGAACCGGAGAAGGTAACACAATCAACGATCCAAAAACATACCATTGGTGTGTTATCAATCCCGAAAATCAATGTGCGACTACCGATTTTTGACCAAACGACTTCTTTTTTTCTGGAAAAAGGTGCCTCTTTATTGGCAGGAACCTCTTATCCAGTTGGGGGTGAAAGTACTCATGCCGTTCTTTCCAGTCATCGTGGATTACCCAAAGCCAAACTATTTACGGATTTAGATCAACTAGAGAAAAACGATTTGTTTTTTATCGAAAGTCAGAATGGTAAATTAGCGTATCAAGTGGATCAAATCAAAATTATTGAGCCTACAGATCTTGATGATCTGATGATTGAAAAAGGGCAGGATTTAGTTACATTATTAACGTGTACCCCTTATATGGTCAATAGTCACCGGTTGCTGGTACGAGGACACCGTATTCCCTATGAAGATCAAGACATTGAAAAAGAAGACAAGAAAATCAATAGCCAAAAAAAACGATCTCTTTTGATTCTTGGATTCGTATTGATTGGCTTGCTAGTGGTCGGGATAGTGTGTTTCATTTGCTATTTTAAACATTAAGTTTTAATATAGTTTTGAAAACTAGATGTAAAAGTCTTATAAACAGTATATAATAGGTTTATGAGAAGAAGGCATCAATGATTGGAGGAAATACAAAAATGGAAGTAGAATTTAGTCGGAAGTATCAAATAGTGAATGAAGTGTTGAATGCCGTCACCCATGGAATTGCAGCGTTTTTAAGTCTCATTTGTTTTGACTTGCTGATGGAACAAGCTCATTCAACCCTCGATTATGTTGCGTTTATCATTTATGGCAGTTCGCTGTTTTTGCTTTTTTTCAGTTCTACGTTGTTCCATAGCTTGATTTTTACAAAAGCAAAAAAAGTGTTTCAAATATTCGATCATTGTTCGATCTATTTACTGATTGCCGGGACCTATACGCCTTTTTGCCTGTTAATCGTTCAGGGACTTTCTGGTGTACTATTACTTAGTGTAATCTGGGCAACAGCAGTTATCGGGATCATTTACAAGTGTTTGACTTTAGCGAAAGCCAGTCAGGTTTCTAAAGTATCAACGATTATTTATAATGTGATGGGCTGGGGAATCGTGATCGTTTTACCGAAACTTTATCAAAACATCAATTTGACCGGTTTACTTTTATTGGTCGCTGGTGGGTTAGCTTACTCGATTGGCTCAATTTTTTATAGCATGAAAAGCAAGAGGTTCACACATGTTATTTGGCACTTATTTGTGATGTTAGGTGCATCATTGATGTTTTTAGCCGTTTACTTTGGGTATGTGGTTTAAGTAAAATCAATTTAAGAATGAATTTTCTGATGAACAAAGGAATAGCTCTCCTTTTTACAACGAAGGATTAAATTAAAAAATACGTTTGGTTTCGATGGAATGATCGCAACCAAACGTATTTTTATTTGATGGAGCAGTTGCTTTCACTAGATTGTATGATTGAAATAGTGAGATTTATGAGCATATCCATTGTTTTTTAATCTTTTATTCGCTAGTTTTGTATTTATACAAAAAAATGTATGAATGCACTTTTTTTTATTAAATTTATGAATATAGTAGACAATCACTGAGAATTTGTTTAATATTATTCAAATAAAATTCAAATCTTAATGAGAGAAATTTTAAAAAATATTGCGGAAAAGAGGTAGTCTCGAATGTCAGAATTAATGATCGGTGAAATTCCTGTTAGTCAATTAGTAAAACAATATCAAACACCCCTTTATGTTTACGATGAGAAGCAAATGGTGGAGAACATCAAGGCATTTAAACAAGGATTTCAATCAGATCATTTTAAGACAAAGATTTTATATGCATCAAAAGCATTTCAGACCGTTGCCATGTTAAAACTGATTCAATCACAAGGATTAGGTTTAGATGTAGTTAGTGGCGGCGAGATTTATACAGCTGTGTGTGCTGACTTTCCAATGGAAGAGGTCTATTTTCATGGAAACAATAAAACACCTGCGGAAATCCGTTATGCTATCGAAAATGGACTTGTTCATTTTGTAGCGGATAATCTCATGGAAGTTGAATTGTTAGTCGCACTTAGCCAAGAATATCAAAAAGAACTCCAGGTGATGATCCGGTTGAATGTAGGGATCGAAGCACATACGCATGAATATGTCGTTACCGCTCATATTGATTCAAAATTTGGTCTACTCTATGAAAGCGAAGAGTGTCAAAAAGCGATCCAATTTATTCAGGATAGTGAATTTTTACAATTAGAAGGCTTTCATGCCCATATTGGTTCGCAGATTTTTGAATTATCGGCCTGGATAGCAGAGATCCATAAACTGATTGGTTATCTTAAAGATTTTGATGAAGTACTTTCGCTAAATCTTGGGGGAGGATTCGGTATTCGTTATACCGAAAGTGATCAGCCATTGCCCATTGAAGAATCTGTTCGAGAATTAGTACGTTTTACGGAGGAAGCTTTAAAAAAACAAGGATTAGTAATCAATGAATTGTTGATCGAACCCGGAAGAAGTATCGTTGGGGAAGCAGGAACGACGCTTTATACGGTAGGCTTTATTAAGCAAACGCCAAATAAAAAATATTATTTTGTCGATGGGGGAATGACCGATAATATCCGTCCAGCACTCTATCAAGCGAGCTATCAATGTGATCTGGCAACCAAATTAAGGGAAAAGAAAACCGAAAAAGTCACGATCGCTGGGAAAATGTGTGAGTCAGGTGATGTGGTTATTCAAGAAGCTCTTTTGCCTATCGCTGAACCCGGAGATATTTTAGCGGTATATGCCACAGGCGCTTATGGTTATTCAATGAGTAGCAACTATAACCGAGCCTTGAGGCCTGCTGTGGTATTCGTCAACGGTGAAACTGCTCGATTAGTGGTACGTAGGCAAGAATATGAGGATTTATTGCGAGGTGAAGTTCAATGATCCTGCATAAATATAATGGTTGCGGCAATGATTTTATCTTAATGGACTATGAAGAAGGAATCGATTATCACCAATTAGCCAGCAAGTGGTGTGGACAGGATCGATTTGATACAGATGGGTTGATTGTCGTTCGAGAGCAACCTTTAACGATGCTTTATTTCAATAAAGATGGCAGTCAGGCGCCGATGTGTGGGAATGGGATTCGTTGTTTTGCTCGGCATGTATGGGATAAAGCTATGGTAGAAACTTCACCTTTCGACGTACACACATTAGCGGGTGTGATTTCCATTGAAATTTTGACAGAAGAACCTTTTTATTGTACCGCTCAGATGGGACAACCCGATTATTCGACAGAAAAGTTAGCGGTCAATCAAACAGAACCCATCGTGGATCAAATAGTACGTATTGGACAAGTGGATGTCCAGCTAACTAGTTTGTTTATGGGCACGATCCATACCGTTGTTTTTGTAGAGGATGCAAAAGCGCAACAAATGAAAGCGTTAGGGGAACAGATTTGTCACCATCCATTATTCTCAGAAAAAACCAATGTTAATTTTGTCCAACGAGTCAATGAACAGGAACTGATCGTACGCACGTATGAACGTGGCGTTGGTTGGACATTGGCTTGTGGTACTGGCTGTTGTGCGGCTTATGTCGTAGCTAGAGATCATGGATACTTAGCAAGTGCTAAGGCCATGATTCACTTAGAGCAAGGAGAGTTAATGATTACTGGGGAGACACAAATACAAATGACGGGACCAGCTGTTCATGAATGGTCACAAAAGGAGATGACGTATGATTAAAGGTTCGATCGTTGCATTGATTACACCGATGGATGCGCTTGGCGAAATTGACTATCAAGGATTAGAGAAACTAATTGAGTTTCATCTTTCAGAAGGTACAGATGGCCTGTTAGTGTTAGGAACAACTGGGGAATCTTCGACGTTAACGCCAGAAGAAGAAGAGGAGATTCTACGTTTTACAGTAGCAAAAGTAGATAAAAGAATCCCAGTCATCGCAGGCGCAGGAACAAACGATACGAAAAAAACAATTGAAAGAGTCCAACGTTTAGCAGCGATTGGGGCGGATCAATTGTTAGTGATCACGCCTTATTATAATAAGACAAGTGATGCAGGTTTGTTGGCGCATTTTACTGCAATTGCTGACCAATCACCACGACCGATCATTTTATACAATGTACCATCTAGAACTGGAATGACGATCCCAATCCCAGTCCTGGAAAAATTAGCGACACATCCACAAATCAGCGGGATCAAAGAAGCATCAGGTGATCTGGCTTATGTGATGGCAGTTGGTCGTCTTTTGACAGACTCGTTTGTCCTTTATAGTGGCAACGATGATGCTATTTTGCCGATATTAAGTGTGGGTGGAAGTGGGGTTATCAGTGTTTGGGCCAATATCCAGCCTAGATTAGTCCATGAATTAGTCGCAACGTTTGAGCAAGGGAATCTTCGACGAGCGCAACAAATCCAATTAACTGCCTTACCATTGATCCATGCCTTGTTTAGTGAAACAAATCCGATCCCAATAAAAGCCGCAATGGAGATGATGGCTCTTCCTTCAGGTGCGTTACGGCTACCACTTGTTCCTCTGTCTGAGGACAAGCGAGGAGTATTACAGGAATTATTACCTATGAAAGGACGAGAACAGGTATGAAAATTGGTGTAGTCGGACATGGACGAATGGGCAAAAAAATCCAAGAAGTCATTGAGTCTTATGAACATGAGGTCGTTTTTCCAAAAGTCTCCCTTAAAGAAGCGACTACTTTATCTTTTCCGAGTAATATCTCACTCCTTATTGATTTTTCTCACGCAGATAATTTGGAAAAAGTGCTAGATTATGGAGCAGCACACCAACTTCCAGTCGTGATCGGAACGACTGGCTATAGTGAGGAACAATTCCAGGCAATCGAAGCGTTTGGGCAACGTTTCCCCATTTTATACAGTGCGAACTTTTCTTTAGGGATTTTTGTCATGAATCAATTAGTGAAGCAGGCTGCTGAATTATTGAAAACATGGCAAATCGAATTGATTGAAAAACATCATGACCAAAAAAAAGATGCGCCTTCTGGAACGGCTCAATCACTACTCGCTAGTATGCAAGAAGTCCGCAAACTATCGCCTGTTTTCCAATGGAAAGATCAACCTAGAAAAACCGATGAAATCGGAGTACACAGTTTACGTATTGGTTCTGTACCTGGAGAGCACGAAGTTTTATTTGCATCTACGGATGAAGTATTATCAATCAAACATGAGTCGTTTTCCAATCAGATTTTTGCAGAAGGAGCAGTAAGTGCAGCTTTTTGGTTAAGCAATCAACCAGCTGGATACTATCAATTAGCAGATACTTTAGGTGGATAAAGGAGAGAAAGCAAATGGACGCACAAGCAATTATACGTTTGATTCAAACAGCTGATAAAAAAACACCGGTTAAAGTGTATTTAAATGTCACTGAACCAATTAAATTTGAAAAGTGTAAAGTATTTGGTCAGGGGAATAGCCAAATTATTTTCGGTGATTACCAAGAAATCGCACCAATCCTCGCAAAAGAATCCGCTAAAATCATTGAGATCGAAATAGAAGAAACAGCTAGAAATAGTGCCATACCTCTGCTTGATTTAAAAGAAATCAATGCTCGGATCGAGCCAGGAGCAATTATCCGGGATCAAGTAACGATCGGTGATCATGCGGTCATCATGATGGGAGCGATCATCAATATCGGTGCGGAGATTGGGGAAAACTCGATGATCGACATGGGGGCAATCTTAGGCGGAAGAGCGATTGTCGGCAAAAATTGTCACATTGGTGCGGGTGCAGTGTTGGCGGGTGTGATCGAACCGGCTTCCGCTCAACCAGTGGTGGTTGAAGACGGTGTCTTGGTTGGTGCGAATGCTGTCATTGTTGAAGGTGTCCGTATTGGCAAAAATGCAGTCGTAGCGGCTGGAGCAGTTGTTTTAGAAGATGTAGCCGCTGATACCGTAGTGGGTGGAACACCTGCCCGAGTATTAAAAATCAAAGACGAACAAACGAGGGAAAACACCGCATTGATCGCTGCATTACGGGAATTATAGAGAGGATGAAAAAGATGCGCAAAATAGATACCTGTATCGTTGGAGCAACTGGTTTAGTTGGTCAAACGATGTTGAACGTGTTAGCAGAATATGATTTTCCAGTAGGTCGTTTGAAATTATTAGCATCCAAGCGTTCAGCTGGAAAAATCTGTGTGTTTAAGGGAAAAGAATACACAGTAGAAGAATTAACAAAGACATCATTTGACGGGTATGATTTAGCGCTTTTTTCAGCCGGAGCAGAAATTTCACTTGAATTTGCGCCACTTGCTAGAGAACATGGGTTGGTCGTCATTGATAATTCTTCTGCTTGGCGAGAAGATCCGTCGATTCCGTTGATCGTTCCAGAAGTCAATCTAGCAGATCATGAAATGAACCGATTGATTGCCAATCCAAACTGTTCCACGATCCAAGCCGTTTTACCGTTAAAGGCATTGCAACAGACATTTGGTGTCAACCGCGTGAACTATTCCACCTATCAAGCGGTCTCTGGTTCGGGGCAACAAGGGCTAACTGATCTTCACGCCACTCAAAAAGGGCAGGAACCTTCGCTTTATCCGTATGATATCAGTCAAACAGTCATCCCCGAAATTGATGCACCGTTGGACGATGGGTATACGAAAGAAGAACACAAAATGATGGCTGAGACAAGGAAGATCCTACATTTGCCTAACTTACCTGTCTCGGCTACTTGTGTACGTGTCCCCATCGAAGTTGGTCATGGTGTTTTAATCGCAGTCCAGTTGGCGCAGCCATTTTCACTTGCAGCAGTCCGTCAATGTCTACAACATTTTCCGGGAATAACAGTCGTGGATGATTTGCCCAACCATAGTTATCCGACCAGTATCCTTGCTAAAGGAACAGATGAGGTATACGTCGGCAGACTCCGGCATGATCCTACATTGGAAAATGGGCTGTTGCTGTATACCGTAGCGGATAATATCCGTAAAGGCGCAGCTGCGAATGCTGTACAAATCGCCTCTGCATTGTTATCACCAATCAGGGAGGTGATCCAATGAAAGTCGCAAAATTTGGTGGCTCATCGATGGCTCATGAAGAACAATTCAAAAAAGTAAAATCCATTATTTTAGCTGCCTCTGAACGAAGTGTGATCGTTGTTTCCGCTTTAGGAAAACGAACGAAAGAAGATGACAAAGTCACGGATCTCTTGTATTTGATCCATGCCTATCTTCATCATGGAGTCGATTGGACACCTTTGTGGGAAAGGATCTGTGAACGATTCATTCAAGTGAGAGATGTCTTGTCGTTGACTTTTCCGATTGAAGATGAATTGTTAGAGATCCAAAAAAAATTACAGCGAGAAAAAGTCTCACAGGACTTTTTGGTCAGTCGGGGAGAATATCTCACTGCGAAGTTATTAGCTGAATATGTTGGTTATACGTTTATAGATGCGAAAGAACTGATTTTCTTTGATTATACGGGTGAGATCGATGAAGAACGGACGAAACAAGCAATAATAACTATTTATCAAGAAAAAGGCCCACTAGTAGTCCCAGGATTCTATGGTGCTAATCCAGTTGGAAAAGAAAAATTGATGGGGCGAGGTGGGAGCGACATCACTGGCGCAATCTTAGCCAAACTATTGAATGCCGACTGTTATGAGAATTGGACGGATGTTTCCGGGATTATGATGGCTGATCCACGAATCATTGACACGCCAAAAATCATCAAAGAAATTTCATTTAGAGAATTACGAGAGATGGCGTATATGGGGGCAAATGTTCTCCATGAATCAGCTATTTTCCCAGTACAAGAAGCAGGTATCCCGATTCAAATAAAAAATACGAACGATCCAGAGGCGCAAGGCACTAGAATTTCCAGCAAAGAAGTCGAAAAAGAAAATGGCTTAACAGGGATTGCTGGAAAAAAAGATTTTCTTTCGCTAACACTATTTAAACGACATATGTCTGATGAAATCGGGTTTATTTGGAAAGCAATGAGTGTCTTTGCGAATCATGGTATCTCGATCGAACACATTCCTTCGGGGATCGACAATATTGGAGTAGTCGTTTCAGCAGAAGCCATTGCAGATCAATTATTTTTGATTACCAAAGAGTTAAAAGAAAATTTGGGTGTCGAAGAAGTCGAAATTATCGAGAATCTGGCATTGATCTCAGTTGTTGGCGGACCACATAAAGAACTGATTGGACTTTCTGGCAAAGTCTTATCCATCTTAAATCAACTAGAGATTCGGACATCGATCTTATCCCAAGGGGCACAAGAATTAAACTTGATCATTGGGGTAAAAAATGAAGAATATGAAACAGTCGTTAAAGGGCTCTATGAAGGGATGGTGAATGTCGATGTTAGCAAAACATCGCATGGCGTTACATCAAATTCCTGAAATCGGCTTTCATGAATTTAAAACCAAAGCGTATTTACATGAACAAATCAAGGATCTTGGGGGAGTCCTGCATGAAATCGGCGAGACTGGTTTATTGCTTTATTTTGATCATCAACAAAACGAAACGATTGCTTTTCGGACAGATATTGACGCCTTACCGATCCAAGAAGAAACAAATCTTCCCTTTGCTTCTACTCATGAAGGGATGATGCATGCGTGTGGTCACGATGGACATATGGCAATGTTATTAGGGTTAACGGAATATATCGCAGATCATAAAGAACAGTTAATGTACAACGTTGTTCTGATTTTTCAACCTTCGGAAGAAATATCTGGCGGAGCGGAAAGTGTTATTCAAACAGGTTTGTTAGAGGACTATCAAGTCCAAGCGATTTTCGGGTTTCATTTATGGCCAGGTCTTCCCAAAGGCGAGATCTATTCACGATCGGGCGCCTTTATGGCACAAAGTAGTGAGACAGATATCATTGTCAAAGGGAGATCTGCCCATATTGCCTCTAGTGAACAAGGGATCGACAGTATCCGAGGAGCCATTGGTTTTATGGATGAAGTATATGAGTTGGAACAATCTTTACCTAAAGAATGGCGACGTTTAATAAAGTTTGGACAGATCACTGGTGGTACGATTCGAAATGTTTTAGCAAATGAAGTGACTATTTCAGGCAGCATCCGTTCTTATGATCAGCAAATCCAAGATTCGATCAAAGTACAACTGGCTAATTTAGCAGAGAAATTTCAAAAAAATTCGCAGGTATCGATCCAATTCCGTTATAATGATGGATATCCAGCGGTCATCAATGATCCTCACTTATATACAGCCTTGAAGCAATCAGAAAAATTACATGAGCTTGAACAACCGGTCTTGCAAGCAGAGGATTTCGGTGTTTATACCCAGAAGTATCCATGTGTTTTTTTCTTTCTCGGTGTCGGTGATACACCAGCACTTCATGATGCACGATTTGATTTTGATATGGCTGTGTTAGAAAAGGGTGTCGCTTGGTATCAAACAATCCTTCATACAAAAGGACTTTTGCTAAAAAAGGATCAGTGACAAAGAAGTGATAAAAAGGAGAAAACCACATGAATTTAACCAATCGTTTTAATCACAGGCTTGCAAAAATAGCAGTGTCACAAATCAGAAGTTTTGACCAACAAATTTCTGCTATCCCCGATGTCATCAAGTTAACCTTAGGAGAGCCTGATTTTCCAACACCCGAACATGTCAAACAGGCGGGGATCACTGCTATTGAAGAAAATTATTCCCATTATACGGGGATGAGGGGACTACCCGAACTTTGTGAAGCTGCTTGTTTCTTTCAAAAAGAACGTTATGGGTTGGTATACGATCCTCAAACTGAAGTACTAACGACAGTTGGTGCCACAGAAGCAATCGCTGCTTCTTTGCTAGCGATTTTAGAAGAAGGCGACAAAGTATTGATTCCTGCGCCTGCTTATCCTGGCTATCAGCCGATAGTGGATCTTGCTGGAGCGGAATTGATCACGATCGATACGTCAGAAACAGGCTTTATTTGCCAACCAGAACAGTTAGAAGCAGCCTTTGCTACTTATGGCGACTCGATCAAAGCAATTATCTTGAACTATCCAAGCAATCCAACAGGAACACTGTTAACTTCAGAACAAATGGCAAAATTAGCTGAAGTCATCAAACAACGATCGGTCTTCGTGATCAGTGATGAAGTCTATGCAGAGTTGAATTATGTCGGAGACCATGTCTCGCCAGCGTCTTATCTTCCGGAGCAAACAATTGTGATTAGCGGTTTATCCAAATCTCATGCGATGACCGGCTGGCGGATCGGCTTTATTTTTGCTCAAAAATATGTGATTGATGAAATCATCAAAGTCCATCAATATTTAGTCACTTCAGCCACTACAATGGCTCAAAAAGCTGCGGTTGAGGCACTTACTACCGGAATGTATGATGGGGAAAAAATGAAAGAACAGTATGCGAAGAGAAGAGATTATCTTTTAGGTCAATTAAGTGAGTTAGGGTTTGAAGTCATACCACCTGATGGCGCCTTTTACCTGTTTTGTAAACTGCCAAAAGAAGTTACCCTAAATTCTTGGGAGTTTTGCTTACAGTTAGCAGAACAAGGTAGAGTCGCCTGTATCCCTGGTTCAGCTTTTGGACCAGAGGGTGAAGGCTATATTCGGATTTCTTATGCAAGTAGTTTGGCAGAACTTACGGAAGCTTGCCAACGGATTCGCCTTTTTTTAGCTAATATATAATCAAAAAAATGAAAAGCTGCGTTCGTTTTATTGAACGAAGTTTTTCATTTTTTTGTTTGTTTTGTTGATTGAAAGAGGAACATTTAAGTCAAAATCTTAATAGAGAAAGTCTTGTTTTTTCTGTCCAATATTTGGGCATTTCTTTTGATTTATAAAAAATCGAGTGTTATGTTTGAATTGTTTAGAGTTATTCTAAATAATTGAACAAGGAGGTTTCATCAATGGAGAAAACAAAGGTTATTATTGTCGGCGCATCTCATGGCGGACATCAATCGATTTTAGAATTGCTATCTAGATATGGTGAAAATGTCGATATCACCTTATTTGAAGCAGGGGATTATGTTTCGTTCATGTCATGTGGCATGGAATTATATTTAGAGGACCAAGTGACAGATGTTAATGATGTACGAAATTTCAGACCAGAAAACTTTCCACAACCCAATGTTCACATTTTAAACAATCATGAAGTAAAAGCGATTCATGCAGACCAAAAGACAGTAACGGTGACTAGTATCTTAGATAAGAGTACCAAAGAGTATGAATATGATAAATTGATCTTAAGCTCAGGAGTAAAACCAAATTCATTGCCAGTACCAGGAACAGATTTAGAGAATGTTTATTTGATGCGTGGGTACGATTGGGCTACTAGAATCAAAGATAAATTAACTGATCCAGCGATCAAAAATGTAGCTGTTATCGGTGCAGGCTATATCGGGATCGAAGCCGCTGAAGCTTTTCAAAAAGCAGGGAAAGAAGTGACGTTATTAGACGTGATTGATCGACCATTAGGCACTTATTTAGATCCGGAAATGACAGATATTTTAACCGAACATTTAAAAGAAAAGGGTATCAAAGTCGTGACGGGTGCGAAAATCACTGCTTTCACTGGTGAGCAACAAGTCGCTGCGATTCAAACAGCAGATGAAGAAATCGCGACAGATCTTGTGATTCAAGCAGCTGGAGTCAAAGCGAATACGGAATGGCTAAAAGGAGTCGTAGATTTAGATGATCGTGGTTGGATCGTTACCGATGAATATTTGCAAACCAATTTACCTGATGTGTATGCAGTAGGGGATGCAACCCTTGCTTATTCGATACCTGCCCGCTCAAAAATGCCGATTGCACTAGCAACAGTGGCAAGAAGAGAAGCACGATATGTAGTCAAACATCTATTTGAGGATACACCAAGCCAACCATTTGGAGGCGTTGTAGGTTCTTCGGCATTAAGTGTTTTTGATTATCACTTTGCAGCTAGTGGTTTGAATAGTTTTACAGCAGAAAAAGCAGGCGTAGCCATTCGCACAGCTTATTATGAAGATACTATTCGTCCTAAATATGTACCTGAAGAATATGGGAACACGAAAGTTTCAATCCAATTATTCTTTGACCCAATGACACATCAAGTCCTTGGCGGAGCTGTTTTATCTACTTATGATGTGACTGCTCAAGGCAACGTACTAGCGCTAGCGATCCAACAAAAACTGACGATCGAAGATTTAGCAGAAGCTGACTTTTTCTTCCAACCAGGTTTTGATCGCCAATGGAATATGATCAATCTAGCCGCGCAACAAGCATTGGGAGAAGAACCATTTGTAGAATAAAATCAAACAATTAGAGACATTCGTTAGACATGTTGTATTTTACGTAAAATATAAATGGACCGCCTGAAACATATCAATTGTTTCAGGCGGTTTTTGTTATTTTTTTTGTTAATAACTTTTCGTCACTGTTTTACAGTTGGAATTAGAGAGTTGTACCATTCATGTTTCAACTACTCTTTTTACATCCGTTTTTTTCGGAAATAATCAGGTGTTTTTCCGGTTTCTTTTTGGAAAAGTTTGAAAATCGAAGGGACACTTTTATAGCCGATTTTTAAGGCAATCGTACTTAGACTATCGTTTGTTTCTAGCATGAGTCGCTTTGCTTCAGATAAGCGTTTTTGATCGATCAACTCTTGGAAACTACTACCGGTTTTATTTTTTAACAAGTTGCTTAAATAGTTTTTGTTATAGCCAAAAGTTTCTCCTAATTGCTGTAAGGTGATTTCTGCATAGTGATCATTGATATAATCTAGGATTTGAATCAGCGGCTCATTACGAATCGTTTTTTTATTCGTGATAATCACTGGTGCTTGGGCGCTTTCTACCATCAGTGAAGAAAATAATAAATTCAGCAAAAGTTGCTTATGCACAGACTCTTTTTGATAAGTGGTCATCATCAAACTTTTAATTAGCTGATACGCTAAGGGACTCATTGATAAGTCTAGGAGGATATAACTAGTATGTTCAGTAGGCGAACGGGTTGCTTGAAAGAAAAAATCTGTGATTAGATTATTGGATTTTGGTAGATTAGGCAATAGAATATTTTGAATAGCTGGAATATCAAGGAGGAAATTGATCAAGATATCCTTTGCTCCTACATAATCGATTTGTTGGATAACCTTACTATCTAACAGAAGTAACTGTCCTTTTTCTAAATGAAAAACGTCACCGTTCAAACGCTGGGTGCACTGTCCATTGAATAAAAAATTCAACTCAATAAAATGATGGGTATGCGCGGGTGTGTAAGAAAATCTTGGATGTTTGTTAATTGCGATTGATCCAAACTCAAAGAACTTACTTTTAGGAATTTCTGGAACGATCGAACGATGATAGTTGAGGTTCATCGTATTAATATTTTTACCTGATTTTTTTTGCAATTTTTCGATTTCCGTTTCTTTGAATAACTCTGCGATCCATTTCTCCATGAACTTCACCTCTTAATGATCATCTTACCTTGCTATTAATGTAACACAACTTCTTAACCAAAAAACCTGTAGATTTGATATAAACATTCTGGATTTTGGAAATTGTTCCCTGAATATGAAAGCGGTTAATATGTAGAGGGAGAAAAAGCATAAGTGTTTAGGAAGGAGAACTTAAATCTTTTAGCTGTTGATTGATAACGACTGTTTCTGTTTTTTTTTAAGTGATAGAAAGCGCAAAATGGAAAATTTTAACCTATTTTTGAGGAAGAGTGAGCTATCAAAATGACTAAACAAATGTGTTCATTTGGCTTAACTTTCGCTAGTTTGGGTGAGACATACGGGGCTGTTTCATTTGTTATTAATCAATGTGTTCAAAAGGCTTAGACTATCAGTTATTGATAATGAGAAAAAAGAATCGTGCATGATTACCATTGCTACGATCCAAAACCAAGGAGTGTGGAAGATGAATAGTGAAAAACAAACAAGATGGTTATGGTACCCAGGAGATTTTGAAATCAGACAAGGATTATTACAAAATTTTTCAAGAGAAGAAAGAGGTTATGACTGGCCTGCTTATTGGAACGTTGATGATTGTCATAAAAATGTGAAATTCAAACGTTACTACGAACTGACAGAACCAACTTCTTTTATTGTTTATGCAACAGGGATTGGCTATGTGGAAGTGAATGGGAAAAAGTATCCACTTAAAGAAACAATCAATTGTCAGCCTGGAAAGAATAAAATCAGAATTTTTGTAGGCAACGCAACTGGATTACCCGCTGTCTTTGTCGAAGGAGAGGTTATCAAGAGTGATTTAGGTTGGCGAGCAAGTAACTTTATTGAAGAACTACCAGCTGGTTGGAGTTCCCTTTATTTAGATAAAGAAAACGATCCAAATCATGTCTATTTTGAAAAAAAAGTGGTTAGACCTGTTTCAATCAACGAACAGAATGATGGGGTATTGATCGATTATGGTCGTGCGGTTTACGGAACACTGGCAATCAAAAAAATGACACATGGACAACCGATTATGATTTGCTATGGTGAATCTGCATCAGAAGCATTGGATGTGGAGATGTGCTATTACAAGGAAAAAGCAGCTACTGTTGAAACAATCCCAAGAAAGCGTGCTTTTCGGTATTTGTTTGTTCCAGATGTTGCGAAGGAAGAAATTGAGATCGAGGCGATCCATGAATCCCTTCCTTTAACCAATCATGCTGCTTTTTCTTCAGACAATGTCCTTTTAAACAAGATTTGGGAAGTTTCTGTGGAAACATTTACCCTATGTAGCGGATTGTTCTTTATCGATGGGATCAAGCGAGATCGGTGGATCTGGTCAGGCGATGCTTACCAAAGCTATTTTATCAACCAATATCTCTTTTTCGATGAAGAAATCAATACCCGAACGATGTTAGCGCTTCGTGGGCAAAATGAAATCAAGCAACATATGAATACGATCGTTGACTACTCGATTTTATGGATCATCGCTGTTGAGAATCACTATTTAATGACGGGCGACACGGTTTTCTTGAAACAAATCTATCCTAAGATGAAGACGATGATGGACTATCTCCAAGCACAAACGAATGAACTTGGCTTTATTTATGGGCGAGAAAAAGATTGGTTGTTTATTGATTGGACGGAGATGGATCGAGAAGGAACCTTGGCAGCAGAACAAATTCTATTGCTTAAAGCTTACCAAACGATGATGACTTGTGGAGCTGTTTTGGGTGAAGTAGATGACTATGAACAGAAGTATCAACAACTAAAAGAAAACGTCATGAGCTATTTCTGGGACGAAGAAAAGCAGGCATTTATTGATTCCTATGAATCGAAAAAGCGCCACGTAACTCGTCATGCCAATATTTTTGCCATTTTATTCGATTTAGTGGAACAAGAAAAGAAAGAACAGATTTTAACCCATGTATTGTTAAACCCTGAAATTACCCAGATCACGACACCTTATTTCAAATTTTTCGAGCAAGATGCTCTATGTAAAATGGGTCAAACAGACCAAGTGTATCAAATCATCTGTGATTACTGGGGCGGAATGGTTGAAAGAGGGGCAGTGACATTCTGGGAAGAATATATCCCTGAGGAAACGGGCGAACAAGTGTATGAAATGTATGGGGATCCTTTTGGCAAAAGCTTATGCCATGCTTGGGGAGCAAGCCCAATCTATCTATTAGGCAGATATTTCGCAGGTGTCCGACCACTTTCACCAGGATATCAAACTTTCGTCGTTGAACCTAATCTAGCTGCCTTTGAAAGTCTAAACATGCAAATACCAATCAAAAATGGACTTGTCACAATCAATAAAGAACAAGAACAGCTACACATTTCAACGACACGAGAAGGAGGGATTCTCCGTATCAACCAACAAGAGGTTCATTTAGAGCCAGGAAAAAATTATGATATCTCCCTTGAAACAACTAAGAGCAAACAACTGATTTGAAAAAGGAGAGGATTGGAATGCAACAAACACGAATCAGTGTAAAGGAAAAAATTGGTTTTGCTTTAACAAATCTCGGAAATATCCCAGTGATGACGTTGTTGAATACGTACCTTTTGATTTTTTATACCGATGTAATTGGCATTAATCCTGCTGTAGTTAGTACGCTTTTTCTGGTCTCCAGACTACTTGATGGTTTCAGTGATCCTTTATTAGGTTTTTTGATCGATCGTTTCCCAGTGACACGCTTTGGCAAATATCGCCCGATTTTGGTGCTGGGAACAGTGATTTGTTGTATCAACTATTTACTCGTTTGGTTTGCACCGTTACTTTTTACTAGTCAAAAAATCGTCGTTATCTATATTTCTTATATTTTGTTAGGTATCACTTTTGATTTAATGGATATCCCATTAAATAGTTTGATCCCCGTATTAACCGATCAAGAAGCCGATCGAAACATCTTGTCGTCCATAAAAGGTGTGTCGTATACAGTAGGACCTACTTGTTTGAATATTTTGGCACCGTTGATCCTTTCCGCTTACAATAATGGGCTTTCTGGGTATACCTTGTTGATTGTCGGAACGGTACTAGTCGTCTTGTTCTTCACGATTTTTGGTACATTAGCACTGAAAGAAAGAGGGAATGAAGAGCACGCTGAATTATCGCAAGAGCGCGGCTATTCTTATAAAGAAGCGCTTGCTATCTTAAAAATTCGTCCAGTGATGACCCTATTTATCAGTATGCTTTTTATTACCGCCGCAAGCAATATCTTTAGTGGATCGCTTTTGTATTATTTGAACTATATTTTGAATGACACAAAATTGCTAAGTTTCGCTAGTTTTTTAGGACTGTTTGGTGCTTTAGGAGCAGGTGTGTTGGTCCCTAGTTTATCTAAGCGATGGGGGAAGAAAAAAGTATATGTTGGCGCATTATCTTTACTCTGTTTAGCGATGATCGTGATGATCGGCGTGCATCAATCGAAAATGATTTTCTTAGGGGCTTATCTTGCTGTCCAAGTTGGCTTAGGGCTGACCAATACTTTGCAGTATAGTTTATCTGCTGATAACGTGGATCAAATAAAACACGAGTTGGGAATTGAAACAGCAGCGCTGATCGCTTCATTGAATTCTTTTATCATGAAATTTGCGATGGCGATTGGTGGAGCGATCCCAGGATTTGTTTTGAGCTATACAGGCTATGTAGCGAATCAGGCGCAATTATCTAGCGCATCATTTGGCATTATTTTCTCTACTTTTGTAGTACCACTTGTTTTTTACCTAATCACGCTCGGTGTTTTCCAAATCGGTTATCCAGCGAATTATTTATTTGTTACGACTAAGGAAAAACCTTCCATTGGTTGATTTGCTGCTTTTTCGTTCGTTAGACTGAAAGATAGTTACCTAATTACCTAAAAGATCCGGTTGCTATTGACGAAAAGCTAACTGAAAATGAAGAAAAAGGGGAGGATGCCAGTGTTTACCTTTGAGCAACTAAAAACATTTTTGATGGAAAATAACGAAATTGAATGTCGACAACAAATTGATGGTCAAAATATCAATGACCAACAGTTGCCCTATGAGACAGTCGCAGTACCTAAAATGCCCAAAAACCAATTTTTCAAAGAGGGTAATATCTTTATCAATAAACATCATCGTTACGCTGAAATGCCTGCACATACGCATGAATTTGTTGAATTTAACTATATGTTGTCTGGTTCATGTGTCCAATATGTCAACGATAAGAAAATTCACTTGAAAGAAGGTGAATTGCTGTTATTAGACAAAGAAATCGTTCAGCGTATCGATCCTTTAGAAGAGGAAGACCTTTTGATCAATATTTTATTGAAAGGGGAATCGATTACGACTGACATCGTGATCAATATGGTGAAGTCACGTGGATTGGTCAATGAATTTCTATTAAATGCTTCGCAGGAAAAAGGAAAACATGATGAATTTATCCATTTTCATTGTGGTGATAACTTAGAAGTGCAAGGGTTATTGCACAAAATGATTTTGGAATATTACAACAAACAAGACTATTATATGCGGGCACTGAATCTGAGATTGTCTTTACTATTGATCGAACTTACCCGTGATTTAGAAGAATATGTTACGCAACGTGAGAATCAGGAATTATTAGAGATTTTACGATATATCGATCTTCATTTCCGAAAACTGACACTGAAAAATCTAGCGAAACATTTTGGTTATAATGCAAATTATTTAAGTAATAAATTGAAAAAAGAAACAGGGAGTTCTTTCCAAGAATTGATCAATTCTTTGCGGTATAAAACGATGATCGAGTTGATGAGAGAAACGAATAAAACTTTTGAAGAAATCTCGTATGAACTTGGTTTTGAAACTCTTGCTTCTTTGTATAAATTAGTCGGAAAATACACAGAACTGACACCTAAAGAACTCAAAGATAGTCTGTTAAAAAAATAGAATAGGCAGTTGTGATGCAACGAGTCCTTTTTCTCAGGTGATCTGTAAAAAAGATTTGACCAATCATGAACTGGCAATGAAAAGCGAAGATTAACTAAAGCGTATTCCAAATGTATTGGATAAGTGTGAAACTTCTTTTCGTCTCCTGAATGTTCGAAAAAGAATCGCTTGTTTGATTCGCTGAAGCATACGAATGTGATTTGGATAAAAAGAACACTTTTTTTGCTATAGTCCTGAGTAATTCATACGTTTACAATTCTAACTGTTCGAACTTATAAAACTTATTTTAAGGAGTGTTTTTTATGAAGAAACAACAGGCATCAACTACTACCACGGTCAAAGAGTATTCGCCTCTAGCTGTCGCTGCTGGAATTGGCTCCATGCTTGGATCTGGCTGTATTGTTGGACTCTCAGCGACGATTCCCGTTTGGCAAAAGGGACTAGAGCTGACAACTGGACAAGTCGGGATCGTTTCTGGCGGGCTAACTTTTGCAATCGCTTTCGGATCGCTGTTTACCGGACAGATATCAAAAGCATTTGGCTTGATCCGTTCATTTAACTGGATCAATTTGTTTTACGCGATCGGAGCTGCGGTCTGTATTCTAGCCACAAGTTTCCCAATGCTCTTATTAGGCGTGATTATCATGGGCGTAGCATCTGGAGCAGACTTACCATTAAGTTTGACCGTTGTTTCTCATGATGCACCTGATGAGCATACTTCTGCTCGTTTGATTTCTTCCACACAGATTTTTTGGCAAGTGGGGATATTCATTTCTTACATCTGTTCATTTCTTTTATCGGGAATCGAAGGTGTGTTAGGAGCAAGAATTGTTTTTGCCATCTTATTTACGTTTGCAGTGATCACTTGGTTATGGCGGACACTTTCACCTAAGTTTAGACAATTTCATGAAGCCGGAGCTGCTCGACAAGCAATGACCAAAGTGACAAGCGACTCGAAAGAAGTTTCTTTCAAGACAGTACTATTTGGGGAAAACAAACAAAAATACCTTGGCTTTTTCGCCGCTATCTTGATTTTTTATGTGTGTTGGAACCTCTTAGCGAATACTTGGGGACAATTTCAAACCTATGCTTTGACAAATGCCGGAGCTAGTCAAGCACAAGCTACAGGATTAGGGATCGGGTTGAATGTGATTTCTTTAGCAACAACGATTGCATTTGCCTCTGTTGCAGGTGGTAAATTTAGAAACAAAGCTTTCTTTATTGGGGCAGTCGTTCAATTTGGCGCAATGTTAGGTATGGCATTGATCGGTGGTGGTGCAGGATTTATTGCATTAGCGATCACAATTGCTTTTTATAATTTTGGGAATCCACTAGCCGGAGAAGCAATCTACAAAGTGTGGACACAAGAATCTTTCCCAGCAGAAACACGAGCTTCACTTCAAGGGTTCATCAATGGTTTTTCAAGAATGTGTTGTGGATTATTTGCCTTTGTTACCCCTTACTTAGTTGCTCCTGATCGTATCCAGACGTCTATGTTTGGCTTTGCGGGAATCGTTTTAGTAGCAACAATTGCTGGAGTAATCATGATGCGTCTACAGAAAAAATACCCAGTGATTGATCCGGTGGATAAAGAGTTGGCTGAAGGAAAAATGACTGCATCGTTCACCAAGTAAAGAAGAGGAGAAAGCAAAATGGCATTTACTTTTCAAATCAATCAAGATGTGCGTTGGGAAAAGGACGAGGCACTGCTAACCAAAGCACAACAACATGTACCAAAGCTTTTGAAAACGAAGATCGAACCAGTAGCAATCACTGAAGTCGTTGAAGACCCACATGGTTTGAATGGGTATTCAGCAATTAACAGTGACAAAGAAATCAAACAACTAGCTGATTATACCTTAAAAAGGGATGAAGCGATTATCTTAGATTTAGGGGATCATTATGTTGGGCATTTTAGTCTGTCCATTGACTCGGTTGGTTCGCCAATGGATGCCCCTTTATATTTACAACTGAAATTTGCGGAAGTACCCGCTGAACTTGCGACCGATTCTAGTGCGTATGATGGTTGGTTGTCAAGGTCTTGGATCCAAGAAGAATTTATTCATCTTGATGTTTTGCCGGCACGTTTAGAATTACCAAGAAGATATAGCTGTCGTTATATTGAGCTAAAGGTGTTGGATACTTCACCCAAGTGGCAAGCTAGTTTTTCTGATCCGCTTTTTATCGCAGAAAGTTGTGTGTCACTTGACCAATTACCAAAGCCTGTGATTGCTGATGAAGAACTTGCTTCCATCTACCAAGTTTCTGTTAAAACATTATTTGATTGTATGCAAGAAGTCTTTGAAGATGGGCCTAAACGAGATCGCCGATTATGGATTGGTGATTTACGTTTACAAGCGTTAGCGAATTATGCGACTTTCGGTGATTTAGCTTTAACGAAACGTTGTCTTTATTTATTTGGTGGGATGACGACCAGTGAAGGGAAGATTCCAGCCAATGTTTTCACAGCCCCGCAATTGACACCAGATGATACGTTTTTATTCGACTATAGTTTGTTTTTTGCAGTGATCTTAGCTGATTTTTACCATCAGACGAAAGATTCAGTTGTCTTGCAGGATTTATATCCAGTAGCGAAAAAGCAGATGGAACTAGCACTGACATGTGTCGATGAAGAGGGACGCTTGAATTTGTTAGAAGAGTGGCCAGTATTTATTGACTGGTCTAATGAGTTTGAAAAGAGTACAGCAGGGCAAGCAGTATTGATCTATGCGATGAAACGATTCAACCAGTTGGCAGAACAAATGAAAGATCCACAACTGAGTCATTACCAAGAAACAACAGAGAAACTGATTGCGTTTGCGAAGCAACAATTATTTGATGAAGAACAAAAGCAATTTATTATTGAAACAACCGGAGAAATCAATGTGGCGAGTCAAGTTTGGATGGTTTTAGCAGAGGTCTTTGATCAACCAATGAATCGAGAAATTTTGGAGACGATGATTGCGCATCATTTTCCGATCACAGGGATTGCTACACCTTATATGTATCATCATGTAGTCGAAGCGCTATTTGTAGCTGGACTTCAAGAAGAAGCTATCCAGTTAATGAAAAACTATTGGGGCAAAATGATTCAGCTGGGAGCAGACACTTTTTGGGAAGCTTTTAAACCAGAAGAACCAGATTTTTCTCCTTATGGCAGCCCGATCATCAGTAGTTATTGCCATGCGTGGAGCTGTACGCCAGCGTACTTGATCGAAAAATATCTAAATTGAAAAAGCAGTCAGTTACTTTACATTGTCAACTGAAAAAAAGACAGTTGGATCGTTAAGTAATGATTCACTGATTCATCCTAGACATAAGCAAAAAATCTCAAAACCATTTTTGCGGTTTTGAGATTTTTTGCTGTAGTATGAAACGGACGAGCAGTTTATCCGTATAATCAAAGGTTTATCGCTTACGAGAAGACTTGTACGTTTTTTGGGGGGAGTCCATGCGTTCCATATAATAGGATTAGGTGTTCCAATTATATGGCTTTGTTAGGATGTCGGTTCCTTTAGATGTAAAATATCTTCCCAAAAGTGAAAGCATTGATCGGTCAATTGGATTTCAACGATGTCCACCCAATGAATCAATTGCTCATCTAAGGAAAATCCTTTTTCTGTCATGTCTCGTTGGACAAATCCTCGATAAGAGTTGTTATCCTTGCAGCGGACAATGATTTCTTGTTTGGCAATAAACGCAGTGATAGCGATCGTTTCAAAATGTTGATGGACTGTTTTCAAAAAATCACTTCTTTCTAGTTTAATGAAATAGGCATTTTATGCTGATCAATGGCAAAACGCTACTCTTCTTCAGGAAAACTTTGGTAAAATTCATCTTTGATCGGAACGATCTCTTCGTTAAGACTTCGGTTACTTAACGTTTCATGTTGTGTGACTGACTGGGGAAAATAGGAAACATCAAACCACTTATCTTCCTGTTTTATTTGAACATGTCGGACGTCACACCAGTGAACGGTCTGTTCTTCAAGGATAAAATAGTCGTGATAAGCTTCACCAGTAAAGAAACCCTCGATGCTTTCTAAGTAGCGGCCAAATTCATCCTTGGTATTTAATTGCAGACTTACTTTTTTATGGTAAAGAAAAGCCTCTAATAAAACACTATCCATTTCTTCTCGAGACATTTGTTCCAACGGACGAATCTCTTTCACTGCCCACGCTTCATTTTTTTTGATCCCAGTGACTAGCTCTTCCATAGCGAATGCGGTGCCCCATTTTAATCCGAATGGGCGATCTCGGTATTCATTGTAGTCGAGAAATTCTTTTTTTGTTCGACGCATAGCCCTCACCTTCAATACCGGCATGACCACCAGCGTGTCCGCCAACGAGTGAACTCCTTGCGATCGCACGGCCACCTTCTAATAAGCTATGGGCATGGACAATTGCACTGAACCCATATTTTTGGCGAATACGATCAACGACAAAATCGATTTTGGCATCGTTGACTTGTTCATCGGGATCTGCAAATAGATTCAATTGCAGACTGTCTGTGTAAATTAGTTTGGAGCAGTTGACACCGACACTGCGAATGTCTTGATGCTGGTAATGTTTACGAAAAAGATTCAATAAAATGAGACTGAGTTCATGACTAGAATTTGTCGGCTCAACTTTTAGTTGTTGATGAAATCCAGTTTTCCCTAGACGATCTCGATAACCTAAAGAGTAGCCCATCCACAAGCTAACAACTTGCGCTTTCGCATGTTCACGCCGCAGACGAGTTCCGACTTGATCAGCCATTTCTTTGAGAACGATTTCAAGTTCTTCACGCCTTGTATAATCACGATTCAAAATTTGACTATTCCCAATACTTTTTGATTTGGGGGTATAGTCTTCTCCCAAAAAGCTTCGATCAATTCCCCAAGCATGGGCAAAAAGCTGGGTGCCAATCACTCCAAATTTTTCTTTTAGTTGGTAATAATCCGCATGAGCTAAATCATGAACAGAATGAATCCCCAGTCGTTTGAGTCGTTTGGCTGTCCGATGACCAATTCCCCAAAAATCGGTGAGAGAAGGAATACGCCAAACGTTGTCTGCCACATCTGCATAGCGCCATTCGGCCTTTCGCTCTTTTCCTTTAGAACCGTTATCCAACGCTAACTTAGCTAGTAGTGGATTATCACCAATCCCAATAGTTGTATGGATTCCTGTTTGTTGGTAGACATCCTGATAGATGATTTCAGCTAGATCCCAAGCACTTTTGACTTTAAAAAGTTTCAAACTGTTGGTGACATCAAGAAAGCTTTCATCGACAGAATAGACATGATGATTCTCTTCATCCACGTACTTTTTATAAACAGCATTGATCTCGGTATTTTTTTTCATGTAGTAAGCCATTCGTGGAGGGACCATATAAAGATCGTCGGGATAGGGAAAGGGTAAATCTCTTGCTCGACTGATATTTGTAATATGATAGGCTTTTTTTGCGGCTGGACTAGCAGCTAAGATCAAGCCGCTCCCACGTTCATCGGTTTTCCCTGACGGATAGGACATGACGACGAGTTTGGTTGTTAGAGGATCTAAATGACGTTCGGCACACTCAACAGAAGCATAAAACGACTTACAATCGATGCAAAGAATATCTCTCGAAGGTTCTTTTGTGTAATCAAAGACTGGATTTTGATTTCGAATCATATTCGTCACCTCTTCTTATTGATTAGAACACATGTTCGTGTTTTGTGTCAACGAAAAAAACGTGATGGAATGGGTAAAAAAAAGTGGAAAAGAAGATTGTTGTCTTTTTATCGTTTAGAGAAATGGGTAGTATCTGAAGCAAAATTAATTGAAAGAAAAAACAGCAGGATGACCTCATTAGTTAATAAAAAAAGTTATTTTATTTTTTGCTGATCAGAAAGTCATTAGGAAATTTTACACTGAAAAAAGAATGAGCCTAGATATACTCATCATTAGAATGGTAAAAAAAGATTTGCTTTGAAATTATCGTGTAAAAGTGCACAAAATCGTTTATAATGAATCCAATTGAATGAGAACGATTCTCAATGAAGGAGGAAGTAAAATGAGAGAGATCGATTTTTCCAAAACATTATTTGAATTAGTTACAGAGTATCCAGAAGTCAAACAAATCATGGCAGAGCTAGGATTTAATGCCATCAACCAACCTGGGATGTTGCAAACTGCTGGTCGCTATATGACGATTCCTAAAGGGGCTCAAATGAAAAAAATTCCTTTAGAACAAATTGTTACTGCCTTTGAAACATCAGGATTTATTGTGAAAGGATTGGTAAAATGAAACCCACGAATCAACGACAAGAACGGATTGTTGAAATCCTGTCACTTTTACATAAAGGTGGTTCTTTTGAAGAAGCAAAACGATTGTTCAATGAAGAATTTGAGGGAGTCGATGTTACAGAAATCACTGCTGCGGAAAAAGCATTGATTCAAAGCGGTCTTGATCCGTCAGAAATCCAAAAGTTATGTAATATCCATGCAGCTGTTTTTAAAGGAGCGATCAATGAGATCCATCATTCCAATTATGAACATGCACAACCAGGACACCCGATCCATACCTTAAAGTTAGAAAACCAAGTGTTGCAGTCGTTATTGACGGATGAAATTGACGGGTTATTGGCAAAAATGGCTAAAGGAGATTGGTCACAAAAGGAACGCTTGCAACACGCTTTGACTGATTTATTGCAGATCGACAAGCATTATGCACGAAAAGAAACGTTGATCTTTTCTTATATGGAAAAATACGGAATCTCAGCCCCACCTAAAGTGATGTGGGGTGTAGATGATGATATCCGTGAAATGATCAAAGCGCTGAATGCTTATTTAGCTACAGACAAAGCGGCTTATAATCCGCTATCCGAAAAATGGGAAGCAGTAAAAACAGAAATTGAAGAGATGATTTTTAAGGAAGAGGAGATCATGGTACCCATGACCTTAGATGTGTTTAGCCTTAAAGATTGGGAACAAATCGCTCATGACAGCTTTGATATCGGTTTTGCGTTTATCCCTGAACCACTTCCATGGAAGCCAAGCCAAGAATCACTCGAAAAAGAAAGCGAACGGGAACCAGCTCGTCAATTAGCCATCAAAAAAGCTAAAGAAACGACCGATGGTATTGCTGCTGGTCTTGGGATCGAAGAGTTTACGTCAGAGGCAGTTCAAGTCGAAACAGCACCTATGACTGATTTAGTTGTGCAATTTCCGACAGGAGCGTTACAGTTGGAGCAATTAGTTGCCTTGTTTCAAGTGTTGCCTGTGGATTTGACATTTGTTGATCATGAGGATCGGGTCCGTTTCTTCTCAGAAGGAAAGAAACGGGTCTTTCCAAGAACTACTTCTGTCATTGGTCGTGAAGTCGTCAACTGTCATCCACCAAAAAGCATGCATCTTGTCCAACAAATACTTGACGATTTCCGTACAGGAACAAGGGATTCAGCAGAATTTTGGATTGATATGAGAGGACGGAAAATTTATATTCGCTACTTTGCTTTAAAAAATGAGACAGGTGATTATCTTGGGTGCTTAGAAGTCACGCAAGATATTACTGAGATCCAAAAGTTAGACGGACAAAAACGATTGTAAGAGCGGGCAAATTTCAAAATAAAGAACAATTTCAGCTCACTTTTGGGCTCGTTTGATTATAGAAGTAGAAGCCGGACATGCTGTTGATACTTTTCTGTGGTATTTTCAGCATTCTCCTGCGACTATTTAGTGGGTAAATTGGAGTTTTTATCAGGTAAAAGCCCTTTTTTCATACCCTTTGATCATTTTATTCAAGAAATTGTTTGACTTCTTTCAAAAACATCTCTATACTTAAACTCAATCTTATATCAGTTTGGAGCGATTATTATGAAAATCACACATAGTTCACAACTGAATAATTATTACTTTAGCTATTTTAGATAAGTTTGTATTCATACGATTATGGGTGCAAACATCAGCGTTTGTTTGTATCTATGATGGCTAAGGATGTTTGAGATGACTTGCTCGCCGCATAGATGAAAAATCTATAGTGGCTTTTTTATTTGATTGATTCAGGGGCTCACTGTAGATGGATTTTCTACGGTGGGCTTTTTTTGTTACATAAAGGGGGAACTAAACGCATTCAAACAAGGTATAAGCAAAGTAACGATTGATTTGCAAGAATTTATGTAATCCAATCAAACAGCGAGGAAATCGATGAAGCGAAACACAAAATAAAAAACAAAGGGAGTTATTGTATGATTCTAATCATTAAACCAGGTATCCAAGAAAGTGAGTTAACACAAGTAATTGAACGTATTAAAGAAGAAGGGCTAGATGTACAGATCAACCATGGTAAAGATCGTTTTGTCTTAGGGCTTTTAGGAGATCCAAAGGTAATTCGGGATGTTCCGTTTGAACGCTACGATATCGTAGAACGTGCCGTACCGATTACCAATACGTACAAATTGACGTCACGAGAATTTCATCCTCAAGATACGATCGTTGATGTAGCTGGAGTGAAAATCGGTGATGGGAGTTTTGTGACAATGGCTGGTCCTTGTTCTGTCGAAGGGGAAGAGCAAATCATGGAGACAGCACGAATGGCTAAGGCTGGTGGTGCTAAAATCTTACGTGGTGGTGCCTACAAACCAAGAACGTCACCATACGCTTTCCAAGGATTAGGTGAAGAAGGGTTGAAAATGATGCGTAAAGCTGCGGATCATTATGACTTGAAAGTGATTACCGAAGTGATGGATGAAGCGCATATCGATGTGGTCAGTGAATACGCAGATATCATTCAAATCGGCGCACGAAATATGCAAAATTTCCGTTTATTAGAAGCTGTAGGACGAACAGGAAAACCAATTGGCTTAAAACGTGGCATCTCAGGTACGATCGAAGAGTGGTTAAATGCCGCTGAATACATTGCAGTTCAAAACAATTCAAACATCATCTTCATTGAACGCGGAATCCGCACTTACGAAACAGCTACTAGAAATACATTCGATCTAAGTGCCGTACCACTGATCAAAAAATTAAGTCATTTCCCGATCATCGTTGACCCAAGTCATGGAACGGGTGTCTGGGACTTAGTGACACCAATGGCACGAGCAGGTGTTGCTAGTGGGGCAGATGGAATGATTGTAGAGATCCATCCTAATCCGATTCATGCTTGGTCTGATGGACAGCAGTCATTGAATGAGAAAAACTACCTGAAAATGATGAATGAAGTGGACATCTTAGTAGAAGCGATGAAGAAAATCAACGCTTTATAGAGAGGAGAAACACGGATGTTAGAAGTTGTCTTACCCGAAAAAAGCTATGAGATCATCATCCAGCGAAACGCACTAGATCAAGTCGCAGATTGGCTTTCCGGTTTATGGCAAGAAAAGAAAATTGCGATCATTAGTGATGAAAATGTCTTTCCGCTTTATGGTCAAAAGATACAACAACAATTAGCCGATCGGTATGAGGTTGTGAATTATATTATTCCGGCTGGCGAAGAAAGTAAATCACTGTCGATGGCTGCTAAATTATATGATTTTCTAGCCACTGAACAATTGACGAGAAGTGATGGCATTATTGCTCTAGGTGGCGGTGTTGTAGGTGATTTAGCTGGTTTTGTGGCATCAACTTACATGAGAGGAATTTCTTTTGTACAGATTCCTACCTCCTTATTGGCACAAGTAGACTCAAGCATAGGTGGCAAAACAGCAGTCAATGCACCAAACGCCAAAAATATGATTGGCACATTTGCACAGCCAGACGGTGTGTTGATTGATCCAGAAACGCTGACGACATTACCAGTAAAAAGGATCCAAGAAGGAATTGCAGAAATCATCAAGTGTGGTGCGATCAAGGATGAAAGTCTTTGGAGAGAGTTAGCTCGTTTTATTGATGTAGCTGATTTAGTAGCACATAGCGAGCTAGTGATCGAAAAAGCTTTACGTGTAAAAAAAGAAGTAGTAGAAGAAGATCAATTTGATCAAGGCAGTCGTTTGTTCCTCAACTTTGGTCACACGATCGGACACGCTATCGAGCAAACAGCGGGATATGGACAGATTAGTCATGGAGAAGCAGTGGCGATCGGCATGGTACAAATCAGTCGGAATGCTGAAAAAAGGAAAGAAACACCTGAAGGAACGACGCAACAACTTATCAAGATGATCCAAAAGTATCAGTTGCCCATTTCTTACGAACCATGGGATGAACAGGCGTTGTTCCAGGCGATCACTCATGATAAAAAAGCCCGGGGAAAACAGTTGAAAATTATTTTATTAGAAAAAATCGGTCAGGCAAAAATCCAATCGATCCCAATCGAAGCAATCAAAAATTATTTAGAAGAAGGTGAGTAAATGCGTTACTTAACAGCAGGAGAATCACATGGGCCTAATTTGACAGCGATTATTGAAGGAGTTCCAGCAGGCTTAACCTTATCGATTGAGGCAATCAATCAAGAATTAGCTAGACGACAAGGTGGTTATGGTCGAGGTGGGCGCATGAAGATTGAAAAAGATCAAGTGACAATCACGTCGGGTATTCGTCACGGCAAAACATTAGGCTCACCGATCACAATGACTGTCACGAACAAAGATTGGAAGAACTGGCAAACGGTGATGTCAGTTACTCCAGTTTCTGAAAAAGAAGAAAATCTACGACGAGTGGCTAAACCAAGACCAGGTCATGCCGATTTAGTTGGTGGTATGAAGTATCAACACCATGATCTTAGAAATGTATTAGAGCGTTCTTCCGCAAGAGAAACGACGATGCGAGTAGCAATCGGGGCACTAGCAAAACAGATTTTAGCTGCTTTAGATATAGAGATTGCTAGTCATGTAGCGATCCTTGGAGGAATCAAAGCGAATGTGCCAGAGAATTTGACCGTGACAGAAATCAAAGAAAAGACGACTATCTCCGAAGTGAACATGGTAGATCTAATGATTGAAGAGGAAGTAAAAGCCCTGATCGATGCTACTAAAAAAGCAGGAGATACTTTGGGAGGTGTAGTGGAAGTTCGGGTCGAAAATGTGCCAGCAGGGTTAGGGAGCTATGTACAGTGGGATAAAAAATTAGACGGTAAGCTAGCTCAAGCGATGTTAAGCATCAATGCTTTTAAGGGAGTCGAATTTGGAATTGGGTTTGAAGCTGCTTCGTTACCAGGATCACAGGTGATGGATGAAATCACTTGGGACGAAAGCGGCTATCACCGAGCAAGTAATCATTTAGGTGGCTTTGAAGGTGGAATGACCAACGGAGAACAGATTATTGTTCGGGGCGTGATGAAACCAATTCCTACTTTATATAAACCTCTCATGAGCGTGAACATCGATACTAAAGAACCTTATAAAGCTAGTGTGGAACGTTCCGATAGTACGGCAGTTCCAGCAGCTTCAGTCGTCGCAGAGCATGTGATTGCGACCACTCTTGTTCGCGAGATACTTGAGCATTTTCCAGCAGATAATATGCAAGAATTAAAAAAAGCCGTTGCAAATCACCGCCAAATGACCAAAGAATTCTAATCGGAGGTAGCGATGAAAAAAAAGGTGTTTGTCATAGGATTGGGTCTGATTGGCGCTTCCTTATGCCGAGCGATCAAAGGGTCAGCAATTACCCTTTATGGCTGGGATCATTCAGAAGAAACAAGAGAAATAGCGGAAAAAACACAGTTAGTCGATCAGGTTGTCACAGGGATCGAGGCAGCTAGTCAAATGGATGTGATTATCCTTGCCGTTCCAGTTCAAGTTAGCTTGGAGTATCTCAACTGTTTGGCGACACTTCCCTTGAAAGAAACAGTATTAGTAAGTGATACCGGAAGTACGAAAGCGACGATAATGGCGCTAGCAAAGCAACTCCCATTTGATTTTATTGGTGGGCATCCGATGGCTGGTTCACATAAATCAGGAGTAAAAGCAGGCAATCCGTATTTATTTGAAGAAGCGTATTATATCGTAACGGATGACTGTCAAAGTAAACGTACAGAAGAACTGATCGCTTTACTACGTCCTACTCGAGCAAAGTTTGTTCGCTTAACTGCCAAAGATCACGATGAGATTGTTGGGGTGCTAAGTCATTTGCCACATATTGTCGCTTCAGGATTAGTACAAATCAGTGAGCAGCTGAATCAAAAATATCCACGTGCCTCACAATTAGCCGCTGGCGGATTCCGGGATATTACACGGATTGCTTCATCGGATCCCCAAATGTGGACGGATATTTTAATGACGAACCAAGAAATGATGATTCAGTTGTTGGAAGACTGGCAAGGCGCAATGGAAACGTTAAAACAGGAACTGATTGATCAAAACCAATCGGCGATTCAAGAGTTCTTTGTGCAGGCAAAACAAACACGGGATCAGTTGCCCCGGAAAAAACAAGGAGCGATTCCAGCTTTTTATGATTTATATGTCGATATTCCCGATATAGCTGGTGCTGTCGCAAAAGTTACTAACGTACTAAGTCAGGCAAATCTTTCCATTATTAATTTGAGCATCCAAGAAACAAGAGAAGATATTTTTGGTGTGTTAGAGTTGTCTTTTAAAAATCAAGCGGATTTACTTAAAGGACAGAAGCTGATCGAAGCCGAAAAATTTCATTGTTGGATAAGGAGTTGAAGTCATGAAACTATTGACAGCTAAAAATGGGATCAATGGAGAATTAGTGATTCCTGCTGATAAATCGATTTCCCATCGCAGCATCATGTTTGGTGCAATCAGCAAAGGAACTACGATCGTCAATAATTTTTTAAAAGCTGAAGATTGTTTAAGTACGATTGCAGTTTTTAAGCAATTAGGGGTACGTATTACCGAAAAAAATGAACAAATCATGATTGAAGGAAAAGGATTTGAAGGATTAACAGCACCATTTTCCAGGCTAGATGCAGGAAATTCTGGCACAACGATGCGCTTAGTATTAGGAATTTTAGCAGGCTGTCCATTTACTTCTGAGATTGCAGGGGATGCTTCTTTGAATCGCCGTCCGATGGAACGTGTGATGAAGCCATTGCGTGAGATGGGTGCTGATTTACAAGGAACGGCCGAAGCTGAATTTCCTCCACTAAAAGTAACTGGAAATACATTGCACGGGATCGAGTATCACATGCCCATTGCTAGTGCGCAAGTGAAGTCTGCTATCCTTTTTGCAGCTTTACAAGCCGAAGGAACCACTAAAATCATCGAGAAAGAACAGTCAAGGAACCATACCGAAGAGATGATCAAACAATTCGGTGGGAAGATCCAAGTGGAAGGAAAAGAAATTATAGTCACTGGACCACAGCAGTTGATCGGCCAAGAAGTCACTGTCCCAGGGGATATTTCTTCGGCTGCGTTTTATCTCGTCGCAGCAAGTATTTTAGCAAACAGTGAAGTCCTCTTAAAACAAGTAGGAATCAATCCGACACGGACAGGTATTCTCGATGTGTTGATGCAAATGGGTGCTAATATTGAAGAAAGACAGCTGGATGAGCAAAATCAAGCAGCAGATTTGATTGTCCGTTCTGCGCAACTCCATGCTTGTGAGATCCAGGGAGAAATCATCCCACGCTTGATTGATGAGTTACCAATCATTGCATTAGCTGCTACTCAAGCAACAGGCACAACCATCATTCGTGATGCTCAGGAATTAAAAGTCAAAGAAACAAATCGGATTGATGCAACTGCGGAAGAATTAACGAAAATGGGTGCGAACATTGAACCGACAGAAGATGGTTTGATTATTCACGGACCAACACCTTTACATGGAGCGACAGTGGATAGCCATGGGGACCATCGAATTGGGATGATGTTACAAATCGCCGCTTTACTAACCGCAGAACCTGTCGAATTACTCAATCCTGAAGCAGTCAATATTTCATATCCTGAATTTTTTACGGATCTAGCCAAATTGGTTCAGGAGGACCCATCATGACGTCACTTGTATTGATCGGTTTTATGGGCGCTGGTAAGACGACGATCAGTAAGAAACTAGCGGCTCGATTGGATCAACCAGTCATCGATATGGATGACTATTTAGTTCAACAATTAGGCTGTTCCATTGAGCAATACTTTGCTACCTTCGGAGAAGCCGCGTTTCGTGACCACGAAACCGCTCTTTTAAAAACAATTTTACAAAAAAAGGCAGTGATCGCTACTGGTGGCGGGGTTGTCTTACAGAAAGAAAATCAGGAACTATTAAAACAGCAACAAGTCATTTATTTAAAAGGAGAAGCCGATATCTTGATCGAACGGATACGACAAGATCAAACAAATATTCGACCGTTAGCGTTAAAGAATAGTGACACAAAACTACGTGAGATCATGTGGGAACGGGAAAAAATATACAAAAGTTTAGCAAAAATCACGATAGATACGTCTAAGAAATCGCCAGACGAAATTATCACAGAAATCATAAAGTGGGTAGAAAATAATGATGAAAATTGGGTATCTAGGTCCTAAAGGTTCCTTTACTTATAGTGCAGCCACACGTTATTTCAAACAAGGTACTTTTCTTTCTTATGATTCCTTGATTGATTTGATCGATGCACAATTAGAAAAAGAGATTACTTATGCAATGGTGCCAATCGAAAATACGATTGAAGGTTCTGTTTTGCCAACACTTGATCATGTGTATGAGACATTACCTTCTATTCAAGGAGAAATCGTTCTGCCGATCCGACAACAATTGATGGTCCATCCGACCCAACAAGCCAACTGGCGAAATATCACAAAGATTTGTAGTCATCCGCAAGCATTAGCCCAATCACAACTTTTTCTACGGGCAAATTTTCCAAAGGTCGAGATTGAACAAGTAGGTTCCACTGCCCAAGGAGCCCAACAAGTAGCAACCCATCCAGAAGAATGTCTAGGTGCGATCGGCTCCAAAGAAGCTGCAAACGAATTTGGGTTGACCATCGTGCAATCAGATATCCAGTCCATTGCAACTAATGAGACCCGTTTTTGGGTTCTAAGTGCCGCGCCTGTTGATGCAAAATTACAAAAAAACAGTCATAAAGCGACATTCTTTGTGGATTTGCCAGAAAATAAACCTGGGGCGCTTTATCAAGTTCTTTCGGTCTTTGCTAATAATCAAGTGAATTTAACAAAAATCGAATCACGCCCACAAAAAACGCGGTTAGGCGAATACTTTTTTGTTATCGATGTTGCTATCGATGACAAGATCGACAAGGTGAATGAGCTGATTGAAGTGCTAAAAGAGCAAGGCTATCCTACGCATTTGGTTGGTTGTTATCCGGTTTATCACATCGATGAATGACTAAAAGAAACAAGATGGACGGGGACAAAAACCGATCTTTAGTCCAAACAGATGATTTGCACACTTGAATAAATTCCTTTAGGCTTGAATTAAGCGATAAGAAAGGAAGAGAACAAATGGCAAAAAAAGTTGCAGCAATCGTTACAGATTTAGTTGAAGATGTGGAACTAACGTCACCGAAAGAAGCACTAGAAAAAGCTGGACATACAGTGACTTTGATTGGGTTTGAAGGAAATCAAACAATCAAAGGAAAAAAAGGCGCAGAATTCACAGTCGAACAAAGTATTGCAGATGTTTCTCCTGAAGACTTCGATGCGCTATTGATACCAGGGGGATTTTCACCGGATCAATTACGAGCAGATCAACGATTCGTTGATTTTGTTTCTTACTTTTTAAAAAATGATCAACCGTTATTTGCAATTTGTCACGGTCCACAATTATTTATTCAAACAGGTTTAACTGAAGGACGGACAATGACAGCTTATGATACGGTACGTCCAGATATCGAATATGCCGGTGCCGTCGTGAAGGATGAGCCAGTGGTAATTGATCGAGGCTTGATTACTAGCCGAAATCCTGATGATATTCCAGCATTTAACGAAGCAATCGTTGAAGCACTCGCAAACTAATCTGAAAGAGGTTGAGATAAAAGTGTTTAGCATCAAGAAATAAGAAGGAATTTCCGAAAATCGACAAGAAACACAAAAACTAGTTTTTGATGTTGATTGTTACCTAATTGGTGCTTCTCAAATTTTTGGTAAATTTCGGCAAATTTTCCGAAGATGCTGCTTTTGTCTCACCGTGAACAAGAGGTCGTGAAAACATCGGGTAGCTCTGATGACAATAAGAAAGAATTTTTTGAAACAGCTCCTCATGTTTTGAAAAATTCAGGCTTATTTCAAGGAGCTGATGTTTGAACACCGTTTAGCAAGAGGCTGCGAAAGAAGCGTTCAGCTCCGAGCGAATAAGAGAGGATTTTTTAAAATAGCTCCTCATATTTTAGAAAATCATCGCTTATTGTTGAGGAGTTGCTTCTTGAACGCCGTTTATTCGTTTTTAGAGATACTAGAAGAGACTGAGACAAGTTTTGTCCCAGTCTCATTAAAAAAAGCAGTCGTATCGGTCGAAAATGGCATCAGCTATTTTCTGAAGGATGCGATTGCTTTTTGTCGTTTTTCGAAAAACTCTTTCTTATTTCTTATTTCTTGATGCTACACACTTTTATCTCAACCTCAGACGATGCGATGCTATTAGTCCATGTTGGTAAAGATTCCCATATTTTTCTACAAGCACCAAATAACCGTTTTTCGAATACTTAGCGATCTAAGTACTTGAAAAACGGTTAGTTAGTGAAACGAATGGTTCTTGACATGATTAGTTAGAGAGTAAATATAAATGGCTACTTCCTGGTTGTAAGCGAGAATCATTTGTATGTAAATGTTCACCATCAAAAATTTGATAAGAATCATTTTTAGTCTTACAAAGTTCTTTTATTTTTCGGACTGTATTTGTGCCTTCAATTAAGACACCAAAGTCTTGTTCACAGGAGTAGTTATACACTACAGCAGAAGGATGTTTGGTGATGCCCATTTCTCGAGCAATTTTTTGATCAGAGAAAAAAACTTCTTTAACAAACTCGGATTGACGATCTTCTTTGAACATCTCGATATCGCCGCCGACTTCTGCAAAAAGTGATTCAGCAAGTTCTGGAGAATACGGTACTTTATTACAACCTACAGCTTCTTGCATTTTGATCAAAAATTGACGTCCTTTTTTCTTACCTTGGAACTGTGCCGCTTTACAGTCTAACGCAGCAGAATAGGTAGTTGAAAATAAGTGGTTACGCGTAACGAGGTCGTTTTGAGAAATTCCGTTACGTTGCATGACATCCCCAATTGTCTGCAAATTAACTAAAGGCAGAAAACGAAATTGCATCTTTTCTTTGGATGTTTTTCCGTACTCTTCTTCAATAAATTGTAATAACTGTTGTTCTAGTGTAAAACAATGTTTCCCCAAAGGATTAACAAATAAATAGATTTCGATCATATGAATCTCCCCCAAAATAGATTCTATACAACTCGTGAATTCTTTTATTCACAACGTATAACTTAACAGAAAAACGATAAAAAATGAACTCAAGTGCCTTGTGAAAATGATAGAACTTTAATTTTTCGCTGCTAGCATCCGTTGAATTTTATTTTTAGCTGGTCGATAAGGGAAAGAATGTCTTTCCAAAAACGCTAAAAAGGCAGATTTACCAAGAGTAGCATCAGATACTTCTAACTCCAGTTCAAAATCATGTAATTGTTCTCCAAAACTTTCATCAATCGCTAAAAGACCTTCCTCAATGTGAAATTCCGCACGTTTGGTAGTAATGTCTCCAATTTTGCCCAATTCATCCGAAGGAACAGCCAATTCTAACAATTTTTGAAAAACAGCACCCTGACGTGGTAATTGACGTTGCTCAATGAAAGAGAGTGCTTCCTCTTTTCTTAAAGTATCAGTGGTTTCAAGTTTTCCTTCTTTTGCAGGTGTTTTTAGTGTATATTCTGCCCGATTTTCAAGTAATCGGATGCGTAACCCACAATTTTTTTGTGCTAATTGTCCATCTGGTGTATCAAAATAGATATTCGTTTGAACCGTAAAATCTTCTGGTTTTAGTTGATAATACTGGATCAATTGATTATATTCTTGTTGCGTCAGCATGGACTTGTATTCAATTTCTAACATTTCAGACATAATGATCGCCCCTTTCATTCATTCTGCCTAATTTTTCCTTTTTGGTCAATACAAAAAGCCGAGAGGTACAAAAAAACTTCATTTATATGTTAAAATAGAAAAGAATGTTAACGAAGTAGAGGGATCAGCGATGGAACGAGATTGGGAAGAGTTTTTAGCACCGTATGAACAAACAGTATCAGAATTAAAAGTAAAGTTACGCGGGATCCGTAAGCAATTCAGAGAACAAAACCGACATGTTCCGATTGAGTTTGTTACTGGACGAGTCAAACCAGTCGATAGCATTGTGACAAAATCACAGCTGCGTCATATTCCGATGAGCCGTTTAGAAGAAGAAATGTCTGATATTGCTGGATTACGAATCATGTGTCAGTTTGTAGAAGATATCCACCAAGTAGTAGATATCATTCGTAAAAGAAAAGATATGAAAGTGATTCAAGAAAGAGATTATATTACAAATAAAAAAGCCAGTGGGTATCGTTCGTATCATTTAGTGATTGAGTATCCTGTTCAGTTGATCAGTGGCGAAAAGAAAATTTTAGCTGAAATTCAAATCCGGACGTTAGCTATGAACTTTTGGGCGACAATCGAACACTCATTGAACTATAAATATCAAGGCGTGTTTCCTGAAGAAATGAGTGAAAGACTCCAACGTGCGGCAGAAGCGGCTTATCAATTGGACGAAGAAATGTCCAATATTCGGGAAGAAATCCAAGAAGCTCAACGTCTATTTTCCCATGGAAGAGGAAAACGAGATGACGTTTACTATCGTACCGTATTAAATCGAGAGAAAAAAGAGGAGGTCACGGATGAAAGTAGCGATCGTTCATAACCAAGAAGCGAAAACAATTGAAGTTACCGAACGATTGAAAGCTCTTTTGACACAATCGGCTATTCAAATCGACGGACAACGCCCCGATTTAGTGATTTCCGTAGGTGGTGATGGGACGTTATTGTCCGCTTTTCACAAGTATAGCCATCTATTAAATGAAGTTCGTTTTTTAGGGGTCCATACAGGGCACTTAGGTTTTTATACGGATTGGCGTGACTATGAATTGGAAGAATTAGTCAATAGCTTACAGACCAATCAAGAACAAAGTGTAAGTTATCCTTTGCTCGATATAAAGATCAGTTATTTAGATGATAAGCCGGCAAAACATTTCTTGGCTTTGAATGAATCCACGATTAAACGATCAAATCGGACGATGGTTGCCGATGTATATATCAAAAATGAATTGTTTGAAAGTTTCAGAGGGGACGGATTGGCTGTGTCTACGCCAACAGGTTCAACCGCTTATAATAAAAGTATCGGCGGGGCAGTTATTCATCCGAGTATCAATGCCTTTCAGTTAACTGAAATTGCTTCATTAAATAATCGAGTTTTTCGTACACTCGGTTCGCCTATGGTCATCGCACAAGACGAATGGCTGGAAATCAAATTAGAAAATACAGAGGATTATCTTGTTACAGTCGACCAATTGGATATTAAGGAATCGAATATTCGTTCCATCTATTATCGCATTGCAAAAGAGCGAATTCATTTTGCTTCTTATCGCCACATGCATTTTTGGCATCGTGTAAAAGATTCCTTTATTGGTGAGGGATAACATGGAATTTGTGTGGACGTATGAAAAAAATCATCCGCAGCAGATAAAATATTTTTTAAAAGAAAAAGGAATTTCTAAAGGTTTGTTAGCGAAAATCAAATTTCAAGGTGGCGAGATCAAAGTAAATGGTCAAACTGAAAATGTCTTGTTTTCTCTATCGTACAATGATAAGGTAACGATTGTCATTCCAGCAGAAGGCGAACACGAAACGGTACTTTTAGATGAAACACCGATCGAGATCGTTTACGAAGATGAACATCTATTAGTTGTGAATAAACCAGCTGGCGTTTCTTCGATTCCAGCACAATATCATCCAAACTATACGATGGCTAATCGAGTAAAAGCTTATTACAAACGACAAGGTTACGAAAATCAAGTCATTCATGTGGTGACAAGACTAGATCGGGATACTTCTGGGTTGATGTTGTTTGCCAAACATGGCTTTGCTCATGCAAAGTTAGATGTACAGCTTCGAGAAAAACGATTTGTGAAGAAATACCAAGCACTTGTGAGTGGCGAAATAACTAAATTAGCACCTCACGGCTGGATTGACCTTCCAATTGCGAGAGACCAATCTTCTTTACTGAAACGGATGGTTTCGACAGCTGGGCGAAGCGCACAAACCGAATATTGGTTAACGAAAAACACCGCAGAGGTTGCTTTGGTAGATATCCAACTGCATACGGGGAGAACCCATCAAATCAGAGTTCATTTTTCAGAAATTGGCTGTGCGCTATTAGGAGATGAAATGTATGGTGGGCGTATGGATCTTGGAATAGCAAGACAAGCTTTACATTGTTACGACCTGCGTTTTGATCATCCTTTTACACAGGAACGATTGGAATTTAAACAGCCTTTGGCTAAAGATATGGCGACTGTTCTCCAGCATTTTGAAAGTTAGGGTGAGGTGAGATAGAGTTGGATGAAAATCAAGAACTAGAGGAACGATTTGCCCAGTTACTCCAGGATTTAAGAGAAAATAACCTACAGGAATTTAGAAATAGTTTCCTGGAAATGCATATTTACGAGCAGGGGCAATTCTATCAATCTCTGAACGAAGAGGATCGTCAACTGATCTATTCCTACTTATCTCCTAAAGAATTGGCAGATATGTTTGATGTGATTGAAGAAGACAATGAATATATGAAAGAGTATTTAGCTGAAATGCGTCCGAGTTATGCTGCAGAAATGCTTTCAGAAATGTATACCGATAATGCGGTAGATTTGCTAAATACCTTAGATAAAAAACAAGTCGCTAAATATTTAAGTTTAATGACTGCTGACGATGCTAGTGAAATCAAAGAGTTATTACACTATGAAGATGAAACAGCTGGCGCGATCATGACGACAGAATTTGTTTCGATCGTGGCGAATCAAACGGTCCGTTCTGCGATGTATGTCTTAAAAAACGAAGCAGATGTAGCTGAAACCATTTACTATATCTATGTCGTCAATCAAGAAGAGCAATTGGTTGGAGTTATTTCATTGCGGGATTTGATCGTTAATGATGATGATGCAATGATCTCTGACTTGATGAGCGAACGTGTGTTATCCGTCCATGTGGGGGATGACCAAGAAGATGTCGCGCAAACCTTTCGTGATTATGACTTTCTAGCATTACCCGTAACAGATTACGATGACCATCTACTGGGGATCGTAACAGTTGATGATATTATTGATGTTATTGATGATGAGGCTGCAAGTGATTACTCTGGTTTGGCAGGGGTCAATGTTGAGGAAATCAATGAAAATCCCGTGAAGTCAGCTGCTAGACGTCTTCCTTGGTTGATCACCTTATTATTTTTAGGGATGTCTACGGCTTCGTTGATCAGCCATTACGAAGAACTGGTGAGTGAAGCAAGTATTTTAGCCGTCTTCATTTCGTTGATCACCGGAACTGCGGGGAATGCTGGCACCCAATCATTAGCGGTTGCAGTTCGCCGTTTGGCTGTTTCTGACGACAAAGATGCTGGTTTTGTCCGTTTGATTCTAGCTGAAGTACTCACAGGACTTGTGACAGGGGCAATCACTGGCTTGACGATCTTTTTGATTGTAGGAATTTGGAAGCATAACTTTATTTTAGGCTTTGTAATTGGGATTGCCATGTTATTTGCGATTACTGTAGCCAACTTGGCAGGAAGCTTGATTCCGATGTTGATGGATCGCTTAGGGTTTGATCCTGCCGTGGCTAGTGGTCCTTTTATTACCACCTTGAGTGATTTGACTAGTGTCTTGATCTATTTCAACATCGCTTCATTGTTTATGGGGTATTTTATGTAGCCATTCCTTTTGAGATGGTGCAACAAGTCTGTGATAAAAATAAAAAACGTAAGGAGCAAAGTAATCAACTTGCTTCTTACGTTTTTATTATTACTAAAAAAATTTAGTCGAATGAAACGATTTTTGTTCCATGAACTTCATTCACGCCTAGTTCTTTGGCAACATGTTCTGCATTTTTGTAATCGATCTTGCCACCAGGTAAGATGATCAGACGTCCGTCAGCATAAGCAATCAATTTTTTTAAATGGTCAAAATTGGCTTCAATTGGTGCGTTCGCATCTCCACCATGAGTTAAAATACGGTCTACACCGTGTTCAACCAGCCAATCAATTGCTTCAAATTGTCGTTCTTGCGGGATACAATCAAAAGCCATGTGGAACGTGATTTGTAGACCTTCTGAGGTTTCGATCAATAATTCCATTGCCTCTTCATCGATCCAATTTGAAGGAGTCAAACAGCCTATAACTACGCCATCTGTACCTAATTTCTTCGCTTCGATTAAATCAGTATGCATGATCTTTAATTCAATATCGTTATAGACAAAATCGCCACCTCGTGGTCGGATAATTGTCATTACAGGTACTTCTTTTTCATTGGCATAGCTTAAAACTTCTTCGATCACTCCGGTGCTAGGTGTGGTTCCGCCAGCAGCTAAGTTATCGCATAATTCGATCCGGTTCGCTCCCTTAGCAATTGCTAGAGGAATGGAAGTATAATTTTCTGCACAAAATTCTTTGATCATTTGCCTGCTCCTTTATCATTCGCCTTCTTCTTCTAAAATTGTACCATATTTTTTGTAGTTGCTAAAGTTTTCTTCTAACGGTAAGATGAAAAGGGAATAAAGCAATATTCAACGATTAAAACAAGAAATGAGCAAAAAAAATGTTAAAAAAAATTGATCAAGGTCGCCAATTTTTAAAGGGAAATCAACAGTTGTTCCGATGCCCACTTTGCCATGCTGGAGTAGCAGTCACTGAGAACGGTTTGGTTTGTCATCAGAACCATCGCTTCGACTTATCCAAAAAAGGCACGCTTTACTTTTTATCTCATGGGGTAAAAACGGAATATGATCAGAGTATGTTTGATCCCAGACGTAGAATGATCCAAGCCGGGATGTATCAGCCAGTGATCGACTTGTTAGCACAACAAGTATCGCAGGGATCAGAGGTCTTAGATGTTGGCTGTGGCGAAGGAAGCTTTTTAAATGAATTAGCACGACTGCAACCATTGAAAAAGGCCGTAGGTTTTGATCTTTCTAAAGAAGGTGTTTATGCGGCTACTGCTCAGCCGGTCGAGGCGTTTTGGTGTGTAGCAGATTTAACCAATCTTCCTTTTGAAGACCAAACATTTACTACAATTCTAAATATTTTTTCGCCTTCTCACTATAAAGAATTTCAACGTGTGCTAACCGATGATGGGGAAGTCTTGAAAATCGTTCCGCAACAAGATTATTTAAAAGAATTACGCCAAGCGTTTTATCCAGACCAGCCTGAGAAACAACAGTATTCAAATGAACGAGTGGTGGCTAAGTTTGCGGAGTCCCTAGAATTGACTGAACGTCGGCGTGTTACCTACGAATTTGATATCCCAGAAAAAAATCGGCAAGATTTGTTAGCGATGTCTCCGCTCGAATGGCAAGTCAGTCAAGACGTCAAAGAGCGTGTGTACCAGAATCCTTTGAAAAAGATTACAATTGACGTAGAATTATTAAAAGGAAATAAGAGAAAACGATTTCAATGAAATTATTCATTTCTAAAGGTTGCAAAAAGAGTTTGTTGATGATATAGTAACGACAAGTTGTTTTTTCATTGGTTTTTATCAGGTTCCTGTTCTGATAAAAGTTAGTGAGAAGAGCTTCACTAACGTAACGACTCGCAGTGACTGACACCGAGTTGATACGTTTTTTTTTATGCCAAAATCACTACTAGTTAGTTAACATATAGATGAGAGGATGGATCTTAATGAACCATATCGTTTTATTTGAACCATTGATTCCAGCAAATACTGGAAACATTGCCCGAACTTGTGCAGCAACCAATACGCCCTTGCACTTGATTGAACCGTTAGGATTTTCAACAGATGATAAACATCTAAAACGTGCAGGATTGGATTATTGGAACGATGTCAATATTACCTATCATCAAAATTTAGATGCTTTTATGGCTTATTTAGGGGAACGTAAACTTCATTTGGTATCGAAGTTTGCCCATAAAGTATATAGTGACGAAAATTTTGCTGATGGAGAAGACCATTTCTTTTTATTCGGCAAGGAGACAACAGGTTTACCTGAAGAATTTATGCGTGAAAATGAAGAAAAATGTTTAAGAATCCCAATGAATGACGAACATGTCCGTTCATTGAATCTCTCAAATACGGCTGCAATGATCGTCTATGAAGCATTGCGCCAACAAGGATTTCCTAATTTAGAGTTAACGCACCATTATGAAAATGATAAACTAGACTAGAGGTCATTTTTCAAGTGCTCTGATTCAAGCATTAAGGAGAAACAAAGAAAAACAGCTTTTCATGTTTTACTTGGTTTGGACTTAATGCACAGAATCAACTTTTAAAATACCGTTTATCAAGAGGTCATTTATCAAGTATTCTGATTCAATACGAATAATCACAAGGACTTTTTATTGAAGGAGTTCTTTGTTTTTAAGGAACAAATTTTATAAAATAGCAGCATCATCTTTGTCTAAATGAGCCTATAAGGAGTCCGATATAAATGGAATTATATTTTACCCGACATGGAAAAACACAATGGAATCTCGAACGCCGTTTTCAAGGAAGCCAAGGCGACTCACCACTTTTACCTGAAAGCTATGAGGAAATCAAAGCATTTGGTAAAAAAGTGAAGTATGTACCATTTAAAGCAATCTATTCAAGTACCGCTAAGCGTGCCCGTGACACAGCCGAAGGAATCAATCAGGAATTAGCGCATCCAGTCGAAATTATTTATACTGATAAATTAAGAGAATTGGGTTTAGGAGAATTAGAAGGTCAATCAATTGATGAAATGTACGAACGATATCCGGAAAACCTTCCCAATCTACGTAACCACTTAGATCGTTATGATCCGACACCTTTTAAAGGAGAAGCGATCGAATGTGCCATTACTCGTATTGAAACAGTTGTGGCTGATGCCGTTGCTTTACATGATGGACCGATCTTGTTTGTTGGGCATGGGGCATCATTAACTGCGGCGATCCAATGGTTGACAGGAAAAAAACTGAGTCAACTAAGAGAAATGGGTGGCTTATATAATAGTAGTTTGACGATTTTAGAAACAGGAGAACCCAACAATTTGTTGCCTTATGAACTAAAAGTTTGGAACGAAATTGACTTTTTAGGAAAAGAGACAAAACCAGAACCATTACTCTAATTGGAAAGGAGGCGGCAAGATGCAGCCAGAAGAAATGCCTTATTTTGTTGGTACAGTTGCCGCAATCTTTTTTCAAAATCCAAGTAATTTTTATAAAGTACTGTTGGTTCGGCTCACTGAAACAACAGCTGACTATCGTGAAAAAGAAATTGTGGTCACTGGAAGCTTTGGTGAGATCCAAGAAAATGAGCTTTATCGTTTTTACGGCGAATTAGTCGATCATCCTAAATATGGGCGACAGTTAAAGGTTGAACGCTATGAGCAGGAGAAACCAACAACAGTCAACGGGATCGTGGGTTATCTATCCAGTGAAAAATTCCCTGGGATTGGCAAGAAAACAGCTGAGAAGATCGTGGAGCAACTAGGTGAAGAAGCGATTGAAAAAATCATCGAAGAGCCGTCCGTATTAGAACAAATCGCAGGCTTGAATCAAACCAAAAGAGACATGATCGTTGAGACGATTCGTTTGAACCATGGGATGGATCAAGTGATCATGGGCTTGAATCGTTATGGCTTTGGTAGTCAGTTAGCTTTTAGTATCTATCAAGCATATAAAAATGAAGCTTTAGATATCATCCAGGAAAACCCCTATCAGTTAGTCGAAGATGTGGAAGGGATCGGCTTTAAAAGAGCAGATAATCTTGCAGAACAATTAGGGATCGCGGCTGATTCACCAAGACGGATTCGAGCTGCAGTTTTACATCAGATTTTTCAACATGCTGTTCAAACTGGCGATACATATGTACCAGCTGAAACGCTTCTTCATCAAACAATCAAAATTCTGGAAACCAGTCGACCAATTGAAATCCAACCTGATCAAGTAGCGACGGTCATTATTCAACTTGTGGAAGAAGGTAAGATCCAACAAGAAGAAACCAATCTCTATGAAAATAGTCTGTATTTCTCAGAATGGGGGATCGGTAACTCGATTCAACGGTTACTTAGTCGGAAAAAAGAAATCAACTATGACGAAAAAGAAGTGCAGAAAAACATTCGGCGAATTGAAAAAATATTTGGTATCCAATATGGAGAATCGCAAGAAAAAGCAATTTCGGAAGCAATCCGATCACCTTTATTTATTTTAACTGGGGGTCCCGGTACAGGGAAAACAACAGTTATCAATGGGATCGTCAACTTGTTTGCAGAATTAAATGGCTTAGAATTAGATCCAAACAAATATACCCAAGAAATTTTTCCGATCCTACTGGCTGCACCAACTGGTCGAGCAGCCAAACGAATGAATGAGACGACAGGATTACCTGCCAGCACGATCCATCGACTACTAGGTTTGAATGGTCGAGAAAAATCTCCTTCAGTAAGTACGAAAGAATTAGAAGGTGGGTTGTTGATCATCGATGAAATGTCGATGGTCGATACATGGCTAGCTAATACGCTATTTAAAGCCATCCCTACCAACATGCAAGTGATTTTAGTAGGAGATAAAGATCAATTACCTTCTGTCGGACCGGGACAAGTCTTGCATGATTTATTAGGAATTGACCAAATCCCGAAAGTGGAATTGAATCAAATTTATCGGCAGGGAGACGGATCAAGTATTATCCCCCTTGCTCATGAAATCAAAGAAGGTCATTTACCAAGTGATTTTTTGCAAAATCAAAAAGATCGTTCTTTCTTTCGAAGCGATGCCTATAGTATCGAACCTTTAATCGCAAAGATTGTTGAAAAAGCCAAAAATAAAGGCTTCACTGCACAAGATATCCAAGTCTTGGCGCCAATGTACCGTGGACCAGCTGGAATCGATGCGTTAAACAAAATGATGCAGTCGATTTTTAACCCTGGAGGTGCAGGGCGGAAAGAAGTCCACTGGAATGAGACTGTTTATCGAATCGGTGATAAAGTATTACAATTAGTGAACACACCTGAACTCAATGTGTTTAATGGTGATATGGGTGAGATCACGGGGATCGTGTTAGCGAAAGATTCAGAAGATAAAGTGGATGAATTAGTGATTCAATTTGATGCGAATGAAGTGACTTACAAACGCAATGAATGGAACAAAATCACCCTTTCTTATTGTTGCTCAATCCATAAATCTCAAGGAAGCGAATTTAAGATGGTCATTTTGCCGATGGTTCATCAGTACCAACGGATGTTGCAACGAAATCTTCTCTACACGGCTGTCACAAGAAGTAAAGAACTATTGATTCTACTTGGAGAAGAACAAGCGTACGTTACCTGCGTTGCGAATGAATCGGCTAGTCGAATGACGACATTGAAGAAGCGGATCGAAGAAAATGACAGTATGAGTCTTGTTACACGGACGAAGCTTGTCGCTTATGAAGATTCCCTTGTAGGTAATGATCCTTTTGAAGAAGGAAATTATACCAAGGCGGGAGAAACTGCTCATCCCGTAAAAGCAGAGACAAGTCAACAAGCCACTCAAGAAAATGCCGTAGATTCAACGGAGGGAAATGTTGGCGATGATCTCTTTACTTTATCAGTAGAACAAGACACAACCGAAACGTCTGTCGAATCAAAAGCGATGGAAGAAGCATCAACAGAGCAACTACCAAAAACATATATTTTAACAACCGAAGCGATTGAAAAACAGTGGATTGATCCAATGATTGGGATGGAGCAAGAGGCTGTGAAAGAAGTGTTTAGCTCCGAATAAGAGAGAATTTTTTAAAATAGCTCCTCATATTTTAGAAAATCATCGCTTATTGTTGAGGAGTTGCTTCTTGAACGCCGTGAATCAGAGGTCGTGAAAACATCGGGTAGCTCTGATGACAATAAGAAAGAATTTTTTGAAACAGCTTCTCATGTTTTGAAAAATTCAGGCTTATTTCAAGGAGCTGATGTTTGAACACCGTTTATCCGTTTTTAGAGATAGGTAGAAGAGCCTGAGGCAAGTTTTGGCTCAGGCTCACTTGAATCGCTCCTAATGAGAATGTTACTTATTTTTTAAGAGCCAAGAGATAGATAAAGACCGCAAAAGTTAGTCCAACAAGTCTGACTTTTGCGGTCTCTTCAATATCTCCAGCTCTTTTTATGGGGTTATCTTACCCATGGAAGAAAATGTATATAAAATAGGCAAAATCAATGTGACACGTTACACCAAAACAGTTGCTTTTTGGTAGCTAATTGCAAATCAAAAGGTTGTTTTTGGCTATCTTCACCATCTTCTTGACCATACTGAGGAACAGTTGATAGTATGCGCAATCTGCTAGTAGTAAAATGATGGAAATTTTTTGATTTCATTTGCTTTTTCTGTAGTAATAAGAAGATGATTCCCAAGATTTTGAATAAATTCACTCGTTCAACAACAACTAGATCGATCGTTGGTTTGGTAATTTCTGCTGTCGGTGCAATCGCTACACCGCCGCCAAAATAAGGATGGTTCGTTGCAGTACATAGAAAAGCTTTGTCAAAACTGATTTGTTTTCCGCCAATGTCCACTAAGATTGGAAACCCTTTTTGCCAAAAAAAGACACGTAGGATAGAGAACAGGTAAGCGAAAGAACCTAAATTATATTTATTTAATTTTGTCTTTGAAGTAGAGTTGTTTGTAGCATGGACGATTGCCGCATCTAAGCCAATGCCAAAATTGTTTACTACTACACCTTGTTTGTCACTCACTTTTTCCTCGTAAGTTAAGAGGTTGATTTCTTGAGGTTTGTTCGTCTTTAGGATATTTTCTAATGCTTTCTCGGCATTTCTAGGTAACCCAATCCCTCGAGCGAAATCATTGCCAGAGCCTGCGGGAATATAGGCTACTGGAAATGCCACATCTAGTTGATAAAAGGTATTTAACACTTGATGCAGTGTGCCATCACCACCGATGATCACGAGTAGGGGAAATTCAGACTCGCTTTCTTGTGGTTCGTCTGTCCATTCAACTAATGTTTCTTTCGCTAACTCTTCGGCAATTTTAGCATCATGCCCTGGATACTCACTGTATTGGATCGAATAGTGAAGCTTTTTTTCGGCAAATAGCGGAATCATTTTTTCTGCTACTTTTTTACCAGCACCACTTCCAGCAGCTGGATTGATCAATAAGTAATAATGGAAATTCATTTTTACCTCCTGCATCTGATTCAGAAGATGAGTAAATCTCACTCATTCCACTCATTCATTAAAATAGAAAAAATGATCAAACTATTTTTTGCTTAGTCATTTAGTGAACAAGCAACTGAAACTTCTATCGTTAATTTTACATGGTTTGTGTCTTAGCGAAACTAAGAAAACAAACATTATTTTTTATCCTTGGCTATTATAGCAGAGAAGAGGAATTTTGAAAAAGCACCGTGCATAAATAAGAGGTAAAGTTCACCCTGATTTGAATAAATAGCATGGAAGCAAAAGACTTATATTTAGAGAACGTTTTTTGTAGGAGCAGTTTCAAATCGCGGGGATATCTGCTATAATGAATCCTTGCTTATGACAGCTGCGGTTCATCAACCATCCCGCATTAAAAAAACTAGGAGAAATGAGGAATATTTTATGCAAAAAACGGTGGAACGCCAACGATTGATGGTCGTTGTAGTAAATGGAATCATTATGGCTTTGTATTTGGCACTTACGATTTTAGTGGCACCAGTCTCTTCTGGACCTATTCAATTTCGTATTTCTGAAAGCTTGAATCACTTAGTAGTCTTCAACCGGAAATTACTTTGGGGCGTGTTAGGTGGCGTCATTGTCTATAACGCATTTTTTGGTTTTGGTATATTAGATGTGGTCTATGGTGGGGGACAAACCTTGATTTCATTGGGGTTGACTGCTTTGCTACAAAATAAAGTAAAGAATGTCAAAATAAGATTAGCATTAAATACGCTTTTCTTTACAATTAGTATGGGATTGATTGCGTACATGTTGGTACCAACTGGTGGACAAGCATTTTGGACAACTTACGGTACGCTAGCTTTGAGTGAGTTCATCATTATGGCTATTTCTGCGCCATTGATGTATTACTTGGATCGTTCCCTAGACTTTGAAAAAAGAGTATAGCGATCAATAGGTAGATAGAGGAAAACCTGTTAATCAGTTAAAATATATTTATAAAAAGGGATAACAGTAGTTAAAAGAAATTCATCTTTAGCTACTGTTTTTATTTACGCAAAATTAGAGGTTGTGAAAGAAGCGTTTAGCTCCGAGCGAATAAGAGAGGATTTTTTAAAATAGCTCCTCATATTTTAGAAAATCATCGCTTATTGTTGAGGAGTTGCTTCTTGAACACCGTGAATCAGAGGTCGTGAAAACATCGGGTAGCTCTGATGACAATAAGAAAGAATTTTTTGAAACAGCTTCTCATGTTTTGAAAAATTCAGGCTTATTTCAAGGAGCTGATGTTTGAACACCGTTTATTCGTTTTTAGAGATACTAGAAGAGACTGAGACAAGTTTTGTCCCAGTCTCTAATCTTAGTATGTTTTTTTCTATCGTAAAGTCGTAAAGTTGACTGATCCTTTACACATTTATTCAGGGTTTTGTAAATTTTCGATTTCGATCACTTTGTAATTTTTCTTTTCAAGATGGTTCACGATCGTGTCGCAAACTTTTTGATCTGTATGTGCAGGTAACGTGATCAGTGTACGACGGATGTATTCTTCTTTTTCAATATCTAACGTGATGCAACTTGCGATACTACTATGTTTTGCGATGATTTTAGCGATCGTAGCTAAATCTCCTTGTTTTCCAGTAGAAGCAATCGTTAAAACATAGCTGCCTTGTTCTACGCTCCAAGATTGTGAAAGCATGTTTAGCAATGTACTGTGGGTCAAAATACCGTAGAAATGATTGTCATTGTCAAGAACAGCGATATAAGGCAACTCTTTGATCGTAAAAAATATTTTAAAGAATGAAGTATCTAAATAAATGAATTTTGTTGCATTTTTCAAGAGGTGGGTGACGGGTAAAGTCATATCTCCACCATTCGCTTTGTGACGATAAATGTGCATTTTGTAAATATTTCCACGGAAAATATTTCCTGAAGCATCTAAAATTGGCACACAACGATAACCAGAGGATTCTAGAATCGCTAAGGCTTCTTCCAAGGTACTAGTTTCTGTGACAGTTGTTAAATCTTTTTTCTTATATACGAGTGTTTTTAGTAGCATAAAGTTACCTCCATGTATCTCATTTTTACTTAATTTCAAATTAATCATATCATAATTAATTATAAAACAATAGGTTATTCAATCTCGAATTGACAGAAAATCTTTTCCATGATACTGTAAATGAGTATAATTTTGATTTTCAGTGAGGAGGTAGGAGCGGATGGCAAAGAAGAAAGCAGCATTAGCTTGTTCCGTTTGTGGTTCTAGAAACTATACCAAATCGGTTAGTGAAGGAAAAAGTGGCGAACGTTTGGAAATCAATAAATTTTGTAAATATTGTAATCAATACACATTACATAAAGAAACAAAATAGAGGACAGGAGGGCCCGCAATGAAATTCATTAAAAGTGTAAAAGATGAAATGAAACAAGTGACTTGGCCTAGTGGCAAACAATTACGCAAAGACACACTAGTTGTCATTGAAACATCAATTATCTTTGGTGTGATGTTTTTCGTAATGGACACAGCGATCCAAAGCTTATTTGCTTACTTACTAAAATAAGTCGCTAGTAAAAGCAAGGATATCGTGCTATAATCAACGTGAAGAAAAACTTCGGGAAACTGGGGTTTTTTTATTTTACAACGAAATGAGGAGCCTTTAATGGAATCTTTTGAAAAAAATTGGTATGTACTACATACATACTCTGGTTATGAAAACAAAGTAAAAGCAAATATCGAATCACGTGCGCAAAGTATGAAAATGGCTGACTTTATTTTTCGTGTAGTTGTTCCTGAAGAAACTGAGAAAGAAGTAAAGAACGGAAAAGAAAAAGAAATCGTTCATAAAACATTTCCTGGTTATGTCTTAGTAGAAATGATTATGACAGATGCTTCTTGGTATGTTGTACGTAATACACCTGGTGTAACAGGATTTGTAGGGTCACATGGTGCAGGTAGTAAGCCAGCTCCATTATTGCCAGAAGAAGTAAGTCACATCTTACGTTCAATCGGTATGAGTCTTCGTCAAACAGATCTAGAGATCGAAGTTGGCGAAGTAATCAAGATCATCGAAGGTGCTTTTGCAGGCTTAGAAGGTCAAGTAACTGAAGTAGATGAAGAAAAAGAAAAACTAAAAGTTAATATTGATATGTTTGGTCGTGAAACAAGTACTGAACTTGATTTTGAACAAGTAGATAAAATCGACTAAGTATTCAACTATCTGAGGATGGATTTTTAAATAGAAATCCATGCGACGATCAGATAGCATCACGACTAAAAGATTGAAACCGAGATTTGCAAAAATTGTTTAACCTATTTTTGCAATATTTCGGTTTATTTTTTCAAGTTGTTCACGAATAACCACTAATATAGGTTGGGAATTTGAGCCGATTTGTCAGTGGAAAATTGAGAATGCTAGTCAGAGGATCGATCAAATTAGAAAGGAGAAACAATGAAAAATTGGAGAAAGTCTGGAATCGTCGGCTTTTTATTGATGGTCAGTGTTCTTTTTATAAGTGGCTGTCGTCAGACAAAAGAAACAAGTCAGTCGTCTGAAGCCGCTAAAACAGTTGAAACAACGCAAGCAACGAAAGAAAAGGAAACGCAATCGACTACCCCTACTTTGTTTTTCCATGGCTATAGTGGGACAGTTAATTCATTCAAAGGAATGATCCAGCGCCTGGAATCATCAGAGAGTGGGAAAAAAGAATTAACATTGACGGTTGATGTCAATGGCAATGTACAGGCAGAAGGAGAACTTTCAAAAGAAGCAGATAATCCAATGATCCAAGTTCTATTTGTAGATAATAAAAATAATGAATGGAACCAAACAGAATGGATCAAAGACTGCTTGATTTATTTGCAACAGACGTATGGAATCAATCAAGTGAATCTGGTAGGACATTCGATGGGGGGAGTCAGTGGTCTTCGATATCTAGCTACTTATGGACAAGATCAAACGTTGCCTAAGGTGGATAAATTTGTGGCAATTGCCGCACCATTCAATGACTTTGAAGAAAATAATGGGCAAAGTATCAGCGATGAATTAGCTAATGGCCCAGCGATAGCTTCTAGTCGTTATCAAGACTACCAACGACTTATTGGCAATGTGCCAACCACTACACAAATCCTGCTGATTGCAGGACAAGTGAGTGAGACGGATTTAAGTGATGGGACGGTGCCATTAAGCAGCGCTTTAGCAGTGTATGCGTTATTGAAGCAACATGGAAATCAAGTGGAAGAAAAAGTGATCACAGGGGAGAACGTAACGCATAGTATGCTTCATGAGAATAAAGAAGTTGATGCCCTGACGCGCCAGTTTCTTTGGAACATCGACTAATGAAAAAAATAGGTTGTTAAAGTATATAAATATCTATAAATATATTTTTTAACTATCGATATAACATAAAAAAAACTATGACAATCGGCAGGAATGGCATGTTGGATTTTCAGTCGCCTTCTATTTTTTAGAAAAGTAGCGCTTATTACGAAGATCAGTCCAGTAACCTCTAATTATTCGATAGTCGCTGAGCTTGGGACAAAAAGGTCGTCCCGAGCTCTTTAGCATGTATAAAAACGAATAAACAGAGATGCAAAAGTAGCGCCTTCGAGAATTTCCTTCTAATCTTTGGATAATAAATGTTTTTAGCTCAGCCTCTAAGAAACTTTTTTTTCGAAAAATAAGGAAAAATGTACCCGTGTTTCAGCATTTTCTATGAAATAATAAAAGATAGAAGCTAGCGAAAGGAGTAAATGAGCATGAGAGTTTTTTTCCCTGATCCTCAACGAAGACCACAAAAAGATATTCAAGAAATGACTGCTAAATTAACCAAGCAATTCCAAGCAATTGATGAACGATTAACACTAGAACATTTTGATGATTTTGTTGATTATGGCCCAGAAGTGTTTCCCCAATTAGCTCCACTTTATTGGGATCCACGAGTGCCGAATCATCCAATGGAACACTTTGTTTACTATGAATATGTTTTGAGATTAAATGGGTTTCCTATTTATGTGATCACACCGTATAGTGAGGTCATAGATAAAACTTATACGAGAAAAGGGAGAGATAAAGATCCCTTTTGGTCTTTGATGAGACGTATTGATCCTGAGATTTTATCGCTCATCCATGATTATCAGATCCAAAATCTTCATTACTGGCGGGATCTTTATTCAGTAACCCAATTTCAAGCAGAAATCAATAAAATCAATAGTAGAGTATCCTTGATCCCCGAAAAAACAAATAACGAGGCGCGCACACTCCTTTTTATTGATCCAAAACAACGAGACCCTGAATTTGTCCGACGAACCACAGAACAAATGGCTCAAGAATTAGCTGAGCTTGATCCGCACTTGTCCGTGGTCTACCATGAGGACTTTATTGATTTTGGCCCAGAAGATGGGCTGTTTTTATCCGAGTGTCCTTTTGATCCAGAAGAGGATGATCCTGATGATCCACGAGCGGGGCTAGCAGATACAGAGTATACCGTCTATTATGAGGATACGATTTTATATGCTTCAACCCCTTATTCCTTAGGTTATGGGTACCATGGGGACTATTTTAGAGGAGGAATCCCTAGCAGGGAATACTTAGGACTATCTCAAGAATTTACGGAAGAAATCCTAAGAATAATGAATAAATTTAGCCTTTATAACTACTATTATTGGCGACATTTATATACTCCTGCAGATTTTCAAACAGAAATAAGACGCTATCAAAAAAGTTGGGACTTAGAGTAAACAGTTCTTTAGCATGGATAAAAACGAATAAACAGAGATACAAAAGGAGCACCTTCGAGAACTTTCTGCTTATCTTTGGATAATCAACATTTTAAGCTCAGCCTCTAAGAAACTTTTTTTTCGAAAAATAAGGAAAAATGTACCCGTGTTTCAGCATTTTCTATGAAATAATAAAAGATAGAAGCTAGCGAAAGGAGTGAATGAGCATGAGAGTTTTTTTCCCTGATCCTCAACGAAGACCACAAAAAGCCATCCAAGAAATGACTGTAAAGCTAACTAAAAAATTTCAAGCAATTGATGAACGATTAACACTAGAACATTTTGATGATTTTGTTGATTACGGTCCTGAAGTGTTTCCTCAATTAGCTCCGCTTTATTGGGATCCACGAGTGCCGAATCACCCAATGGAACACTTTGTTTACTATGAATATGTTTTGAGATTAAATGGGTTTCCTATTTATGTGATCACACCGTATAGTGAGGTCATAGATAAAACTTATACAAGAAAAGGGAGAGATAAAGATCCCTTTTGGTCTTTGATGAGACGTATTGATCCTGAGATTTTATCGCTCATCCATGATTATCAGATCCAAAATCTTCATTACTGGCGGGATCTTTATTCAGTAACCCAATTTCAAGCAGAAATCAATAAAATCAATAGTAGAGTATCCTTGATCCCCGAAAAAACAAATAACGAGGCGCGCACACTCCTTTTTATTGATCCAAAACAACGAGACCCTGAATTTGTCCGACGAACCACAGAACAAATGGCTCAAGAATTAGCTGAGCTTGATCCGCACTTGTCCGTGGTCTACCATGAGGACTTTATTGATTTTGGCCCAGAAGATGGGCTGTTTTTATCCGAGTGTCCTTTTGATCCAGAAGAGGATGATTCTGATGATCCACGAGCGGGGCTAGCAGATACAGAGTATACCGTCTATTATGAGGATACGATCTTATATGCTTCAACCCCTTATTCCTTAGGTTATGGGTACCATGGGGACTATTTTCGAGGAGGAATCCCTAGCACGGAATACTTAGGACTATCTCAAGAATTGACGGCAGAAATCCTAAAAATCCTTCATACGTTTAAAATTTATAATAAGTATTATTGGCGACATCTATATACTCCTGCAGAATTTCAAACAGAAATAAGGCGCTATCAAAAAAGTTGGGACTTAGAGTAAGCAAAGTCCCAACTTTTTTCTATTTTTTTACAAGAGGATAGACGGTGGAAATCGTTATTTTTCCATTTTCTTTGATGTTAACATGACCTTGGATCTCAAAAAGACCGTTGCTTGCTTTTCCGCTGAATGGTTTATTTCCGGTGCCATTAAAGGTCGTTTCGGAAATGATTTGTTCGACTTCTTTCATGATTTTTTCTGCATCCCAATCATCGGGAAAGACAGTAGAATTAGCTTCTTTATATTTTCCTGCGTATTTTACTTTCGCTTCATAAGGCATACCTTTTTTTACTTCTCCGATTGGTTCGTAGATAATGCCGCTTTCTTTTCTATAAAAATCTGGGTGTCTTGAATGCGCACCTGACAGATTAGGAACACCATCTTTGCCTGGTTTGACCTCACCCGCTAGATGATTGAGAGTTTTTCGTTTAAAATATTTCGTCGGTTGGATCTTTTCTACGATGCCTTTATTTGGGCACCCTTTGAGAAGGATTTCTTCTTCTGCTGCTAAAATGGTTTTGGCTTGTGCTTCTTCGACTTCAACAGCACCGATGAGTTCTCCTCGTTCGACCGTGGTCAATAAGGAACGCATCTCACTCCACGGCAAACACATGGCCACTAAAAGCACATCCAGTGGTTCAATTTTCATCTCAGATTGCTTGATGCGCAATTCGGTATTTTCGTAATTCGGTAGGTTCTTTAAGACGTTGCCACCAATTTCTTCTAAGACATTTACCGTGTCGTCATTTAAGGTTTTAGGTAAGGCGTCGGTTCGTTCCTCGTCATAAAGACCATCAGCTAATGCGTAGTATGTAGCGTAAATACCAAAAAATTTCTGGACTTTCCGTAAAGAATAGATGACTTGTTGGTTATAGCCGATGGTAATTTGTTCCATCGGCACAACGGTTTGTGTCCCGCGATAAACAAATGCGCCCTCTCGATTGAGTACTAAATCCTGCCCATTGGCTTGTGCAACGATTCGGAAGAAATTAGTATAAAATGTTTCTGGAAATTGGCTGATCAGCTGGTCACGTTCCTTGATCATTGCTCCAGTGATGTCTTTTCCTGTCCGATTGACGGTATCGACATCGGTTGGTGGGATCGCACCTATTTGAACGGTTGCATGATTCAAAAAGAACTGTAGTACGGTCTCAGGTGTGTCCATTTGGTTAAGGAAGGTATCAAAATCTGTTTCGATGGCAATATTGATCGTATTAGAACTGTAGTTATTGTAGGTTTGTTTCTCATGATCATAGGCAGTAAATGCAAAAGTAGCATTCACTTGCTTATCGGTCCACATCGAAGGAACAAACGTGATTTCTTGTAATGAGCCGATCCTAGGTGGAATTTTGATGTTCCCGGGGTAGTAATTATTGATCGAATTCTCTAGATAAACTAATAAACTTTGTCCATCAGTTGTTTTTGGTCGAAAAGTCAATTTTTCTTTGGTTTTGATGAGTTGATAGCCTGACAGATCGGGACTGACATTTAAGTAATCGATAAATTGGTTTTGTAAAGCAATCCAGCTAGCCATTTCCATTTTGCTAAATTCGTCTAAATCGGTAGGATTTTCTGGATGATCAATGATTTCGTCAAAAACAGCAAGGGTATGTCGTAACAACTTCTTTTGTGTGAGACGATAAGCTTGACTAAGGGCGGTTTCTTGTGCACCGGGTTTGAGATACGGGGTAGTAAACTCTGCTAAGGTGACCGCTTGAATAATTGGTGCGATCGGTGCGAGATTGAAACGAGTACTTAACGGTAGGAACGCTGGGCCATACATTAAATCTAAGTAGTCATTTAAGATCAAATTATCAAATACGTTTCGCTGACTCGTTAACGAAGAGAAGCCTTTTTGAAAGGTAAGTTTTTCTATTTCTGCTATTTTTTGTGGTTCTTCGAGTGGCGAAAGCGTATTAGGCAACGTGAAAGGCACTGTCGCTTCTTTACGTGCGGCTTGAAGTGTTTGTTCTGTAGCAAAAGCCGTGATGCTAGGCGGAAGTATCGTGGTAAACAAAAGAGAGAGGACAAGCCACCAACAGCCCCAAGTTAATTTTTTGTTTTTCATTTTTTATCACTCCTTTAGTTTGATACCACAAGTGTACAAAATAAAGAAAGCGTTTTATTTGAAAATGAATGTTCTCTAACACCTTATTTTTCCAAAAAAAAGAAAAAAAGTTCTTCTATAATGAGCAAACATGAGCAAGGTGGTGTAAATCATGTGTTTTTACGATGGCTTATAAATAGAAATACTCTTTGACAATAAAAAAAGGCTCTTTTAAAATGCGAAAAACGATTTTAAAAGAGCCTCTTTTTATTGCTCAAGATGAGGGAAATCAACACACCCTCACATGAAACAAATAACTATTCATTTTTTATAAGGAAACTATTGTTAGTGATTCAAGAGTTCGGCTGTTAAACGTTTTGCTGTCGGTGTAACCGCCAAACCACCTTCAGCCGTTTCTTTAAAGATGGCTGGCATCTGACGACCTACTTGATACATCGCTGCGACGACTTCATCTGGTGGGATGACACTTTCGATTCCTGCTAGGGCCATATCTGCCGAGATGAATGCCTGAGAAGAGCCGAGGGCGTTTCTTTTAACACAAGGGACTTCAACGAGGCCTGCGACAGGATCACAAATCAGACCCATCATGTTTTTCAGCGTAATTGCGATAGCTTGGGCTGCTTGATGGGGCGTGCCATTTTTTGCACAGACTAGGGCGGCAGCGGCCATTGCACTTGCTGAACCAACTTCTGCCTGGCATCCGCCTTCTGCACCACTGATGGAGGCGTTATTGGCAATGACTAATCCAAAGGCACCAGCGGTAAAAAGAAACTCAATCTGTTGTTCGTGGGTCAAAGACAATCGGTCACGGACAGCCATGAGGACACCAGGTACAACACCAGCGCTTCCTGCTGTAGGGGTGGCACAAATCAACCCCATTTTTGCATTTACTTCGTTGACAGCGATAGCGTTGCGGACTGCTGACAAAATGGTTTCACCACTTAAAAAGTCGGCTTCTTTTAAGTAACGAGCTAGTTTTTGGGCATCACCGCCAGTGATTCCAGTCACAGACGTTACACCTTCGTTTCCTTCAGTGATGGATTGTTCCATGACACTGAGGTTTTTTTCCATGATTGCAATGATTTGTTCCCGTGGACGACCACTCATTTCCATTTCAACAGCAATCATTAATTCTGCGACACTAGGATAATTTTCTGCTTGGCGAACCAACTCTTCAATAGAGAAAAACATCTTTCTTCCTCCTTTAATCAAAATAATTAACGCTGTCGATCTTCGGTAATTGCGTCAGTTTACTTATAGTGTCATCTACTTGTGGATCATCTACTTCGATAATCATAATGGCATTTTCACCCTTTGATTCTCGTGTAACAGTCATTGTACCGATATTTGTATTTGTTTCTGAAAGGATATTCGTTACTTTAGCAATCATCCCAGGTACATCTTGATGAACGATGATAAAGGTCGGTGTTCCCATGCTTAATGAGATTTTGAAGCCGTTTAATTCCGAGATTTGGATATTTCCGCCACCAATCGAGATACCAGTGACTGAAAGTTTCCGTTTTCCTTTTTTCAACAATAGTTTAACGGAGTTAGGATGCTCTGCTTTTTCACCCTTAGGCACAAAGAGAACTTCCATTCCTGCTTCATAAGCTAACTGCAGTGAATCTGCCAGACGCTCATCATCTGGTTCCATGCCTAACAAACCACCAACTAAGGCGATGTCTGTTCCGTGTCCCCGATAGGTTTTTGCAAATGATTCATAAAGATAGATATCCACAGAATCTGGTTGTTCCCCAAAAATACTACGGACGATTTTGCCGATTCGAGCAGCTCCAGCAGTGTGAGAGCTGCTTGGACCGATCATGACTGGACCAATAATGTCAAAAACACTACGATATCTTAATTCTTTCATTTTTCCACCTCTTTAAAATAGATAAACACCCCAGCAAAAGTAAGTGAACTGTGTATAGCTCACTTACTCGTTTCCTCATCATTTTTGAACCATAAACTACATTAGTTAAATTAAATAAATATTTCACAAGCGTGCATTAATCTAGGAAACGCATCAATGATAGCTATGAAAATATATCGAACAATATTTTTATATTTTTAAATAGAAGAAAGCAGAAATTTCTAAATTACTAATGAGTGAGCGGTAGTGATACCTTATGTATTTTCGCTTGTTTTCTTTTCAGCGTAAGTGTATCACAAAAGAAGGAAGATGAGGTGGACTTCCTGTTGATTTTTAGTTTTTTTTTAGAGGTTCAAGCAATAAATTAAACATTTATCAGAAAAAAATCTTGAAAAAAAGAATATATTTGCTATACTGTATCAGTGTGCATTGTCATATGCATTATTTTGACTGATAATCGAAGGATTATGAGTGAAAACGTGGGAGGAGAAATATGCATCTCCAATTAACCACATCACGGACTTAAGGAGGTATGTCTCGTGGCAAAGAAAGTAGAAAAAATCGTTAAATTGCAAATTCCTGCAGGTAAAGCAACTCCAGCTCCACCAGTAGGTCCTGCACTAGGTCAAGCGGGTATCAATATCATGGGATTCACTAAAGAATTCAACGCTCGTACAGCTGATCAAGCAGGTTTAATCATTCCGGTTGTTATTTCTGTATACGAAGACCGTTCATTCACATTCGTTACAAAAACACCACCAGCTGCAGTATTATTGAAAAAAGCTGCAAAAATCGATAAAGGTTCAGGCGAACCAAACAAAACTAAAGTTGCTAAAGTTTCTAGCGATCAAGTAAAAGAAATCGCTGAATTAAAAATGGAAGACCTAAACGCAGCTGATATCGAAGCAGCTATGCGCATGGTTGAAGGAACTGCACGAAGCATGGGGATCACTGTAGAATAATCGCTACACCCTAAGAAAGTAGCTTCTCAGTTGGCTCTGTATTGAAAGATATAGAACACGTGGGAGGTACAACCGTTATAACCACAATCAAGGAGGAACCAAAATGGCTAAAAAGAGCAAAAAAATGCAAGACGCATTAAAAAAAGTTGATTCAAGTAAAGTTTATCCTGTTGCCGAGGCTGTAGCTTTAGCAAAAGAAACAAACATTGCAAAATTTGACGCGACTGTTGAAGTTGCATACCGTTTGAACGTAGACCCTAAAAAAGCAGACCAACAAATTCGTGGTGCTGTAGTATTACCAAACGGAACTGGTAAAACACAAACTGTTTTAGTTTTTGCTAAAGGAGACAAAGCAAAAGAAGCTGAAGCAGCTGGTGCAGATTTCGTTGGTGACGACGACATGGTTCAAAAAATCCAAAACGGATGGTTTGACTTTGACGTAGTTGTTGCTACACCTGATATGATGGCAACTGTTGGTCGTCTAGGACGTGTTTTAGGACCTAAAGGCTTAATGCCAAACCCTAAAACAGGTACTGTAACAATGGACGTAACAAAAGCTGTTAACGAAGTAAAAGCTGGTAAAGTTACTTACCGCGTAGACAAAGCTGGAAACATCCATGTACCAATCGGTAAAGTATCATTCGACAATGAAAAATTAGTTGAAAACTTTGCAACAATCCATGATGTATTAGTGAAAGCTAAACCATCAGCAGCTAAAGGTCAATACATGAAAAATATCACAGTTACAACAACATTTGGACCTGGTATCCATGTAGACCAAGCTTCTTTCTAATTCTTGAATTAGAACGTTGATTGATCCAACTGAAAAATAATTCTTGACTCAACTAGTTTAGCATGCTAAGCTAGTTGAGGTTAATAATTAACTTGTACCGAAGACAGTAGGTGGCGTAGCCTTAATTTCCTACCGAGGACGTTTATTGAATACTTTCAATAGTCCCTCTATGTCTACGGTGGCATAGAGTTTTTTTATTGTGAATCACTAAGAACGAAGTGAGTAGATGATGAACAATACTTGGTCAATGATCAAGTGTAAAAACTCTTCCATCAAAATTCAGGAGGTGAAACTCAAAAATGAGTGAAGCAATTATCGCAAAAAAAGCAGCAATCGTTGATGAAGTGAGCGAAAAATTTACAGCAGCAGCTTCTGTAGTCGTAGTTGACTACCGTGGTTTAACTGTTGATGAAGTGACTCGTTTACGTAAACAACTTCGTGATGCAAACGTAGAAATGAAAGTTATCAAAAACTCAATCCTTTCACGTGCCGCTAAAAAAGCTGGATTAGAAGGCTTAGACGAAGTATTCACTGGACCTACAGCCGTTGCATTTAGTAACGAAGACGTTGTAGCACCAGCGAAAATCATGGACGAATTTGCTAAAGAAGCAAAAGCATTAGAAATCAAAGGCGGTATCATCGAAGGTAAAGTATCTTCATTGGAAGAAATCACAGCATTGGCAAAATTGCCAAACCGCGAAGGACTTCTATCTATGTTGCTATCTGTACTACAAGCGCCAGTCCGCAACGTGGCTTACGCTGTCAAAGCAGTGGCAGACAAAGAAGATGGAGATGCAGCTTAATAGCCGCATAGCATAAATAAAAATACGAACATCTAAAACGGAGGAAATTATAATGGCAATGAACATTGAAAACATTGTTGCTGAGTTAAAAGAAGCAACTATCCTAGAACTTAACGACTTAGTTAAAGCTATTGAAGAAGAATTTGGCGTATCTGCTGCTGCTCCTGTAGCTGCAGTTGCTGCTGGTGGCGCTGCTGCTGCTGAAGAACAAACAGAATTCACTGTAGAATTAACTGCAGCTGGAGACCAAAAAGTTAAAGTTATCAAAGCAGTTCGTGAAGCAACTGGCTTAGGCTTGAAAGAAGCTAAAGCTGTAGTTGACGGAGCTCCTGCACCAGTTAAAGAAGGCGTATCTAAAGAAGAAGCTGAAGAATTAAAAGCTAAACTTGAAGAAGTTGGCGCATCTGTAACTGTTAAATAATTTTTCGAAATTAGTAGGCATTGAGACCCTTGATACAATAGGGTTTCAATGCTTTTTTATTATTGTCTTTAGACCTAGTTTCACTCGCAAAGCGAGTGAAACATAAAACCACCTGCTATGCGGGTGGGGAATAAATGGTTCTACCAAAAAGCCCTTCATATCGTTAAAATATGATTGTTCAGGTCATATTGATAACGAAAGGAAGGGATAGAAATTGGCTAATAAAGCAAATAGTTTAGCCCATACAAAGTGGCTATGTAAATACCACATTGTATTCACACCAAAGTATAGAAGAAAAATCATCTATAATCAATATCGAGCAAGCATTCAAGAGATTATTAAACGGTTATGCAAATATAAGGGGGTAGAAATATTAGAAGGACATATGATGCCAGATCACGTTCATCTGTTATTGAGTATTCCACCAAAAATGAGTGTATCCAGTTTTATGGGCTATCTAAAAGGAAAAAGTGCGTTAATGATTTTTGACAAACATGCGAATTTAAAATATAAGTTTGGGAATCGACATTTTTGGGCAGAAGGCTATTATGTAAGTACAGTGGGACTGAATGAAGCGACCATAAGAAAATACATTCAAGAACAAGAGAAACATGATATAGCACTAGATAAATTGAGCGTACGAGAATATGAAGACCCTTTCAAGGGTTAAAGAGTAATACAACCACCTTTTTAAAGGTGAGCAAAAGTGGCAAAGGCAATATGGCTTGAACATGAAATGAGAAAGCCAGCGTCTTTAGGCGCTGGCCGGTGTAAAGGGCTTATAGCCCTAGTGCAAACCACCCTTTTGAAGGGTGGTTATGATTATAGCTCTATAATTTATGTGATTGATAATGTTTGAAGGATGACAGTCTATCCAATGTCTCTAAAAAAGAAATAAGGAGTAAAAGATGGAACTTTATAAAATGCTAAGCCCTGCAGACATCCAGTTTTTGAAAACTAAATTAAACGTCATTATTCAAGATCGTAATTATACGGATGATGAAGTTGTGCAGATTTACGATAAAATTGAAGATTTTCATATCCTTCAATCCTTTGATGAGAACTATAATCTTTCAGAAGACGGTAAACACGCATTAGATATTTTGTACTTAGATATTTGGTAATAGTACTTAATCAGCTAATGATTAGGTGTTATTTTTTATTCCAACATTAAAGATTTTCCGAAAGAAAAAGCTCATTTTTTAGGAGTGGGATGATAGTGAGGCAGGAATGAGAGGTTGTTTTAGCGGTCTCGAAGTCTTAAATATCTATTATTTCGTTCTTTTGCGTATGTTATCATTGTAATTGAAGCCGAGAAAGACCATTGTCGTTTATTTTTCAGCATATTGCCAACTCATAGCCCGCCAGATATCATGATAGATTAAGAACTGGAGAGCAGCACTAGATACAAATGGGAACGGTTGGATTGGATTATACGTTCGGGAAATGTGGAATGATTCGCAGACTGTTTTTATTGGAACAGAATATAAAACAATGTAAGTAAGGTGTAATGATGAAAAAGTTCGATTCCAGATATATAATAGGTGTATTTCTTGTATTGTTTATTTTAATAGGAAGTGTAGAATTCATTTTGAAAGGGCATCACTCATTTACTCTCAATGAAATTTATTTTAGAGTACCTATTGTTGTTGTCGGTATGGTTGAGATGCTACCAAATGCTAAAGCTTGGGGAACGTTTCGTGTGCTTTTCCTCGTTTTTTTGAGTGATTATTTATTAAAAAAAATATTCGATCATTTTGGGTTAGAAGAAATAACACTTACATTCATACCCTATCTAATTATCTTAGGAATCCTTTTGGCTATTTTCTTTGCCAGATTAACGATAAAAAAAAGACTTTTTCAAACACATAAAAAAGGAAAATAAATGAACAGAAGAGACTGTGACAGAAGTGTCTAGCTCTGAGAAATAAGCCGGAGAATCCAAAAATAGCATCCCCTATTTTTGGTGTTCTTCGGCTTATTTTCTGATAGAATTTGGAATACCGCGAAAATGAAGTTGTGAAAGCATCGGGTAGCTCCAATGATAATAAGAAAGAATTTTTTGAAACAGCTGCCCATGTTTTGAGATTTTTTGACTTATCGCCTAAGGGCAGCTCTTTGAATACCGTTTACCCGTTTTTAAAGTGATTCCCCAGACTCTTTTTCTCATACTTCTGAATAATTACCAATGTGATAAAAAGCGTAAAATGAATAAAAAAGACTCATAGTTATTTTTGTGATACTCTAATAGAAGATGGATTATTTTAGGCAGGTGAAAAAATGAAAACAAAAAAACTACGTGTTTTCTTAATCATTATTGGACTCCTTTTGATTCTATTTATTGGTTATCGTTTATATTTGGAGTATCAGACGGATATCCAAATGTTTTTGGATCCCAAGACCAGTCGACAAGCATTACTGGATCAGATTCGATCACATGGCTTTCGGACAGCGCTCTTTTTGATATTACTGATCAGCGTGATGTGTGCTGTTCCAGGTATCCCTACTTCTGTCATCGGTGTATTGGTAGGTTTAAGCTATGGTCCGTTGCTAGGAACTTTAATCAATGTCTCTGGTAATGCTTTTGGGAATATGTTATCGATTTTTTTAATGCAACATTTAAAGCTGTTTGATCATTCAAAAAAATCCAATCGCTGGGTAACTGCGATCCGCAATATGAAACATCCCAAAATTGGCGTAATGGTGGGGTACATGGTTCCTGTGATCCCTTCTTCCGTTATCAACTTTGCAGCGATGACGTTAAATCTACAAATTCGTGACATCATTTTATCAATCGTGATTGGCGTGATTCCTTCCTCGATTCTTTATGCTTGTGGAGGCGAAGCGTTATTTCATGGCTATAGTAAGATGGCTTTGTTGTTAGTAGCTAGTGTCCTTATTTTGACACTTCTAGTGGTAATTATTTACAAGGATCGTAGAAAACGACATGTAAAATAATTGATATTATCAATGATTAAAAGAAATATCCCTTTGATTTCGTTCTATACTTTTAAGATTCATTTTTATTTTAATTTCACGATAACTTATGTTTCATAAAGTAGTAAAACACTGAACTTTCCTATTCCCAATCTTTCTAAGAAGTTGTAAACTAATAAAGGAAATGAGGGAAATAAATGGATAAAAATGAAAAAACGACGTTAACTTCTTCACTGATTTTGCTCTTATCAATTACTTGTGGCGTGGTAGTAGCGAATATGTATTATATCCAACCGATTGGTACGAAAGTGGCAGCCAGTTTATCGGTTAGCACAAGTGCAATTGGTATTTTGACGATGTTGACTCAACTTGGTTATGCGTTAGGTTTGTTGTTTTTGGTGCCATTAGGGGATGTAGTCGATCGTCCGAAGCTGATTATCCGAATGGCTGCACTCTCTGCGATTTCATTATTAGCGGCCTTTTTTGCACCGTCATTTACGTTATTTGCGTGTGCTTCTTTTTTGATCGGCTTATTATCGATCGTGCCCCAAATCATTATTCCCTATGGAGCAGTATTGGCAGGGCCCAAGGCTAGAGGAAAAGTGATGGGGACCTTGTTAAGCGGTTTATTAGTGGGGATCTTACTTTCACGGACGGTTTCGGGCATTGTAGCAAGCCTCTTTTCTTGGCGGATGATTTATCTTTTTGCTTTAGTGTTAGTGGCTATCTTGACCGGATTATTGTATTGGAAAATGCCAAGAACGCAAATAAAAACAACTTCATCTGTATCGTATCTTGATTCCTTAAAAAGTTTACCTTATTTAGTGAAAACACAACGCTTATTGAGAGAAGCGTCTATTAGTGGCTTTTTTATGTTTGGAACTTTTTCGATTTTTTGGTCAACATTGATTTTTTATATCAGTAGTCCGGTGTACCATTGGGGAACATTTGAAGCAGGAATTTTGGCGATTTTTGGACTATCAGGAGCAGTAGCTGCACCGATTGTTGGCCGGTTGTCTGATTCTTATTCCGAGAGAAAGATTGTCGGAATGGGACTTGCGATGCAAACGCTCAGTTTTGTTGCTTTATTAGTTGCAGGGAGTCATTTAGTCGTTTTGTTAGTGGCAATTATTCTGTTAGATGTCGGGAATCAATTTGGGCAAGTGGCAAATCAGACACGAGTACAAGGACTAGGCGAAGCAGCAAGTAATCGGAATAATACAGTGTTTATGTTTATGTATTTTATTGGTGGTGCTACTGGTTCATTACTAGGCACAACGATGTGGCAACAATTTGGTTGGCTCGGTGTGACACTTACTGGTTTAGCCTTTCAATTATGTGCCTATATTTGTCAATACATCATTTTTCAAAAGCGGTCATGATAGAAGTGTCCAACTTGAAAAGTAAGCTGAAGGATTCGAAAGTCGTTTTTCGATTCCTTCGCTTACTTTTTTAATATACTTCTATCCTATTTTATTTGGGAGTTTCTATAACTGATTTCGTGATCAACCGCAGTTATTAGAAAATTTCGTGCAACTTCCAACGAAAAAATAATATGGATACGTTCAATAGTATAAAATCACTTTGTTTAGTACCAGTTATATTATGAAAGATCCAAAAAAATATTCAGTAGACTACTTAGAAATTTTTATATTTAATTTGTATAACATTTTCATATGAAAATGAGTTGTTTCCATAAAAATCTATTCACTTAAAAGATATGTTTTGATAATTTCGTTAAACTGAGTTTAACTTAATTTAGCAAAAGGATTGGAGATGAAAGATATGGAAACAGTAGCAAGAAAAATAGGTAATTCTGTGGGAACAATTTTCCCGAAGGATATATCTCCAAAAGTGGGAGAAATATTTACTATTTTGAAAGTAGGAGAAGCGTATATATTGAAACCTAAGAAAGAAGATATTTTTAAAAACGAAAAGGCTTGGGAAGGTTTTAAAGAATCGATTACAGCCGAAGAATCCGAATGGGATAGCATGAAACTTGAAGGCGAGGAATACTAGAGGAAATATCCAAAACAAAAGGATATTATTTGGATCGACTTTGACCCTTCTAAAGGTAAAGAGATAAGAAAGCGTAGACCTGCGTTAGTAGTTAGTAGAGACGAGTTTAATGAGCGTACAGGTTTTTGCTTAGTTTGTCCTATCACTTCTACAAAGAGGAACTTTGCAACATATATTGAAATAAAAGACTCGCAGAAAATAGTGGGTGAAGTAGCTACACACAAATTAAGATCGGTTGATTACACCACAAGAAATATTGAAAAAATTGAACAATGCGATTTGTTGACATGGATTGAAGTGGTGGAAGTGATAGGGATGTTTATTTAGTAGGAGATAACGGGCAAAGTAGTAATTTCCATTTTAGAGAAAGTTAGATTACTCACCGCTTTTACGACGTTGGTTTTGCTAATAATTGACCATGTAGAAAAAAGTAACCATCTTCGAACTTTGGCGAATGAAGATACAATAGACACTTAATAAGACTACCGTTTTTTTTTACGGTTCTAAATTGGGGCGATGTTTACCTGAACACTTAAGAAAAAAGAAAAGATTGTAAAAAACGATGAGCGAAACAGCAATAGCCCCATCCACACAAGGGTTCTTGTGTAGAGGAGACAGGCTGGTGTTAAAGGCTGTACATAATCTATTTTTAGAGAATTTAGTCAATTTTATCCCTCGATTTCAATGACTCGATCGACTAAATCCTGGTAAAATTCTTGTTCATGAGAGACGATGATTACCGTCCCAGGAAAATGCTTGATACCGGTTTGTAAGCTATCTTTTGTTTCATGATCGATATGATTCGTTGGTTCATCAAGAATTAATAAGTTTCCTTGGTTCATCGTGAGTTGTGCCAATTTTACTTTGGTTTGTTCACCACCGCTAAGAGTAGAAAGTGGTTCACTAGCTAGTTGATTGACTAAACCAGATTTGGCTAGTTGTCTTCTTAATTCTTTAACGGTTGCTTTAGGAAACTGTGCGCCTAGATATTGTAAGGGTGTTTCTAAAGGTTTTTCCCAAATGAGATCTTGTGAGAAATAATTGATCGCTGTGTTGTCGGGAAAGTGATATTCGCCGGCTAGTTGTTCGATTTCACCAATCAAGGTTTTCAAAAGTGTGGATTTACCAATACCATTAAATCCACGAATCGCCACTTTTTCACCAAAGCGGATGGTTAGGTTGATCGGCGAAAGCAAAGGTCGGTCATACCCAATAACTAAATCGGTCGTTTCAACAGCCAATGTCGTTACGATCGGAGAATAAGGAAAATCAAAGATTGGCTTAGCTGTTGAGGCAGGCGGAGTCAATCGCTCAATTTTATCTAATTGTTTTTGGCGACTTTTTGCCATGGTAGAGCGAGAACCAGCTTTATATTTTCGGATATAAGCTTCGGTTTTTTCGATGTGCTTTTGTTGGGCATGGAATTGGCGTAGATAACTTTCACGGTTTTGTTCTTTTTGTCGTAATGCTTGTTTTAAGTGCCCCGTATATTTGGTGATTTTACCAAATTCTATGTCAGCGATATGGGTTGTGATTTTATCTAAAAATTCTTGGTCATGAGAAATCACGATATAAGCGCCCTCGAATGATTGTAAAAATTGAGTAAGCCATTGGATATGTTGGTCATCTAAGTGATTGGTTGGTTCATCTAAGATCAGAACATCGGGATTTTCTAAGAGTAATTTTGCCAAAATCACTTTAGAACGCTGTCCGCCACTCAGTTTTTTTAGAGGAGTGGACAATCCTAAAACATCAATGCCTAGACCACTACTCATCTCAGCGACTAAGGTATCAATTTGATAGAATACTCCTTGGTCTAATTCTGTTTGAAGCTTTCCCGCTTTTTCGAGTAATGCCTCTTCCATTGTTTCGCTATATTCTTGATAAAGTTGGGTAATCAATGCTTCTTTTTTAAATTCATCAGAATAGGCTGTTTTTAAAAATTCTTCGATGGTTAATGTTTCATCCACCGCTACATATTGATCTAAATAGCCTCTATGGATATTTTTTTGCCAATGGACTTGTCCATCGTCTGGTAGAATTTCTCCTGTGATGATCTTGATCAACGTACTTTTGCCAGCTCCATTTTGTCCGATCAATCCTAGATGTTCTCCAGCATTGACTTGGAGTTGTACATTTTCATATAAGATTTTATCTCCAAATTGTTGCGTGATATTTGTTAATGTTAAAAGACTCATGTTCTGTTCCTTTCTAATAATGTTATGCATGTTAAGAAGACTAATAGAAGAAAGCAAAACAAATAAAAAAGCTGATCTGAAGTTGTTCAACATACTATAGGATCATTCGACATGATCGAACGAATCTAGGAGAACATGTCAGTTAAAATTTTTAAATAAGTTGCTCGTCTTTTAGAAAATCGTTTCTCAGTTAATGAGAAGTAGCAATTGTTTTCTAAATTTCTTGGTCTTTAATGTTTTAATTATAAAAAACGTATACTAAAAGTATCAGTTTAAAGGACATGCGATAGGTTATCTTATGCAACCTAACATGCGAGGGACAAGATTGTCAAGAAAACGAAAATCGTCGGTTTTGGTCTATACTAATATTGTAAAAAAAGACAAGTCGTGCTATAATTGGGCTATACCAAAAACAAAGGAGTAGTCGTTATGGAAATCATTCGAGTGAAAAATGCTGAAGAGGGCGGAAAAAAAGCTTTTGAAATTATTAAAAAAGGCATGGAAAATGGGGCAAAAGTATTAGGTCTTGCAACAGGTAGTACGCCAATTACTTTATACAAAGAAATGACTTCAAGCGATCTGGATTTCAGTGACATGACTTCTGTAAACTTAGACGAGTACGTTGGACTAGGCGGTTCAGATGATCAAAGTTACCGTCATTTTATGAATAGCCAATTGTTTGATAAAAAACCATTTAAAGAATCATATGTACCAGATGGAAAAGCTGCTGATCTTGAAGCGGCTTGTCAAGAATACGATGAAATCCTTGAACAACATCCAATCGATATCCAAATTCTAGGAATTGGTCAAAATGGACATATCGGATTTAATGAACCTGGTGCACCATTTGATGGCACAACTTCAGTAGTGGACTTAACAGAATCAACGATTAATGCGAATAAACGATTCTTTGAAAAGGCAGAAGATGTTCCAACAAAAGCTGTCTCAATGGGGATTGGTTCGATCTTAAAAGGAAAAGAGATTGTCTTACTTGCTTATGGTGAAAACAAAGCAGATGCAATCAAAAGAATGATTCAAGGACCAATGACCACTGATTTGCCAGCAAGTGCTTTACAAGAACACGACAACGTGATCGTGATTATTGATGATGCAGCAGGAAGCAAACTATAAGAATAAATAAAAATTTTGGGGGGCTGCTCGTTTTCAGCTCCCTTTTTTGATCGAATAAGATTTTTAATCTGTCGCACAAAGCAATGGGGGGATTTGCTTTGTTTGAAGTTGCGAAACATGCTATATTGGTTTGGAGGGGATTTATATGGATGAGATGATCTTATCGGTCCCAGAAATCATCTTACGACTAGGGATTGCATTGATCTTTGGCGGGGCGATTGGATTTGAACGGCAATATAAAAATCGTCCAGCAGGGATGCGGACGCATATTTTAGTATGTATGGGTGCTTGTATCATTGCGTTGATCCAAGTGGAAATTGCAAGTAAAGCGTTACGTGATGCGTTAGAATACCCAGAACTAGTTGGTACGATTCGCTCAGATGAAGCACGTTTGATTGCACAAGTCGTTAGTGGCGTTGGGTTTTTAGGAGCTGGCACGATCATTGTGACGAAACAATCAGTCACCGGGCTAACCACAGCTGCTTCCCTGTGGGCGATTGCTGGACTAGGAATCGCCATTGGTATGGGATTTTATTGGATTGCGATCATTAGTTTTATCGGGATCGTGATTGCATTAACGGTTGTCAAAAAAATTATCCACGTACCAACGACCAAAAAACTAGAAATCCAATATATTCATCGGAAAGAAACCAAAGATTTCTTGACCGAGTATTTTGAACAACGAGGAATTATCATTGAAGACGTAAATTTTGACGTGGATTTCGTGGAGGATTATCGGGTATATAAAAATATTTATACAATTGACTTACCAAAGGACATGACGTATGCAGATGTCATTGAAGAGTTATCTGTCCATAAAAATATCATGAAGCTTCATTTAGTTAGTGTGGCACAATGAAACAATTCCTTTCAGTTGGTAATATAAGGCTTTTCACACATTGGTTTTATGAAGAGTCGGTTACAAAAGAAAAAACGCTCATTCGCTAAGAGAGTATTTCCTATTTTAGCCAATGAGCGTTTTTTGGTGTCTTTTTTTGATTTATTTGCATTTGTTTAGATATTGATTTCAGTCATTAAGCTTAGAAGTTTCTTAAATTTGAAAATTAGCTACTAGTAATTAGAAAAAGAAAGAATATTTTTGTAGCTGTTTATCAGAAAAGAGCGCTTTAATTCTAATAAAATGATAAAATGAAAGTATCAAGAGTTGGAGGAGAGGTATGCAAGAAAAGTTTAAAAATTCAAAATTATTATTTTGGACTGTCGAGTTGGTACTAACGATCATTGGGGTATATTTTATTTTACAGATGCCAAATGTCTTTAGTCCAGTGTTAAAAATGTTATCAGCGATTTTATTGCCATTGTTGGTTGCTGGATTTTTCTATTATATGTTTGATCCGGTCGTTGTTTTTTTGGAAAAACGAAAAATCCCAAGGGTTTATGGATACATATTAACGCTAGTTGTTCTAGTCGTACTAGCGGTTTTAGCGATAATGAATGTAATTCCTCAATTGGCAGAACAGACGATCCAGTTGACTAAAAGTTTGCCGATGTATGCGGAAGAGACAAGTAAATGGCTCAATGAATTGGCACAGCGTGAGGAAATCAAAAATTTCAATATTGAAGAACAATTAGCTTCGGCTAATCTTTCGTTGAGTAATTTGTTCAATATTGTATTGGTAAGCTTATCCAGCAGTGTCTCTAAAGTTTTTTCATTTATGATGCAGTTTTTTGTTTTACTGTTTACCGTGCCTTTTATTCTATTATTCATGTTTAAAGACGGACACAAATTTATCGATGCTTTAGCAAAATTCTTTCCACAAGGGATTCGAGGTGAAGTACGTCAAACGGTCAAAGAACTAAATGAGACGTTATCGGCATATATCAGTAGTACGATCGTTGATGCGGTTATCATTGGTATCATGAGTTTTATTGCTATGACCATCTTTAAACAACCATATAGTTTATTGTTAGCTGTATTTTGTGGTATCACCAATATTATTCCATATGTGGGACCTTTTATTGGTGCTGTCCCGGCAGTGATCGTTGGTCTATTTGTTTCGCCATTCCAAGCATTATACATGGCGCTTTCGATCCTTGTTATCCAACAATTAGATGGAAATGTAATCAAACCGTTGTTATTTGGAAAAAACATGAATATGCATCCATTAACGATTATCTTAGTGTTGATCGGTGCTGGCAGTGTCGCAGGGATTCTAGGAATGTTGATTTGTATTCCGGTGTATGCTGTCATTAAAACATTAGTCTTGAATATCAGAAAAATTTACTTATTGCGAAAGTTTGATTCTGGTGTGGAACCAACGATCCAAGAGATAAAAACGAATGGACGTGAAAATTAAAGGTACTATAAAGAAGTAGAAGGTAGCACAACAGTAGTCACTAAGTAATTTTGTACACCATTCATTATTTATTAGAGAGTCTAGGAAAACGTCCTAGACTCTCTTTTTTTGTTAAAATTCTTATGAGTTCCTGGGATTGTTTGAAAATGAGTAATTTTTTCCCATAATAAGTTAAAAAAGACTATAATAAACAAAATCTTTCTTACGCTTTCGTAAAAAGTAAGTAACGGATAATGAATTTAAAGAAAACGCATACAAAATGTCTGTTGCAATGGACAAAGTCCAGTGAAACAAAATAAATAATGTGTCTTATGATAAAGATACACAGGGGGGATGAAACATGACTAGTCAGATGAATCGAGAAAATAAGTTGATCCTTTTGTTATCAAAACAAAAAGATTATATGACTTCAGAAGAACTAGCCATTCTATTAGAAACTTCGACCAAAACAATTTACCGTTTGATAAAGAAAATCAATCTTGAATTTCCTAACGGTCACTTGATCCTAGCCGAAAAAGGTCGGGGGTACAAATTAGATTATGGGAAGTTTATCGAACAAACCAATGAACTGAATAAACCCTCTGTAGAGCTATCGCCTGCTGAACGTCAAGATCGAGTAATGGAAGAATTGCTAATGGTTTCACCTAAAGCACTTAAAATCACTGAGCTGTTCAGAGATTATTATGTTGGTGATTCTGCTATTGCCAATGATGAAAAGCAGATTGCTAAGAAAATAAAAAAGTTTGATCTTGAACTGATCCGTAAAAATCGCACGCTTGCGATCCAAGGATCAGAAACAAATATTCGGCGAGGGATCGCCGAAGTCATCTGGCGGATGAATATTCTTGATATTGATGAAATCAATCGCACAAAAGAGCTGAATTTTAATCGTTACGATGTGTTGTTTGTATCAGAACAATTGAAATTGATTGAAAAAACATTAGGCGGTGGAATCCCTTATCCTTATAACGTCAATATTTTTTCACATCTGTACATCATGATCAGCCGTTCCAGAAAGACGAATTACCAAATCAAAGAAATCGAGTTATCTACCGAGCAACTTCAATCGTTAGACCACGAAAGTCCAATTTATGAGATGGCGATGATCGTGATCCAAAACGTGGAACGTTATCTCGTTACTCGCTTACCGATGAACGAAGTCTATTATTTGTATCAATATCTAGTATCCTCACGGATGGAAAAAACAACGCAAAAGAAACAGGTTTTTCCAGATAAAGTATCAGAAATTACCTCTTATTACCTGAAAGAGGTGGGCGACAAAATCAATCTCAAGGTGGCGAATGAAGCGATTTTTGTTGATCTAGCCAATCACATCAAACCAATGCTCAATCGGTTAAAAAATCATATCCATGTCAAAAACGGATTGTTAGAACAAATTCAATTGACCTATGAAGAGATTTATAAAAATGTATCAGTCGTTTCTAAAGATGTTAGCAAAAAGTATCAGCTACCTTTGATCAATCAAGATGAAATCGGTTTTATCACATTATATTTTGCACGAATGTTGGAAACACAGCAACTACCGATTCAAACACTGATCATGTGTACTACAGGGATCGGTACTTCAGAATTATTAAGAGCAAAAATCAATAAGAAGTTTCCTGAACTGGCGGTCGTTGATGTGATTGCCACCAAGAATTACCAATCAGCATTAGAAAAAAATCCCGGAATTGAATTGATTTTAACAACCATTGGAATCAAAGATCCGCTGCCTGCACGTACATTACTTGTTAGCGGCATGTTAACAGCAGATGATCAGTTAAGAATCCAACGAAAGATTGAGGAAATATACAATGAAAGATGATTGGCTCGAATATGTTCCTCCCACAGTATTCCATTCACGAAATGAAGTCTATGAATGGCTAGCACAGCAAGTCGATTCAGAAATGGGAATAAAAAAAGAACAAATCGTACAAGCGTTGTTGGAACGCGAGGAAACTGGAGATATTCAAATTGATGAAGGGGTACTTCTACCTCATATTGAAAATCAATTAGTCAAAGCAACAAAAGTCATTATTTTGCCATTAGAACAAAGAATTGCGCACTGGAACCCAGCAATCCAACAAGTCGAGTTGATTCTTGCGGTATTTCTGGCACCGCAAGAAAAAATCGAAACCAAGCGTCAAATAGCAAACTTCATGCGCCTACTAGCAGATGAACAAGTAATCGAAACTTTAAAAGAAGGAAAAAGACTGGAAACAATCGATGGAAACGAAAGGAGAAATGACAAATGAAAATCATTGGAGTAGCAGCTTGTACCGTGGGGATTGCCCACACCTACATTGCTCAAGAAAAATTAGAAAATGCAGCTAAAAAAGCAGGGCATGAGATACACGTAGAAACCCAAGGAACCATCGGGATCGAGAATGAACTAACGCCTGCACAAATCAAAGAAGCAGATTTGGTGATCTTAGCAGTAGATGTAAAAATCAGTGGTCGAGAACGGTTTGAAGGAAAGCGGATCATCCAAGTACCGACTGAAATTGCGATCAAATCACCAAATAAGTTGATTGAGAAAGCCATGGAAGTCGTAAAACAGTAAAGAATAGGAGTGAAATTTGATGGTAGAAGTAGCAAAAATCATTGATCCAAATAATATTAAGACCAATTTAGTGGGGGAAACGAAAGATGAAGTACTCAAAGAATTGGCAACGATGTTATTGCAAAATCATTATATTACAGATGTAGATGGCTTCATGGCAGATATCTATGCACGAGAAGAAGAAGGACAAACTGGGATCGGCAATTATATTGCCATTCCTCATGGGAAAAGTCCTTATGTAGATAGAATTGGTGTAGCAATCGGTGTTACAGAAAATGAAATCCCTTGGGAATCATTAGATGGTAAGGGAGTCAAAGGAATTATTTTATTTGCAGTGGGGGATGATAACGAAGGGGCACAAGAACACTTGAAGTTACTTTCACTATTTGCTAGGAAACTAGGTAATGATGAAGTAATCGAGCAATTGATCCAAGCAAAAGATGCAGATGAAGTGGTCGCAGCATTCAGCTAAAAATCAAAGGAGGATAAAAAGATGAAAATCGTTGGAGTAGCAGCTTGTACCGTGGGGATTGCCCACACCTATATTGCCCAAGAGAAACTAGAAAATGCGGCAAAAAAAGCAGGACATGAGATGCACGTAGAAACTCAAGGAACCATCGGGATCGAAAATGAATTAACGCCCGAACAAATCAAGGAAGCAGATTTGGTAATCTTAGCAGTTGACGTGAAAATCAGTGGTCGAGAACGCTTTGAAGGGAAAAGAATCATCCAAGTACCAACTGAGATTGCGGTGAAATCACCCAATAAATTGATTGAAAAAGCGCAAGAAGTGTTAGTACAGCAAAGTATTTCATAAAAATAAGGAGGAAGACTGATGGAAAAGATAAAGAAGCTGAATCTGAAAGGGCATTTGTTAACTGCCATCTCTTATTTAATTCCCATTGTGTGTGGTGCGGGATTTCTGATTGCGATTGGGATGGCATTTGGTGGAACGAGCCAAGGAACTTTGGTGCAAGGCGAATTTTCATTTTTTGATGCCTTAGCAACGATGGGTGGTGCTGGTTTAGGCTTATTACCAGTCGTGATTGCTACGGGGATTTCTTACTCGATTGCTGGAAAACCTGGTATTGCTCCTGGCTTTATTATTGGTTTAACAGCTAATGCGATCGGTGCAGGGTTTATTGGTGGAATATTAGGTGGTTATCTAGCTGGTTATCTTGTTTTAGCAATTTTAAAATATTTCAAAGTGCCAAATTGGGCAAAAGGCTTGATGCCAACATTGATTATTCCTTTTGTTGCTTCATTTATTGGTGGATTAGTGATGGTCTATGTGATTGGAGCTCCAGTCGCAGCATTCACTTCTTTACTAACGAACTTCTTGGATGGATTAGGAAACTCTTCCTTGTTGATCTTTGGGGGAGTGATCGGTTTACTAAGTGGTGTTGACTATGGTGGACCAATCAACAAGACAGTTTTTGCTTTTGTGTTAACGATGCAAGCAGAAGGCGTGAACGGTCCTATTACAGCTTTACAACTTGTGAATACCGCTACACCAATCGGTTTTGGCTTGGCTTATTTCATAGCTAAACTTTTCCGCAAAAACATTTATACAAAGGTTGAAGTGGAAACCTTAAAGTCAGCAGTTCCTATGGGTGTGATCAATATCGTTGAAGGGGTCATCCCGCTAGTGATGAATGATATTGTTCGTGGGGTTGTAGCAACTGCAATCGGGGGCTTTGCTGGTGGTGCGACTACTATGATCTTAGGTGCAGATGCAACGGTTCCTTTTGGAGGCGTTTTAATGATCCCAACGATGTCACGTCCTTGGGCAGGCGTTATCGCCATTTTAGTCAATGTGATCGTGACAGCGGTTGTTTTAGCCATCATTAAGAAAGATGTTGGTGAGGAAGTCACAACAGTCCCAGAAAAAGAAGAGGAAGACATTCGTTTAGATGACATTCAAATCTTTTAAGCGATAAAGCAAATTAGTTAAAAGGTGTCGCTATAGTGTAGATAAATTATAGAATAAAGGAGTTTTTTCAATGAGCAAAGTAGCTTTTTCACCATCCTTAATGACGATGGATTTAGATAAATTCAAAGAACAAATCGAATTTTTGAATGAACATGTTGATTCTTACCATATCGATATCATGGACGGCCATTACGTTCCGAACATTACATTATCGCCATGGTTCATCGATGAAGTACGTAAAATCAGTCAATTACCTATGTCTGCTCATTTAATGGTCAGCGATCAAAGTTTTTGGGTAAATCAACTAATCCAACAAAAATGTGAGTGGATTTGTATGCATGCTGAATTACTTGATGGTTTAGCTTTTCGTTTAATTGATCAAATCCATGATGCTGGCTTAAAAGCTGGAGTAGTCTTAAACCCTGAAACACCAATTGAAACGATTTTTCCTTATATCGAATTAGTTGATAAAGTAACGATCATGACAGTTGATCCAGGATTTGCTGGTCAACGATTTATCGAAAGTACATTAGATAAAATCACCGCATTACGACAATTACGGCAAGAAAAAGGATATCATTATTTGATCGAAATGGATGGTTCGTCTAACCGTCAATCATTTAAGCGAATTGATCAAGCCAATCCAGATATTTATATTATTGGGCGTAGCGGATTATTCGGCTTAGATGAGGATATCAAAACTTCTTGGGAGATCATGAAAAAAGATTTTGAAGAGATGACTGGAAAAACAGTCGAATCAAATAGTATAAATGCGTACAGTCTATAGCTATACAAGAATCAAAAATTACTTTTAGGGAATAAATACGCTTTTCTTGCAATACCCGTGTAAGAAATGCTGAGAATATAAACAAAAAATAAACCAAAGAACTTCAAAAATAGGGAAATCTATTTTTTGGATTCTTTGGTTTATTTTGCGTACTTAGGTTTAGGTACCTCTGTCACGATCTCTCAAAAATGATCGATCAATAGAGAAATTCGGTATCGTGTTTCAATGCAAGTTGTAAGTAATCATCTGCTGGTTGTTGATCCGTGACGATGTATTCAAAAGAGGTCCAATCAGAAAATTTATACGCATGTTTTTTATCAAATTTTGTATAGTCGACTAATAACAAACTTTTATCTCCTCTAGACATTACCTTCTTTTTCACTAAGGCTTGAGCAAAATTAGCTTCATAGATCCCTGATAAATCAATTCCTGTCGAACTAAAAATACATAAATCGATTTGAAAAAGGTCTAAGAAAGAATTCCCATAGTCCCCAACAACGCTCTCGGCATCCTTGATTACTTCACCCGCCAGCATAAAAACTTTGGAATCTTCCGTACAAGCTTGAGAAAGCTCATAGGCGATTTTCAAGCCATTGGTTATGACAACGAGATTTGACAGTTTAACTAAATAGGGGAGCAGCTGTTTCACAGTTGAACTTGAGTCAATAAAAAGACTCATTCCTGGTCCGATAAATGTGCTAGCGATCTCCGCAATTTTTTCTTTTTCTTGAACCATGACATTTTCACGATAATTTGTTGAGATGACGTGATTTCGTTCGACTTCTAAAACGACACCACCACGGTAACGACGGATGATCCCATCTTTTTCAAGTGCGACTAATTCACGCCTTAAAGTCGAAGGAGAGCAAAACAACTGTTTTTGCAGTTCTGAGTTATCTAATTTTTTATATTTTTTTAGCAAAGTTAAGATTTGTTCTTTTCGTGACTCAGTCATGGCTATCCCTCCTTAACCACTGGTCTAACATGACTAAAGTGTACCACAAGAAACTTATTTTTGTCCGTATGTTTTAAAACGAATCGCCATATTTGCCATTTCTTCTTCGGACATCAAGGTTGGTTTGCCAACACTTGAAGCTATGATATGGACTTTTGAACAATATTCTAATTCTTCTAAAACGGCAAAGGCTTCAGTCATTGTCTTTCCACCAGTCAAAACGCCATGATTTGCTAATAAAACGGCTTTTCGATCTTTCATGGCTTCATAGGCATTTAGAGATAATTCTTCCGTGCCAAATGAAGCATAGTCTGCACAACGAACATCTTTACCGGCAACAGCAATCATGTAATGTGATGCAGGCAATGGTTGTCTGAGGACCGCTAGGGCAGTGGAATAAATCGTGTGACCATGGATGATATAGTCCAGATCTTCCCGCTTTTCATACATGATTCCGTGCATTCGCCATTCACTGGAAGGACGACGATGACCTTGAACGATCGTGCCATCTAATCGCATAGTCACGATGTCAGGTAATTCGATTTTATCAAATGGGATTCCAGAAGGCGTGATGAGCATCACTTCATCTTGTCGGATATACGTACTTAAATTTCCGCCTGTTCCTAAGGTATAGCCATCTGCTATTAATTTATTTCCATAATCGATCAATTCTTGTTTTTGTATTGAATACATCATAATCCTTCTTCCATCATCTTATTTATAAAAGGGGCCAAATGATTGGCAAGCATTGAAATCAGCTGCTTCTAAATCTTTTGTTCCGAAACCAGAAAAGGCGTGGGGTCTAAAGATTTTTTCACTAGGTACGTTGTGAAGTGAAACGGGAATGCGCAACATACTGGCTAATGTCAGTAGTTCTGCGCCTACGTGACCGTGTACACTAGCGCCATGGTTGCTTCCCCAGTGGTTCATCATCGTATACACATCTTCAAAACCTTTCTCACCTAAGTTTGGTGCAAACCAGAGTGTTGGCCATGTTTGATCGGTTCGTTCGTTTAAGATGTCATGGACTTCATCAGGTAATGAACAGGAATAACCCTCTGCTACTTGTAAAGTTGGTCCCACACCCTCAACGATATTCAAACGAATGAGCGTTAAAGGTAATTCTGCTTGTAGATGGTATTGACTGGAGAAGCCACCGCCTCTAAAGTATTCATAATTAGCACGACACCATTTTGTTTTTTCTAAGCAAGCTTGGATATCGGTTTTTGTCATATTCCAAAATTCTTTCATCGTTGGATTACCTTCGTGATCGATACTTCCACCACTGCCATCTAAAGCACTCGCACCTGAATTCAGTAGATGGATTAAGCCATGTTGTGCTTTACCCGTTAATTTGTGCCCAGTGATTCTTTCCACTGACTCCGCACTCCAATAGGTTCTGACATCGGAAAAAATCGGTGCTTTATTAGTCAATAAAGAGCCAAATAACATAGCAGCAGCGTTACAGGTATCATTTTCAGTAGCGAATGAGACGGGTTGTTTAGGGCCGTTCCAGTCAAAAGTACTTGTTAAAATAGATTCCATAAAATCGCCATTGGGTAGCCAGTCGGTCCATTGTCGTTGTCCTTGGAACCCTCCAGCAATGGCATTTCTGCCTTTTGCTTCTTCCATCCAACCCAATTTTGCTAGTTCAGGGTTGCCAAATAAAAGATCACGAACGATTAGGGTTTGTTTGGCAATAAAGTCCCACTGATCTTCTTCAGCGATATAGCGTGATTTTGTAATGACTTCAGGGAATGACTTGCCTGCATTGATATCGATTCCTTCCTGACAATATTGTTTGATCCAAGTTCTAATGGTGTCATATTCTTTCGGATCAAAGATATTTAGTTCGATTCGACGTAAGACTTCAGTCATATCCACATATTCAACTTGCATTCCTAGATATTTTTCAAAAAAGGTTTGATTGATTTGACTACCGGCAATTCCCATTGAAGAAGCACCGATATTCACATAAGATTTGTTTTTCATTTCCCCGGCAGCCACACTCGCACGTGCAAAGAGTAAGATTTTTTCTTGGACGTCAGCTGGAATCGACTTGTCGTCACTATCTTGGACTTGTTCACCATAGATCTTATAGGCAGGGATTCCTTTTTGCGCATAGCCACTCATAGCGGCAGCTAAGTAAACAGCTCCTGGTCGTTCTGTACCATTAAATCCCCAAATCGCCTTAAAGGTATCTGGTCGTAAATCGATCGTTTCTGTGCCATAGCACCAGCAAGGTGTCACCGTTAAGGTAGCGACCACATCTTGACGGGCAAAATCATCGTCAACAAAGCTGGCATCGGCGTAACCGCCAATCGTTTGTTCTGGTAAAACGCACTGTACTGGAGTGCCGTCCATGTAATAAAGGGATGATTCGATCAATTCTTTTGCTCGACGCGCCATGTCCAGCGTTTGTTGTTCTAATGATTCACGGACGCCTCCTTGTCTGCCATCGATCGTGGGTCTAATGCCGATTTTAGGATAATTCATTGATGTTCCTCCTCATAAATTGTTTATAGTTGATATAAGTTTGGTTAAAGGGTGTCGAAGTTTCTGGAAAAAAAGAAATTGGTGGATAATTTTCTGTAACGAGCGTAACTAATTCGTCTCTATTTTTGATTGCTTTGATCGCTAAAAATTGGGCTAACGCATTACCTAAAGCTGAATTTTCAGAATAGCAGACCTCTATCGTTGTTTGCGTTAAATTGGCTGTTAGTTGAGTCAAAAAGTGTGATTTACTCCCACCACCAAATAAATATAGATTAGTGAAAGGAGCGGAACCTGCTAATTTATCGAACGTTTCAGCGTATTTAAATGCTAGATTTTGATAGATGGCTAAAAACAATTGTTGTGGCTCTTCAATTGATGAAAAATGATGTTGGTTTCCGTATTGCTGCAATTTTTTTACAAATTGACCTTTACTCAAAAATTCAGGATGTTCGTTATCAAAGAAAAAATGAATCGGCTCAGCAGTAAGTAGCATGTCTTGGATCTGTTGGATCGTGATTGACTGGGTTTGATTGCTGAACGCTAAAGCTTCCTCAATGAACCACATTCCTAACATGTTTTTGAGTTTTAATATTTTTCCATCACCGGCTTGTTCATAAGAATAGTTCGTATCTAATGGGTGATTGACCAAAATTCCTCTTTCTGATTTTTCTCCTAGAACAGACCAGGTGCCAGAGGATAAAAAGAAACAAGAGTGATCGTTGGTTGGTAAAGCAAAGATCGCACTAGCAGTATCATGGGACATCACCGAATGAATCGGAAGTTGTTTTTCGGCTAGATTTATCAAACCGATTTTTGTATATGGAAGAACGATCGTTGAGAACAAGGAAGGGGAAATCCCTAATTGTTCAATAAGGTCGGATGCCCATTGATGTTTATCGATATCGAATAATTGACTCGTTGAGGCGATCGAAGATTCTGTTAAGATCGTACCTGTTAATAAAAAATGGATCAGATCAGGCATCATCAAAAGAGTACTTGCTTTATTTAGCTGCTCAGGATAATGTTCTTTCAAGTAGAGTAGTTGGGAACTGGTATTGATCGATGCATTTGGAATCCCTGTACGTTCGTGAAAGTGAGTTGGTAAATCCCCACCATAATGTAAATTAGGTTCTTTCAGCATAGTTTGATAGCAAAGTGGTGGTAGCACTAGCTGTCCTTTTTTATCTATCAAACCAAAATCACAGCCCCATGTATCGATACCGATACTTTCAATGACATATTCTGTAGTTGCTAAAGTAATGATTTCCTTGATATTCGTCATGATTTTCTCAATATTCCAATGGATTTCATCTTTGTTGGGATCAATCACTTGGTAATCAGTGAAACGATAAACTTTTTCTTCCTTGATTTGACCATTCATTAAGGAAAAAACGATACCTCGCGCACTGGTAGCACCTAAATCAAAGGCTAAGATCGTACTCATAGATTTTTCCTCCTTTTCTAAGTGGATAGCAAATCTGCTTCGGTTATAATCATACAATAGAACGCTTACATATTTTCGCGTGAATCATTTTTTGAATAAATGTCAACAAATTATTCAAGTATGGAAACGTTTTAAATTGCTCGTTATACTTTGGTTAAATCAAATAGAAATGTTAACGGAGGAAAAAAATGAGTGTAAATAGTGAACGAAAATGGTTTTCTGAGAGTCGATATGGTTTATTTATTCATTTCGGATTGTATTCAGTGGCAGGAAGACATGAATGGGTCCAGACTTTAGAAGAAATCAGTGTAGCAGATTACCAAAAATATCTGGATCAATTCGATCCTGATTTATTAGATCCACATGAATGGGCTCAAAAAGCCAAAGAAGCAGGTTTTAAGTATGTCATCATTACAGCAAAACATCATGATGGCTTTTGTTTATGGCATACGAAAGAAACAGAATATCACATAGGAAAAACACCATATCAGAGAGATTTGTTAGGAGAATTGATTGAAGCATTTCGTCAAGTTGGAATCAAGATCGGTCTTTATTATTCTCTATTAGACTGGCATCATCCAGATTTCTTAGTAGATGGCTATCATCCAATGAGAAATAATCCAACCTATATCGAACAACATCCTGGCAACATGGAAAATTATCGCCAATTTATGGCAAATCAAGTCAGAGAATTATTGACAAGTTACGGTACGATCGACTATCTATGGTTTGATTTTTCTTATAAAAGCAGAGATTGGGGGACTTCGGTCGGTAAAGGGGCGCAAGATTGGGGAAGTGTTGAATTAGAAAAAATGATCCATAAGATTCAACCCAATATTTTGATCAATGACCGGTTAGACTTACATCGTGGTGTACTTACCCCAGAACAATTTGCTAGAAGTAAGGCAATGGACAATGAAGAAGAGGTATGGGAAACCGTTCAAACCTTAAATAATAGTTGGGGTTACGATCGGGACAACCTTAATTTCAAAACGAGTGAAATGGTAGCGAAACAACTAGTGGATACTGTCTCCAAAGGTGGGAATTTCACGATGAATATTGGACCAAACGCACGAGGAGAGTGGGATGACAATAGCGATAGCATTTTAAGTTCTGTTGGTCAATGGCTACGAAAACATGGAAAAGCGATTTACGGTGCGGGGTTATCTAGTTTTACACCACCTCAAGATTGTCGATACACTCAAAAAGGAAATAAATTATATCTTCACATTTTTAGTTGGCCTTATCGAACGATTTTATTACCAGAATTAGGTGGGAAAGTGAAGTTTGCGAAACTGCTCAATGATGGTTCCGAGATTCGTTTTGTCGATACGAAGCATTTAGGAGGAGAAAGAAAAGCGACAACTAATTTATACAAAGAGATTACTGAAGTTCATGTGAAGGAGGCGCTTGACCCGAGCATGTTGATGCTAAACATTCCGATTAAAGAACCAAATGAATTGATCCCAGTGATTGAATTGACACTAAAGGAGGAAGAAAAATGAGTATCGGCATTATTCTTGCAAGCCATGGCGAGTTCGCTTTAGGCGTAAAGCAAACGGGAGACATGATCTTTGGAGAACAAGAACAGGTAGATGTGTGTGTATTGATGCCTGAAAATAGTCCAGAAGAGTTTCGCCACCAAGTGGAACAGGTGTTAGCGAAGTATTCCGTTGATGATGAACTGTTGTGTTTAGTTGATCTATGGAGTGGGACACCTTTTAATCAGCTGAACCAGCTGAAAGAAGAAGGAAGCAGAAAAATCGAAATTGTTTCTGGTTTGAATATTCCGATGCTGCTTCAAGCTTATAGCGAACGCTTTAATCCTAAGGCTTCGCTGAATGAAATCGTTCAGACTATTTCGACCGTCGGTGTTCAAGGGATTAAAATGTCCCTTGGAAGCACCGCAGCGGATTTACCATCGAACACAGCAGAGACTGAGCCATCAGTTGTGGCTTCCGTTTCCAACAAAATGAGTGAATTGGGGATCAGCCATGTCCGATTGGATGAACGGTTGATCCATGGTCAAGTAGCGACACTTTGGTTAGGGAAAATGGGAACAACAAGAGTTATGATCGTTGATGATGGAGTGGTCAATGATCCAATTGCTAAGGCCTCTTTAAAAGCTGCTGTTCCTGGTGGTATCAAATTGAGTATATTGAAAACGGTTACCGCTGCAAAACGGTTAAAAGAAGGGATTTATCAAGATCAAAAAATCATGTTGCTTACCAAAAAGATTCAAACGATCTTTGATTTGATCGATGCGGGTGTACCAATTGAATCATTTAATTTAGGCAATGCCAGTTCGAGAGAAGGAACCCTTCAAATCAAAAAATCCGTCTTTTTAACCGAAGCAGAAATTGCGAAGATTTTAGAGTTGGAAAAAGCAGGAGTCGTTGTGACGGCACAAATGGTACCAATGGAAGAAGAAAAACGATTTTCACAATTTTACGGAAAGTAGGGGGAACGAATGAATATAGAAATTTGGCAAATCATCGTATTATCACTGTTAGGATTTTATGTCATCATCGAAAATTTAGGGATCAATGTGATTGCTAACCAAGCACTGATCGTAGGTACCATTACAGGTTTAGTAATGGGGGATCTGACCACTGGATTGGCAGTAGGTGCGACATTGCAATTAATGGGATTGGGGATTCAAGCTTATGGAGGAGCAAGTGTCCCAGATTATATGACCGCTTCGATCGTGGGAACTGTTTTTGCGATTACGAGTGGAAGAGGTGTGGAATTTGGTATCGGATTAGCTGTTCCAGTAGCATTGTTGATGATCCAGTTAGATATTTTTGCTCGATTTTGCAATGTGTTCTTTCAAAAGAGAATCGATAAAAATATTCGTTTAGCTGATACTAAAAAAATAAGAATTTATCACTTGTTGGGAGCAATGAGTTGGGGATTATCACGAGGAGTACCTATTTTTATCGTCTTTAGTTTTGGTGACCGAGTGATTCAAATTGTTTCAGATGTAATTCCAGAATGGTTGACTGGTGGGTTGGCGGTTGCAGGAGGCATGTTACCAGCAGTCGGTATCGCCATTTTATTAAGATTTTTACCAGTTAAAAATTTCATTACGTACTTGATGATTGGGTTTTTGGCAGTTGCTTACTTAAAGATGCCTATGTTTGGCGTGGCTTTATTAGGATTGGCTTTAGCCATTTTACAATTTAAGAATTTGATTGGAAAGCAAAACAATCTGACACAAGTGGCTCAAGCTGATGCAAATGGAAAAGGAGGATTAAGTGCTGATGAGTACGAAGATTAATCAAAAAGACCTAGATAAAGTAAGTATCAATTGGTTGTATGGTAGCCAATTGTCTTGGAACTATGAGCGAATGATGGGTGGGGGCTATTTGTACTCCATGTTACCGATCATCGAAAAACTCTACGGCGACGATGAAGAAACCAAGATTGCCATGATGAACATGCAAAGTCAATTTTTTAATACCACACCACATATGGGCGGTTTTATTTTGGGAATCGATATCGCTACTGAAGAAGCGGAAGGCAAACAATCAAAAGATACGGTGTCTAGTTTGAAAACTGGATTAATGGGTTCCTTTGCCGGTGTCGGGGATACGATTTTTGGAGTATTGTTCCCAACTGTTTTTGGTTCAGTGGCTTCCTATTTAGCTCTACAAGGAAACGCGATCGGAGTTGCTGTTTGGGTATTAGTAAATCTGGCGATTTTAGTCTTTCGATTTTTCTCTGTAAGAATAGGTTATACTCAAGGCGTGAAATTAGTGACTAGTATGTCCGGACATTTGAATGCGTTGACCAATGCTGCTACTTTATTAGGGGTCACGGTGATTGGTGCCATGATTCCATCGGTGATCAATGCCCAAATTACTTGGACCTTTAAAACGGGAGATGTCGAACTTAACCTTCAAGAAACACTAGATCAGATCATGCCGATGATGATTCCAGCCCTTTTAGTGGGTGTCATTTATTGGTTGTTAGGCAAAAAATACTTTAATTCAACAAGAGCGATTTTAGCGATCATGGTGTTATCGATCTTATTAAGAGTATTCGGAATCATGTGATTTTCTAACTAAATGAGGAATAATCATAAAAAGGAGAGAGCCTTATGACACTCGCATTTTTTGAAGAATGTAAAAAATTAACTGAAACATTAGAGAAGTATGAAACAGAAAATATAACGAAAGCAGCCCAAATCGTAGCCGATGGAATTATGAACGGTGGGATTACGCAGGCTTTTGGTAGCGGACATTCCCATGCAGCAGCGCTAGAAATCAGTGGGCGTGCAGGTGGATTGATACCGTCAAAACTGATTTTAGATCCTGCGGGGGGCATGTACGAACAACATGCTGGTGTCGGACGAACGCTCATGCACAAAGTATCCATCCATCCCAATGATGTCTTTTTCCTGATTTCTAATTCTGGGAGAAACCCCATGGCAATTGAAATGGCTGAGGAAATCAAAAAGCGTGGAAATAAATTGATCGTGGTCACGGCATTGGCTGCCTCTAAAGCATCCACTTCACGACATGAAAGTGGAAAGTTATTATATGAATTTGCGGATGTTGTTTTAGATAACCACTCTGTTTATGGCGATGCGGTATTACCTGTTGATGGATTAGAGACCAAAGTATGCGGGACTTCGACATATGCGGCTACATTGTTACTCCAACAAACGATGTTAGAAGCCATTGAGCGAATGGTTGCTCAAGGTTTTGAACCGCCAGTTTATTTAAGTGCGAATATCGATGGGGGACACGAACGAAATCTAAAAATCGAAGACCAGTATGCAGAGAGAATTTTCCATATTTAGTTTCATGAACATATCAAATGATTGACTGAGAAAAAGCACATAAAAAAGCACATAAAAAAGAACGTTTAAGGTGGGGACAACCCAACGCTTAAACGTTCTTTTCCTATTTAGTCATCTAAACCAATCAAATAATCGTCATCTTGCATTGCTTCCACATGCCCTAAGAGGTAGCCATTTCCCACTTGTGAGAAGAAATCATGGTTGCTGGTACCGGTAGAGATACCGTTCATCACGATTGGATTGACATCATTCGCTGTATCTGGAAAAAGTGGATCCATTCCCAGGTTCATCAATGCTTTATTGGCATTGTAGCGCAAGAATGTTTTTACTTCTTCCGTCCAACCGATTGGATCATACAGTTCCTCGGTATAACGTTCTTCATTTTCGTACAATTCATATAATAAATTATACATCCAGTCTTTTAGCTGCTCTTGTGCTTCTTCTGATAGTTCATTGTAACCTAATTGGAATTTGTAGCCAATGTAAGTCCCATGAACAGATTCATCTCGAATAATCAATTTGATGATTTCTGCTACATTCGCTAACTTATTATTTCCTAAATAATAAAGAGGAGTATAAAAGCCGGAATAAAATAAGAATGTTTCTAAGAACACACTAGCGATTTTCTTTTCTAAAGCTGTGCCATTTTTGTAGATTTCATTGATACGTTCCGCTTTTTTTTGTAAATAAGGATTTGTATTCGTCCATTCAAAGATTTCTTCGATTTCTTTTTTTGTATTCAATGTACTAAAAATGGAAGAATAACTTTTTGCATGGACCGATTCCATAAATTGGATATTGTTCAATACAGCCTCTTCATGCGGCGTACGGACATCCTTACGCAGCTGATCCATTCCGCTTTCTGATTGGACAGTATCGAGTAAAGTCAGTCCACCGAAGACATGGCCAACCGTATCTTTTTCTAACTGTGACAGTGTCCGCCAGTCATCTAAATCATTAGACAAAGGAATACGGGTATCTAACCAAAATTGTTCAGTTAGTTTCTCCCACGTAGATTTATCAATGATATCTTCAATTTCATTCCAGTTTATTGCTTCATAGTAAGTTTCTGACATGAGAAATGCTCCTTTATTTAAATTACCTGTCTGTTCATTTTTTGCTTACTTGTTTTAGATGACACAACTTTCACATTGATTGCTGCCGATTTCTTCTGCATCATCAGTAAACGTCCGAACGTAATAAATTGATTTGATTCCTTTATGGAAAGCGTAGTGACGTAAGATATTCAAATCACGTGTTGTTTGTTTAGTCGTTGTTTTCCATTCATATAGACCTTCTGGGATTTCAGAACGCATAAATAGGGTTAAACTCATTCCTTGATCTACATGTTGTTGAGCAGTTGCGTAAATGTCAATGACTTTTCGCATGTCCATGTCATAAGCTGAAGTATAGTAAGGAATTGTTTCATTTGACAGATAAGGCGCTGGGTAATAGATTTTCCCGATTTTCTTTTCTTGACGCTCTTCGATCATGCGTGTAATCGGATGAATACTTGCACTAGTGTCATTGATATAAGAAATCGAACCATTCGGTGCTACAGCTAGACGATTTTGATGGTATAAACCATCGGTCATGATCGCTTGTTTTAAGTTTTCCCAATCTTCAGCAGTTGGAATAAAGATTCCTTCAAATAAAGCTTTTACTTTATCAGATTTTGGTTGGAATTCTCCAGTAACATATTTATCAAAATAGCTTCCATCTGCATAAGCAGATTTTTCAAAGTTATGGAAGACTTGTTTTCTTTCACGAGCAATCGTATTACTTTCAACTAATGTCCAGTAATTTAAAAGCATAAAGTAAATATTTGTGAAATCTAAGGATTCTTCAGAGCCATACGCCATTTGTTCCTTCGCAAAGAAAGTGTGTAAGCCCATTGCTCCTAGTCCGATCGTATGATTCAATTTGTTTCCATTTTGGATTGGAGGGACAACATCGATATCGGAAGCATCTGTGATGTAAGTCAATGCCCGTGTCATCGTACGCACAGACTGACCAAAATCAGGGCTGTCCATCAAGTTAACGATGTTAGTCGAACCGAGATTACATGAGATGTCCGTTCCTAATACTTCATATTCTTGTTTTCCATTGATAACAGAAGGTGTTTGAACTTGTAGGATTTCCGAACACAAGTTACTCATGATGATCTTTCCGTCAACTGGATTTTCACGATTAGCTGTATCAATATTGATGATATAAGGATAACCGGATTCTTGTTGTAATTTCGAAATTTCATTTTCAAGTTCACGTGCTTTGATTTTTTGTTTCCGAATATTAGGATTCGCTACTAAATGATCATACTCAGCAGTGATGTCGACATAAGAAAATGGCACGCCATATTCTTTTTCCACACTATAAGGACTGAAAAGATACATTTCTTCATTTTTACGAGCTAACTCGTAAAATTTATCAGGAACGATTACACCAAGTGAAAGTGTCTTTACTCGGATCTTTTCATCTGCATTTTCTTTCTTGGCAGAAAGAAAAGCAATGATATCTGGGTGGAAGACGTTCAAATAAACGACACCAGCACCTTGACGTTGACCTAATTGGTTTGAATAGCTAAAACTATCTTCAAATAATTTCATAACAGGGACAACACCACTTGCTGCTCCTTCATAACCTTTGATCGGTGCCCCCGCTTCACGTAGGTTTGAAAGAGTGATCCCAACACCACCACCGATACGTGATAGTTGTAAAGCAGAGTTGATCGAACGACCGATAGAGTTCATATCATCAGTTACTTGTGTCAAGAAACAAGAAACGAGTTCCCCACGACGTTTCCGACCGGCATTCAAGAAAGAAGGGGTAGCAGGTTGGTAACGTTGGTGGATCATTTCATCTGCTAAAGACAGCGCCAATTGTTCATCACCATTAGCAAAATAAAGTGCGTTGAAAGCTACTCGATCTTCATAAGATTCAAGATAAGCAGTCCCGTCATTCGTTTTTAACGCATATTGTGAATAAAATTTGTAGGCAGCCATAAATGATTTAAAGGTAAAGTGTTGTTCTGCTAAAAATTGATAAAGTGATTCAATAAATTCAGCAGAGTACAGTTGGATAAATTCTGACTCTAAATAGTCGTTTTCAATCAAATAATTGATTTTATCCATTGCTGTTGCAAACGTCATCGTGTTTGGTTTGACATTTTCTTCAAAAAAAGCGGTTAGCGCTTCTTTATCTTTATTTAGCGGGATCTGACCATTTACTGGTCGATTGATTTCATTGTTTAATTTAAAGTAACTAACATCTTTTAACTGCTTAAGACTCATAAGTACGCCCAACCTTCATTCCATATTTTGATAGTGAATATTGTTTCGTGCTGTAAAAAAGGATTTGGGGAGTTTACGGCAAAAACAAGTGCCTCAATTCCATCAAATCCAATTCTACGTTCTTTTCCATTTCGATTGACTGGTGACTAACTAGCAAGTTTGCGAAGTTGATCTGGTCGAAACCCGATCACCGTTTGTGCATCTGACGTAATGACAGGAACACTTTGGAATCCTTGAGCTTTTAACCATTCAATTGCATCTGGTTGTTCGTCGATATTAACTTCTTCAAAATCGATTTGGTTGTCAGTTAAAAAGCGTTTGACCATCTTGCATTGCATACAATTATTTTTAGAAAATATTTTGACATTCATGTGTATTGCCTCCTCCACAGCTCTTGTTTATCTATAATGAATAGTATAAAACTATTAGTAAAAAAGTCAAACAACAAACACTACATCTTGTGTTGTGGAAACTGTGGAATACTATGTTTTGTGGTTTTTGAAAAACAGCTGAAAACAAGTAACAGGGGAAAAAATACTTGTTTTAGTACAGTGAAGGTTGTGGAAAAATCCCCGAAAAGATTTTTTTATCTCCTTATTAAGTGGTTAAATGAAAGTTCGCTCATAAAATCACAACGTTCGTTGACTTTATGAAGTAACGAGAGTATTCTTATTGAGAATGATTCTCAATGTATGTTGATAAATGAAGTAAATAATAGGGAAAATAAATAGAAAGAACTATCATGATGTTTTTCACAAGAAGGAGATGAAAATCGATTTATGAATTTGAATGCTACTTTATCTTTAGATGCCACTGTCCCTTTAGAAGAAGCGAAGCTAAATCTTGTTTACCAAATTGAAAAATTGCAAACGAGTGAAGCAGTCAAAAAACATTTGCAAAATCTCGGTATAATCGTTGGAAGTAAACTCGTTGTTATCAATCGATCAGGAAGTAATGGAATCGTCCTGCTAAAAAATAATCGGATCGCGATCGATCGAGAGTTGTTTAAACAAATTTTAGTGAAAAAGAACGAACTTTCTAAGGATAACTGGACTTCATTAGATCAACTGACTGTTGGAGAACGAGGAATCGTTGTAGGAATACATGGAAAAGGCGCTGTTAAACGGCGTTTGATGGATATGGGTGTAACGAAAAATGTTCCTTTGACCGTAAGAAAATTAGCACCACTAGGAGATCCGCTAGAAATTACCTTGCGAGGGTATGAGTTAACGCTTCGTAAAGAAGAAGCAATGTTGATCCTTGTGCAAAAAGAGGTGTAAAAAATGAAGGTAGCTTTAGTCGGTAACCCTAATAGTGGAAAGAGTAGTTTATTCAATGCCTTAACTGGTGCTAAACAATACGTAGGGAATTGGCCAGGGGTAACGGTGGAAAAAAAAGAAGGAAAAATGAAGAAGAATCCGATAATCAAGATTCAAGATTTACCTGGAATCTATTCCCTGTCACCTTATACACCTGAAGAAGTAATTGCGAGAGATTATCTGACCAACGAATGTCCTGATCTGATCATCAATATTGTCGATGCCACAAATTTAGAAAGAAATCTTTATCTGACTGCACAATTATTAGATCTAGGCATCCCCATCATTATCGGACTGAATATGATGGATATCATTAAAAAAAATGGCAAAAAAATCAATGTCGAAAAATTAAGTTATGGTTTAGGCATACCTGTGGTTCCTATCAGTGTATTGAAAAAAGAAGGGTTGGATAAACTCACGAAGAAAATCATTGATGCCTCCAAGCAGCCAAAAGAACAGAAGGTATCCTTACTAACTAATTATGACGATCGACTAGAAGCTGCAATCCATGAAATCGAAGAGATATTAGGAAAAGATCAGCCTTTTCAACGCTGGTCTGCCATCAAATATTTTGAGCGTGATCCACAGTTATGGGAAAAACAAACAATAACGACAAAACAAGAAAAAGAAATTGAGCAGCTGATTCGTCTGACAGAGAGACTATTTGATGAAGATAGCGAAACGATAGTTATTAATGAACGATATGAATGGCTAACGCAACTTACTGCACTTTGTGTCGTGTCTACGGATTCATTTCGCTTGTCCATCAGTGATAAAATCGATCGAATCGTTACTAATCGCTGGTTCGCTTTACCAATTTTTGCTTTTGTCATGTGGCTGATCTATTATTTAGCGATTCAAACAATCGGAACAATGGGAACTGATTGGATCAATGACACGTTATTTGGCAGCTGGTTGCCACAACACGTCGAACAGGTACTGGTCAACTGGCAAGTGGCACAGTGGATGCAACAATTGATTCTCAATGGAATCATAGCAGGGGTAGGCGCAGTGTTGGGCTTTCTACCTCAGCTGATCGTCTTGTTCTTGTGTTTAAGTTTCTTGGAAGATTGTGGCTACATGTCACGGATCGCTTTTGTGATGGATCGTTTATTTCGGAAATTTGGTTTGTCAGGGAAATCGTTTATTCCTATGTTGATTGCTACAGGTTGTGGCGTTCCAGGGGTGATGGCTAGCCGAACCATTGAAAATGAGCAAGATCGGCGCTTGACGATCATGGTCACGACGTTTATGCCATGTTCTGCTAAATTACCAATCATTGCTTTGATAGCAGGAGCGTTTTTCCCCCATACTTCTTGGGTAGCACCCTCTGCTTATTTTCTAGGTATGTCTTCCATCGTTTTATCAGGGATCATGTTGAAGAAGACGAAGTTATTTGCTGGCGATACCGCACCATTTATTATGGAACTACCAGCGTATCATTTTCCACAAGGAACAACGATTTTACGCCAAACCTATGACCGCAGTAAATCATTCGTCAAAAAAGCAGGAACGATCATCTTTGTTTCAAGTATTTTGATTTGGTTTACTTCTTCGTATAACTTTTTTGGTCAACCTGTTACAGAAGATCAAAGTATTCTAGCAAGTGTTGGACGGATTGTGGCTCCTCTTTTCCAACCACTAGGATGGGGGAATTGGCAAGGAACAGTAGCTACGATCACTGGATTAGTGGCCAAAGAAAATGTCATTGGGACTTTTGGTATTTTGTTTGGGCACAAAGAAGTAGCGGAAAATGGTCGAGAGATTTGGCAAGCATTGCAAGGGACGTATACTTCCGCTGCTGCTTATTCCTTATTGTCCTTCAATCTGCTTTGTGCTCCCTGTTTTGCAGCAATCGGTGCGATCCATCGTGAAATGAATTCAAGGAAATGGACACTGATCGCAGTTGGCTATCAATGTGGGTTTGCTTACTTGGTAAGCTTCATGATTTATCAGTTCGCTCATTTATTAGAAGGCGGCTCTATCGTATTTTCGACTTATTTAGCAGGTATGGTTCTGATTGGATTAGGTTACGCTTTATTGAAAAAACAGCAGAAGAAACAAGAAATTTTGACGTTATCATTAGAAGGTGGAAATTAAATGGCGACTTTTTTATTAAGTGTATTGATCTTTGGCAGTGCTGGTTATATCGTGTTTTCACGTATCAAATCAGGAAAAACGTGTGATGACTGTAAAAGTGCTTGCCCAGTAAAGAAAATCTAACGGATGTGAGATGATAAAAACAACGAGTGATGATCGAAAAACAGTTCATCGTTCGTTGTTTTTTTTGTGGTTGATCCTGCTTCTTTTGATTTTTCTCCAAGGAAAAGACTTAAAACCTTTTTAAGATTTTTTGCTTATTTTGATTTCCCATAGTAAGATGTAACTGAAAAAGAGAAGGAAGAGGAGAATAAATGGCAGGAAAGAAAAAAATTGTTCGTCCAAGATACCAACAAATCGCAGTTGATCTGGCTGAACGAATCGTGGAAAACCGTTATCAGGTGGGGGAGAAGATCCATGCGAGATCCACTTTAGCAAGTACATATAATGCTTCTCCTGAAACTACAAGAAAAGCAATCAATGTGCTAGTTGATCTAGGGATCATGGAGGTTCGCCATGGCAGTGGGGCATTCGTTGCCTCAAAAGAGAAAGCCAAAGATTTTTTATTGCAATACCAAGATGTTCAATCGATCCAAGAAACAAAAGCCGAAATTATGGCAAGTGTAGAAAAGCAACAAGAAGAATTGGATCATTTTTCACAATTATTAGATCAATTAGTCAGTCAAACGAAACGGATACATAAGATGAATCCTTTATTGCCATTTGAATTAACGTTGACGAAAGAAGCGACCCATCTTGACCGCTCCATCAGCGAGTTGAATATTTGGCAAGCAACAGGAGCGACAGTGATTGCGATTTCCCATAAAGAAGAGTTGCTCGTTTCACCTGGACCGTATGCCAAATTCACAGCGGGTGACACTGTACATTTCATTGGAAACGAATTTACCTTACAAAGAATGACTAATTTCTTCTATCCAGAAAACTAGTCCTTTAATTATTTTTTATCATCAAATTTTAATCTTGAATAAGCCTAACCGCTAGGGCTTTATTCAAGTTTTTTTTATTTTGGAAGCAAACAAAAAAGTCTCCTTTTTGACAAAGTGACTACACGATGTTAGTATAGTGTGGTCACTTTTTTCAGAAAGTAAAATGAATTTACATAAACATAAAAAAGGAGAAATTTGTTTGGTAAAGGTAGAAGTAAAAAATTTAACAAAAATATTTGGTAAAAAGACACAAGTAGCTTTAGAAATGATGAAGAATCATCAACCGAAGACAGATATATTGAAAAAAACCGGCGCAACGGTCGGTGTGTACGATGCTAGCTTTGATGTTCAAGAAGGCGAAATATTCGTTATCATGGGTCTTTCCGGTAGTGGGAAATCAACCTTGATTCGGTTATTGAATCGTTTGATCGAACCAACAGCAGGAAACATCTATATCGATGGAGAAGACATCTCAAAATTGAGTAAAGAAGAACTTCGTGAAGTTCGTCGTCACAAGATCAATATGGTTTTCCAAAACTTTGGGTTATTTCCACATCGTACGATCTTAGAAAATACGGAATATGGTTTAGAAGTTCGAGGAGTTCCGAAAGAAGAACGCCAACAAAAAGCAGAACAAGCACTTGAAAACTCAAGTTTGCTTTCATTTAAAGATCAATATCCAAATCAATTATCTGGTGGGATGCAACAACGTGTGGGGCTAGCTCGAGCATTAGCCAACGATCCAGAGATTTTATTGATGGATGAAGCTTTTTCTGCTCTTGATCCGTTGATTCGCCGTGAAATGCAGGATGAACTACTCGAATTACAATCAAATGTCCAAAAAACAATCATTTTCATCACCCATGATCTAAACGAAGCGTTGCGAATCGGTGACCGTATTGCATTGATGAAAGATGGTGAAATCATGCAAATCGGCACAGGAGAAGAAATCTTAACAAATCCTGCTAACGATTATGTTCGAGAATTTGTGGAGGAAGTGGACCGCTCCAAAGTCTTAACAGCTCAAAATATCATGGTTCCAGCGTTGACTACCAATATTGAATCAGATGGTCCGAATGTTGCATTGACTCGAATGCGCAACGAAGAAGTAAGTATGTTGATGGCAGTCGATAGAAAACGAAACTTAAAAGGAATCATTACAGCTGATCAAGCGCTAGAAGCCAGACGCCAAAAACGGCCGTTGATTGATTTCTTAGATGAAAATGTCACTGTCATTGGGAAAGACATGATTGTCAGTGATATCTTCAATATTATTTATGATTCACCTACGCCACTAGCAGTAGTTGACAACGGTAAACTTAAAGGGGTTGTCATTCGAGGAAGTGTGATTGAAGCATTAGCAGAATCAGGTGAGGTGAATGAACATGAATAATTTATTAAACTATCAATTACCCGTAGCAGATTGGGTTGAGAAATTGACAGAATGGTTTACGACTACGTTTGCAGGACTATTTGCTTTTCTACAAACGATCGGGCAAGCAGTGATGTCTGGGATCACTAATTTATTATTAGTTATTCCAGCGCCAGTGTTCATCCTTTTATTAACAGTCGTTGCATTCTTTATCTCTAAGAAACGTCCAGGACTGACCTTGTTTACGTTGATCGGTCTATGGTTTATTTACAATCAAGGGTTATGGTCTGATTTGATGAATACTGTGACACTTGTCTTATTGTCTAGTATGATCTCCATCATTATTGGTGTACCATTAGGAATCTTAATGGCAAAAAGCAGCAAAGCGCAAAGTATCATCAAACCGATCCTTGACTTTATGCAAACTATGCCAGGATTTGTTTACTTGATCCCAGCAGTCGCATTCTTTGGGATCGGGATGGTTCCAGGGGTATTCGCTTCGGTTATTTTTGCGTTACCACCAACTGTTCGTTTCACAAATCTAGGTATTCGCCAAGTACCAAAAGAATTGGTGGAAGCATCTGATTCATTTGGTAGTACCAGTTGGCAAAAACTGTTCAAGTTAGAATTACCATTGGCTAAAAGTACGATCATGGCGGGGATCAACCAAACCACCATGTTGTCACTTTCAATGGTCGTGATTGCTTCAATGATCGGAGCGCCAGGATTAGGTCGTGGCGTCTTGTCAGCATTACAACGTGCGCAAGTCGGAAATGGATTTGTTAACGGGGTAGCTTTAGTTATCTTGGCGATCATCATTGACCGTTTTACGCAACATTTGAATCAACCAAATAATAAAAAAGCGACAGGTGCGAACAAACAAAAAAGTAAAAAACGCCAAGGAATCATTATTGGAGCTGTAGTGGTTGTGATTTTAGGTGCCATTGGCTTAGGTAGTTTAGCTAATAACAAAGAAACAAAAAAAATCAATCTTTCATATGTAGAATGGGATACTGAAGTAGCTTCAACGAATGTAGTTGCTGAAGTACTTAAAGGAATGGGCTATGATGTGTCGATCACACCATTAGATAATTCCATCATGTGGGAATCTGTTTCTAAGGGAGAATCAGATGGGATGGTATCTGCGTGGTTACCAAAAACCCATGGTTCTCAATATGCACAGTACAAAGACCAAATAAATGATCTAGGTGCTAATTTAACTGGTGCTAAAGTTGGCTTAGCTGTTCCAAGCTATATGGATGTCAACTCGATTGAAGAATTAACCAATCAAGCAGGTAAGAAAATTACAGGTATTGAACCTGGTGCAGGAGTCGTAAACGCTGCTGAAAATACAATCAAGCAGTATGACAATTTAAAAGATTGGACCGTAGAAACTTCTTCTTCAGGTGCGATGACAGTGGCATTAGGTCAAGCCATCAAAAAGAAAGAACCAATCGTTATTACTGGTTGGACCCCACATTGGATGTTTGCTAAATATGACTTGAAGTATCTTGAAGATCCTAAAAAAGCTATGGGAAGTGCTGAAGAAATCCATACGATCGTCCGCAAAGGATTAAAAGAAGACCAACCAGAAGCATATAAGGTCTTAGATAATTTCCACTGGTCAGAAAAAGATATGGAAAAAGTCATGTTAGAAATCAATAACGGAAAAGATCCACAACAAGCAGCACAAGACTGGATCAAAGAAAATCAAAAAACAGTCGATAGCTGGAAAGAATAATGTTTAGGTAACTGATCACGAAAAGTTGGATCAAACTCTAGTAAATCATAATGAAGCGTTCTGAAAATAGTCTTTACTATTTTTGGAACGCTTCATTTTTTGTACCAATATATTAGAAGTTTTTGTGCAAGACAGCTAGTATTGAGGTGTTCGTTCAATTTTTTGTAAATATTTGAATAATGTTATGATGCTTCAACACTTCAAAACAAACCGAAGTATCTGAGAAGCATTTTGCTCATTGTATTTTTCAGTACATGTATGTTTTTGGTTATATATGGTTTTCGTCTACATTTCGTCGACTTAACTCAGGCATCTTCGCTGTCAGTTGACTCCTTGCAAAATCTAAATCATTAAGCCAGTCTTTAATCTGTTCTTTTGCTAGGATTAAGGGCATGCGATCATGAACGGGAAGCACTGATTGACTTGGTTGAGTGGTCAAAATGATTGATTCGGTTTCAAATCCAGCTTCATTTTTATGGATTCGATAAAAACCACCGACATAAAGGACGGACGTTTGACTGTCAGTGAACATTACTTTGTGTTTGTCAGAATCCCATTCATAAAAACCCGACATTGGAAAAACACAACGAGTCTCTTTGAAAGGGTGAGAGAATGTCTTTTTTTCTTCCACAGTTTCTGCTCGAGCATTGATCATTAGCTGTCCTTTTTTAAAACCGGTAAAGCCCCAACGAGTGATACCTGGCACAACAACGGATTCTTGATTAAGACCTAATGTTACTACATGGTTCGATGGAAAAATTTCATTTTTTCCAATGTGGATTTGCCGACTTTCTGCCTGTGGCTTTACTTGTTCATAATATTTTTTCAGCTCATCGGATGCTAAATCAAAAAAATAACGTCCACACATAATTTTTTCCTCCAATCACTAGTTGATAAAACGATCCAATAGTTAGTTAATGGTTGGCAAAAGGCTGTCTCATCAACTAAATAGGATCCCAAGGTGTACGAACTTCTTTGGTAATACGTCAAAGGGCTAGACTTACTTTGTTTCATTGAAACTTTAATTAGATTGTAACGATAAATGCTTTATTAATAAAGTAAACGCTATCATTTAGTTGCGATGAAGAGATCTGTTAGAGGAAGCAATGTGGGTTAATTAATTGACGGTTTGGCGGAGTTCATTCATTCGTAGTTTTCCCCCGGACAATACTAAGTGATCAATCAAAAAAATATATCCGAAAAACAAAAAATGTCATCACGTACACTCTTTTCGAAACTACCGAAGTAGCCAAGAATGTACTGATGACGTGGGTTTGGCACCCAATGGGCCGTGAGGGGCTCGAACCCGCGACCCGCTGATTAAGAGTCAGCTGCTCTACCAACTGAGCTAACGGCCCAATAAATTTATGAAATATTTAATGAATATTACTTAATAATAGTAGCACTGTAGATTTTAAAATGCAAGACTAGCTTAAAAAAAATCATAAAAAACTTTACGTCTTTATAGAAATTCATTCATAGTTTATTCACAAATGCTCAGTATGATATAACCATACCAACCAACAAAAGTTCTTGCAAAAGAACTAACCCTAACACTTTTTCATTTTTACTCCTTCCCGCCATTTTTAATGGCGGGTCTCCTATTTTAGTAGGTAAAACCATGCAAATGATCCACTTCCTCAAATCCTGCTGCGATCCCTTTTTGTTCCAAAAGCGTTTCATTATTTTTTTGTAACGTTACATAGATTTCTGTACTGGCTTTTTCACGAATCACTCGATTCATCAATCCTTTGTGAGGCGCCATTAATGGATGTCCGTCTTTTTGCAGGACTGCCAGTGTTAATTTAAGCTGTTGTTGTTTGATCGTGATAACTAAATAGTCTTTTTCTTGGACGATCGATAAAATTTTAGCTCCGTAGTAAGTAGCAAAGCGATATTCTTCGCTCTGGATCTGCAACACTGCGATGATTCCCAAAAAACGTCCACCAAGAAATGGAATTTCTGCTGCAGAAAAGAAAAAACGTGCATCGGACGTCTCAAATTGATTACACTGGGCCCATACATAAGTTGCAGGAAAAGAAGAGCCCCAATCTTTTTCTACATAACCAATCCCCTGATCAAAATCAATGGGTTGATCATTCCAGACTAATTCTCCCTGTAGTGAATGTTTCATGCTTAATATCCCATGGTAACATTCCATAAAAGCGAAATAAGAAAAAGGGCCCATGATACTAGGAGCATAGTAGGTCCGATGGATAGGTGTAAAATCGCCATAATCAATCGTTCCATGAATCGACAGATTGTCATTGGTTAACGAAAGAGAAATACCCTTTTCACTAAAGATATTTTCACCAATTTTTATGAATAAATGTTCTTTTTCGATAAAGAGGTGCGCACTATCAAAATAAAAAATCTCGGAATGTTCATGACTGATTACTTGTATAAAGGGAGACTTTTCGCCATTTTCCGCAATCGAATAGCCAGGAATGAAAGCATAAACGTTATTTCCGATTTGATGTTTAAAATACCATCCTTCAAAAAAAGGGTGGGTTTTGTTTTCTCCTTGAAAAAATTTATCTGTTGGAATCATCTTTATTTCCCTCCATTCACTCTTATTCAGTGTACCATGCCGAATGGACTGAAGGTTTCAAATAAGCTTAGAAGTAAGCCAGTTACTATCCGTAGGTCTTAAGGAATCAGAAAAGTAAGAAAAAATAGCAAACAAAGAACCAAGGTATCTATTTAAGGAGGGAAAGATTGTTTTATTTTAGGTATTCGCAAGTAAAATTGTTTTATTTTCTCGAGAAATTTATTATAATTGAATTACCTAGTTAAAAAAACTAGATTGGATGTTTTTAATAACTCTAATAAGATGTTTGTGAAAACAACAAAGGAGAACAAGTAATGGAAAAAATGCGACAACAATTAATTGAATGGGGAAAAGAACTGGAAAATTATCATTTACCTCAGTGGGATGAACTTCCTGATTTAGAACTTTATATGGATCAGGTCAGAACGTTAGTTGATCGCTATCTTTCTCCTGTTATCCGAGGTGAGAAACATCCATTGTTGACCTCTTCAATGGTAAATAATTATGTGAAATTAGGGCTAGTTCCAGCGCCCATCAAAAAACGATACAACAAAGAGCATGTTGCATTTTTAATTGCAATTACATCATTGAAGCAAGTCCTGACAATTCCCGAAATTAAAGAAGGAATCCTCTTTCAAGGGAAAACGGTTGGTATCCGTGAAGCCTACAATCTATTTTGTCACGAACAAGAAAAAGCCATCAAAATGGTTAGCCAATTGGCTCAAGGAGAAGTCTATCCACAGATATTGGAGCAAGAGATACCCGTAGAATATATCGCAGTTCGATCGGCGACCTTGTCATTTGCGATGAAATTGTTGGCAGAAAAAACGATTAGTCTAGAAACTGAGTATTTAATTGAGGAGAAAAAAAATGAAAAATAAAGTGGCGATTTTAGTAGACTCTGGGACAGACGTTCCACAAGAGCTAATTGAAAAATATCAAATGTATGTGATTCCATTAAAGATTATTTATAAAGATCGAGTATATACTGATAAAGTTGATATTACTCCGGAGGAAATCTATCAAAGATTACCTCAAGAGATTCCAGGAACATCTTTACCTGATGGCGAAACAATTACCAAAATTTTTGAACAGATCAAACAGGACGGCTATGAAAAAATCTTAGCAGTAACAATCTCAAGTGGATTAAGTGGTACGTATAACATCGTTCGGTTGATTGCCCAACAACAAGAAGAATTGGAAGCGTATGTACTAGATACTAAGAACATTGGGATCGGAGCAGGCTTTTCAGCAATTCAAGCAGCTAAATGGTTAGAAGAAGGAATGGAATGGTCATTATTGATTGAAAGACTCAATGAATTAGTCAAACAGACCAAAGTATTCTTTAACGTGGCAACCCTTGAATATTTACAAAAAGGGGGAAGGATTGGGTTAGTTGCTTCTATATTAGGAACGGCTTTAAAATTAAATCCAATCATTTCTTGTAATGATGAAGGCATTTACTATACAGTGGGCAAAGCAAGAGGTCGTAAAAAAAGTCTAGATCGAACTGTTTCCTATGTGAAAGAACGAGTTGGAACAGCTAAAGTCTTTAACTTAGCCGTTGCGCATGGAGACGCCAAAGAAGAAGCAACTGAGATGATGGCTAGATTGAAAGAAGAATTTCCACAAGCGCAACAAATCTATTTTGGTCAAATATCCCCTGCACTTGTTGTTCATACAGGTCCTGGTTTGTTAGGCGTCGGGGTTCAAGTATTAGAAAAGTAATCAGAAAAATAGCTATTCAACAAAGTCAAACAGCTTAAAATAGCAAAGAAGAGGTTGAAATAAAAGTGTTTAGCATCGAGAAATAAGAAGGGATTTTCGAAAATTGAAAAGAAGTATAAATACTAGTGTTGCTGTTAATTGGTACCTAATTGGCGCTTCCCAAATTTTTGGTTAATTTCGGCTTATTTTTCGAAGATGTTGGTTTCACCATTTATTTGTTTTTCTAGATACTAGAAGAGGTTGAGACAAAAGTGTTTAGCATCAAGAAATAAGAAGGAATTTCCGAAAATTGATTCTCAAATTTTTGGTAAATTTCGGCTTATTTCCGAAGATGCTGCTTTTGTCTCACCGTTTATTCGTTTTTAGAGATACTAGAAGAGACTGAGGCAAGTTTTGCCTTAGTCTCTTTTTGATCGTTTTTGATCGTTTAGCTAAGAATGACTCTGAGCGATAGGAAAGATAAAAATCAACATTTTACAACTTAAACAAAAAAAGATAAATATTATATAGCTTAAGTAGCGATGTATTTGGCAGCGTAAAATGTTATAATACGAACTATTAATAAAAAGAGGTGGTATAAATGAAAAAAGTAGGATTTGTAATGGTTATTTCAGCTTTTCTTCTTGTTGGTTGTGGCACAAAAGGAAATAAAGCAGAAGAATCAAAGGCTGCTTCATCCAGTGAAACTCAAACAATGACTAACTCTTCAAGTTCAGCCAAACAAGCATCATCACAAACCCAATCTACTACGACTAACTCCCAGTCTGTCGCGAAAAATACGAATACTACGCAAAATGAAACAACGAGCGCATCAACGACAATCAGCAGCACCACCGAAACAATGGTCACTCCCGATCCGCTAAGTGGCTATACAAACGACCAAATTGAATATGCCCGTGTCTGGTTAGCAGTTATGGGTACACATTACAAAACCGATTTAGCCAGTGGGAATTTTAAACTTCATGTGTCACATTCAGCTGCTGGAGCAGCAGTCAATCCTTATGATAGCACGAGTTTGACTTTTCCAACTGAAACGGTCACTCTTTCAGGAGAATATGGTTATCAAAGTTTAGTTGTTTATTCAAGCAATCATAACGGTACGATCACTTGTTATCCTGTTCCGAGTCATTTTCAAGGTGATCCAAGAGATCAAGCAGCAGTGAAAAAGCAGGAACAAGAAATCCTTGATCAAGCAACGATTGTTTCGATCCCGACTGGCAATCCTGAAGATGTCAAAGAATTAATTGCGGTACAAGTTGTAGATAACTGATGAATACCGTCGTTTTCTATAAAAAATAAAATAGCCCTATCAATCAGTAAAACGAATCGAAAAAAATGCTATTTTTTGATTCGTTTATTTTTTGTCACCAAAAACAAATAAAGGATAAACAAAATGAGGATTCAAGTGAGAAGTGTATGTTTTCTGTAAGGCTTTTTTTACAAAGATGAAACATCTTGGAAAATACGTTATAATGGGAGAGTATGACAATAATAAAAAAGAGGTGGCTCTTTAATGAAAAAGATTTTAGTTGTCGATGACGAAAAGCCGATTTCGGATATCGTCAAATTCAATTTAGCCAAGGAAGGCTATGATGTTTATACTGCATATGACGGGGAAGAAGCCTTAGAAAAAGTCACTGAGGTGGAACCTGATTTGATCTTGCTAGATTTGATGTTACCAAAAATGGATGGCTTAGAAGTCGCGCGTGAAGTACGGAAAACCTACGACATGCCGATCATTATGGTGACTGCAAAAGATTCTGAAATCGATAAGGTATTAGGGCTGGAATTAGGTGCTGATGATTACGTGACGAAGCCTTTTTCTAATCGTGAACTAGTGGCTCGAGTGAAAGCCAATCTTCGTCGTGGCGCAACTGCTACCAAAGAAGTAGAAGAAATTGCCCCTTCTGAACTCGTGATTGGTGACCTGACGATTCATCCGGATGCTTATATGGTAACGAAACGAGGCGAAACAATTGAATTAACGCATCGTGAATTTGAATTGCTTTTTTACTTAGCAAAACACATCGGACAAGTGATGACACGAGAGCATTTGCTGCAAACCGTGTGGGGCTATGATTACTTTGGTGATGTGCGAACTGTAGATGTAACCGTGAGACGTCTACGCGAAAAAATTGAAGATAATCCAAGTCATCCTAATTATTTAGTGACACGGCGAGGTGTTGGTTACTATTTACGTAACCAGGAACAGGAGTAATTGATGAAAGGAAAAGTGCGCTTTTTTCGATCAGTCAATTTCAAAATTGCGATCACGTTTATTTTGATCTTACTGATTTCGATTGAGATTATTGGTGCCTACTTTATCCGAGGGTTAGAGCGTTCAACAATCAATACATTTATCAAAGATATGAATCAAACAGTTGAATCTTTAGCGACCACGATCAGTCCCGAATTAAATCGTAAAGACAACGCAGACATTGAAGAAGTCAATGCCAATATCAAACGATTCATTGAAAACAATGCCTCGAGTGACATTTTAGAGATTCGAGTTATTGATGAAAAAGGGATTATACGTGGGACAACGGATGTTAGTGATCAAAGCTCAATCGGTAAGAAAAACGATTATGTAGATATCAATGATTTCACAACAAAAAGGTATGTCGCATTAGATAGTGACGATAAGCGAGTGAATATCAATATTCAACCGATCCTGTCCCCGACCGGCGATGCCGTTATCGGGGCTCTTTACGTCAAAAGTAATATTGAGCAAAAATATTCTGAAATCAATAATACTGCGATTATATTCTTCACAGCTTCGTTGATCGCAGCCCTGATCTCCATGGTCGTATCAGTCTTAGTCGCACGGTCGATCACTCAGCCAATTGGCGAGATGCGAGAGCAAGCGATTAGGATTGCTCGGGGAGATTATAGTCGTAAAGTTAAAGTCCATGGACAAGATGAATTAGGGCAACTGGCGGATACATTCAACCAGCTGGCTGAAAGAATCGAAGAAGCTCAAGACACGATGGAAGCGGAAAGGAATCGGTTAGATAGCGTCCTGTCACATATGACAGATGGTGTCATTGCGACCGATCGAAGAGGTAAAGTCATTACGATCAACGATATGGCTGTTTCTTTATTGGATGTCAAAAATGAAGATGCAATCGGTCAGTCGATTTTGACTTTGTTAGATATTGAAGAAGAATATACATTACGTAAACTGCTAGAAGACCCAAATGAAATGGTACTTGATCGTTCAACTGGATTAATGGAAAGCGACCAAATGATTTTACGAGTAGATTTCTCCATGATCCGCAGAGAATCAGGTTTCATTAGTGGATTGGTAGCCGTACTGCATGATGTAACAGAACAAGAAAAAACAGAAAGAGAACGTCGTGAATTTGTCTCGAATGTGTCTCATGAACTTCGCACACCGTTGACAAGTATGCGTAGTTATATTGAAGCTTTAAGTGAGGGAGCTTGGAAAGATGAAGAAGTTGCTCCTAATTTCCTAAAAGTAACGTTAGATGAAACAGATCGAATGATCCGCATGATCAATGACCTGTTGAATCTTTCGCGAATGGATACAGGAAATACACAATTACAGTTAGAGTACGTCAATTTTAATGAATTAGTCAATTTTGTTCTTGACCGCTTTGATATGATGGTGGGTAACCAAGAAAAGAACTATACGATTAAACGGGAATTTACTCAAAGAGATCTTTGGGTAGAGATTGATACCGATAAAGTAATCCAAGTGATTGATAATATTATGAATAATGCGATCAAATATTCTCCAGACGGTGGAATGATCACATGTCGTTTGTTGGAAACACACAATAATGTGATTTTAAGTATTACTGACCAAGGACTTGGGATTCCTAAAAAAGATTTGAATCGAGTATTTGAACGATTTTACCGCGTGGATAAAGCGCGTGCGAGAGCCCAAGGTGGAACGGGGTTAGGGTTGGCTATCTCTAGAGAAGTAGTCAAAGCCCACCGTGGCGCAATCTGGGCAGAGAGTAAAGAAGGAAAAGGATCAACCTTCTATATCTCGTTGCCATATGAACCATATGAGGAGGAATGGTGGGAATGAAAATTTCTGAAAAAGTTATTCGAATAGGATTGCTCCTAATGATTGCTTTAAGTATCTACCTCTCATATGCCATTTGGCTAAGTCCAGCAGGTAAAACCTCGGTTAATTTTGACGAATCCAATTCACAGATGATCGATTCACAAAACTACCGAAAAGCATCTGAAGTTTTTCTTCCATTACATGTGACTTGGTTGCATTCAGGACAAATAAAGGAAACAAATAGTGAAAATCTTGTTTCTCGCCTCCAAACAGTTATCGAGGGCGCTCGATTTGGCAGAGTAACAGAAATCGTCAATGGCGATAAAGAGAAATTTGACAAGCTAAAAACTATTCAAGAAGGCATTGAGCTTACTTATAATGCGCCGCTGCTACTTAGTGAGTATAAAGAAGCCTTTCATCTAAGTTTGGATTTTTCAGCGCTTCCTAATCGGACAGATTCTATTTACTTTATGCGTATCCAGTTTGATAAAAATGAGAACAAAGTGCGATTCCTTGATTTTGAGACGGATTCCATTTACGAATCGAATCTTTCAGTTGATTGGAAAGAGTTGGAAAAAGAATTAAAGGCAACCGATAGTACGTGGACAGAGATGGAAAAAACGCCTTCGATTGTTGAGACACAATATGAAACGAAAGATAAAATCAAATTAAAAAAATATAGTTATATCCTGTCACAACAACCATATACTTTGTTTAGAAATGCCTTTTTCCAAAAACCAGATGAGGTCAAAACAAATAATGAGAGCAATGAACTGCTTTTTTATGATGGAAATGAGACGATGAGGATCCATTCAGAAACACAAATCGTTGATTTTCGGGGAGAAATCGGACAAGACAACGTCACAGCGAATATTTTCTCACAAAGTTTTCCATATATTAGTAAATTAGGCAATTCATTAGGAAATATGCGTTATTTTGATCGAGAGAACAATCAGATCGATTATCGAATATTTGTAGAAGGATTTCCTGTATTTGGTTCAGACAGTAAAGGGAAAGTTGAGATTGAAATTGGAGCGGATCAAGTAGATTCACAAGTGAAGATCCAAACCAGCTTGAATACGATCCAAGTACCGATTCCATCTGATGAAGAAGTTGAATTGCCACAAACAGAAAAAGTCATCCAGAGTCTTTTGGATAAAGGGGCAGACAAAGAAAAAATCGAGTCGTTGATTGTTGGCTACACGTGGCAAAATATCAAGGAAACGAATCGAGTCGTCGATTTATTACCTGAGTGGTATGTAAAATACCAAGGTCAATGGTACGCTGTCAATGATTTGCTTGGACGATTACCTGAAACGGAGGCGAATTAAATGGATTTCAAAAAAATTGAATGGATTTTTTTCGTTGCTTTTTTAGGGTTAAATGTTTTTTTATTTAGAAGTTATCAAGAAACGATCAGCCAAGAAAATAATGTGATCCGATCAGGACAAACCGAATCCATTCAACAACGACTTTCTAGTGATGACATTTCTTATACTGGTAAAATCTCTTCAGAAAGTAGACAAGGGTATTATTTAAGTGCGGAGGAAACGGACCTTAGTAAGGAACTGGACAGTCAACGTCATGGGACAAGTAAAAAAGGACTGTTGAGTAGTGGGATTGTTTTCAATGACAATGTCTTAACAAAAACTTTATCTGAGACAGAATCAGAAAATAGTATTTTTGATCCTGATAAAATGGGAAGTTCAGTGAATAGCTTTTTAAACAAAAAAAACAATGTACTCTTTGGTAGCGATTATGTTTATATGAAGAATTTTTCTGATCTAGACAGCGCAACGCCGGAAGTACAAGCGAGTCAGAAATATGATGGTCTACCTTTTTATGATGATACAGCTAAAATTGTGTTTTCACTGAATAAACAAGATAAAAGTTATGCTGTCACGAAGTACACTCAGACACATTTATCCGATATTGAACAATTACGGGAAAAAACAGAATTACACACAGAAGAAGATGCAATCAAAACATTGTATGTAAATAATAAGATTTCTCGAGGTTCAAAAATCCTTTGGAGGCAGCTTGCTTACTCTTGTATTTTGAAAGTGCGAGAAAAGAATGTGTATGTTCCAGTCTGGTATGTGGCGATAGAAACGCCTGATAAATCGATCCAAGTAGAGTCGGTCAATGCATTTAGTAATACGATTGTAACAAATAATACGATTCCAAAGGTGGAAGATCATTAAAAAAGTAGTATAATGAAAAAAGTTTACAAAGTAAGAAGGGAAGTAGTCAAATGGCTGAAGAAAAACCAGCTTTTAAAATCAGTATCCTAGCCAGTGGAAGCTCTGGAAATTCACTTTATATCGAAAGTGATAAAAAAAGGCTCTTGGTAGATGCTGGTCTCAGCGGGAAAAAAATTACTTCTTTGTTGGCACAAATTGATCGGACACCTGACCAATTAGACGGGATTTTAGTCACTCACGAACATCGTGATCATATTCATGGAGTAGGGGTACTTGCAAGGAAATATCATTTAGATGTGTTTGCCAATGAAAAAACATGGGAAGCAATGTCTCCATTAATTGGGAATGTTCCTATTGAACAAAAGCATTTGTTTGAAATGGGGAAGGTGCAAACATTTGGGGATCTAGATATTGAAAGCTTTGGCGTTTCTCACGATGCTGCAGCTCCGCAATTTTATCGTTTCCATAAAGAAAACCGTTCATTTGTGATGTTAACTGATACAGGTTATTGCAGTGATCATATGCGGGGAATCATCAAAAATGCAGATGGCTATTTGATGGAAAGTAACCATGATTTAGAGATGTTGCGGATGGGACCTTATCCTTGGAATTTAAAGCAACGGATCTTAGGTGATCGGGGGCACTTATCCAATGAAGATGGCGCCTTAGTCATGACCGATGTTATTGGTGATCGTACCAAACGTATCTACCTTGGTCACTTGAGTAAAGAAAACAATCTAAAAGAACTAGCTCACTTGACGATGGAGAATGTCCTAAAAGAAAAAGATCTAGGTGTCGGTTATGAATTTGATATTTATGATACCGATCCCTCAGAAGCAACGGAGTTATTTTCGATTTAGCCGTAGTCAACTATATAACCCAAAAAACGCTCAAACAACTTGTTTTGAGTGTTTTTTTTGTTCATTAGTCACGGACTGTTTAACTGGGAGTATTTTGGCTAATCCAGTAACGTTTTATTAATGACAATAGGCGGGCCTTTCAAAAAATATGTAATAGTTTAAATTTTAGATAAGATATATTGTTTGTTGGTTATTTATAGTGATTTTTTATTATATTTAATTAAATACAAATATTTATACAACTGAGGTGTTATTATGAAAAAAAGTTATTTTATTATTTTAGGGTTGTTATTATTGTCGGGGTGTTCCAACTCAGGAGTTGATCGTACCTCTTCCAGCACGGATCAGACTTCCACGCAGATCACCAAGACTTCTACAGAAAATTCACAAAATAGTACTACCAAGGAAAAAGAGAATCAACCTATTAGTAATGTAGAATCGACGGGAAATAATCCTGCAGAGGATTCAAATGTGCAAGAAATAAAGGATTCTTCAACTACTACTGAAACGATTGCTAATGAAAGCGAGAAAACAGATGAATACTATCGTTTAATCAAGCAGGCGTGGCAAGAACAATCTGACTATATCAACTCGTTAACAGATCCTAAGGTGAAACAATCTGTTCAAACACCGTCTGCTGCCGCAAACGCCAAAGCTAGCCAATTGGAATTGGACAATCCAGCAGATACTCAGTTGATCCAAACTAGTTTAAAACAAGTGCTGAATGGTCAATAATAAATAAGGAAAAATAGTTGTGATTAACAGGATCCTTTCCGAAAAAATTAGCCGAAGGAGATTGAGACAAGTTTTGTCTCAGTCCCTTCGGCATTTTTTGACAAATGCTGAAACAGCTATTCAAAGATTAAGTATAGTTAGACCGTAAATGAAAAATATAATAGAGAAGACTAGGCAAGAGGGACATTGCTCAAAACAGACAGATACAAAGTGAAACTAGCTTCCCATTATTATTGTATTAGTGAAAAGATTGAAAATTTTTATTACGCCTAATAGGTGTATCAATTACTTTTACATAATCATAGAGTTGAAACAAGCTAAAAGTTTATTTTAGAAAAATTATTGGATCGTTCCAAATGTTTCGCCGTTTTGTACTCTCCATGCGAGATAACGTCTTGACCCTGAAGAGGCAATATAGCTTAACCAGACATACCCATCATTTGCAACATAAGAATCATAAACAAGGGATTCTCCACTTGTATATTGTGCTAAAATATTTCCTTGAGTACTTGGATAATCACGTACATTAATTGTAGTATTTGGATAGAAAGTCGCTGTTTGTGGGATTAAATTAAGTCCTGAATCTAAACTAGAATTGAAAGAACCATATGTTTCTCCGCCTTGTACTCTCCAAGCGACATAGCGACGCAACCCAGAGTAGGAGATATAGCTTAACCAGATGTAGCCTTCATTAATGACGTACGAATCATAATAGAAACTATCTCCGCTCGTGTATTGTGCTAAGATATTTCCCTGAGTACTCGGATAGTCACGTACATTAATGGTCATTGCTGGGAAGAACTGTCCAGTTTCTGGAATGCGATTAACATTACCAGTTTCTCCTCCAGGAATCGTTCCAAATGTTTCTCCACCTTGTACTCTCCAAGCAACATAACGACGCACTCCAGAGTAGGCGATATAACTTAACCAAACATAGCCATCGTTGATCACATAAGAATCATAAACAAAACTATCCCCACTTGTATATTGTGCTAAAACATTCCCTTGAGTACTTGGATAGTCACGTACATTAATCGTGGTGTTAGGATAAAAAGTTCCCGTCTCATTTATTCTAGTGAAATTATCATTCGTACCTGGATTATTGATGTCTGGATCAATTATTCCACCCGTTGAGCTACTATCAATCGCTTCTAATTTTCCAGGATTTTGTTGTTTGATGGCGTTATAAGTTGGGATTAACAGATTGTAGTAATTATCATAGCCAGTAGCAGCATAATCAAACGTAGCTCCACCAACACGAAATAATCCTTTACAAAAATCGACAATAGAAGTCGTTCCTTCTGTGTTATATAGGCCGTTTCTTTTTGAAAGAATAAATGTATAGGCTTTAAAGTAATCTTTTAAACTTTCAAAATGAACATAGTAGCTACCTTCTCCGGCTGGTCGAGCTGTTCCTCTTCGCATATTAATTGCAAGATCCGATGGTGCTGTAAACGGTTCGGAAATACCACTCCAGTTATTATCAACACTTCCTACAATGGATGTATTAGGATCGCCCCAATGACTTTCAATGAACATTTGAGCAATTAAAAAACTTGGCTTCATATTATATTTTGCAGCATATTCAATGACTAAACGAATGTTGTTTTGAGTCAGCACATGACCTGCATTAACTAGTGAACCAGAATTATATAGTGTGCTATTGTTGCCTGAAGAAGAGTAACTAGGACGAGCGAAACCACGGATATTTCCATGACCGACACTATACGTGTTTCTTCGGACGGCGCTTCCAGAATTTCCTTCTATTGTTGTAATAGTGTTTCCCGAAACACTTTCGACAATTCCGATGTGATCACCCCAGGCATTATTTGGCTGAACGGATTGACTCCAAGCAAAGGTAATAATATCTCCGGGATGAGGTTTGATTGTACCGTCCTCAATCCAAATACCTAATTGTTTAAAAATTTGAATATGACGTTCAACACCGCATTCTCGCCCAATTAAGTTTGTTGCCCCCGATTTGATTGCTAGAAAACTCACGAATATGTCACACCAGTCATCGTAATAAGTGACCTGATATCCTTGAGGCAAAGGCTTAACACTATTATAGGTATTAACAATTGAATGATGCTCAGCTGAGCCCTGTGTTACACCGATATATTTTCTTGCTTCAGTTAAAATTTGTTCTACAGATGTTGTCATAAATAAAACCTCCTCGTTTCTGCTATAAAGTTAGATTGTTTAGGTCTTCATTACCTATAAAATATAATTTTTCCTTCTTTCCTATTGCATCTTTCACGAAATACTCTTCCTAAGTTTTAAGTGTCATTGCGTTTCCCTTCTTCCATTCAATTTTTTTATTACGTTTACAGTACGTATGTTTCTAATTTTTCCTTCTTGTGACAAAAATATTTTGTATTCACGGTGGTGATTAGATTTTTACGATGGACATAACATTGAAATGTCTAGCTATTTTTCGAAGTAAAATTAATGGAGAAAGAAAAACATAGTGATTAGGCAATATATTTCAAGAATGATTCTTTGATTCGTTGACATTTTTTTCTGGTTTTTGCATCGTAAGTCTTACTGATTCCTAAAAGGAGACAAATTTCTTTACAAGAATAACCGTGATAAAGCAGTTCGATGAAGGTACCTCTAAAAAAGTCCTGTTTTTTAAAATTTTCTATTAGAAGTTTTTCCTCGATCGAACGTTCTGCGCTTTTAACTGTGCAATTTTTAGAATGATGTAGCGATTCGATGTTTTCCCATCTTGTCACGTCATAAGTAATCCCATCTTTATTGAAGACCTTACTTCCGGATTTTTTATATTGTTTCCAAGTCTTCTTTTCAGCAATATAAATCCTTCGCAACGTAACATTTTTAAACGTGGAGCCTGAGATACTCTTGAAATCTTCAATGCCTTCCCAAATTGCTAAACAAAGGTTACTGTAGAAGTCTTCAAAAGGAATAAATACTCCATTAGATTGTGCTTTAAATACAAAACGATGCGCACAAGATTTTATATAAGGGTCTAAATCTAAAATGATTAAATCTAAGATATTTTTATCATTCGTCAGATAATATTTCTTCAATAAGTCATCAATCATTTGCCAGATATTCATTTCGCAACACACTACCTTTATTTTTTTGAAAGATACGTTCCTAAAAATGTTATTTTGTGACATATAAAATAACTTTTTTGTAAAAGTTAAATAAATGATAGTCTGTTAGATATATAATAAAAACAGTGGTTTTTTAACAAAAAATTTTATTTTTGTTTTATTCTTTATAAAATCGTGAATGACGGCAGTCAATCTGATATAAAGGATATGTCTTTTTTTAAATGATTTTTCTAAGAGATGATGCATTCGTAAGTAGTAATGATTGATAAAATTAATTAAAGTATGTAATGAATTAGCAAGTTCCTCATTTAATAACAAAAACAAAACAATATTAATTGTTTTAAAATCACTTTTGTATTTATCTTTTTATAAATAAAGTGTTTTTTAATCGCATTTTTGTTAGGCTGTTTTTCTCTCATACTGCGTATTTTTGTAAAACGAAAGCAAAGACACTTTAGTTGGAAGAGAAGGGGAACGAGTTGGTTTAGTGCAAAGTTGATAACTCTTGTGGGCGCCCATAAGACGATGTGGTTAAATTTTTCCATGAACCAATCTAATTAAATGTTTATAGTTAGATCTAGATGAACATGATTTTAATAGGATCTGAAAATAATCCAAATGGCAATGACTGCTATTTTCTGTCGTATTTAAAATAAGTGTGCTATTAGAGAAGACCATCAAAGTGTTTTGAGAAGGTTAACAGAGGAAATGGCGAGTGTCACGATAAATGGAAACTGCTAGTAGCTAGCGGATAAAACATAATGAATAGCTCTAAATAATTCTATCTTTTTCATGACTATGAAGGGAAAATTTGTTAAGAGAATGAGCCGGGATCGGAAAGGACACAAAAAAAGACCAGCGACTAAGAGTTGCTGGTCAGTGGATGGTATAAGAAGAGTCTTTTGATAAGGGGTTGTTTAGTAGCTTATGAAGCAGCAATCCAGCCCTTTTGAACGGCGATTTGTACAACTACCACCAATGTATTCATTCCCACATGTGTGATCATCGAGGTCCAGATTCTTCCCGTTGCTTTGTATTGTAGACTAAAGAAAAAACCTAAGAAAAAGTAGATCAGTAAGTGACCATCGTTATGGGCAAAAGCAAACAATAAGGAACTAACAATTGCCCCAATCCAAAAGTTTGTATATTTGCCAACGATACCTAAGATGCTGCGGCGAAAGACGAATTCTTCCATGACTGGACCAGCAACTGTGGTAGCTATTAAAAAGGCTGGAGCTTCAAGAATCATTTGAATAATATTTTGTGTATTCTCAGAAGGAGCGCTGTTACCAAATAAAAGAGTTTCCAACGTTACTGCAAGCGCCTGTAAGATCAAAGCAATGAAAATCCCAACAAACCCATATAAGATGATTTTTGGCGTCGAAGCACTAGGAATGGCTGCTTCTAGTGGTAGTGGTTCATTTTGCTTGAAATAAAAGAAAGCTAAAACAATTGCTCCTAGGATATAGGCAATCGTCGTTGCTGTAATCACGTCAGTAACAGTATGGACGATTCCGATAGAGGAAAGGATCAATGGGGAAAGAAAAATGAGTCCATAGCAAAAGATACTAGCGAAACTATATTTTTTTAATGACATAAAATACCTCCTTAAAGATAGGCAGAAGTAGACTGCAAGAATAGAAATTAATTATAACATAGATCAATTTAGAGGATATTACTAAGGGACTTCTAACGGTTACGGATAAAATTAGTGTACTTTCATTTAAAAAGCTTGCAAAAAAATCAAAGTATGAGTATTATTAAAAATGTAGGTTAGCACTCGATGTGTAAGAGTGCTAACGAATCCAAAAAAAGAGTTATCGGAGGGATTTATCGTGTTAAAACCATTAGGTGATCGCGTCATTATCGAAGTCGCAAAAGAAGAAGAAACAACTGTTGGAGGAATTGTTTTAGCTTCATCCGCTAAAGAAAAACCACAAACAGGAACAGTTGTTGCAGTCGGTGAAGGCCGTTTATTGGAAAACGGAGAAAAAGTTCCTGCTGCTGTAAAAGCGGGCGACCAAGTGATGTTTGAAAAATATGCCGGTACAGAAGTAAAATTTGAAGGAAAAGAATATTTGATCGTTGCAGGAAAAGATATCATGGCGATCGTTGAATAAATAAAAAAGTACGAAAAAAATTTGATGAGGTGAATAGACATGGCAAAAGAATTGAAATTTGCAGAAGATGCACGCGCAGCAATGCTACGTGGAGTTGATAAATTAGCTGATACAGTAAAAGTAACATTAGGTCCAAAAGGTCGTAATGTTGTATTAGAAAAATCATACGGTTCACCATTGATTACTAATGATGGCGTAACGATTGCAAAAGAAATCGAATTGGAAGATCACTTTGAAAACATGGGTGCAAAATTAGTTTCTGAAGTGGCTTCAAAAACCAATGATATTGCAGGTGACGGAACAACAACCGCTACTGTGTTAACCCAAGCAATTGTTCGTGAAGGATTAAAAAACGTAACAGCTGGGGCAAATCCTTTAGGTATTCGTCGTGGGATCGAATTGGCAACAAAAGCAGCAGTTGAAGAATTACACAATATTTCAACAGTCGTAGATTCTAAAGAAGCAATTGCTCAAGTTGCAGCTGTTTCTTCTGGTTCAGAAAAAGTGGGACATTTGATTGCTGATGCAATGGAAAAAGTCGGCAATGACGGCGTTATTACTATTGAAGAATCAAAAGGAATCGAAACCGAATTAGATGTTGTTGAAGGGATGCAATTTGACCGTGGTTACTTGTCACAATACATGGTGACTGACAACGACAAAATGGAAGCTGTTTTAGAAAATCCATACATTTTGATCACAGATAAGAAGATTTCTAATATCCAAGACATCTTGCCTTTATTAGAACAAATCTTACAACAATCTCGTCCGCTATTGATCATCGCTGACGATGTGGATGGAGAAGCTTTACCAACATTAGTCTTGAACAAAATCCGTGGGACATTTAACGTTGTTGCAGTGAAAGCACCTGGTTTCGGTGATCGTCGTAAAGCAATGCTTGAAGATATCGCTATCCTAACAGGCGGAACAGTGATTACGGACGACTTAGGATTAGAATTGAAGGATGCAACAATCGAAAACCTAGGAAATGCTTCAAAAGTTGTGGTAGACAAAGATAACACAACAATCGTTGAAGGCTCTGGTGATAAAACAGCCATTGAAGCACGTGTTCAATTGATCAAAAACCAAATTGCTGAAACAACATCAGATTTTGACCGTGAAAAATTACAAGAACGCTTAGCAAAACTTGCTGGTGGGGTTGCAGTGGTCAAAGTTGGTGCAGCAACTGAAACAGAATTAAAAGAATTGAAATTACGAATTGAAGATGCGTTGAATGCAACTCGTGCAGCCGTTGAAGAAGGTATGGTTTCTGGTGGTGGTACAGCATTAGTGAATGTCATCAGCAAAGTTTCAGCAGTTGAAGCTCAAGGAGACGTTGCAACAGGTGTGAAAATCGTTGTTCGTGCCTTAGAAGAACCAATTCGTCAAATCGCAGAAAATGCGGGATATGAAGGCTCAGTCATCGTTGATAAATTGAAAAATGTTGAATTAGGAACAGGTTTCAATGCTGCAACAGGCGAATGGGTAAATATGGTTGAAGCAGGGATTGTTGATCCAACCAAAGTTACTCGTTCAGCATTACAAAATGCTGCATCTGTTTCAGCTCTATTATTAACAACTGAAGCAGTAGTTGCTGACAAACCAGAACCAGCAGCACCAGCAGCGCCAGCAATGGATCCATCAATGATGGGCGGCATGATGTAGTCATTAAATCCTCATTGTCAAATGATGATTATGATGAGAAATTTTAGAATAATTGGGACAGAAAGAAGTTTTTCTTCTTTCTGTTCTTTTTTTTGGTAGAATCTACCATGATGAATCATGATCCGTCGTTTGATAAGTACCAACTTCCCAACACATGATCTCAGAGAGGGGGGCACAAAGACAATACAGACATTCCTCTGGCGTGTCCTGAAGAGTACTTTTACAAATCAAACAAATTTTCTCTTTCTATTTTTGGTTAAACAATTTTTCTTGAAATAGATAGTTCGGTCTAAAATAATTAAGGTAGCTTTGATAAGCTGATGATAAGATATCTTGAGTTCTCCTATGAATTGGTTAACCAAAATAATTCTAAAGGATTTCAGGTTGTCTTTTCTATCCTTTTAAATCATAAAAAAAGATGTTGATGAATTTCACTCATATCAAAAAGCATAGAGCCTTCTTGAGAGCTGACGATTGTCTCACAGTCTTTATTTAGGTAAATGTCTAGTCAAGTCGTGTTGACTAGGTTCCTACTTCCTACTTTATACTTATATAAAAAATATATATTTATGTGAAGGTGGAACATTGTTTGGAAGATAAAGTGTATGTCGTATTTATATTTTTACAGTATGCTATTTTGGATTTTTATATGGGAAAAATTTTTTTACATAAGAGATACAAGTTATTTTTTCTTTTATCCTTAATCATTTTTTGTTTCCTATCATGGAGATTTATCAATCTCGCTGGATTTTTTATCTTAACTGCAATGGGACTGAATTTATGGCTATTGTTTTATTCTTTTAAAAAAAAGTCTCTCTTCTCATTTGTCTATATACTTGGAGTATATTTTTTCATTCAATTTCATATTACCAGTATTGATACTATATATAGTTTTTTTGCTCAATTAGATAGTGTGAAAAATCCTTTATTTCTATTGATTGGTCTGCAAATACTAATCTTTTTGATTTTTTTGGCTGGGAATTTAATGGTAAAAAAGGTTTATACTAAAAATAAAATTTTCTTATTTCTTCATAGAAGAATACGCATAAAAAAAGTTCTTATTTTATGTGGTATTTTCTTTTTTATTTTAGCGATGTATTTCCAATTCATGTACTCGGTGTTAGATCGTGGAGACTTTTGGCTTGTATTAATTATTTTGTTGTTGAAAGGAGCCCTTATCTTCGGAGGCATTGTCTTTCTGGAGTATTCAGCTGTATGCCATGAAGATTTATTTAATACCATAAATTTTTACGAAGAAAAATTAGAGAGAATCGATGAAATAGAAGGTTTTAAACATGATTACGAAGGAATACTATTCACATTGGCGCTGTTGCTGGAAAAAGGGGACACGGAAGAAGCAATAGAGCAGCTTTTGAAGATTAAAGATTATTCTAAGAATATTATTTTTTCAAAAAATAATATTGGGGGATTAACTAAGGTAAGAAATATGGCAATTAAGAGTGTGCTTTTGATTGAAATCAATAAAGCGATAAGCATGGGAATTAAAGTAGATTTATCTATTGATACAGTGATCGCTGAAGTACCTATAAATAGTTTAGATTTTATTCGATGTCTCAAGATTCTGCTAGATAACGCAATTGAAGCGAGTATAGAGACAGAATCTCCTTATATAAACTTAACTATTAATAAACAATTTGGTATCTATCAAATTTTGGTCAAAAACAACTATGTTAATAGTGCAATATTGAGTGATATAGGGAGGAAAGGGATTACCTCAAAAGAACAGCACTATGGAATTGGATTCAGTAATTTACATCGAATTACTCAAGAATATAAAAATTTTTCCTATACAATTTTAAGAGATAATACTGCTTTTACAGTCACTCTCTTTTTAAAAGAGTAAGAAAAATTTTGTTTTTTTCATAGAAATTGTTTCAGTGACTCTTCTATTTTTTTTATTACCTTATGTCCAAAGTAAATTTCTGATCCGTTTTTAAATATAATGATTCCTAACTTACGATTAAGTGCTTTTATCTGCCGTAAATTTATGATATATGATTTTAAAAATAAAAAATATTTGGGAAATTTGAGTTTTTTTATATCCGAAAAGCTCTCATTGATCAAAAGTTCTTGAGAGGTCGTTTGTAGGTATACCCGAAAACGATCCTCTTTTATTGTTTGTATATAATTTATATGAGAAAAGGCAAATACTTGTCTTTCTTTTTGAACGGATAATATCAGTATTTCTCCGGTGTTTATTTGCAAAGAAAAAAATAGTTTTTTTAATGTAGTATGAATTTTTTTACGTATATCAGATAAGCAGATGCTTTTATGAATGTAGTCAAAAGGAATGATATTGCGAGTAACAATAGCCATACTTTGATCTTCGTAATTGGTGATAAAAATGATCTTACAAAATGAATTGGTATATCTAATCCATTCGGCAATATCGATCCCTGTATATTGATGTCTTAAATCTATATCTATAAAAAAGATGTCAATATCGGTTATATCAAGTAGATGAATTTCTTTAATAAATGAATTGACCGACTTGATAGGTACAACTTCTGCAGAAATGTATGAGCGTTTGATAAAATCGCTGATTGTTTCTACAATAAATTTCTGGTGTAATAACTGATCTTCGATAATGTAAATCCTTTGCATTCTTTTCCTCCAATAAAACTTTCCTATAAAACTAGTAAATGAAGTTTAACAAAGACTAGAATATTTTTACATACTTACGACGTTAAAATAACGCAAAAGGATAAAACTGCTACGTGAAAGAAATGAAAATAAACCATAGATAAGACACAATAAGTTCTAGGAGATTGTTTAAATAAACACTCATTCAATTAGAAGAGAAAAGGGAGGGGTTGTTGAGATAAGACTATATAAAATTAACAAGCTGTAAAAGACAAAAATGTATGTAACTCATTTAAAAGTAAGTTAAGGATTTTAATGATTCTTGTGGGGGAGAAGAGGGGCTTTAAATGTATAAAATAACGAATGATATTTATCTTGAAGATGAAGGTTACGGTGTCCTGATTATTGATTACTTAAAAAGTCCTTTTTTAAAGTATACATTGAAAAATGGACGTCCTGTTTTAAATGAAAAAATCTATTTTGTTCATCCGAGGGCAGATAAAGTTAAAGTCAAAGAACTTAGTAAGCAATCTCCTATGTTTATCCAAGTTTCGAAAGAATTAAACGATCTGATAAAAGAGAAAAGGGGAGGAAAAAATGAATAAAAAACTGGCAAAAAAATTTTTCGCATTATCATTAGTTGGGATTTCTTTATTGAATACACAGTCACTGACTGCTTTTGCTGAAGAGTTACAAAAAAATGATGGTACATTAGTGATGAATGATACGACAAATCATATTGAGGGATTGAATGCTTCTCATATGTGGTCGAATGACGGAGGAAACAGTTGGTCTCAAGGAAGAGAAGGACAATTATTCAGAGGAACCCAAGAAGTACGGGTAGCGGCATTTGATCAAGTTGTTGTGGATAGTTCAGTATGGCAAGTAAAAAGCTATCCAGGAGGAGCAACAGTTATCTATAACGGAAGTGTCTGGCGTAATGCTTATTGGGCAGAGCCTTCAGATAGACCAGGTAGTGCTTCTGTTTGGCAAAAAGTCAAAGACTTGCCAACACCTTTAAATATCTTTAAATTTAATCGATTTACAGGTGAAGAGGCAGAACGATTACAAAAAGAAGAAGCACAAAGAATTCAAAACGAGAAAAAAGTAATTGGTTATTTCTCAAATTGGCATGGGTATAAAACAGACTATGAGCCAGATAAGCCAGACTATAATTATAGTCAAGGAATCATCGATGGAAAAGGATACGATCCAGTAGATGTTCCTTTTGATAAAATTACTCATGTCAATTATGCTTTTATGGTTATTGACCAAAATGGAGAATTGGTTTCAAATGATCCTTGGGCCGACTTCGATGATTCACATGAAGGTGGGGGCAGAAACTACATCAATCAAATCACTCAATTAGCTGAAGAACATGATGTTGCAGCAATGGTTTCTATCGGTGGTTGGACCAACTCGGTAGACGATCATGGATTTGATCATGCTACAGCAACGCCTGAACGTATGGATCGTTTTACTACACAGTTAGTAGACTTTATGCTGAATTATCATTTTGAAGGTATTGATATTGATTGGGAATATCCAGAAAATGATGAACAAAAAGAAAAATTTGTGGCTTTGATTAAACAGCTACGTGAAAAGATGACCGCAGCAGGTAAAGAAAATGACGTCTACTACCAGTTAAGTATTGCAGTGACAGCTAATCATGAAAAAATGGCGTTTATTGCTCCCGAAATTACGAATGAATATGTCGATAACTTCAACGTAATGACTTATGATTACCGAGGTGGGTTTGATGATCAAACCGGACATCAATCTCCACTATATCCAAAAACAAGAGACGATAAAGATCAAAAATTCAATATTTCTGCAACCATGGAAGAGTACCATAAGGTTTACGGGATTCCTAAACATAAATTGATGGTTGGTATGAGTTATTACTCAAGAGGGTTTGCTAATGTTGATTCAGCAGCAATGGCTGTACCAAGTAGAGGAGCAGCCAATGGCGGAAGTTGGGACGATCCTGAACAATTAGCTGGTTTGAAACCTTGGTGGCAATTAAAAGAATTTGAAGCTAAAGCTAAAGATCCAACTGTTGAACACTTGTCTTACCATTGGGACGATGAAGCCGAGGCGCCATTTATCTATGATTCAGAGAAGAAAGAATTATTCACTTATGATAACATCGCAAGTATTTCTAGAAAAGTAAACTATACAATTGATCAAGGTTATGGCGGCGCGATTATTTGGGAATTAGCACATGATACACCAGATACAGCTGAATTAACTACTTTAGTCAAAAATATTCTAAGTGATACTCATGTTGATATTACGGATGAAACAGCCTTTACTACCCAAAGGTTTCATATTGGCGGTCAAAAAGTTCCGTCGAATCCAGAAGTATTTCCAACAGGTTTTTCACGTTTGGTAGTAGAATCACAGAACGGAAAAATTTCATTGGTCAAACACTCTGATTTTAGATTTCAATGGAATGACTGGCAAAATCAGAAATATGTTTCAGTCAAGATTTCTGAACCTAACGGCAAAATACTGTTTGACCAAACTTGGAATGGGAATGAGTCAGTCGTTGGAAATGGACTTCACACGTTTGGGACATTCGCTCAATATGACTTACCTGAAGGAAGTACTGTAGAAATTTATCATGCAGAAGGTCCAAGTTATATGTTTAGAACGAGCTTCGATCAGGAATTGAAAAGAAAACTAGGGAACGATAAAACGACTTATATCTATACGATGAAAAACAATAAATTAGAATTAACAGTTGTTAAGTAGTTAGCTTTATAAATTTATGAAGAAACTGATTATCTATGAATACTTATTTCATGGATAGTCAGTTTGTTACATGTAATAAAGAAAGAGGTTATTTGGTGAAAAAAATTTTTTCAATATTCATGCTATTGTTTGTTTTGGTTTTACCTAAAACAGTAGATGCACATTATCATCCAGCATATTTACGTTCGATTTCAGAATTTCATTCTAGAAATCCCAATTGGATGTCTGAAATACAAGATAATACTAGGCTGTCACAGTTATCTATTCCAGGTACGCACAATACCATGTCTAACGGTCCAGGGGGAGATATCGTTCAAAACCAAGGATTATCATTGAATGAACAATTAGAAGTGGGGATCCGTTTCATTGATATACGTGTAGCTGCAAGACCAAATTCGCTTACGGTTCACCATGGGTTTGTTTTTCTAGCTAGATTTGAAGACGCTTTAAATACATTACGAACATTTCTTCAAAGGAATCCTAGTGAAGCGATTTATATGCGGTTAAAACAGGAGCATACTAGCGTCAATGATCCGGAGCTGAACCGCTTAGTGAATAGCTATCTTAATAATCCTAATTATAAAAATATGTTTTTCTTAAGCAATAATGCGAATCCTACTTTAGGAGAAACCCGTGGTAAAATTGTAATTTTACGTAATTTTGAAGGATCTTCTTTAGGAATACGCTATCCAGCCAGCTTTGTGATACAAGACAATTATCATCTAAGAACAAATTGGGATCTATACGATAAATGGTTAAGTGTAAAAGAACATTTAAATCAAGCAAATAAAGATAATGGAAACAGGATTTTTATTAACTACTTATCAGGATCAGGAGGATCCTTTCCTTATTTTGTAGCTAGCGGTCATAGCAGTCCGGGAACCCATGCAGGTAGACTTGCCACTGGTATGACTCATCCGGGATGGGCAGGTTCCGTTCCAGATTTTCCCAGAATCGATTGGTTTTTAGGTATCGCAACGATTGCTTTTGAAGGTACAAATATATTGACTTCTGACTATATCAGAAATCAAAAATTAAGACATGTTGGAATTGTTGCTGCTGACTTTCCTGGAGAAGCACTGATTCATAATGTGATCCGACTAAATGAACGTCATATAAATAAACAATCTTTTTCAATTGGCGGAGATGCAAAAGCCTCAAATCCTTCTGGTTTTGCTAGGATTACTGTAGAAGTAAAGGGAAGAAAAATTTTATTAGTAAAGAATTCTGATTATCAATTTCATGGAAGTGGGTGGAACAATCAACGGTATGCGTCTATTAGAGTCAATGACCCTTCTGGGAGAATATTATTTAGCCAAATGTGGAATGGAAACGGTACGGTTATAGGTAATGGTCCTCGAACATATGGAACGTTTGCACAGCAAGTTTTATCTGAGGGAAGTACAATTGAGATTTATCACGCAGAAGGGCCATGGCACAGATTTAGAACGAGTAACGATGGTGAGTTAAAAACAAAACTAGGAAATAATAAATATACGTATGTATATATGCTGAGAAACGAAAACCTAGAATTAATATCCGCAACATAAGTATGAGGCGAAGGATCTGAATGGAAAATCTTAAATAGAACTTTTCTTTTACAATTAGAAAAAGACGAGAAGATGTAAACTTTTTATGGAATAAATCTTGAATCAACAAAAAACATTTATTGATTTTAGTGTTATCTTGGATTTTTTACACTAAAATTTATATGGAAATACAAATAAGCCTTCTGAAACTAGTTTGTTCAACTAGTTCCAGAAGGTATATTTCTGTGTAATAAATTTCAATTTTTAAGTCACTCCCAAGGATTTCGAAAGCTGAAATAATCCCTTCTATTTATAGTTCAGGTAAAAACCAGCATTTATAATAATCAATTGCTTGTCCAGTTTCTGATTTTCCTGAAGCAAGATATTGGGCAATACAAGTAGTATCCACAGGAAAATTTGCTCGTTCTAAGAGAGATTCCAAATTATTCTTTTTATAATTTATATTGTCTACTTCAAGCAGTCCACCAAAAATAATTTTTTGTTTTTGTTTTTCGAATAATAAATGATCACTTAATTTTTCATCTACAATAATTCCCTCTTGATAAGCATGACCACTGTCATTAGAAAAAAATAAGACAAAGTTTGTTGGACTAGTGGAATATTGACTGACATGTTCCATAGAACTAAGACTGAGTTGCTCTACATATGAAAAATTCATTGGAATAGATAGAGATGTCGAGTTTTTTTGTAATTGAATCAATTCTTCTAAGCTTTGTTTTTTGTGTGCAAGCATTTTTTGTTGTTTTGTTATTTTATTTAGTTCATCCATTAAATCTTGTTCTGACTTTACTAATGCTTCATAAGTGGTTTCGGGCTTTTGATGTAAGATCAATTTTAATTTTTTTATTGGGATGTTTAAATTACGATAGAACACAATGTCTAGTAAATCAAGTAAAGTACGGCTGTCAATAAGTCGATAGTGATTATCATGGTCACGTTTGAAACTTAGTAAGCCTTCACGCTCCCAATAACGAATAGTTGATTTGTTTAATGTGGTTAATTTTAAAATATCTTTGATATGAAATGTTTTTTTATCCATAGTATGCCCTCCCTTTAGAAAATAGTTTAACGGTTAATATCTGAAATGTAAAAAAAAGTTTTGACTGGGCACTTGGTACATACCTTAGAATGGCTGATGTAAAGGAGGGAGTGAAATGAAAGTACGATTAAATAAAACCACTATAATCATAAAATTAGCTCTTGTAGCCGTTCTTCTTTTAGCAATTGAAAAAATAAATCAAGTTCCAGTTTTTGGAGATTCCAGCGCACCATTTTCAGTTAGGAGTTTGGAAGAAGATGGATCAGTAAATGAACAAGGCTATTACATCTTTGAAGGGAATCCAAATGAAGAAGAAACCGTTACAATCGAAATAATGAATAACAGCAATGAATCAATAAAGATTGGAGTAGAAGCCATTCCTGCTCAAACGAATCAAAATGGGATTACCTCATTCATAAGTAAAGAAAATCTTGATGAAACGCTGGAATTTCCTTTTGACACATTAGTAGAAAATAAAGAAGAAACAATTGAGCTTAATACAGGGGAAACCAAAAAATATACAACAAGAATCAATTATCCAACAAAAAAATGGGGTGGCGAGATTCTTGGAGGGTTCCGATTTTATCAAGAAACAGCGCTTCAAGATCAGCAAGTTACACATCAATTTGCTTATACAGTCGGGGTGTTGATGCGTCAAAAAAATATAGAACTACCTGTTAACGAATTAATCGCTCGGGACGCTAGGATGGGGCAGCGAAATTATAGAAATGTCGTTGAGATAAATTTACAAAATAAACAACCTGTATCGATTCGAACCATGGAAGTTAATGCAAAAGTATACTATCAAGAGGAAAAAGACCCACTCATTCAATATGAAAAAGAAAATTTAAGAATGGCGCCAAATTCGAACTTTGATTTTGGGATACCCACTTTTTCCCAGCTAGTTCGTGCCGGGAATTATCGTGTTGAGTTAATAGTGAAAGCTGATACAGAAACCTATCATTTTGTCGAAAATTTTCATATCAGTTCATCTGCCGCAAATACACTGAATCAAACAGCTCTGGACATCGAATTACCGACACCTTGGTTGACCTACTTGTTGATAGGGGTCGGAATAATCTTGATATGTTTGATTTTGTACTTACTTCTAAAAGATAAATTTAAAGGGGGTGAGGAAAAAGAGAATAATTCAGTGGTAACAAAATAAAATTGACTTTTATTAGAGGGTGAGAAAACAATGAAAAAAACAAACTTACTATTTATGACTAGTTTATTAGGAATCATGACTTTAGGACAAGCGATGAATGTAGCTGCTGTTGATTACGATGGGGCAACTAAAGCAACAACTGAAGGTTCTGTAACAGTTGGTGCACCAGATCCAGACAAACCCGAGGTTGTCGATCCAGAAGATCCAGACAAACCAATCGAGCCGCCAACTCCACCGAATCCTAATCCTGGAGATTTAAAAATCAACTTCGTAGCAGATTTTGATTTTGGAGAAATTGAACATACGAACTTAGCAATTAATCAAAATGCCCAGTTGATTGATGTTCAAGTAGATGGTCAGACGGAAAAACGAGTACCATTTATTTCAATTGAAGATCGCCGAGGTTTAGCCAGACAAGGGTGGGAATTAAGAGCTTCGCAGCCTAGTCAACTTACTAACGAAGACGGTAAAGAGTTAGATGGAGCAGAGATATCGATTCAAAACATGTATTATGCAAACACTAATAATACACCACAAATCCCTAATTCGAGGGTTGTATTGAATAGTAGTGAACAAGTTATTTCTACAGCAAATGCTACTCAAGGAGCAGGTACTTGGTCATTAGCTTTGGGAAAACCTCATGGTGATAGCTCAACAGATGGCGTCAGCCTTCATATTCCTGCTAATACAATAAAATCAGATAAAACATATTCTACTTCCATTGTTTGGGAACTCGTTGCAGATCCAGGCGCAACACCAACACCTTAGTAGACCACAGAGATAGAGGAGATGACTAATGAAGAAGCTGATTACATTTTTAGGAATAGTGTGCATGCTGAGTCAAGCCATATCCCCGTCTCTATATATGGTGTACGCTGAAAGCTTTCTAGAAGAGGAAAATCCTCAACCTGCTTCAGAATTAGAAGGTGCAGAAAATACTGTTTCTTCATCGGAAAATACAGTTGCTTCTGAGAACATTCCTGAAAAAGAAGATGAAAATAACCCTACTTCTGTCTCAGAAAATGAAGAAACCACGGATGGTTCTGAGAGTACAAGTAGTGAAAAAAATGATAGTACTGAGGAGAATAGCGGAAATAATATAAAACATATTCTTGAAAATGAAAGTATACTCCAAAATTTCTCTGCTCCACCTTCAGGAGGACCAGGCCCATACGATACTGTAGGAGGGCTGCCTGCTCCTGGAAGACTGCGGCTCTGGCATGGGGCGGGAAATTCCCCTGCACCTAATTCTTCAGCTTGGCGATCGCCCTGGACTAATTCAAATTTAGTGTATAGGATAGGAGATTCATGGGATCCTTTCGGACCATTTATCAATGCTCTTAACTTTTCCGGAGCTGCCACTGAAATTCTTAACAATAGAAGCCGACACATAGGACATTTGGTAGGAGTAGATAAATGGGTATATACGTCAGGATACGAATGGATGGAACATACTTTTCCTCTACATTATCGAATCACTGAATTTCCAGATGACGATATTGTAAATACATCTTCTGGAAACTCGCGTGCAAGATTTACCGTTCGGATTACAGACGAAGTTGCGCCTCATGGCTGGATTGATCTATATGGATACGTTCAAGTGCAATGGGGAAATGGAAATAATAATGCTATCTACATGGGAGCAACACAAGGATCGGGAGGCGTATTTTTATATAATCCACAAACACGACTGATAGAATTCAAGCGTCATGAACGAAATACAAACAGCATGTCATCGAATGCTGCTGAAACATTCTATACGTTTTCGGTAAGACGGCCAGGTGCAGCCCAAACAATAGAAAGTATCAACCCCATTCTTTCATTTACTGCTAATGGTAGAGATACAGTAGATACTTTACGCACAAAATATAGTTCAGTATCTAAACCAGTGTTTGCATATGGTGATGTGGTTGAAGTATTCCATGCACAACCGAATAGAGTCGGTACTCTTTCAAGCGGGAATGTACAAGGATTAGGCTCTGTCGCAGATTCACGCGATGGGAATAAAGGCTATCTTGAATTAACAAATTCAGGTTATCGACAGTTAACTTTTAATAGAGCGACACCACGTCAAGCAACAATAAGTACAAACACAACAAACGCACAATTAGATGCTAGTCTAGCAAATTATTTAGATATGAGTCGTGCTACGGGTTCGCAAATTGAACGATTTGTTACGTATCCTGATCGTTCCAGAACAGGGACAAGTAATGGCGTTATTCGTGTTCGTCAACAGTTATCGACAGGAAACTTTGTCTATAAGGACTACCAAGTACCATTTAATGTGCAAGATGGGATTCAAGCAGATATCACCCATCAGAATCTATTAGTTGGTGAAACATTTGATATTAATAAATCCATATCAAATGTTCGTTACAGGGGCACAACATTAAATAGCAATCAATATACCCTTGATTTTCAATTAGGAACAGTTTTAGATGTGGCTGGTACAAGAGATCTATCGGTGAAAGTAACACATAATACTAGTGGAGAATCTGCTGATTTTAGTGTACCGATAACGCTAAGATGGGGTAACACTATTATGTTCCGTGGTGTTGGTGATCGTGCGGGAGGGGCGCTTGCTTATGTTCCATCAGAGCAACGATTGACGATGACACGTGGAAGTTATGAAACTCTTGCTCCTACACATCCTCTTTTTTCTCATGAATACTTCAATCTCTCTTTGTTGCGTAATTCAGCCAATCGACAGAACTTTGCAGAGTTACCTGAATATTATAAGTTTTCCTCACCAGGTACGTGGAATGCTGAACAAAATAAGCAGAATTTCGGTAGCCGAACCATCAATTACGGGGATATCTTAAAAGTGCATCATGAGGAAGCTGAAGAACGATTAAGGATCTTCAATAATGAAGCAGAAGGTGCCTTGTCACATAGAGACAATATAGCTTACTTGGAATTAACACCGACAGGTTACCGCCAAGTATTGATCGATCGAGTAGCGCCTAAATCAGGGACAATTAGTCGTCGAATGACTGATGGACAATTGGATCAGCAAGTGGCTTCTTATTTAGATTTGAGTAATGCACCAAACGTAGAGGTGGTTGGTTTTACAAGATATCCAGACCGATCAAGTTTAGGACAAACGACAGGGACAATTCAGGTTCAAGAAAAACTAAGTAATGGCAACTATATACAAATGACCTACGATGTGCCATTTACTGTTCATCAGGGGCTAGAAGCCACTCCTGTGGCTCAATCATTAACGTTAGGTGAATCTCTTAATTTAGAAAAAGCAGTGGGGGAAGTAAAATATAACAATGCTGTTCTAGCAAGAGATGCTTATGAATTCGAGTATGATACTGGCCAAGATCTGGATGTGCCAGGAAGCAGAAACACAACAGTAACAGTCGTTCATAAAGCTTCTGGTGAACGAATCCAAGTGCAAGTTCCTGTAGTAATTACGTGGGGAGAAACCCTTCTGTTTAGAGGGCAGGCAGATCGCTCAGCAGGAGCATTGGCCTATTTACCTGGAGAAAATAAACTTGTGGCTCGTCGTGGAGACTATACCTGGGCAGCCCCGATCCATCCTGGATTTCCAGATATGTATTATTCATTAGAAGTATTGAGAAATACGGATTCAAAACAAGCGCTAAATGAGTTGAATACAGTTACTAGTTATGAAGCAACTGGAAATAGAGATGTAAATGAACATATCCGTGATATTGGAACGATTTCGATTGAACATGGAGATATTTTAAAAGTGTACCATGCAGAAGCGCAAGGTCGATTGAGAATCTTTCATAACGAAGCAGAAGGTGCCTTGTCACATAAAGACAACATTGCTTACCTTGAATTAACATCAACTGGTTACCGCCAAGTATTGATCGATCGAGTAACACCTCGTACAGGGACAATTAGTCGTCGAATGACCGATGAACAGTTGGATCAACAAGCTGCTTCTTATTTGAATTTGAGCAACGCACCAAATGTCGAAGTGGTTGGGTTTACGAGTTACCCAGATCGATCAAGCTTAGGGCAAACCACAGGAACAATCCAAGTTCAAGAGAAATTGAGCAATGGCAAGTATGTCCAAATGACTTATGAAGTACCATTTACTGTTCATCAAGGATTGGAAGCCACTACCATAGCACAAGCATTAACACTTGGTGAAACCCTTGATTTAGAAAAAGCAGTGAATGAAGTCAAGTACAATAATACTGTTTTAGCAAGGGATGCTTATGAATTAGAGTATGATCCCGGACAAGATCTTGATGTAGCGGGAAGTAGAAATACAGTAGTAACAGTCGTTCATAGAGCGACAGGAGAACGAATCCAAGTGAACGTACCTGTTACCATTAGATGGGGTAATACCATTATGTTCCGAGGTAGAGGTGATCGTTCAGGAGGAGCGCTTGCTTATGTTCCATCAGAGCAACGATTGACGATGACACGTGGAAGTTATGAAGCGTTGGCTTCTACACATCCTAATTTTCCAAATGAATACTTTAATATCTCTTTATTGCGTAATTCAGCTAATCGTCAAAATTTGACAGAATTACCTGAGTATTATAAGTTCTCCTCCCCAGGTACATGGAATGCTGAACAAAATCGCCAGGGATTCGGTAATCGGACAATTATCTATGGTGATATTCTGAAAGTCTATCATGCAGAAGCACGTACGCGACTCAGAATTTTTAATAATGAAACAGAAGGTGCCTTGTCCCATAGCAATAATATAGCTTACTTGGAATTGACGCCGACCGGTTACCGTCAAGTATTGATCGACCGGGTAACGCCTCGTACAGGGACAATTAGTCGCCGAATGTCTGATGAACAATTGGACCAGCAAGTGGCTTCTTATTTAAATTTAAACAACGCGCCAAATGTAGAGGTGGTCGGCTTTACGAAATATCCAGACCGATCAAGACCAGGACAAACAACAGGGACAATCCAGGTTCAAGAAAAACTAAGTAATGGCAACTATGTCCAAATGTCCTACGATGTGCCATTTACGGTGACGGCTGGGTTAGAAGCAACTGCCGTTTCACAAGTATTAAACTTAGGTGAAACAATTGATCCAAGCCAAGTAGTCAAAGATGTTAAATATAATGGTCAAGCCTTATCTAACAATGACTTTGAAGTAAAAGTCAGCGAAAACGGAATCATGAATTTAGTTGGCAGTCGTACGATTAACGCGTCCATCACACACAAAGTATCGGCTGAAACTATTGAAGTGGAAATTCCTGTAACTATTCATTGGGGGAATACGCTGATTTTGAAAGGGACAGCTCGTCATGAAAGTTTAGGACTTTCATTAATAAGAGCTGGAAATCAACTACAATTGATCGGAACAAAAGGTTCAGAAGACAGAAATCTTCAGCTTCATACAGGTCTCTTTTTTGACGCCGCTTATTTGAAAATAGGCTTGATTTCAGGACAACAAAATATAGCACTGGACTTACCAAACTATCAAAGAAACATTACGTATTATGGACGAGACTATAAGTTTGATATTATAGATGATTTCGGTGTAAATAATGTTCAAGTTGGAGATGTTGTAGAAGTTTATCATCAGGAATCGTTAAGTGCTGGCAGAATGATGAGTTTGTACACCGATAGTGTTGAAGTGGATGTTCACGAAAACAATGGATTCGTCAATCAAACAACCTATTATGAAACCACGAATGATGGATTAAGATTGTTGTTCATTAATCAGCTAAGCCCTAAAAACACAACAATCTCACAAACGATGAGTGACGAACAATTAGATGCAGCAGTAGAAACATATCTTGAATTTGGTAATGCTAAAAACGTTGAAGTAGTCGGGTTTACGAGATACCCAGACCGATCAAGACAAGGTCAAACGCTAGGGACAATCCGAGTTCAAGAAAAACTAAGTAATGGCAACTATATTCAAATGAACTACAATGTACTATTTACTGTTCATCAAGGATTGGAAGCCACTACCATGGCACAAGTATTAACACTTGGTGAAACCCTTGATTTAGAAAAAGCAGTGAATGAAGTCAAGTACAATAATACTGTTTTAGCAAGAGATGCTTATGAATTCGAGTACGATCCTAGACACGATCTTGATGTGCCAGGAAGAAGATATACTATGGTGACAGTCGTGCATAAAGCTTCTGGTGAACGGATTCAAGTACAGGTTCATCTAACCATTAGGTGGGGAGAAACTCTTCTTTTTAGAGGAGAAGCAGATCGCTCAGCGGGAGCATTAGCCTATTTACCTGGAGAAAATAAGATTGTAGCGCGTCGTGGAGATAATATTGGAGTAGCACCTATCCATCCTGATTTTCCAGAATTGTATTACTCATTGGAAGTACTAAGAAATACAGCTAGTCAGCAGTCGTTGGATGAATTAAGTATTAAAAAGAATTATGAAGCCGCTGGTAGCAGAGGTGTCAATGGGCATGTAAGTGGTATCGGAACGATTTCAATTGAATATGGAGATATTCTAAAAGTGTATCATGCGGAAGCACAGGAACGGTTAAGAATCTTCAATAACGAGATAGAAGGAGCATTGTCACATAAAGACAATATTGCTTACCTTGAACTAACACCAACCGGTTATCGCCAAGTGTTGATTGATCGAGTAACACCTCGTACAGGGCTGATTAGCCAAAACATGACCGATGAACAATTGGCTCAACAAGCTGCTTCTTATTTAAATCTGAGCAACGCACCAAATGTCGAAGTGGTTGGGTTTACGAGTTACCCAGATCGATCAAGCTTAGGGCAAACCACAGGAACAATCCAAGTTCAAGAGAAATTAAGTAATGGCAAGTATGTCCAAATGGCTTATGAAGTACCATTTACAGTAGAAGGTACGCGTAAGATAACGAATGTCTCCAATTTTGATTTTGGCACCATCAGAAAAAGTAATCGTCGCCAGATAGTTACAGCTTTGAATGAAGAAGATACTCCATTGGGATTACAGTTATCTGACTATATTGGTACAAGTAACTGGTCTCTTCAAGCATATCAAAGTACTTCATTTCAAAATTCTAATGGAGATGAACTAAGAGGCGTGGAAATTAGGCTTCATAATATTGTCAGCCAAAGTGATCAAGCAGCCAATCTTCATACACAAAACGAAGTAAATTTAAATACGCAACCTATAGAAATTGCAAACTATGTCGTGAATAGCTCGGTAGGAAGCCAGCCAGTTGGTAACACTACTATCTCATTTGGAACGAATCATACACCTGGTGTAGAGCTTCAAGTACCGAATTCATTAGAGGCAAACGAAGATACCTATAGGACAACGATCAATTGGGAGCTGGTAGCAGATCCAAGTCAGGGAGTGAACTAACGTGAGGATAAATTTTAAGAAAAACAGCATTCTATTGATGCTCGTTATGATACTCGTTTTTTTCACACCGCAAAAGATAGCTGCTGATACAATTGATATGGAAAAAATATATGAAAATAATGTTTCCGTACGATTTATCCCGAAAAAAACTGGGAGGTTGCCCCAAACAGGCGATATGAGGATGGGTTATCTACAAAAGGTTGGAACCATTCTTATTCTATTGATATTTATAGGAGTAAAAGATAAGCACATAAAGAAAAATAAATAAGCTATCCAATGTTAAGATGGATTCTAGGTACCCCTAACTGTAAAAAGATAGTTAGGGGGATTTAGGATAGAAAATCATACATCTCAATCTTGCATAAAATGACTTACTTCAGTTTTTTATTGATTGCTAAAGTAAAATATTTTTTCTTCTTATTCTAAGAGAAAGGTGACCTGCTAGAGATAATTGCTGGTTGAAATCTAAAACTTTTTTCAAAATTGTATATATTAGATGATTTTGGTTTTGGTAAACGAGGTACATTCTATTTAAGTGAAAATAAAAATTTTTATGGAGCTTCTGTAGTGGGTTGCGCCACAGGTATATTTCACAATATATCAAAAGTATGGAGTCTAAGAGAACCCTTATGTAATAAGGGCTCTCTTTTTTTATTACAAGCTAAAGGGTGCAAAAATATGAAAGATTATTTTTTTAATCAATCATTCGATGCGGATAGTTGCTTATGTTCTAGAACGACCTATATACGTGAAGCCAGAGGATCTTGATGTGCTACTATTTTTGTCTTTTTTTTTCTTCTTTATATTCTTCATATTTTTCAGATTCTCATTCTTAGACAACAAGGAGTGATTATTTTCCTTTGTACTTTTTAATGGCATAGGTTTCTCTACTAGGCAGTATTCTTTAATGTTTACTAGGTTAGACATTCGTTCGTTTATTCGATGTTTTCTTCTCAATATTTTTAATAGTCTTATGCGTTGTAGTATGGCCTTTATTTTATTCTTTATTAGTCTCAGTATTCTTTTCAGTATACCTGCTTTTTTTTGCTTTTTATACAATTGAAAAACTCCTCTCATTTACTGGTTTAAATGCATAGTAACAGAGTTTGAATGAGGTACTCGAACTTATTTTTCTAGATAATTAAAATAAAGTTCTACTTTTAAAAATTCAAAGACAAGTTTAAAGATTCGAAGACAAAAGTATGTATCGTATTGCTCGTTTTTTTAGAAGGTGAAGCAAAGATCTTGCTATGAGACGCGTTTCATAAGCTATACTCAATTCATCAAAAAGGAGGAATTACTGATGAATACTTATATCAAAACGACCAATGGCGCTACGAATGACTATTTTTATGCTTTTGTTGAATTTAAAGAAACAGTGCTTGAATTGTCTAGTCCTCAAGGGTTAAATAAAACGGTAATGAAAAAAATTCCTTTAGATGAAATTAGTGGATTGGCTAAAGATACGTATCTGGGTGGGCAACGTATTAGCTTTGAATATGATGGAACGTTCTATCAATTTTTTGAATGTGGGCATGCTGTGGTAGACTATTTACAAGAAAATCTTTTTGCATAGGTGGTTTTAGTAAAGCATGACAAACATTAGAGATATTGCAAAACTGACGGGTTATTCTGTCTCTACCGTTTCACGGGTGATCAATAATCATCCTTATGTTGACGAAACAAAACGTGCCAAGATTCTATCCGTCATTAATGAGTTATCGTATGTTCCTAATGCAAGTGCCAGACAGCTCAGTTATGGAAAAACAAAAAATATTGGTGTTATTCTGCCTTATACGGATCATCCTTATTTCGATCAATTGCTTAGTGGGATCATTGAAGTCGCCTTCAACGAAGATTATCAGGTGACCTTGTTACCAACAAATTATCAGGCAGAAAGAGAGAGAATGTATTTAGAAGAATTTGCAGGTAAACGATTTGATGGTTTGATCGTTACTTCTCGTGCCAACAATTTAGATGTATTGCTCTCTTATCAAAAGTATGGGCCAATCATTTTTTGTGAAGAAATAAAAGAAACAGAAGCTGGTTGCGTGTTTATCGATCGTGAACAATCTATTACTGAAGCATTATTGTATTTAAAAAAACAAGGCGTGGAAAAGCTTGGCGTTACTTTAGGAAGAAGTGGTCGTCTTAGTTTTAATACAAAAGTGACGTTGGAACTTTGTAAAAAAATATTTCCCGATTTCAAAGAGGAAAATGTTTTTTGGAACTGTATTGACTATGAACAAGGGGTGAATGCAGCGACGTATTTTAAAGAAAAAAAGGTAGATGGTGTCTTCACTAATTCAGATACAGTTGCTGCCGGTATATTGCAAAGCTCCATCTTAGAAAGTAAAAACCGTCTTGTTGGTCGTGATAATCTGTTGATCAGTGAGCTAATGTCTTTTTCTACGATTGACCATGGCTTAAGAGAGTGTGGAGAAACGGCTTTTCTACTTTTTATCGAAGAAAAAAAAGATCAAATCAAAATTCCTTATCGATTTATTGTGCGATAGTCGAAATGGTTTTAATGCGGAATCAAAAGTAGATCGAAGTAACGCAAAAACCTAAAAAAGAAACCGAATAGCCAAAAATAGTTTCTCCTATTTTTGTGATTGCTTCGGTTTCTTTTTGACGTCAATGGATTATGAAAGAATGTGGTGTCTGCATTCTGACAGGATGGATCATAAAGTGAGATCTTCGCTACTTATTTCCTAAAATGAACGTCCACTCAAAGACAACTTATTCAACCGCGTATGTTTGAATGATCGTATTCAATGCTTGGGCAGCTCCGTTTCCACAACGCTCATCATAGTAAGCGGTGAATCGTTCATCAGAAATATACAATAAGCCTAAGCCACGATGAGCTTCGGAACTATAAGAAGGCCAGCTAAAAGTAAGCCATTTTTTGTGTTCTTCAAATAGTTTCAATGCTAGTTTTTGATCAGAGTCTGATTGTAAATAAGCTGTCAAATCAGCTAAGAGTTGTTTTTCTAAAGACTGCATTTCTTCAAATTTTTCTTCAGACATATTTTGCCATTTTTTATTTGCTTTCTCAACGGTGTCGTCTCCATATTTTTCTCGTATTTCTTGTCCATAGTTTGTTTCATTTTCCATTATTTTTTGTTTTTTAAATCCTTCAAATTTCTCATGATCTTTCATTGGTTTTCCTCCTTCGTAACTCTCCAGTGTATGTTGAATAGTCATTAATAGTGTGTCGAGCTGTTTTCTTTTTTCTTGTAACATTTCTTGATGTTGGATCAACGCTTGTCGATGATCGAAAGCTGGATTATCTAAAATTTCTGCAATTTGTTCTAACTTAAAATCAAGGGAGCGATAAAACAAAATCTGTTGTAGTCGGTCAACTTCTTGGCTAGTGTAGATCCGATAGCCAGACTCAGTCACCCGTGATGGTTTCAGTAAGTGGATCTGATCGTAAAAACGCAGGGTACGAGGACTAACACCAGAAATTTCTGCCATTTTTTTTATAGTATATTCCATGCTTAACCTCCTTATAGAATGATCTTATTCCTTGACGTAACTAGAAGGTCAAGAAATTTTGAATATTTTTTTGTGTTTATTTTTATGTTATAATAAGTAAAGTAGAAAAACGAATTTTTCTGCTTTAAATATGTCATGTTGAAAGCGATTCCTTTGTTGGGCGCTTGTTATAAATAATAATAGAAAAGAGGAATAAGATGAAATTAATCGAAACGCCAGTTACAAGTAATTTAAATATTAAGACGTTTTATCCTAAAGTAGTAGATTTTTTCTTTAGTAGCAAAGCCATCAAATACTATAAACTTTATTCGCTTGATCGAACACAGATTTTATACATTGATACGTATGAAAAATCCCAATTATTGATGATTAATACGAAGAAAAAAATCACCAAGCAAGAAATTGATTTTGCAATCCGTCGTATTTTGAAAGCAGAACGTGAAGACGTCAAGGTCCATATTGGTGTAAAACAAGACTTAGAACGAGCAGGTGTCCAATTCAAACGACCAAATAAAGATATCGTTATTGTTGAACAGAAAGTAGGTCGTTCAGTGGAGGACAAATAAAACAGTCTTCTGCAAATGAGTAAGTTGTGTACCGGTCTCAAAATTGGAGCTGTTAAGAAAAACTAGATACTTGGTTCAGAGAACAAGAGAAAAAATTTTTTTCAAGGTCTCTAGGGATGGATGACTAAGGGCAAAATGCATCCCTTTAGTATTGTAGTAAGTTTTAATACATTTAAATATTTCCATCTGAGTTTGAGGTGATGTCTCTGAATTGAGTCTCTTTGTCCAACGAGGTTGGTAACGAGAAATCTTAGGATAAATTCAACAGAAAGAAGAAAACTTCTTTCTGTTTTTTTGAACTGGAAATCGGACGCTTGTTTGACTTCAAAAAAACTAGGAACTTTTTTATAAGCCTCGTTCCTCTCTTAAGTAATGCTTTTCTTGTTCTAACTTCTTCATGTCATCATGAGCATCAAAAAGTGCGTTCCCTTTTCTAAGAAACGCACTTGCTTTATATTTTTTAATTTCTTGAATCCAACGATACAAGCGGTGAGCCTGTTTTTTTAGCTACAGGCTAACTTCTTTCGCAAAAAATTATTCTTCGATCATTAGGTTGACGGCAACAATTTTACTTACTTTATCAACTGAATCTCTTGGCATAATAGAAATCCTCGATTTTCCTTCATTTTTTATCTAGTTTATTACAACAATTCCAACATTAAACTATAAATCTTTCCTAATACTTATTAAAATAAAAAAAAAATTTATGATGGTACCTCTTTATCAGTATATAATGCTAAGTGTCGGGAGATACGTTACATAAATCTTATTACTATAGATAAAGGGAGGTCGTTAAATATATAAGAAAGTGCAAAGTGTAATATTTTTTTATTTAGGAAAAAAAATTAAGTTTATGTAACTATGTATTATTAGATCTCTATTGAATCCAAGGATGATTTATTTAGATGATAATTAAATTTAAACCCATTCAGACATCTATTATTGAATAAACATAATTATCCGATTACTTGGAGAAAAATCAATACCGACATTTATTAATGGTTAGAGAATATGAACTTTAGGATGTCATGATAAAAAATAAAACATAAAAGGATTGATTTGATGAAACATAGTAAACTATTATTATTAACCTCGTTTTTGTGCATTAGCGCTGGGACAATAAATACCATGACAGTTAATGCAGCTCAACAAGTAACTGTCTCAGATTCAACTGTCCGAAACGCTGTAGAGGCTGTAAACCATTTATTTACCGACAATACATACACCACATTATCTCCAAACACAACAACTGAAACGATCAAAGAAGCTAGAACGCTGATTCTTAAGACCGCAGGAAAATGTGACATCGTTCATTTAAGTAATTTATGCAAGAAGGCGGAAAGCTTGTTATTAAAAAGTACCAATTCAGTAGATTCAGCTGTCCGAAATGCTGTAGAGGCTGTAAACCATTTATTTACCGACAATACATATACCACATTATCTCCAAACACAACAACTGAAACGATCAAAGAAGCTAGAACGCTGATTCTTAAGACCGTAGGAAAATGTGACATCGTTCATTTAAGTAATTTATGCAAGAAGGCAGAAAGCTTGTTATTAGAAAGTACTAATTCAGTAGATTCAGCTGTCCAAAATGCTGTAGAGGCTGTAAACCATTTATTTACCGACAATACATATACCACATTATCTCCAAACACAACAACTGAAACGATCAAAGAATCTAGAACGCTGATTCTTAAGGCTGTAGGAAAATGCGACATCGTTCATTTAAGTAATTTATGCAAGAAGGCGGAAAGTTTATTAGCACTATCTGTTCATTTATAAAAAATAGAAAGTTTATAACCTTTCACTTCTTTAAATATTCCTATAGGCACGACACCTAAAAGTGGGAAGTAAACAAATTGACATAGGCTGTTTGTTCTCTGCGCTGTACGGAGGGCGAACAGCCTAATGTCTGTAGTCTTTTATGAGAGAAGCGGTGATTAAAGTCATTTTTTTCGGAAAAATCATGGAAGATTGGACAACTTTTAATTTCACTTCAAAATTGTCTGTAACCATAAAAAAGTCGACCCCCAAAAAGGTCACTTTTTAGTCTAAATTTTTTGAGGTTGGTTCATTATTGTTCTGGGTTATAAATTTATTTTCATTTGTCCTTTTTCAGAAAATAATCAAGATTTCTTCTACTCTAGCGTTTTTTTGTTATAATGGATAAGAAATGAAAACTTGCCAAGAGGAGTAATATAAAGATGAATAAAATTTACCCAGATGACAGTTTGACGTTGCATACTGATTTATACCAAATCAACATGATGCAAACGTACTGGGAATTAGGTCGTGCGGATCTCCACGCTGTTTTTGAATGCTATTTCCGTGATATGCCATTTAACCATGGGTATGCCGTGTTTGCAGGATTAGAACGTCTTGTGGAATACTTAGAAAATTTGACGTTTAGTGAGTCAGACATTGAATACTTACGCAAAATGGACATCTACCCAGAAGGTTTTTTAACATATTTAAAAGAATTTAAATTTAAAGCTACTGTCCGCTCGGCGCGTGAAGGTGAATTAGTGTTTGCCAATGAACCATTGATCCAAGTGGAAGGTCCGTTAGCACATTGTCAATTGATTGAAACAGCCCTACTGAATATGGTGAACTTTCAAACGTTGATCGCTACGAAGGCAGCAAGAATCAAATCAGTGATCGGCGATGATCCATTGTTAGAATTTGGTACTAGAAGAGCGCAAGAATTGGATGCTGCTGTTTGGGGAACTCGAGCTGCTTACATCGGTGGAGCAGATGCTACTAGTAATGTCAGAGCTGGGAAAATCTTTGGGATTCCTGCAAGTGGAACGCATGCGCATGCACTTGTTCAATCTTATGGAAATGATTATGAAGCGTTTATGGCTTATGCGAAAACTCATAAAGACTGCGTGTTCTTAGTTGATACTTACGACACCTTGAAATCTGGTGTGCCTAGTGCGATCCGTGTAGCAAAAGAATTAGGCAATAAAATCAATTTCCTTGGGGTTCGTATCGATAGTGGCGACATGGCGTATATTTCGAAACGTGTTCGTGAACAATTAGATGCTGCTGGTTTCACTGAGGCTAAAATTTATGCTTCAAATGATTTAGATGAAGCAACGATTTTAAATTTAAAAATGCAAAAAGCTAAAATCGACGTTTGGGGTGTAGGAACGAAATTGATTACAGCCTATGACCAACCTGCGCTTGGTGCAGTCTTCAAATTGGTTTCAATTGAAGATAAAGAGGGCAAAATGATCGATACAATCAAGCTTTCCAGCAATGCAGAAAAAGTAACAACTCCTGGCAAGAAGCAAGTGTGGCGAATCACTCGCAATTTTGATGGCAAATCAGAAGGAGACTACGTTACGCTTTGGGATGAAGATCCTAGAGAGGAAGCAGAGATTTTTATGTTTCATCCTGTGCATACCTTTATCAATAAAACGGTGCGTGACTTTACAGCTCGACCTATCTTACAAGATATTTTCGTGAAGGGCGAACGGGTCTATGAATTACCAACTTTAGATGAAATCAAAGCATATACACGTGATAACCTTGATTCACTGTGGGAAGAGTACAAACGTGACCTTAATCCACAAAAATACCCAGTTGATTTATCAACAGATTGTTGGAATCATAAAATGGCTACGATGGAACGGATGAAGAAAAACGTAGCTACTTTATACAATGAATATTAAGGAGGAAAAAGAATGAGCTTACAAGAAGAGATTATCCAAGAATTAGGTGTCAAACCAACCATTGATCCACAAGGTGAGATTCGAACTAGTATTGATTTCATGAAAGCTTATTTAAAGAAATATCCTTTCTTAAAAACCTTTGTTTTAGGAATCAGTGGGGGACAAGATTCTACGTTAGCGGGACGTTTGGCTCAATTAGCAATGGAAGAAATGCGTGAAGAAACACAAGACGATCGTTATCAATTTATCGCTGTACGCTTACCTTATGGCGAACAAGTAGACGAAGAGGATGCGAAAGCTGCAGTTGAGTTTATCCAGCCTGACGTTCGCCTACGAGTGAATATCAAACCTGCTGTCGATGCGCAAGTTGCTGAATTAGTCGCTGCAGGGATCGAAGTCAGTGACTTCAATAAAGGAAATATCAAAGCTCGTCAACGGATGATCACACAATATGCAATTGCAGGTGGTCATGCAGGAGCAGTCTTGGGAACGGATCATGCAGCTGAAAACATTACTGGTTTCTTTACAAAGTATGGCGACGGTGGCGCCGATTTGTTACCATTATTCCGCTTGGACAAACGTCAAGGAAAACAATTATTACAAGAACTAGGGGCACCTGAGAAACTTTATACCAAAATCCCAACAGCTGATTTGGAAGATGGCAAGCCGTTGATCGCCGATGAGGTTGCTTTAGGTGTTACTTACACTGAGATTGATGATTATTTAGAAGGTAAAGAAGTTCCAACAGATGCCAAACAAAAAATTGAAGCTTGGTGGAACAAAACGCAGCATAAACGACACTTACCTATCTCGGTGTTAGATGATTTTTGGAAATAAGCCTAAAAACTTTGTTGAAGATCACACCAATGAATGAAGTAGCATTGCTTGTTTTTAATGAACTCGTCATTTAGTAAAAAATAAGGTTGTCATAGTAAAGTTCAGATGGAAAAATAACCTGCTATATCCGAAAACAGCTTCTCGCATTTTCTGGATATAGCGGGTTATTTCTATTATCAAGAGAATATGAACCGCATGTTCTTTTTCAAGATTTAAGACAAAAGATTAAAAATAGCTATTCATTGGGTTTCAGTTCTATTCTGTAGTAGTACGTCAATGAAGTACTATTAATTAAGATTATAAACGCATGGAGGATTTTTTTAACGCCTTTTTTATAAGTCGCTACTTGCATACTATTGTTATGCTTTTACAATACGATATTGAGCAGTCGACAATTTGTGAGCAATCAAATCGGACAACGAATAAAAAAAGATAAGGGTTTGCAGACAGTTCTTTACTTGTTATCTGGAAATCATTAAAATAAGGAAAGCGGTATCGAATAATAAATGAATTAAAGGAGTATCCATTTGAAAAGACATATAAAAGATAGTCTCAATCAATTGTCTGTCAAACAGAAAAATTGGTTAAAATATACATTAGTGGCGATAAGTATCGTTTTTGTCGTTGGACTAAGCAATTTGTATTTACAATGGTGTCAAAACGATCTTTCTTTTGATCTAGCTGTAAAATTTGCTTTTTCGTGGCATACGGAAAAATTTTTATTAGCTTGTTTAGTGTTATTAATGATCTTCCTTTTTTTAGTGGCAGTATTAGGTTCTTTTCTCTTTGGAACATTCTTTTATCTTGTTGGCATTGGAATATTAGGTTACGCAAACTATTTAAAAATGACCTATCGACAAGAACCGATTTATCCCGACGACCTAAAGATGATCAAAGAGTTTGGTTTATTAAAAGATATGACAGGCACAACCTCGTTTTATCTATTAGCAGGAATGATCCTATTGGTGGTAGCAGGTGGTTGCTGGGCTATCTATCGGAGTTTTAAGAAAGACAAGAAATTTCAAGCCATCCGAGTGATCACATTATTTACTACGATCTTTGCGCTAATTTATATTAGTCATTTCAATAACCCAAATAATTTATTACGTAAAGCATATAACAAAACGGCTTTGTGGATTCCTTATAGTCAAAAGATGAATTATTATAATACAGGTTTTATTGGTGGTTTCTTATACAATTTAAAAATCGATCCAATGGAAAAGCCAAAAGGGTACTCCGAAGAAAAAATAAAGGAAATTACATCACACTATCAAAAGCTGGCAGATGAAAAAAATAAAACTGCCTCAGAAGAACAACCGAATATCATTTATGTGATGAGCGAAAGTTTTTCAGATCCTAGTCGTTTGAATGGGGTGGAAATTACCGGTGATCCTTTGGCAGATTATTATGCGGTGGCTGATCAAACTTATAGTGGTCAGATGCTTTCTCAAAATTATGGTGGGGGAACAGCCAATATCGAATTTGAAGCATTAACTGGTTTTTCAATGGGACTATTCAATGCTCAATTAACAACACCCTACACAATGCTAGTACCTAAAATGAATCAATTACCTTCGATCGTTTCAACATTGAAAGATCAAAATTATCATACGACTGCGATCCATCCTTATAACACCTCGATGTACAAAAGAAAAGATGTTTATGAGGTTTTAGGTTTTGATGAATTTATTAGTGAAAATACGATGACGTATACAGACACCATTGAAGATAATCCCTACATTTCTGATGCTTCTGCTTATCAAGAAGTGATGGATCTTTTAAAAGAGGACGATACACCCCAATTTATCCATCTTGTGACGATGCAAACCCATATGCCTTATGATGGAAAATATCAGCAGCTCGAATATACAGCCAAAACAGAGGATAATAGTGGGATAAGTAGTTTAGAAAATTATCTTCAAGATATTTCGTATAGTAGCCAATCCTTAAAAGCGTTCACGGAAGAACTGAAGAAGTTATCAAGAAGAACACTAGTTGTTTTCTGGGGAGATCATTTACCAGGGATCTATTCTGACACCATTCAAAATAGTAATGAGAAACACACATTACACGAAACACAGTTTTTGATGTTTGATAGTCAAGGAGAATTAGAAAAAACCGAAGCTCCTGTTACAAGTCCCTTTTATTTTGCTGCTGACTTGATGAATCAGACTAATCAACAGACAACTGGTTTTTATCAATTATTGTTGGCACTTCAAAATGAATTACCAGCATTTGAGCGAGAACTATACTACCAAGAGGGGCAATGGCATCGGGAAGCACAATTAAACAAAAAACAAGCAGAACTTTATCAAGCTTATGAGATGATTCAATATGATATTGTTTCTGGAGAAAAATACAGTTTACAAACAAATTTTTTTGAAAAATAACATATGACTTTATTACTCTGGGTAGAAAGCCTATTCAATTGTGCTAAAAAAAGGTAAAATAAAAGAGAAATAAAATCGAAAGTAGGAGAAAGAATGTTACCAAATATTGGTTATTATGTACAATCAGTCGATCGAATGGTCAAAGAGACGGAAGAGATCGGTGAACAGATGCATCCAAAATATCAAGTGATCAGAGAAGCGATTGATCAGAAAAAAACAGAAGACTTGTCTCCAGAAGAGTTAGCTGAAATTGTTCATTTGTTTGAAGAAGGAACAAAAAAATATCGTGTGATATTGAAAAAAATCAGTCAGTTGCGACCACCAGCAAAAGTAATGGGTATTCATAAAAGTTTTGAAAAAGCCTATACTTCCTACGTGGCTGGTTGTGAAGAAATGACTCAAAGTATCCAACCAGAGTCTGGAGTTGACCATGATTTATTTGATGCTTCTGAAGAAAAACAGGATCAAGCGACAGAAAATATTTCTTCAGCCATCCAAAAAATGACAAATTTATTGTTGAAAAAATAAAACAGTATAAAGTTTCGTTGAAAAATAGAGTGTTTTAATTTAATTATCATATGTTTTTTATGATAAAAATCAGTCAATCACTTATTATATGAAAGTAACCTATACCAACAACAATTTTGAATTATTCGATCGAATCATTCACTTTTACCGTCAAGCCTAACCAACTTGACGGTTTTTGCTATTTACCGATCGTTTGTCTCAGTTCAACTCAATCCCTCCATATTCAAATTCAACTTATAGAGGCTGCTTTTAACAAATCGTTCACCGAAAACAATGTAGTTCAGATGAACAAATATTATACCCAGCGGAGTTTCAACACTAAGCCAAAAAACTCGAAACGTGAAAAACTTGTTTCGAGTTTTCGTCATGATCAAATCAAGTAGTACTTTTCCGATCATTTATTTAATTTTCAACATTTCTGACATAATCATCAAAATATTGAAGTAAATCTTGTTTTAATTTTTGATAATCTGCTTCACTATATTCTTTTTCTTCTAACTTTCCTTGGAAAAAAGGAATTTCTAACTCTTCCCGTAATCGATCCAATACTTCATCTTTGTTCATGTTACTGCTCCTTTTCAAAATAAACACAGACACATTCTGGTGCATAGATGTCTTTTTGGCGTAATTCTAGTAAACCAGTCTCTTTATTTCGCGTGAAAAGCGTAAGATTATCGGTATTTTGATTGGCACATAAGACATAGTCGTTCGTAGGATCTAAAGCGAAATCTCTAGGGAAATCGCCTTCAGTAGAAATAATTTGGATACATTCCAACAGTTGATCCTTTTCAGAAACTGCAAAGACTGCAATTGAGTTATGGCCACGATTGGAAACATATACAAATCGACCATCATCTGAAATACGAATCGCAGCACCACCATTTTCTCCTTGAAAATCAGCTGGTAGTGTACTAATTTTTTGTTTTTCTTCAAAGCTGCCTTGGGCTTTATTATACGAAAGCACACGAACAGTACTATCAAGTTCACCAAATAGGTAAGCAATGGTTTCATTTGCAGGATGGAAGACAAGGTGGCGGGGACCAGTTCCAGGTTCTGCCACAAATTCAGAAACTATAGTTAATTTTCCTTGATCAGATACATCATACGTATAGACCCGATCCGTTCCCAGGTCACAAACCACTAATCGGTTGTCTGGAGTTAAATCAGTATAATGGACATGTGCATGGTCTTGATTTTTATGAGGACCAGTTGCTTCTTGATGAAAAACGGCATCAGTTGCTTCGAGACCTCCATCGTCTAGAATACGATAAACATTGACTTCACCTTTATGATAATTAGCACCATATACTAATTGACGAGATTCATCAACTGCGACGTAACATAAAGGAGCGCCTGATTCTGTTACCGCATTCAAAAAATGGAATTCTTGATCGTAAGCCCCGATCCCACCTAAACCGTCCAGACTTGTGACGTTATAAAGATTACCAGCTTCACTTTTTGCTAAGTAAGTTGGACTATTTTCTTTTACAGCTAGCTTCAATCCTGAGACTTCTGCTTTTTCTGTATCTAATTCAATGGTATAAATTCCTTCACTCACACGTCTTGTGTACGTCCCTAAAATGATTTTTTCTTTCATTTTATCCCTCCTAGAATGTATGAAATAGGTTCCTTGTTTATTTTAGCACATTTCAAACAGGAGAGTTAAACAATGAGAATATGTTATACTGAATATAGAGTTGAGCGACAGAATTTGTAACAAAGGAGAGAATAAAATGATTCATGCAACCATCAAAGAAATCGGAGAAAATGCAGTAAGTGAACAAGAACCGATCTTGATTTTATTTGATCGAACAGCAACAACTACACTACGTAACTATTCAGTGATCCAAAAGATTACTTCTACCGAAAAATTTTCATTAAAAAAAGGGGATTCACTTTTTTTTGATCAACAAGAATATCAGATTGAACATGTGGGAAGATTGGCAAATGAAAATTTAAACACAGTAGGGCATGTTACGCTGATTTTTGATCATTATTCTGAGGAAAATAGTATTGTGAACGGTCTTTACTTAACACCACATCAGTTACCTGAGATTCATGTCGGTACACAAATCAAATACAAGTAGGTGAGATTATGGAAGGGAAAAACAAGCGATCAAAACCAGTCTCTTGGTTTTGGCGATGGTTTTTAAATAATCAAGTCGTTACTGCGTTATTAGTAGTACTTTTGATCTTATTGATCGTTTTTTTATTTACTAAGGTGTCCTATCTATTTGCCCCGATCTGGCAATTCCTGGCGATCGTTGGCTTACCCATTATTTTAGCGGCAATTTTGTATTATTTGATGAATCCAGTTGTTGACTATTTGGAAAAGCGCCAAGTTCCAAGGCTCTATAGCATCATCGGGTTATTTGTATTAGTCGTGGCACTGATTGCTTGGGGAACAGTGGTAATCATTCCTAAAATCCAAGAGCAAACCGTGAGTTTTATCAATCATTTTCCTCAATATGTGGATACGATCGATAATAAATTGACAGAAATACTAAGAGATCCTCTATTCAACCAATTTAGGGAACAATTGGAAGCTACTGGCGATAAGTTCATGAGTTCAGCAGGTGATATGCTCCAAGATATTTCAAAAAGTACGGTTCAAAGTTTAGGAAGTTTTGTGGGAGCAGTTGCTACGATTATTGTTGCTTTGCTAACTATGCCGTTTATCCTTTTCTATTTATTGAAAGATGGCAAGCAACTTGCCCCTTATTTTGTGAATTTCCTACCAACACGTATGCGAAAACCAACTTTGAAAGTATTAAGTGAAATGAACGATCAAGTTTCTTCTTATATCCGTGGACAATTGACGGTGGCTTTTGCAGTAGCGATCATGTTTATGATTGGATTTGCAATCATTGGACTCGATTATGCAGTCACCTTAGGGATCATTGCCGGCTTTTTAAATTTGATTCCCTATCTAGGCTCATTTTTAGCAATGATCCCGGCAGTATTCTTAGGAATCGTGGCGGGACCGATCATGTTGATCAAAGTATTGATCGTATTTGCTTTAGAACAAACGATTGAAGGACGATTGATTTCTCCATTAGTCTTAGGGAATCAATTGGCGATCCATCCGGTCACGATCTTATTAGTTTTATTAACTTCTGGGAAGCTGTTTGGAATCGTCGGTGTGATTTTAGGTATTCCAGTATATGCTGCAGCAAAAGTGGTCATCTCACATGTTTTTGAATGGTATACAACTATCTCTAGTTTATATGAAGAAAAACAAAGTGACTAACCAATTGTGCACTAAAAACACATGACTAAAAAAACGAAGAAAGCGAAAATAGTTTAACTATTTTCGAGATTCTTCGTTTTTTTTTTAATTTTTTAAGAAATTTTTAGGTACTCGCTATGCAGCAATCAAAGTTAGTAAGGGACTAACTTTATAGTAAACCTGCAAGTAGCTTTTATTAGAACGTTTGACCAAATGCTGCAGCTTTATCTAAAGCTGATTGCATCAATTCTTCTGCACGGTCAGGGGTATAGTCGATACCTTCAATAAATAATTGATCCACTTGATCGATACCGACAAAGTTTAAGATGCCTTTGACATATTGAGAAGCGAAGTCTTGACCGTTATAAATGCCTCCGTTGGATTGGATGTGCAAAGCTTTTTTACCAGAAACTAATCCTTCTGGTCCGTTTTCAGTATAACGGAATGTCTTGCCAGCGACATTGACGGTGTCAAACCAAGCTTTTAATTTTGTTGGGATATTCAAGTTCCATAAAGCATTTGCAATAACGATCTTGTCTGCAGCAAGAAATTGGTCGGTCAATTCATTGAAACGAGCAATTTTTTGTTGTTGACTTTCAGACAAAGTAGAGAACTCAGCACCTGCCCGAAGTGCTTCCCATCCTGAAAGTAATTCTTCATCGATTTCTGGGATATCATCACGATAAAGCTCTAAAACAGTCACTTCATCTTCTGGATGATTTTCTTTGTAACTAGTTAAAAAAGTTGTTAATGCTTTAACTGAACGTGATTCTTGTGCAGTTAATGGGTGCCCTTTTACTACTAAAACTGATGCCATAATATTCTCTCCTTTAAGCTGACTTGTTATCTGACTAACATAGCTAGTTTACTTGAAAGCGAAAAGGCTATCAAGTTTTTTTAAGGTTCGATTTTTAATTATGAATTTTTTTAGTCTTTTCATGAAAAAACATGGAAAAGTATTGCAAAACATCTTCTTGATGTTATAATGACATAGTGTCATGTGACAGTGTGTCATTTTTAGAGAGGAGGAAAAAGATGCCTACGAAAACTTTTTTTCATTTACCAGAGGAAAAGCAGAAACGTTTATTAGAAGCAGCTAGGATTGAGTTTTCCAGAGTACCATTAAAAGATGCTTCTATCGCAAATATCGTGAAGATCGCAGAAATCCCTAGAGGTAGTTTTTATCAGTATTTTGAAGATAAAGAAGATCTTTACTATTATTATTTTGAAACTGTTCGACGTGATAGTTCAAAAGATATGTTCCAACTGATAAAAGATGTCGATGGTGATTTATTTCAAGGATTCGAGCTTTATTTTACTAAAATCATTCGGGAGATTTTAGTTGGGGAAAATGCTTCTTTTTATCGTAATCTTTTCATGAATTTGGACTATCGTGCTTCTCGTAAAGTCGTGCCACATACAAAAGATGATCAGCGTCATTCACATGCAAAACATCAAAAAGAGGCAAAAGAATTAATTGGATTGATTGATCGAACGACACTGAAAGTAAACGATGATCATGAACTGGAACTACTGATCCAATTGATCATGAATATCGTCTTTACTACGATTGCTCATGCCTATAAATCATTTTCAAAAAACGAAAATTACTCCGTGGATCATGCTATTAAAGAATTTAAATTAAAACTATCATGGTTGAAAGACGGCGTATATCAATAGAAAGAGGGGAATTACATGCTAAAAATCGTCAAACGGATTTCACTGACTTCAGCTATTGCAGCCACGTTGTTCATGGTTATCCAAGTTTTATCAGATCTTTATTTGCCGACGCTCACATCAAATATCATTGATAAAGGTGTAGCACGAGGTGATGTTGATTATATTTGGCAAACAGGTTTTGTTATGATCGGTTTTTCTTTGATTAGTATCATCGCAGCGATCGCAAATACCTTTTTTGCTACACGTGAGTCACAAAAATTAGGAAAGCAATTACGTACCGATGTTTATAAAAAATCTGAAAGTTTAACAAAAGATGCATTTGACAAATATGGTACAGCATCCTTGATTACCCGTACAACTAATGACGTGACACAAATCCAGATGGTTACGCAAATGTTTTTAAGAATGATGATCAATGCACCGATCACATTGGTTGGCGCAAGTTTTCTTGCTTATCAAAAAGATCATCAATTAACCAAAATCTTCTTAGTAGTTATTCCAATCATGCTAGTGGTGATCGGCGGAATCATGTTTTTTGCGGTACCACTATTCAAGAGCATGCAAAAGAAGACAGACCGTTTGAACCTAGTGTTTCGTGAAGGATTAACAGGGGTAAGGGTAATACGAGCGTTTGATAAGACACGTTTTGAAGAAAATCGTTTTGATTTAGCAAACAAAGATTATACAAATACAGCAATTAAAGTCAACACGATCGTTGCATTGATGATGCCGATGATGACTTTGATTATGAGTGGAACAAACGTAGCAATTACTTGGTTTGGTGGACACTACATAGCAGATATGACGTTAGAAGTCGGAAACCTAATTGCATTTATGACGTATGCTATGCAAATTTTAATTAGCTTTATGATGCTTTCAGCTATTTTTATCATGGTCCCTCGAGCGCAAGCTTCTGCTGATCGGATCAATGAAGTATTAGATGAAAAAGTAGGTATCTCAGATCCTGAGAACCCAACTGAGGTGACTCCTGCAGGTAAAGCTGCCACAATCTCATTTGAACATGTCAACTACCGGTACCATGGAGCTGAGAAGCTGGCATTAGAAGATATTGATTTTTCAGCAAAATCAGGCGAAACTGTTGCGATTATTGGTGGAACTGGTTCGGGTAAATCTACTTTAGTCAACCTTATCCCACGACTATACGATGTCGAATCAGGAACAATCAAGATTGATGGTGTAAGTATTACCGATATGACTCAGTATAATTTGCGTGAATTGATGGGCTTTGTTCCACAAAAAGCCATGTTGTTCTCTGGCACGATCAGAGAAAACATGCAGTACGGCAAAGCAGATGCTACTGATGAAATGATTTGGAAAGCGTTAGAAATCGCCCAAGCCAAAGACTTCGTTTCAGAAATGGAAGAGGGCTTAGACAGTCATGTTGAACAAGGCGGAGGAAATTTTTCTGGTGGGCAAAGACAACGTTTGGCGATTGCTCGAGCATTAGTCAAACCAGCTGATATTTATGTATTTGATGATTCTTTCTCGGCTTTGGACTTTAAAACAGATGCAAAATTACGTCAAGCTTTAAAACAAAATATGAAAGAAAGTATTACGGTTTTAGTTGCACAACGAGTAAGTACAGTAATGGATGCGGATATGATCTTAGTCCTTGATGAAGGAAAACTAGTTGGCAAAGGCACACACGATGAACTTCTTAAAACGAATGAAACCTATCAGGAAATCGTTCATTCACAATTAAGAGAGGAGGATCTAGCATGAGTAAAGGAACGACCAAACCTTCTCAACGACCAATGCCTGGCGGCGGTCACGGACCCGGTCGAAACATTGGGGCAAAAGGAGAAAAACCAAAGAATTTTTGGGGCACAGTGAAACGTTTATTTGGCTATATGTCAAAACGCTCGGTTGCGATCATTGCTGTATTTTTATTAGCGATCGCAGCAGTCATTTTCCAGATCCAAACACCAAAAGTATTAGGGAGAGCAACTACTGAGATTTTTAATGGGGTGATGGCTGGTGCAAAACAAATGCAAGCGGGGCAACAAATTTCTAAATTCCCAATTGATTTTGATAAAATTGCTCAAATCATCGCCACGGTTATTGTGATGTATTTGATTTCTGCAGTATTCAATTTCTTGCAACAATTTATTATGACACGAGTATCGCAACGAACAGTTTATGAGTTACGTCATGATCTAGAAGCAAAAATGAATCGTGTACCGATTTCTTATTATGATACACATACAAATGGAGACATCATGTCTCGTGCAATCAATGATATGGATAATATTGCCAGTACCCTTCAACAAAACTTAACACAGTTTGTAACAAGTGCAGTTACTTTGATCGGTGTCATCGTTATGATGCTTTCTATTAGTTGGCAATTGACGTTAGTGGCTTTACTGATGATTCCATTGAGTTTGATCGTCGTGATGATCATTGCACCCAAATCCCAAGTCTTTTTTGCAGAGCAACAAAAAAGTTTAGGTCTCTTAAACAACCAAGTAGAAGAAACTTATGGTGGTCATACGATCGTCAAAACTTTTAATCATACAGCCAAAGACCAAGAAGTTTTTGAAGAAGAAAACGATAAGTTATATGCTGCAGGGTGGAAAGCGCAGTTTATCTCTGCGATCATTATGCCTTTGATGAACTTCGTTAAAAATCTTGGCTATGTATTTGTTGCTGTATTAGGTGGGATCAAAGTTGCAAATGGGAATGTGACACTTGGGGACGTTCAAGCGTTCTTACAATATACGACACAATTCTCACAGCCGATTACTCAACTTGCAAGTTTAATGAACACGATCCAGTCAACTGTTGCATCTGCGGAACGGGTTTTTGAAGTGCTGGATGAAGAGGAAATGTCTGATAAAAAATCTGGGTTACCTGTTGAAGAGAACACACCATATAAAGTTCGTTTTGAAAATGTTCAATTCGGTTATACCAAAGATCAACTATTGATGACAGATTTTAATCTGGATGTGAAACCTGGAGAAATGGTGGCCATTGTTGGTCCAACTGGTGCTGGTAAAACGACCTTGATCAACTTGTTAGAACGTTTCTATGATGTTTCTGGCGGAAGTATCCGTTATGACGGGGTAGATACGAGAGATTTATCTCGAGATAACTTACGTGCTCAATTTTCAATGGTTCTGCAAGATACATGGCTATTTACAGGTAGCATCTACGACAATATCAAATACGGGAACGATGATGCAACTGACGAACAAGTGATTGAAGCAGCCAAAGCTGCCCATGTTGATGACTTTGTTCGCAAACTGCCTGAAGGTTATCAAACGGTATTAAATGAAGATGCCAGCAACATTTCCCAAGGGCAACGACAGTTAATCACGATTGCTCGGGCATTTTTAGCTAATCCGGATGTATTGATACTTGATGAAGCAACTTCTAGTGTGGATACTCGGACAGAGATTTTGATCCAAAAAGCGATGAATCGTTTATTAGAAAATCGAACAAGCTTTGTAGTAGCTCACCGTCTGTCAACCATTCGAGATGCCGATAACATTATTGTCATGAACCATGGTTCAATTGTTGAAACAGGAAATCATGATCAATTGATGGAAAAAGATGGGTTTTATGCTGATTTATATAACAGCCAGTTTTCCGAATAAGCTGTTTCTTAACAATTCATTAATAGTAAAACGCATGGAAAGAGCATCTGAAGCGTTCCATGCGTTTTATTTATTATAATGAATGTTATTTAAAAATAATTGCAGTATTGCGTGGAAAATGCGAAAATTCTCACATTTTTTTTAATAAAAACCCATTTATTGCTTGAAAGAAATGTGAAGCATCGTTAAAATAAAGCTGGACGTAGAGGGGAGCAAGAAAAATGAAAGAATTTAAATTGGGGTCTACTACTTACCTAAAAAGTGTAGCAATCCGGGTTAAAGATAGAGATAAAATGATTGATTTTTACAAAAATACGATCGGTTTTGATTTGAAACGGGAAGAAAATGAATTAGCTATTTTAGGGACACAAGAGCAAAATAGTGAGATGCTATTGCTAGAAGAAAGTCCTAGAGCGCATGATTACATTGGGGAAATCAAAAAACTGAAACGTTTTTCATTGATTATTCCAACGGTAGCAGAAATGGCTGATATCCTTTCCCGTATCCGTAAAACAAACTATCCAATTGAAGATGCGTTAGAAAATCAAGGGCGCATGGGGATCTTACTTAAGGATCCAGAAGGTAACGAATTAGAAATTTATCACGAAGAGGACAATGTTCAAGAACGAAATCAACCAGAAGCAATGGATCAAGAGTCATTATTACGTAAGTCAGAAGAGCGTTACAAAAAATTATCCGCTAATTCTTACTTTGAAAAAATCCATTTAAACGTTTTTGATAGCGAAGAAGAACGCCGTTTTTTAAGTGATTTACTTGGACTAAAAGTTCGGGAAGAAAAGAACGGATTACATGTTTTAAATGAAGGGAACTTCCATGTAGGAATCTCAGAAGCAAATAGTGAGGCATTAGCCTTGCCGACTCATGAAGTATTAGGTTTAGATTTCTTGAAATTCGTGATTGATCAAGAAAGCATGGAACAGTTGATTCAGCATTTAAATGAAACTGCAGTTGACTTCTTTATCGATCAAAGACATACTGTGTTAACAATTTATGATGCGATTGGTATCGAATGGTGGTTTGTGATCGATACAAAAAAAGCCAAAAAATAAAGCGAAGACAAATAATTGAATAGGTAGAAATAGCTCCTAACGATTTGATGTTTAGGGGCTTTTGCTTTTGTTCATTGTTGGCAAAGCGCATCACAAGCAACAACGGAAATCGAAAGCTGATTTTTTGTTCAATATATAAAGAGATACCAGAAACAACTCTTCAACTAAAGAAGTTTCTCTAAGATATAAGATGATAGAAGAAAAGTTGGTTTAAAAAATTTCTTATTGTCATTGGAGCTGACCGATGTTTTCACGACCTTACCCACGGCGTTCAAGAAGCAACTCCTCAGCAATAAGCGATGATTTTCTAAAATATGAGAAGCTATTTTAAAAAATCCTCTCTTATTCGTTCGGAGCTAATCGCTTCTTTCACGACCTAATCCACAGTGTTCAAAGAGCTGCCCTTCGGTAATAAATCAAAAAATCTCAAAACATGAGGAGCTGTTTCGAGATTTTCCTCCTTATTACTCAGGGAAAAACGCTCTTTTCACGACCTTTATCCACGGCGTTCAAACATCAGCTCCTTGAAATAAGCCTGAATTATTTAAAACATGAGGAGCTGTTTCAAAAAATTCTTTCTTATTGTCATCGGAGCTACCCGATGTTTTCACGACCTTTATCTACTTGCATCCTCTTGGAGAAAGCTATATGATTTGACTTAGCATGATGAACAAAAATTGATTTCTTCGACAGAGAAGGAGAATAAAATGTACCCAGAAACGAAACAGTTGATTTTAAATAAACTTGAAGAAGGTTATTATCCTGGTGTTGTTGGTGCGTTTATTAAGCATAAGCATGTTGAAACTTTTTCAGCAGGTCATGCACAGATCGTACCTGAAACCCAACCAATGACAGCAGATCTATTATTTGATGTGGCTTCTTTAACAAAAGTGATCGCTACCACCAGTCTAGTGTTACGCTTGTGGGAAGATGGTAAAATCGACTTAGACAAACCGTTACACCATTATTTACCGGCTTTTGAAAATGAAACAATCACGATACGACATTTACTGACTCATACATCAAATATTGAAACTTGGATTCCTAATCGAGATCAACTCTCTCAAGAACAGCTGATCGAAGCCTATTTAAAGCTTCAACCTGGTGATCAGTTAGGGAAATTAGTGAAATATACAGATGCAGGCACGATTTTATTAGGATTGATGCTTGAAGAGATTTTCCAAGAGCCAGCCACAGAATTATTTGAAGAACAAGTATTAGCGCCTTTAGGGATGATGCACAGTACGTTTTTACCTTATCCTTCTAAAAGAATTGTTCCCACACAACAACTCGCTTCAGGTGAGGTTTTGCGGGGCGTTACACATGATCCTAAAGCGAGAGTACTCGCTGAGCATGCAGGAAATGCTGGGTTGTTTCTTGATTTAGAGGACAGTATTACCTTTGTAAAAATGTATTTGAATTTAGGGAAAGCTGAAAATGGGCGTTTTTTAGAAGAACAAACGATTCGCTCACTTTTACAAGATCATACGCCAACGAAAAAAGGCAATCGTTCCTTAGGATGGGATTTAAAAAAAGGATTAGAACAACAGCAACCAATTCTTTTTCATACTGGTTATACGGGCACGTTCTTACTAATTGACATTATTGAACAGGAAGCATTTATTTTCTTATCAAACCGTATCCATCCAACGGATCATCGTGAAGCTTATATTCGTTGTCGTGATGAAATTGTTGAAAAATTTTTGAAAGAGAAAGCGTTATTAAAAAAATGATGCTATAATAACTATGATCATTGAGAGGAGTTTGAACTATGCAAGAACCTATGTTTTTAAAACCAGTTTTTCAAGAAAAAATTTGGGGAGGCAGCCGTTTAAGATCAGTATTTGGATTTGATATACCTAATGACAAAATCGGTGAAGATTGGGCGATCAGCGCACATCCACATGGTGTAAGTGTCGTTGAAAACGGTGAATACCAAGGACAAAAATTAGACGAGTTATGGCAAAACCACAAGGAATTGTTTGGCAACCCAACTGAGCCTGTCTTTCCATTATTAATTAAAATCTTAGATGCAGAAGACGAGTTATCAGTACAAGTCCATCCAGATGATGCTTATGGAATGAAGCACGAAGGTGAGTTAGGAAAAACAGAATGTTGGTATATCATTGATGCTGAACCTGGAGCAGAAATCATTTATGGCCATCATGCAAAAACAAGAGAAGAACTTGCTGAGATGATCCAAGAGGGTCGTTGGGATGACTTATTGAAAAAAGTCCCAGTTAAAAAAGGCGACTTTTTCTATGTCCCTAGTGGAACGATCCATGCAATTGGTAAAGGGATCATGATTTTAGAAACGCAACAAAGCTCGGACACGACTTATCGTGTATATGATTATGACCGTAAAGATGCCAATGGCAATACGCGTGAATTGCATATCCAACAATCAATTGATGTGACAACTGTTCCAGCTATTACGCCACAGATTCAAATGAAAGAAGTACGTAAAGGGAATTCTTCGATCGTTACGTATTTAGAGACCGAGTTTTTTAATGTTTATGAATGGGATATCAAAGGAATTACATCATTTAAAAAACAAGCACCTTATACATTAGCGACAGTAATCGATGGAGCAGGAGAGTTAGTTGTTAATGAAAAAATTTACCCATTAACTAAAGGGGCAAGTTTTATTTTACCAAATGATGTGACAGAATGGACGGTTCAAGGAGAGTTATCAATCATTGCCTCTGAACCAGGTAAAGCATCGAAATAAATAATCAGTGATTTATTAGTTAACTTTGCAGATGGTTATTTTTTCTGATTGGTGTTGTGAAATAAAAAAACTGAGCCTTGTGTTGTGAATGTCTTAAGTTAGACCAAGATCTAACTGAAGCAAGTCAGCACAAGTGTTCAGCTTTTTTGTTTTAGAATGCTGGTAAAAATGAAGCTGCTGATTGCTAATAAAAAATTAGAAAAAATAGGTTCTTGAAATAGCTTTCAATCTGTGGTATATTTTCGGTGTAGAGTTAAAACGTTTTAATTATTGATGAATGGCGTTTGATTCAATTAATATGTAATATAATGGAGTGATGAAGGAATGAACACTGTAACAGTTATCGGTAGCATTAATTTAGATCGGACCATCCGAGTTAAACACATGCCTAAACCAGGAGAAACGATCCACACGAAAGAAACATTTTCAGCTGGCGGAGGAAAAGGAGCAAACCAAGCAGTTGCTGCAAGACGTTCAGAAGCTACTACTCATTTTATTGGAGCGATTGGTACCGATGAAGCTGGCAAAACAATGGCTGAGCTTTTAGAACAAGAAGAAATCAATTTACAAGGTGTAGCAACTCTTGAAAACCAAGCGACTGGTCAAGCTTACATCATCGTTGATGATGCTGGGGAAAATAGTATTATGATCCATGCCGGAGCGAACAATGCGTTTACACCAGAACAAGTTAGACAAAACAAAGCGATCATCGAAAAAAGTGATTTTATCATCGCACAGTTTGAAAGCGCTGTAGAAAGTACGATTGAAGCTTTTAACCTAGCAAAAGAGGTTGGAGTAAAAACAATTTTGAATCCTGCCCCAGCATTAGAAAATGTGCCTGAAGAGTTATTGAAAGTAACAGATATGATTATTCCTAATGAAACAGAAACAGAAATTTTAACAGGGATTTCGATTACGGACGAAGAAAGCTTAAAACAGGCTGCAGCTCACTTACATCAATTAGGAATCGAAGTTGTAATTATCACGATCGGAAGTAAAGGCGCATTTTACTCGATTAAAAACAGCAAAAATGGGATCGTGCCAGCGTTCAAAGTGAATGCAGTCGATACGACAGCTGCAGGTGATACATTCATTGGTGCGATGAGTAGCATGTTAGCAACTGATTTTAGTAATTTAGAGGAAGCAATTACCTATGGAAATAAAGCTTCTTCTTTGACTGTTCAACGTTTTGGCGCACAACCTTCTATTCCATATAAACAAGAATTGAATTAAGAAAGGACGTTTTTATTATGAAAAAATCAAAAGTAATCAATTCAGATATCTCTCGTGTAATCGCACAAATGGGACATTTTGACACATTAAGTATCGGTGATGCAGGTATGCCCGTGCCGATGACAACTGAAAAAATCGATTTGGCTGTAGATAATGGTATTCCAAGCTTTATGGAAGTCTTGAACAATGTGCTTGAAGAGTTAGAAGTTCAACGTATTTATTTAGCTGAAGAAATCAAGTCAGAAAACCCTAAAGTATTATCGGAAATTCAACAACGGCTACCTGAAACACCTATTACTTTTATCCCTCATAGTAAAATGAAAGCTGATTTGAATCAGTGTCATGCGTTTATTCGCACAGGGGAAATGACACCTTATGCTAATATTATTTTAGAAAGCGGCGTCGTTTTTTAAAAAAGAAGGAGGAATAGTCTACCATGAATACTACCGCGCTTTTAATTGGCTTAGGCCCACTACTTGGTTGGGGGTTATATCCTACGATCGCATCTAAGATCGGGGGACGTCCGGTCAATCAAATTTTAGGTTCAACATTAGGAACATTGATTTTTGCAATTGTTTTTGCTTTATATAAAGGAATGGAGTTACCAACAGGATCTGACCTGACTTTTTCAATCTTATCTGGTGTTGGTTGGGCAATCGCCCAAATCATTACATTCCAATCCTTTACCTTGATTGGTTCTTCTCGTGCAATGCCTATTACTACTGCTTTTCAATTATTAGGGGCTTCATTGTGGGGCGTGTTTGCTTTAGGAAATTGGCCAGGTGCTACTGCGAAAGTCTTGGGTGCCTTTGCTTTAGTTTTGATTATTTTAGGTGCTTGGATGACTGTTTGGACTGAAAAGAAAAATACAGAAGGCAGTAACTTATTGAAAAAAGCGGTTCTTTTATTAGCAGTAGGCGAAATCGGCTACTGGGCTTATTCCGCAGCTCCTCAAGCAACTTCAATTGATGGAATGCATGCCTTTTTACCTCAAGCAATTGGTATGGTAATCGTTGCTGTTGTTTATGCAGCTGTTTTAAGTTTTAAAGAAAAATCAGCGTTTGTCGAAGTGGTCTCTTATAAACATATTTTTTCAGGATTTTTCTTTGCCTTCGCTGCTTTAACTTATTTAATTTCAGCTCAACCAGATATGAATGGGTTAGCAACAGGGTTTATTCTTTCTCAAACATCCGTAGTATTAGCGACACTGACTGGTATTTGGTTCCTAGGACAAAAGAAAACCAAGAAAGAAATGACTGTTACAGTTATTGGACTAGTCTTGATTTTAGCTGCTGCTACGATCACTGTAATGATCTAATTCTTCCCCAAAACAAAATAAGCTGAACTGAAAGACATTGATTGACTTAAGTTGATCAATGTCTTTTATTTTTTTTGGAAGAATCGCAAATAAATCGTAATTATAGAGTGAGGAGGGATTTACGTGTTACGAATCTGTTCAAAAAAAGCAATTCGAAGTAAAGCACTAACGATTCGATTATTTGATGGTTCTACGTGGGCTAATTTAGGGAATGGACAGTTTATCAATCAAGAGACAAAAAAAGAATTACCTGACTACAAGATTTATCCACAAATAAAAACAGCCGTTTCTTCTGGCGGTCTTATTTTTTCTAAACGAAGGAACACAAAACAAAACTTACAGTACGTGGAACGACCAATGAAAGTAAAAGCTTGGCAAGTTTAGTCGTTGCAAAAAAACATATTTGTTCGTTGAAAACGTTATATGTGAGCATCATTACTGGTTAGCAACCTAACTGATAACGATGATTTGCTGTCAATCTTTATCGATGCTCAACTAAATGACAGTCCTGTTAGTGTTGGCATGCTAACAGCAAAAGTATGACTAGAATCTCTTACGGAGGACGGAACCGATAACTGTGATTAATGGTTTGAAGAAAAATTTCTTACGTAATGTTTTTTCCGAGGACCGTGAGGATATGGGGTGGCTTTTTCCTAAAAAAGTCAGGTTTCCATTTATCCTAAAAATGGTGTGGCCTTAAAATTTTTAAGGAGTGACAACTTGATGACAGAACTCCAGCGATTATTAACTTTTATGCGTAGTAGTAAAAGAAAACAGATTACTTTGCGTGAATATGAACAGCTTGTTCATCAAGATGGATGGACAAATGGAGACAAAGCAAAATTGATCAATCAGATACAAAAAAGTGGCGTTTTAAGGTATGACCGCACTAAAAATGAATATGTGATTCGCTTGATTCAGTAGCGAATATTTTGATTTTTAGTGTCAGTAGTAATTCTATGTTTATGAGAGAACTTTTGTAGATAAGCAGGTTTATTATCAAAAAACAGGAGAATTTCGATGAAAAAATACCAGTTAGTTGTACGCATATTTTTGATCATTCATTTATTATCCGTTTCGTTTTGCCGACCACTTGTTGTTTTAGCAAGAAATTTAGAAAATACAGATCAAGACGATCGTAAGATAAGTTTTCTTCAAGAGAATCAGTTGATTCAAACTGAAGACGGCAAATTATATACGACAACTCCTTCGAATTACATCACTCACTCGATTCATGCTGCTTTAGGAGAAACTCAAACCCACCAACGAAACAATCAAACGATTTATGTTGACCCCAATGCTCATATCTCCAATATTGATATTCGCTTATCGAACGGTGTACGTGAATATGGCTGGTACGGTAAACGGATCAACAATGAAATTGCCTTGTGCATAGAACCAGGTGCTGCACTTAATCTTGGAAATAACTCTGGCTATACAGTCGCTGAGCGAAATACTGAACAGATGAAAAAAATTTCTTTGATTAAGTATTACGGGCTGATGGTTTCGGGCCACACGTTGAAAAAAGAATTGATGACTCAAATTTTGGCATGGGAACAACAAGGGATTACACCGTTGAGTATTTCAGGGGTATTTTCGATGACGGACTATCAAACCTTTAAATCTGCTGTCATGAAAAATGTCAATTATTTCTATACATCACCTTCTTTTGACAAACAAACGATAACCTTAAAAGTTGGAGAAAGTATCACCTTAACTGACACGACCCATGCCTTTAGTAATTATCAGTCATTACCATCTTTCGTCTCACAAGGACTAAGTATTTCTAAAAAAGGAAATCAATTAACGATTCTTGCCAACAAAAATGCAGAAGCGACTAGTCGAGTTGAATTTGACTATGATATTGCCTCTACTTTTCAAGGTGTTCCGCTAATTTATCAACACCCATATACCCAAAATATGATGGTTGGTAGATTAAATGAACGTAAAAAAATTTCTTTAACCATAACTGTTTTAAAAAACGGCAATGCCCGTGTACGCAAAGTAGATGAAACGACCAAGCAACCACTGGCAGGTGCCGTTTTTCGTTTTACTACGTCTGATGGAAAAGCCAAAGAAATCACTACAGGTTCTGATGGCTATGCTACCTGGAATGATTTGTTAGTCGACACAAAAGTAACGATCCAGGAAATCAAAGCACCGAATGGCTATGTCCTCAATGCCACACCTCAGACAGTGACCATCAAAGCCAATGAGACCACCACAATCAGTTTAGATAATAAAGAGCAACTAGCGAATCTCAAAGTGATCAAAGAAGATGAAGAAACAGGCAGTAAACCACAAGGGGCTTCTCAATTGGTAGGAGCTGTTTACGAGCTAACCGATAAGAATGGGACTTCTATTAGTAAACTAACGATGCAAGATGTCAATGGCATAGCACAAGCAGAGGTGAAAGGATTAAAGTTAGGAACCTATTATCTCCAAGAAATCGAACCGCCAGAAGGCTACACCTTAGATACTACAAAACATACCGTTAACCTCACGTATGCTGGACAAAATGAAACTGTAGCGCTTCACAGTAATACGGTGACTGATCGAGTCATCAAAGGAAATGTAGAAGGCTATAAGTTTGGTTCACGCCCCTTGATTCCTCAAACCGTTTTTGAAGTAATTGCCAGACTGGCGAAAGAGCAACAGGGGGTAAAGCCACCTTTAGAAGGTGTTGAACTGACAGCTACTTCTCACACCACTGGACAAGAATATATCCAAGTCACTGGTAAGAACGGGTATTTCAAGTTTGAGAATCTACCTTATGACACCTACACCATTGAAGAAACCAAAGGTGTGGACGGCTATTTATTGATCGAACCATTTGAAGTGACGATCACGGAAGACGGCTATACCCATTTCTTTTTATTGGAAGATAAAGTGATTGAATCTCGATTGCATATCGTCAAAGTGGATGAAGAAACAGGCGAGAACATACCTTACGCAGGCGCTCAGTTCAAAATTTTTGATACTTGGGCAAATGAAGGAGAAGGCGAATTTGTTTCGATGGTGCGACCCAATGACACGGAACAGACCGAGATTTTTGAAACCAATGATAAAGGCGAAATCATTACCACAGAAAGTTTGCCTTGGGGTGTGGATCGCTATGAACTCCATGAGATCAAAGCACCAGAAGGATATGTACCACTAGAAGAACCACTCATTTTTAGTGTCACAGAAGAGAATGCTGGCGCCTTGATTCGCCTAGAAGTTCCGAACCGTTTAGCTCGTCAAAATATCCAATTGATCAAGCGAGATCGGTTGAATGAACAACCAATAGAAAATGTCCCATTTCATTTATACAACATAGCAACGGATGAAAATGGAGAATTGACTGAAACCTTAGTTGAAAAATATTTGACTGATAAAGAAGGGAAAATCAATGTAGAGGCACTACCTTATGGCAACTATAAATTTGTTGAAGTGGAACCTTTGGCAGGCTATTTACCATTAGAAGAACCAATGGATTTTTCTGTCACGGTTGAAAAAGATGGCGAACTACTTGTTCTTGAAGCCTACAATGAACGGGAACCATTAGAGTTGACCTCTTTATTTAGCGATATTGCTGGCGAAAAAATACTTGATCCAACAGTAGACAATCAGTTGAAAGATGTGGTGTGGGTCAAAGGCGAGGCAATCGAAATCGGACACACTTATACTGTTTTTACGCAATATAAGAATACGAAAACAGGAGAAGTAGTCAGTGAAGCGACATCAACTTACACTCCAAAGAACAAAGAAGATACATTTGAAGTATTTCTTGAGTTGAAGGCAAATATCCTCAAAGATAGCGATCAATTAACAGCGACCCACGTCCTATATTATGAAGAAGAGCAAAAAAATGAAGTAGGACGTGAGGATGATTTAAGGAACAAAGATCAGACAATTACATTAAAAAAAGAAAAATTATTATTAAAGCAAAGCATGTTGCCAAAAACGAATGAACGACGTTCGCTAGAGATGGTTCTTCTTGGATTGAGCTTGATTATTATCGTTAGCAGTTATCTCTATCTTCAAAAAAAGCAGAAACATGTAAAGTTGTGAAAAAATTGATTTCGCTTATTTTTACTAAAAGTATGATCAAAGTGTTTAGAAGATAAAAGAAAGGATGGTCTAAAGAATGGTGAAACGTTCAATTGTTGTAGATCAGTTATCGAAAAAGAATCTAGGCAGGATAAAATATGGACTTTTGTTCCTTTTTATCAGTGGAAGTATCACAGGAATTACTAGCATCTACTTGAGTCACAATCAAGAAAAACCAGTAGCAAGTAAACAAAAACAAGTAGCAAATATCATTGATACAAAAAACATAGAAAAAGAAGAAATACCCACTCATTATTTTCTTGAAGAGGATCATGATCCGGCAATCGCAGTCATGGAACAATTTGACTATTTTAGTTCTAAAACTGAGGGAACGGAATTGCCACTTCAACAACTAGAGCATGAGGTAGCGCAATTAGTTGTTGCCTTTGCCAAAGAAAAAAAGAAAACAGAAGTCACAACTTTAGAAACTTCAAAAGAAAGAGCGGATAGTAAACAAGCCCCAGTCTATGAGGCCCCTCCAGTTTCTATTGAAAAAGAAAAGAATCGTGAGAGTGATCAAACGACTTGGCAGAAACCACAAATTTCACTAGCATCCACTTACATGGTCATTGAGCAATATAGTAAATTTGAACCAGCAGACTATTTTGAGATTCTCACGGGTAACGACGCTTTTCCCACAGTCAAACATAATTTTATTGACACGTCGAAGCTGGGCGAGCAAAAATTTACGATCCGTGTCACCGACTCGGCAGGAATGTTTACAGATGCCACCATCTACTTTTTTGTTAATAGCTTACCGAAAATCAACTTGAAGCAGTCGACAATGTACCAGCAGATCGGTGTACCAGTTGATTTGTTAGCAGGAGTATCCGCAATGGACCAAGAAGATGGGGATCTAACCGCAAAGATTGAAGTCGAAACAAATCTAGATATCAACAAAGAAGGAAGCTATGAGGTGCTTTATTCTGTCAATGATCGACATGGCGCTCAAGCGAAAACGAAAGCGTTTATCAAAATTGAAAATGATGCACCGGTAATCCATATACCCGAATGGATTGACCATCAGATAAATCAAGAGTTGAATATTTTCGACTATGTGAAAGCTTGGGATAGGGAAGACGGAGATATCTCATTAAATAAAACCAATATCTTAGAAACTAATTTTGATTCCAATAAAGAAGGAAAATATTTCTTTAGGATTGGCAATGTGCAAGATCGATATGGAAAATATGCAGAGGAGAGACGACTTCTCGTACAAGTAACGAATGAAGCCCCTAAAATCATCCAGGCGGATCTTCAAGTCAATGTTTTCTCTGCTTTGAAGAAAGAAGATTATTTTGCACAACTGGTTGTTTCAGATCGAGAAGATCCATTAGAACGATTAAATATTGAAATAGATGAAGCAGCATGGAATCGGATCGATACATCTAAATTAAGAAAATATTTGCTTCCTCTTAAAGTCACTGATACAAATGGCAAAACAACCAGTGGTTATGGGAAAATCACGGTCATCAATGAACCACCACGATTTATAGGCATAGCCGATAAGGTGCTAGCTATTGGAGAGGCATTTGATCCGCTAGCAGGAATTGAGGTTTACGACAAAGAAGAAACATTATCTTTAACAGATGTCGAAGTGACTGAAAACGTCGATGTCAACAAACTAGGAACTTACACTGTCAGTTTGAGTATCAGTGATTCTTTTGAGCGGGTACATGCTAGTTACCAAGTAACCATTATGAATCAACAAGCGATAGAAAAGGAGAAAGAATAATATGGACTATTTTGAGCAAGCGATGTCGTTGTTTTCAAAAGGAGTACTTGCTTCTGGCAGTCTGCTCACTGTATGGGGGATTATTCAACTCGGTGCGGCTATCAAAGAACATAATGGTCCCGGAATGCAAAATGCTCTTTTTCAGATCGTTGGTGGGGCTGTTATCGTTGCAGCTGGCGCTTGGGTAGCAACTATTTCAATCTAAGGAAGTGGCTAAGCTGGACGGTGCAATCAAATTTTTACTACAAACAATTGCTGATCAATTAAATTTTTCAAACGACCCTAAAAATATGCTACTACAAAATCTAGAAACTTATCTACCTGATATCTATCAATACAGTGAGTTAATTATGAATGGAGTGATCAAACCAATTGCTTATTCTGTACTAGGCTTTTTACTATTGCTGGAGTTTCAACAAATGGCACAAAAAATTTATGGAAATTATTCCGGTTTTGGTGGCATGGAGTTGTTCCTCCCGCTCTTTCTTAAATTAGGAGTAAGCCTGTTGATCATGCGCCATTTAACAATATTTATCCATATGATCGTTGAAATTAGTACAACAATCAGTAATGGTATCAGTCAAATTGGGATTCGAGAAGGTGGAAGTAAGGCTGTTGATGTTCTTTCATTGATTGAGGGAATCTACCATTGGGGCTTTTTTGAAAAACTTACGTTGTTAATTATTTTGTTGATCCCGTTGATTTTATCCGTACTAACAAGTGTGCTAACAAAACTGGTTATTTTCATGCGTTTTTTTGAAATTTATTTGTATTTTAGCATTTCTCCATTACCTCTTGTGACGTTTCTTAATGAAGAAGTTAGTTCGATTGGTAAAAATTTTTTGAAATTAGTTTGTGCTTCCTCCCTGCAAGGGATCCTCTTATTTATTATATTAAGTTTTTATCCACTGCTCGTACATTCTGTGTTTTCAATTGATGAAAAACAGGGAATGATTGCAGTGATCAGTGGGATATCAGGGAATTGTCTAACATTATGTGCTAGTTTATTTTATACCAATAAATGGGCAAAAATCATTCTTGCAACTGCCTAGAGAATCATTTTTAACTGGAGGGAAATAAAATCGATGATTGAAGTACCAATTCGAAAAGAAATTTTAACCTACCAAGAAAAATTGTTTTTTGGCGTTTCGTTAAGACAATTTATCTCTGCTGTTGTAACGTTGCTTTTGATCGTTCCTCTGGGCATTTTAAATTATGTCAGTTGGAAGTATCCGATTGATGATATCGGGATCGTTTTTATGGTACTCAGTGCCCCTATCTTGTCAGTGGGCTGGCTGACACCTAATCACTTACCTTTAGAAAAGTATGTGCAGATTCGATGGAATTATTTTCAATTGGCGAATTATTATACTTATCCTATTGTAGAGGAGTTGTATTCAAATGCCATGGTGGGTCAAAGGAGTAAGCGTGCCGAAAGAAAACAAGTTGAGTACGGAAACTAATAATAAAAAATTTATTCGTTTGATGCAAAAACAAAAGAAAAAAAGAGGGCAATATCAAAAAAAGTTAGCGCCAAAGCGTAATGTCCAAGATTTGTTGCGTTATGAAAAAATGTTTGAAAGTGGCATTTGTGAAATTGTGCCTAATTATTATTCCAAAAGTGTTCGATTTTCAGATGTGAATTATCAAATTGCTCAACAAGACGAACAATTGTTGATTTTCCAAAAATATGGCGAACTATTGAACAGTCTTGATGATACGATCCATCTAACAATCACGATCTTAAAAAAAAGAGTTGAGCTTGATGAGATGACGGATAAGCTTTTTTATGAGAGTAAAGGCGATCAACACGATAGCTATCGTGAAGAAGTCAATCAGATGCTTCTTCAAAAAATCAATGAAGGGGAGAATCGTTTTACAAAAGAAAACTATTTGACTTTTAGTACTCCAGCCAATCACTTAGAGCAGGCAAAACAATTATTGGGACGAATCGAAAAGAATTTAATCGGAAATTTGGAAGAAATTGGCTCAACGGTTGACCCATTAGACGGTTTAAAGCGTCTAAAATTGGTCAATCAGTTGTTGAAATCATCGGAACACTTTCAATTTAACTATTCCGATTTAGTCTTTAATCATCTTTCAACAAAAGCTGTGATTGCTCCTTCCAGTTTTAATTTTAAAAAGAAAAACTATTTTGAAATCAATGAGGAATATGCCCAGATTCTTTACCTAAAAGACTATCCAGCTAGATTGTCAGATAAACTCATGGCAGAATTGATGGAAATACCCGAAGAAATCACGTTATCGATCCACATTGATCCAGTCGGGGCTGAGCAAGCCAATCATCTGGTTCAAATAAAAAAAGCCTATATGGAAGGAGACAAAGTCGCTGCTCAAAGAAAAGCAACTCAAAAAGGCTACGATCCTTATACAAGTATTCCATATGAATTAACCAATAGTATCAATGAAGCTAATTTATTATTAGATGATTTGTTAAAAGAAGGACAGAATTTATTTTTCGTTTCGGTTTTTGTCTATTTCAGAACAAACACAAAAGAAAAATTGACTGATATAGCCGAACGAGTTTTGAGTATTGCCAGAAAAAATGGTTGTGGCTTTCATTATTTGGATTATCTACAACTAGAAGGGATGAACTCCGTCCTTCCATTTGGAAAAAATTGGATAACAACCCGCCGAACATTGACTACAGCAAGTGCAGCTATTTTTATTCCATTTACTGCGCAAGAACTTGACCACGAGGAGGGTAAATACTATGGAATGAATGAGCTAACGAAAAATGTAGTTCGGATCAATCGGAAACGGTTGAATACCCCAAGTGGAATGATTTTAGGTAGTTCAGGCTCAGGAAAAGGGGTAGCCAAAAAATATGAAGAAATTACTACACTACTAAAAAATCCAACAGACGAAATCATCTCGATTGATCCTGAAGATGAAGATACATTAATTGGGCAAACTTTTGATGCGCAAATTGTTAAAATTGCACCAAACACCGATACATTTATCAATCTATTGGATATCACAGATGATTTAAGTGGGGAAGTTGATCCAGTAAAATTAAAATCCGACTTTTTGTTAACAGCATTTGAAGCTTTGATCGGTGGACAATCGGGTTTGAATTCCGCACAACGTTCCATCATTGATCGTGTGACTCGCTTGACTTATTTTAACTATTTTCATTCTCAGGACAAGCAAATGCCAACATTAGCGAAGGAATGGTTTACGTTGCTCAAAGAACAGCCGGAAAAAGAAGCGCAGGCACTAGTATTAGACTTAGAATTATATATTGAAGGTTCTTTAGCGATTTTTTCCCATACGACAAATATTGAGTTAAATAAGCGTTTTATCATCTACAACACCAAAGAGTTAGGAAGTCAGTTAAAAACATTTGGGATGATGGTGGTTTTAGAGCAAGTATGGAATCGGGTGGTACGTAATCGGGATCGAGGGATCACTACGTGGATTTACATTGATGAAATGCAGTTGATGCTAAATGATCCTTACTGTGAAAATTATTTTTTTGAATTATGGAGTCGTATCCGAAAGTGGGGAGCAATTCCTACAGGGATCACGCAAAATGTGGAGACGTTACTGCTTTCAGATAAAGCACGGAGGATGCTAAGCAACACTGAATTTATCATTATGCTAAAACAGGCTAAAAGTGATCTGGACGAACTTTCTACTCTTTTTCGTCTTTCTACTCAACAACAAAAACACTTGATCCATCCGCCAAAAGGTGCAGGGTTGATACGTGCAGGTCATGCAATCGTGCCTTTTTCTAATACCGTTGATTCAACCACAAGATTATATGAATTAATCACGACTGATCCCGAGGAACGGATAAAAAGAAAACAGGAACAATCCGATGAATAAATCTAATTGGAACAAACGAGACAACGAGTATCGGAAAATTTTTCTATCAAGTAGCTTGAATCAATCGATAAAACGGAGCGTTACAAATAAAATGTTAGTTCCCTTCAGAAAAAAGCGTCGTAAGTTCTTAGCTGTTCAGCCCAATAAATGGCATTTTTTTAGATCACTCATGGTTCTTAGTTGTGTATTACTATTCTTACTGACGATAGGGATAACCAGTGTCATTTATTCGAGTGTACCCAATATCAATGAATTTGAATTAACAAATATTTGGACGTACATGACTCATTTGGATGTTGAAAAAAATCGAGTGCTTCGTCAGCAGCATAACATTATTAAAATCAACGGACAGATAGGGATGACACAAGACATGAATTTGGTTTCTAATATTGATGAAGTATTGTCTTATTTGGGTATTTGTTATGAGAATGTGGAACTCGAAAATCCAGTAATCAAAGCGAAAATCCATGAGATCCATGATAACTTATGGTCCCTTCATGCAAAAGGGAACGAAGCAACATTAACAACAAAATATTTTACTCAGATCATTGAATGGACAGAAGAATTGAAAGAACGATTGAATGTTGGTTCAACGATTGGTCGTTATCGTCAATTGATGGAACTACAATCGCCATTTAAGGAAGATCATCGATTAATGGTCAATCAAAGATATGGTTACTTTCTCGATGGCCAAGAAAAAAAGCTATTTCAGGGAATCCAATTACAAGCTGAGAAAAATATAGAATTATATGCTCCGATGGCTGGGAAAACGACTGTGACTGATCAGTCAATCGTGATCCAATTCAATAATCGACAGCTTGTCTTAAAGAATGTTTCACCATTAGTCAATCATGACCAAGAAGTCGTTTCGGGAGAATTGATTGGAACTGTAGCGAAAGAAAATGAAGTAACCATTGAATATTCCAAAAATGGACAATCAGTAAATCCAAGTTTTTATTTTGAAGAAGTAGCATATTCGGAAACATTCCAATTAGACTCTGGTAATCAAAACACGTCATTTGATGAATGGACATTTCGGCAATTAATTCTGCTTAAGTGTCATGCGTTTAGCGATCGAGCAGATAAAATTTTACAAGAAGCAAAAAGAAACGGCATCTCACCGGTGATCTTAGCGGCGATCATGATTCATGAAAGTGCTTGGGGGACTAGTAAAGGAATCCTAGAAAAAAATAACCCAGCTGGTCTAATGAATGATCAAGGTTTAATTTCATATCGTACGTTAGACGAAGGAATCGAAGCAACTGGTCGAACACTCAAAAAGCTGATTATTGACCAGCAACGAGTAACTGTCGAACAATTAGGAGCGGTCTATTGCCCGATTGACCCATGGGTCTCAATCGTTATTGGGTGCCTGCGATCAAACAATTAATGGTGCAATTGGGTGGAAAGCAAGAGATGGGATTGCTGTGGGAGCGATTCTCTGACTTTCATGAAGCTCTTTTAGCTAAAGCACAAAGTCTTCATCAAAAAGGTGTGTATTATTCTCAGGGAAACCAAAGAGGCGTATTTCCTTATCACGATTGCTCGTCTTACGTAATTTGGGTGTTGAATGAAATGGGACTAAATGTACCGTTGGGAAATACAGAAACACTTTATGGTTTGGAAGGACAGCTTCTCTATCCGATCAACTATTCCGAAGTACAAGCAGGTGACTTATTTATTTGGGGAGAAAAAGGTAATTCGTCGGGCGATTTTGGGCATACAGGATTCTTTTTAGATGCTGGTGGAAAAACGATTATCCACTGTACACCCGCTACGAAAAAAGGATTTAGTCAAAATGGTGATGTCGTCATTACTCCATTTGCAGGGTATTATGGTGATCCACAACTGGCACCAGTTTACTTTTATCGAATCGTAGGGAGCGGGTAAAAATCAGAAATAAACATCAATTATTTACAACGATTGCTTGTTTGGTTATCAGTAGCAGTATAGCGGTAAGTATTGGATATACTTTTGGTAAAAAGAACACACAACAAGAAGCAAATAACCGTATACCTGTTGCTCATTTCTCGGAACAACAGGTCAATGATTTTTTACGCTCGTATTTTACTTTCACAGAGTACGGGGATAATTATTTGAATTATGAGAAATTTTTAGCAAAACAAGCGAAAATTGCTGAAGAAGAAAGCAGAAAGCAAAGCGATTTTTTTCCACAATTTTTTGGTCATTCTCGTTTTATAAAAAGTAAGAATTTTATACGTCACGTGAATGACCAACAAATTGAAGTGATTGCCAACGTCACAAGGACGATTGATAGTTTGAATCAAGAAGGTAAGTCTACTAAAACACTTGAGAATGAAGGGCTGTTTCAAATTTGGTATGTGTTTGATTCAGCTACAAAACACTTTTTGGTGGAAAGGTATCAACCAATAGAGATAGCTGAAAAGGAATCGAAAGAATACGCAGAATGAAAATACCGGTTTTGTCCATCACTTTTGGTAAATGAAAAGGATGTCTATCTATGGCAAGAGAAACTGTACTGATTGATCATGTCAAAAGGCTAGAAATCGAAGAAGAGCGTCTACCGATTTTCGAGGCCCTCATTTTATTAGAAGAGGTCAATAAACAAACGATCCTTAATAAAAGCATAGGTAGTTGTCGTATTCGGATTTACAATCATAAAAATCACCTTCTTCATTCAATGGAATTACAATTTCCGTTAAAGGATGCCATAGAAGAAATAATCAGTGGGCAATATCAGATAGTCCGAAGTAAAAAGAAGACGACAAAAAGTAAAGCAGCGATACGCACGAAAAAAGCAATTAAGTATGGTGAACCTAGCAGATCAACCAAAGGAAAATTACTATCTTTGATCCCCACGATCAAAAGGGTCTGGTTTATTGTGGTGATTGTTTTCAGTCTTTTCATAGGCATTAGCGTAATGTGGCCACACTTTATTACGAAAGTAGATCAAAAAGAAATTACCACGACAGAGGAGCAGGAATGGGCAAAATTAATCGAAGCGCAAGCCTATCTTCAAGCAGCAACGGAATATCCAGAAAAGCGTCATGAATTGATCGACTATTTGACAGAACAACAAGAATTTACATGGTTGAAAGAGATCAATGAATATTACCCCACCGCAGATGCACGATTTGATTTAGCTTTTTTTGAAAAAAATTGGGAAGTAGTTATTGAAACGACCCCAGAAAATTTATCTGACAAAAGAAAAGTGATGCTTGCATTTGCTTACATTGAATTAGAACAATTGGCCGAAGCAGAGATATTAAATAAATATTTAGAAAGTGAAGAATTATCAAGAAAGTTAGACCAAAATTATTTACAGAAAGGGCTGTTTTTTTTAAAACAGAAGAAGATTGCAGAAACAACGAAACATTTAGAATTGATCCAAGAGGAAGAAGTGAAAAAAATATTACAAACTTATATCGAACAAGCTTCCATCATTATTGATTTTATTGAGTTATACCAGCAAAATGAAGATCCGGAAAATCAATTATTGTGGGAACAACGATTAGAAATGATTGGTCAATCAGATATCAATGATAGGGAATGAGTGGTCTTGGATTCAGTTGTTATTTGTCGAATGATAACTAATTAAGGGGAGTAAGATAATAAAAATAATAAAGAAGAAAAAGAGATTGGCAAATTAGCTAAAATTATTAGTTAAAAGATAGTGTTGAAGTGTTAATGAAAAGAGGTAACGGCAGAAAAGTTAGTTCGTTTTTTCAAACGATTCTTTCTTATCGTCAGTGAAGTCATTTGCTTTTCCAATCGTATCCCAAGGTAATAATCATTACTTGATCAAAAATAGGCCAAAGAATATCAGAAATCAGAGCAGTGATTTTCGTATTCTTTGGCTCAATTATTAAAGTTTGCTATTTCTGTTGTGGTGTTGCGCTTGTTACTATTGATTTATTTACAATCACAATCCAGCAAATATTTATGGTAACAAAAGTTATGTTTTATGCTAAAGATTCGACTGGTAAGTCAAGTTCTGTTCCATAACGTTGTTTAAGTGCTAAACGAATCAATCGTTCCGCAAGATTCTCATTTCGGGCAAGAATCGGTCCGTGGAAATAAGAGCCAAAAACATTTTTATAAATGACACCTTCGGATTGGTCTTCACCATTATTTCCGTGACCTTGAACGACTTTTCCTAAAGGTCGTTCGCCTTCCCCTAAGAATGTCCGCCCATTGTGGTTTTCAAAGCCATAATAGGTTTCATTAAACTCTTCATTATAGATAACGATATCGCCGATAAAACGATTATTTTCTTGACTTAAGGTGTAATGGTCTAATGCACTGATTCCTTGGATTTTTTCTCCATTGGCACCCACATAATAGTGTCCAAGGAATTGGTACCCGCCACAGATAGCTAACATCACACCATCATTTTCAATGTAGTTTGTTAGTGCTGCTTTTTTTTCTTGGATATCTTTTGAAATAATCAGTTGCTCATAATCTTGTCCGCCACCAAAAAAGACTAAATCATATTTATCTGCTTCAAATGGTTCATGCAGACTGACAATTTCGGTATGACAGGTCACACCTAATTTTTTAGCGACATATTTAAGCATCAATAGATTGCCGTTGTCTCCATAAGTATTCATCAAATTACCGTAGAGATGGGCGATATTCAATTCATAATTAGGCATGATTCATCCCTCCTTTGATAAATCCTTGATTCGCTAATTCTTTTCGTAATTGAAGAACTGCTGTATAGGTAGCTAGGATGTAGACGTGTTCGGTCGGTAATTGTTTGATATTTTTAATGACTTCATTCAGTTCCTTTGTTTCGATGATCTTATCTTCAGGGATTCCTGCAACTTTTAGACGTAACGACATATCGGTATGACGATCCCCACCAGCGATCACTGCAGGAATATCCATATCAGCAAAATGTTCAAAATTCCCGTCCCAGATCCAACTAACGTCAATTCCATCTGCATAGTTTGCATTTAATAAAGCAACTAGTGAGAATGGATAAGGGGCTAAGCCGATCATATCGATGACCTGATTGATCCCAACAGGATTTTTAACAAGTACGAGTGTACATCTTTTACCATTGATATCAATGATTTCTTGACGACCAAATATTTTTTCGTCGTATCCTAGGCCTTGCTTGATTTTTTCAGGGGTTACCCCAAAATATTCAGCTACCGCTGTGGCAGCTAACGCGTTGTAGACATTATACATCCCGCCAACTTCAATTCCATAGTTATGACCATCAATCGTAAAATCAGCTGAGACATTGTCCATGCGCAACATATCCGTTAGACGATAATCAAGTTCAGGACGTTTAAAGTCACAGTTTGGACAATAGTATTTCCCTAAATTTGCATACGTGATCATCTTGTAATGTAAAATATGATGACATTTAGGACAGAGTACACCATCCGTATTATAATGAGCCATTTGTTCATGGTCTTCTTCATGATCAAACCCATAATATTGGCGAGGATTGATTGTTTCCACAGAGTTGAAGATTGGCGAATCTCCATTACTGATAATTGTGGCATCAGGTGATTTCGCTGCTCCGTCTACAATCATTTTGTAGGTGGTATAGATTTCTCCATAACGATCCATTTGATCACGGAAAATGTTTGTAAATAAAAATAGTTCAGGCTTCATGTATTCAGTTACTTTACTCAAACTTGCTTCATCGATTTCTAAAACAGCGAATTTTTTTTGCCCTTTTTTAGGTTTTGCTTGCAAAAAAGTAGAAACGATTCCTTGAACCATATTTGCCCCAGTTGGGTTGGTTAATACTTCATCAAATTGTTGCCGTAATATATTAACTGTCAAAGCAGTTGTCAATGTCTTTCCGTTTGTTCCAGTAACGACAACCACTTGATAATCTTTTGCAAGACTGTCTAAAATGTGTGGGTCGATTTTAAGTGCAAGTTTACCTGGTAAACTTGATCCTCCTTTAAAGAAGGTTTTTAATGCCCATTGTGATGTTTTACCAACAGCAATCGCAAATTGACTGCGTACTCCCATTATGTAACCTCCATAAAACGTCTTAACGACGAGTAAATTCAATTAATCATACCATATGTTCAAAAAAAGGTTAAATTGCTTTTCTTTTTTTTAAGAAATGGTTGCGATTCTCTTGTCTAACAACGATTGGTACTAGGCTTGATTGTTTATTTGAAGTTTCGTTTAGTCTAAGAATAGCCCCAACGGATAACAGTTGATTTTTTAGGAATAACTATAGTGAATTAATAGTTGTTTTTGATCGTCTGAAAAAAGAGTGTACATTGTTCGCTTAAAAAAGAATACTCCAGTTTGTCTAAGGTTTCGATAATAAAGTGGATCATTGTTTCACTTGTGCTTTTTTCTTCTGTACAGTAAATCAGAATGTTCTCAAAATAAATACGATATAATTTAAAGATTGTATCTTCAGTTCCGGTAGTTAATTCCTTTAAATGACTAAGCGCATCTTTTGCTAAAAAGAAATTCCCATAGGAAATAAAATGACCGCAACTATTAAGAAGCAAAGTCAAATAAATTTTTTTACCAGCGGGATATTCTTGATAGATCTGAATTTTTTTTAATGAATTTTTATAGAAAATTTGTTGCTGTTCTTCTGAAAAGTAATTCAAGGTGTTGGTATAAATTTTGATTTCTTGTAGTGTCCATGTTTCGATGGATTTTAAATAATCAACAAGGAACTCCAAGGTCTCATTGTCTATTTGATGGTCGCTCAATTGATCATGGCCAATTTTAGTTAAAGCGTTTAGAAGCTGACTTTTTTTATCTTTTGAAGCGGTTGTCGTTTGATAGATCTCAAAGAGCTTTTCTAAGTCCTTTGTATTAGAAGCCAATTCATATTGTTTCCATAAATTTTGTGAAGAAGAGTGATAATAGTCATATAAAAAGATAAATTCTTCCACATCTACCAGCAATCGCTCCAACACTTGAGCTAAAAGTCGGAAAGACAAGTCATGGTTTCCTTTTTCAAATTCAATGCAATAAGATTTTGTTACGATTCCTGAATAGATTTCCTTTTGAGAAAAACCTTTATCTAATCGGATTTTTCGTATTAACTGACCATACTTCATAGTATCTCTCCATCAAAATTATTTTATGTGTTTATGTAATGAAGTAATAGTAGCAAAAAATTTGTCAAAATTCTAAGAAAGATACTTTTGGAAAAGTGACCAGAAAAGCGACTGAAAGAAAGAGAAATTAGTAAAATTAGGCGAGGGGTGTTATCCGAACGTTTCTTATAACAAATAAGTACGAATGAAGGTTAAGTGGGGTTCAAAAAAACTAATTATTTGCATATTTATTGTGTTTATGGTCAGGTTATTTTTAGATATAAAGTACCAAAAGTCTTAAATATAGGACTATAAAAGAATTTTCATTCGTAGATGATTATACTATGGAAAATTAAAGGAAAACATTCGTGATAAATCATTGGAAATCTGTCAATGATGAAGGCTTGTTTGAGGAGATGGGGCAGTATAAAAGACACGTAAACAATACTCATGTGAAGGGTCGTCAGCGACTAATCAATGAACAAATGATAATTATTTAAGGGAAGAGGAACAAGAAATATGACAAAAAGAATTACAGAACCAAATAATCAAGTCCTTAGAATAATGATTGCTTTTGGAGTATTAGGGGCAGGGTTCTATGGGTTGACTCAGGTTGACTTTTATTATATTCAGTTTAGTTTTCTTGTTATTAGTGGTTTAGTAAGCTATTTACTGGTATTTGGTTTTGTTGGTGTGAGGCAATTATTTAGTACACCTAAACGATTTATAAAAACATTCTTGCTGATTTTAGTTGGTTCACAAATTTATGGTATGTTGGCTTCGATGATCATGGGAATACTGGCACAGTTGTTAGATATTCAGACGAAAGCAAATAGTGCGCAAGATAATCCTTGGTGGTTTTTTGTATTTATTTTACCAATTGCTTTACTGGGAGAAGAACTATTTTCGATCACTATTTTTGATACTTTACGTAAAAAAATGGGGATCAATACTAAGGTGGCATCATTGCTCACAGCAATTATTTTTGGACTGATTCATTTTGAAACTTATCTAGGAAGTTCAGCGTTGTTCACGATTGTGCAAGTCATCTTAGTTCAAGGAGGAATTAGACTTTGGTTTAACCAAGCCTATTTAAAAACAAAGTCATTGAATACTAGTTGGGCAGTGCATTATGCTTTTGATTTAATTGCTTTTGTTTTAGGAAGTTTATTATCCTCTTAGACAAATAAGAACAAAGTTTTCAGTACAAATAAATAACCCGAAGTGACCGAAAATAGCTTTTCTATTTTCTGCCTACTTTGGGTTATTTTTATTAGAGCGACACAGGATGCATTTTTGTATAGTAAATATAGATTCAGGCTTTCAAGGTTTGTCGATTGTCTGAAATTTTACCCAATGATGATTTTTTCAGTAGGGTATTCGTAGCCTAAATCTCGTGTTTCTTTTGGAACAAATAACATCAAAGTATACAACATACCGATACGACCGATAAACATTAAAGCTGCAATCGTGATTTTCCCAATTACTGACAAGTTCCCAGTAATTCCCAGGGATAAGCCAGTGGTTCCGAAGGCTGAAGTTACTTCAACGATAATTGCAATTAAAGGCTGATTTTCTGTAGCTGATAAAAAGACGATACAGAAAAAACACATACCAAGAGATAACATAAATACAACGACTGACTTACGCACATCATCATTATCGATTCGACGACCAAAAATATTGATGTTGTCTTCGCTTTTAAGGAAAGAGTAGAGATAAAGACCAATAATTGCTACGGTCGTTGTACGAATCCCACCACCTACCGAACTGGGGCTACATCCAATGAACATCAATAAAGAAAAAACGATCAATGTAGTGATTTGGAAATTACCCAAATCATGGATTTGTAAGCCAGCATTTCTAGTGGTCATTGAGTAAAACATAGAATTGATCCACTTGACACTTAAACTAGAATCTTGAAAAAGATGGTCTTTTTCAAGTAAAAAGATTAACAGCGTCCCACCAACAAATAAGATGATAAAGGCTAAAACCGCTAATTTTGTAAATAAGGAAAAGCGAAACGGTAATTTTGCTTTTGAGCGTTTATACAAAATCCATTCACGAAATTCCATCAAAACAGGAAATCCTATCCCACCAATAAAAATCAAAAACATGATAACAAATAGGAACAGATAGTCATGTGCAAACGGCTCGATTGAGTTTCCAGTGACATCGAAACCCGAATTGGTCACAGCAGAAATCGATTGGTAAAATCCATAGAAAAGTGCATCCCGCCAATGATCAAAGTAGCCTCGATAATAGAAATAAATGGAAAAGAAAGCGCCAAAAAGGACTTGGAACCACAACAAAATTACAAAGGTGATACGAATCAAACGAACAATACCAGATAAGCGTGGCTGATTCATATCCGTCATGATCAGTTGTCGCTGTCGTAACGTGATTCTTCGTTTAGAAAAGATAATAAAAGCAGTAGAGATCATCATAATCCCTAATCCACCTACTTGGAATAGTATTTCAAGTAAGATTACCCCGTTATCATTAAAAGCCGAATTAATATCAAATGTGGACAATCCCGTTACACTGATTGTACTGATCGCCATGAAAAGCATATCGATAAAAGGTACGTGACTATCTGGTTCACGAAAAAAAGGAATGTAAAACAATCCTAAAGAGACAATGGTCATAATAAGATAGTAAAAAACAATGACTTGGATTGAAGAAAAATGACTAGAAGCGTAACGTTCGCTTCGACGTCTTAATTTCCGCATGAAAAGGGTTAATTTCAAGAAACTATCCTCCTTTTTAAAAGTTGTTTCTTTCAGTATACCGAGGTTATAAATAATACTCAAAGAAATCTTAAACAAAATGTACGTTTTCTTTTGATTTGCTATCAAATAGCATATAATTATGGAAGAATTGAAGAATAGCGAGGTCTCCCAATGATTGATGCAAAGGTAATTGTTGAAAAAATGAAAAACCAGAAAATAAATTATGATCGAGTACTACAAAAAATGATCCAACAATGGCAACAAGAAGAAACTCGACCCAAAATATTAATCCATACTTGTTGTGCTCCTTGCAGCACACATACGTTAGAATTTATGTGCCAATTTGCAGAGGTTACTTTATTTTTTTCAAATTCTAATATCCATCCTAAAAATGAATATTTAAGAAGACTCCATGAACAAAAGCGATTTGTTGATCAGTTTAACGAGCAAACCAATCATCATGTTCAGCTGATCGTTGATGATTACCGCCCCAGCGAGTTTAATAAAATGGTCATTACGCAAGGCCTTACGGAAGAAAAAGAAGGTGGCGCAAGATGTAGTGCCTGTTTTAATATGCGTTTAGACCTGGTAGCACAAAAAGCCCAAGAACTTGGTTATGATTATTTTGGGAGTGCATTAACGATCTCACCCAAGAAAAATGCTGCTCTGATCAACCAAATCGGGATGGATATCCAAAAAATTTATGGAACTCATTACTTACCAAGTGATTTTAAGAAAAATAAAGGATATGAGCGATCGATCCAGATGTGTAAAGAGTATGACATTTTTCGTCAGTGTTACTGTGGCTGTGTCTTTGCAGCTAAACAGCAAGGTTGTGATTTAAAGAAAATAAACCAAGAAGCAAAGGATTATTTAGCAAGTTCAAAAATTTCAATTAATTAGCTCTATTATAAAATTTTCAAGAAAACGTAAGAAAAAAATAAGAAATTTATGTTAAGTATAATTAAGTGTCAAAATAAAAGCGATTGATTCGATTGAAAATGAATATTCAGTTTGGTGGAAAAATGAATTTTAGACCAAGCATAAAAAATAATAGTGATGAAAAATAAAACATAAAGGAAGAGATATGATGCGAAAAGTAGCACCTATTTTGAAACCAATAGCAGTCTTAACTATTTCAACAATCGTTGCTACTGCGACCGGTGTTGTCAACAGCTCAAGTTATCGTACCCCTAGTTCAAGTTCGGTGGAAGAAACAACACCAACATCAACACCAGAGACCACATCTAATGAAACGTCGACAACACTGGATCAGACGAATGATTCATCGAGCACATGGGAAGAAAATACGAGTTCAACCAATGAAAATACGTATTCTACAGAGCAACCAAGTAGTTCGAAAGAAAAGTCTGACAAGCAAGGAAGCAGTTCATCCGAAACCAGTGATACGAATGCGATCAATGGAGGAAATCATACAGAACCAAGCTCAAGTTCGTCAACAGTACCAAGTAATACGACACCAAGTACTGAAGGACAAGATAGTGGAGAGGCTACCGTGAAAAATGTAACGCCAACCCAAAATACAGATGGGAAGCAAGTGTATAATCAGCAAGCAGGTGATTCACAATGACAATTTTATTAGATATTATCAATAGCGTGCATAAGTTTTTAGGTTATTTAGATATTAGTCCTAAATATTTAAATCGAGGCTATACGATTTTAAGTGTGATCCCAACGATGTATCTTTTACGGATTATTTATGGACTTTGGCAAAACCAAAATTACTTACAATTTTTCTTGTATGGAATCGGCTTTTTAGTGTTAGTGTATTTTATCATTTTGAATGTGTTTTATTACTTTCTGGATAAGAATACCAAAGCGGATGTGACACAATTGTTTGTCAAATATTTACCGGAAGAAGCATTCAATATTCAAACAGAAGAAGCGATGCTGAATAGCGGTGCAATCGACAAAGTGAACACGAAAGAAGTCAGTGTTTCTTATGATGAAGATTATCAATTGCGATTAGCTGAAAACATGCGTTATTTAATCGGGAATGGTGAGATTAAAACAAATGATCTAGGAAGAATGGATGGCTATCTTGTGGATCGTAACACACTTTATCCTTATTATTACGTTAAAAAAGTAGCAGAAAAAGAATATCAGTTGAGTATTGGGCGCAGCTACTCGGATTTAGCCCCTGTTGGAACGATTCTTATGGATTCGGCGGATGAAAAGCTCGAACCAGTTGGGTTGTTTATTGTAGGTGGTGACTTCGTCAAAGAAGGCTTAAGGTATCATGAGCCTTATCGTTTAAAACTTATCGTGAAAAAAGAACAACCAGAAAATGAAGCAATGGTTTACAGTAGAAGTCAACGAAGAAAGCATTCACGAAGTTAATGGATCACGTTGATCAAGACAGGTTGGAAAATTGTGGATGAAAAATGACAGAATCTCCCTTTGAATAATAAAAGAAAAAAATAGAGTTATACGTGATGTATTCTTATTCTTTCCTTTACTTTCTAAAAAAGGTAAAATAAAAAAGAACAATAAAAAAATCAATTGAATAATACGAAGAGAAAACAAAAGTAAAGCGGGAGGTATGTTGTGAAAGAATTTTTTAAAAATTGGGGTATTTTGATCGTAGTACTAGCAGCTATTTTATTAGCTCGGGTCTATGTATTTACGCCAGTTACCGTTAATGGACATTCAATGGATCCGACGTTGAGTGATGGTCAACGATTGATCTCGTCGAAAATCTCAAAGTATGAACGCTTTGATATTATCACGACGAAAGAACCTGGAGATGAAGAACGAATGATCGTTAAACGAATCATTGGCATGCCGGGCGATACCGTGAAAATGGAAAATGATCAATTGACGATTAATGGTAAAAAATATAATGAGTCTTATTTAAATGAGTTTAAAAAAGATTTTGCGAAAGATAAATTGCAGAATGAATATTCTTACAGTGAAGCTTTCCAAGCACAGGCTGAAAATTCGCAGCATTTCACAAGTGATTTTGAATATGTCGTGCCCAAAGGAAAATATTTAGTTTTAGGAGATAATCGTTTGATCTCTAAAGATAGCCGAATATTTGGTTTGGTGGATGCAGACATGATTCAAGGAAAAGTAGTTTTCCGTTACTGGCCTTTGAACGAAATCAAAATCTTTTAAGTCTCTTTCTGAGTAGGTATCAGAAAGAGCATGAGCAAAAATGTAGGCAACAGTGGTCATGACCAAGTTGTCTAGCCCAGAAAATAAGCCACAGAATCCGAAATAGTCTTTCCTATTTTAAGGATTTTGTGGCTTATTTTTTATTTTTTTCCGCTAGCAAAAAACAAAGAAGCATCTTGGTTCATGAATAAATTTTTACCAGAGTGAAAAGTGTAGATATTCGTGGAATGAAACCCAATTTGTTCAAGTAGAGCCATAAGTGCTTCATGGTCAAACCCATTATGGACTTTTGGATGGTTGATCGCATCATTGTGATCAAAATCAATGATCAAAAGTTGACCGTTTGGCGTAAGCATGTGGTAGAGTTTTTCTAAGATCAAACGTGTGTTAGGAATATGCAGTAGGACTAATGACATCAAAATAAGATCTACTTTTTGATCGATTTTTTGATCGATAGATTCGGTTGTGGCATCGAACGTTACCGAAGAGACGTTTGTTAATCCGCTAGTCTTAATTTTGTCTTCAGCAATTGTTAGCATCGCATCAGAGGAATCAACTAGAAGAAGTTGCTTGAATCGGTCAGCTAAAGATAACGAAACCAAACCGGTACCTCCGCCATAATCCATAAAAGTCAGTTCTTTGGTGGAAGAAGGTAGTTGAGAAATTAGTTCGTCTTGAATAATTTTTGCTAGTGCTTTTCTTTCGGGAGTATCATAATGGTTTGCGATTTGATTGAAGATTTCTGACATAAGGTCACTCCTGACTTCATAAGTTAGATGAATTTTATTAAGTATAGCAAAAAAATCTGTTTTCCCAAACCACTAGTTGATCTTGAAGAATTGAAAGACACGCAGCTATTGTTTTAAATGTATGAGTGTTTTAATCTAAAGTAACGTTTTTACCAGATGAAAAATTCTCACTGTAAAAAATAATGAAAATCAAGTATAATACCATAGGAACAAACTGGAAGGTGAGCAAGTAAATGGCACAACTATTTTTTAAGTATGGCGCAATGAATAGCGGCAAGACAATTGAGATCTTAAAAGTCGCACATAATTATGAAGAACAGAATAAACCAGTTGTCTTGATGACAAGTGGGATCGATACCAGAGATGGTGTTGGTGTTGTCTCTAGTCGTATTGGGTTAAAAAGAGAAGCCACGCCGATTTTTGAAGAAACAGATGTCTTTGATGTCATTTTTCAAATGGAGGATAAGCCATATTGTATATTGATCGACGAGGCGCAATTTTTAAAGAAAAAACACGTAATTGCGTTTACGAAAATTGTTGATGAATTAAACATTCCGGTGATGGCATTTGGTTTGAAGAATGATTTTAGAAATGAGTTATTTGAAGGATCAAAATATCTATTGCTTTATGCAGACAAAATCGAAGAGATGAAAACGATCTGTTGGTTCTGCCATAAGAAAGCAATCATGAATTTACATTATATCGATGGTCAACCAGTTTACGAGGGGGATCAGGTACAAATTGGTGGAAATGAAGCCTATTACCCCGTTTGTCGGAAACACTATTTTGAACCATCAATTATGACAGAAGGAGAATAAAGATGTACGATCAATTACAAGCAATTGAAGACCGTTATGAAGAACTGGGCGAGCTATTAAGCGATCCAGAAGTAATTTCAGATACGAAACGTTTTATGCAATTGTCAAAAGAAGAAGCAAACACTCGTGAAACTGTTGATGTCTACCGTCGTTACAAAGATGTCGTCCAAGGGATCAAAGATACAGAAGAGCTGTTAGGTGAAAAGTTGGATGATGAAATGGCTGAAATGGCCAAAGAAGAATTATCTGATTTGAAAAAAGAAAAAGAAGAATTAGAAGAAAAAATCAAAATCTTATTACTACCAAAGGACCCGAACGATGATAAAAACATCATCATGGAAATCCGCGGGGCAGCAGGTGGAGATGAAGCAGCGTTATTTGCTGGTGACTTATTCAACATGTATCAGAAATATGCAGAATCACAAGGTTGGAAAACGGAAGTGATGGAGGCAAGTATTACTGGTATCGGTGGCTATAAAGAAGTCATCATGATGATCTCTGGAGAAAATGTCTATTCAAAATTAAAATATGAAAGTGGTGCGCATCGTGTACAACGAGTGCCATCTACAGAATCACAAGGACGAATCCACACATCAACAGCAACCGTTGTGGTCATGCCAGAAGCAGAAGAAGTAGAAATCGATATTGAAGATAAAGATATCAGAACAGATATCTATCATGCATCAGGGGCTGGCGGTCAGCACGTCAATAAAACAGCATCGGCAGTTCGTCTAACTCATTTACCTACTGGAATTGTGGTAGCAATGCAAGATGAACGTTCACAGCTGAAAAACCGTGAAAAAGCCATGAAGATTTTACGTGCCCGTGTCTATGATAAAATTCAACAAGAAGCACAAAGTGAATACGATGCAAACCGTAAATCAGCCGTTGGAACGGGTGATCGCTCTGAGCGGATCCGTACGTATAATTTCCCGCAAAACCGTGTGACTGACCATCGTATTGGTTTAACTATCCAAAAATTAGATCAAATCCTTGCTGGAAAAATGGATGAGATCGTGGATGCGTTGATCATGTATGACCAAACATCAAAATTGGAAGAAATGCAAAATGGGTAAGACCACGTATTTAGAAGTCCTATCACGGGCTTCTTCTTTTTTAGAAGATCATGGAAAAGAAGGTCATAGTATCCAATTTCTTTTTCTTGAACGTAAAGGCTGGCAAAAACTTGATTGGTTGTTGCAGATGAATGAGCCCATTTCTAGCGAAGATCAACAGATGATCGAACAAGATCTGGAGCATTTGATGAACAATTATCCGCCTCAATATTTGTTGGGATATGCTGACTTTTATGGTCACCGCCTAAAAGTGACACAGGACACTTTGATCCCTAGACCGGAAACAGAAGAATTAGTTGAACGATGTTTGCAAGAAACGTCAGAACAAAACTTGAAGGTCATAGATATTGGAACAGGAACAGGGGCAATTGCGATCAGTTTAAAAGCTGAAAGAAAGAACTGGGACGTTTCGGCTGTGGACTTATCTCCAGCAGCTCTTTCAGTAGCGAAAGAGAATGCGCAACAAGCTGGACTGGCGATCCATTTTTATCATGGAGATACACTAGCACCGGTCAGTGATCAAACCTTTGACGTCATTATTTCCAACCCGCCGTATATTCGTTTCGATGAATGGGAATTGATGGATGAAAGTGTTCGGACATTTGAACCTAAAATGGCATTATTTGCCGAAGATGAAGGATTAGCCATCTATAAAAAAATAGCAAAAGAAGCAAAACAATGTTTGAAACCAGAGGGAAAACTATTTTTGGAAATAGGATTTAGCCAAGGGGAGATCGTGAAACAAATCTTTCAAACGGCATTCCCCAATAAACAAGTAAGTATTCATAAAGATTTATTTGGAAATGAACGAATAGTTTCTGTGATGAGCTGATTGTGGATGAAAAATATTTTTTATGTTTTTTTATCATAAAAAAACATTGATTTTACAAGGATGAAAACGAGTTATTGACTTATCAACATACTTATCCACTATTGACAAAATAGTTATCAACACTCTGTTGATAACATGAGGATAAAGTAGAATAAATCAAGCATATTGAAAAATGAGGGTGTGGATAGACTGTGGAAACAAACTATTATCATGAAGAACAATTATCAGAAGCAGCACAAGCATTAAAAAGTGGCGAACTCGTTGCTTTTCCAACTGAAACTGTCTATGGACTAGGCGCTAATGCACTTTTGCCTGAAGCGGTAACCGAAGTGTTTTCGGTCAAAGGTCGTCCACAAGATAATCCTTTGATTGTCCATGTTTCATCGTTTGAGCAAGTAAAACAATTTGTGGATAACTTTCATCCTTTAACGGAAAAAATCGTCAATCATTTCTGGCCAGGTCCCTTAACACTTATTTTTGAGATCAAAAAAGGGTCTTTACCACCTATTGTAACAGGTGGGTTATCCACAGCTGCTTTTCGTATGCCAGATAACAAAAAAACACTTGAAGTCATCCAATTAGCTGGTATACCAATTGTTGGTCCTAGTGCGAATACTTCGGGAAAACCTAGTCCAACGACTGCGGAACATGTCTACCATGATTTAAAAGGAAAAATCAATGGGATCATTGATGATGGTGCAACCCGAATTGGTGTGGAATCAACCGTGATCGATCTCAGTGATCCGGATCGTGAACCCATGATTTTACGTCCAGGAGCGGTGACCAAAGAACAGCTTGAAAAAGTGATCGGTGGAAAGGTAGCCGTTGATCGTCATTTAGTCCAAAGTACTGAAACACCTAAATCACCAGGAATGAAATATAAGCACTATTCGCCTGATACGCAAGTCATGATGGTCCAAGAAAATGATTGGGAAGCCGCTGTAAAATGGGCGAAAGAAGAACATTTGCGTGTTGGAGTAATTGCAGGTCCTAAAATTGCTGAAGCTGTTCGTTTTGATGTAGCAGCAGTCTACATGTATTTTGATGATTCAGTAGAAGCCGCTACGAAAGGATTATTTGCAGGATTACGTGGGTTAGATGAGAAGAACCTTGGACTTGATATGATCTTTGTTGCAGTATTTCCAGAAGAAGGTCTGGGAAATGCTTATATGAATCGCTTAAAAAAATCAGCGGGACAAAAATATTTTGAAAAAAGAACGTAGGTAGCTTGTACCCATACTTTATTATGATACAATGCAATAAAGTAAACTCTACTTGAATAAATTTGAATAAAACTGAGAGATCATGTTCAAAAGAGAAAGAATCAGCAATCATTCGTGAGATATAGCTTTTTACAGCGATCTGAATGACCAGTTAAGGATTTTAGCTGATCGTGCATAGATTGCTAGTTGATTCATGATTTCTTAGTAAACAATAAGAAGGAGCTGTTGTGTGTGGTAGACTACAAAACGTTTGACCCAGATTTATGGGCAGCAATCGCAAAAGAAGAAGAAAGACAAGAAAATAATTTGGAACTTATCGCTTCCGAAAATTTTGTCTCTGAAGCAGTGATGGCGGCTCAAGGAAGTATCTTGACAAATAAATATGCAGAAGGTTACCCTGGGCATCGTTATTATGGTGGCTGTGAATTTGTCGATATCGTCGAAAGTTTAGCGATTGATCGTGCAAAAGAATTATTCGGTGCAAAATTTGTCAATGTTCAACCTCATTCTGGTTCACAAGCGAACACGGCAGCATATCTTGCTTTAGTAGAACCTGGTGACACGATTTTAGGGATGGATCTTTCAGCAGGTGGACATTTGACTCATGGTTCTCCTGTGAACTTTAGTGGAAAAACGTACCATTTTGTAGCCTATGGTGTTGATCCAACAACAGAAGTCATTGATTACAATGTTGTGCGGATTTTAGCTAGAAAACATCAACCAAAATTGATCGTTGCCGGAGCAAGTGCCTATGGTAGAATCATTGATTTTGAAAAATTTAGAGAAATCGCTGATGAAGTTGGTGCGAAATTAATGGTTGATATGGCACATATCGCTGGCTTAGTTGCAGCTGGTGTCCATCCAAGTCCAATCCCTTATGCGGACATTACTACGACAACCACTCATAAAACATTACGTGGACCACGTGGTGGTATGATTTTGACCAATAATGAAGAATTAGCGAAAAAAATCAATAGTGCAGTTTTCCCTGGCATCCAAGGTGGACCACTAGAGCATGTCATTGCAGGGAAAGCAGCAGCATTCAAAGAAGCATTGACACCTGAATTTAAAGAATACAGTGAACAGATTATTGCTAATGCCAAAGCGATGGCAAAAGTCTTCAATCAAGCAATCGGTACAAGAGTGGTCTCTGGCGCAACGGATAATCATTTAGTTTTAATCGATGTCCGTGGATTAGAGTTAAACGGGAAAGAAGCCGAAAGTATTTTAGATAGTGTGAATATTACGGTTAACAAAAATTCAATTCCATTTGAAACACTTAGCCCGTTCAAGACTAGCGGTATCCGTATCGGTACTCCAGCAATTACTACAAGAGGCTTCAAAGAAGAAGATGCTGCGAAGGTGGCGGAATTGATCGTCAAAGCTTTACAAGCCAAAGAGAATGAAGCCGAATTAGCTGAAGTCAAAGCTGGTGTGCGTGAATTGACTGAAAAATATCCTTTATATAATAAATAAAAGGAATAATCACTACAAAACGAGTCGCTTAACGCAAGAAGTACCATCAGCAGACATAAAAAAGCAACTGTTCCAAAATTCTTAGTTTGCTGAAATTTACTGTGTATTAAAAATAATCCGAAGAATCCAAAATCGCTTCTCCTGTTTTTGGAATTCTTTGGATTATTTTTTGAAATGGCTTATTGTGTGTAGATACTTTTTCAAGGGAAAGTTGTTGGAATCGCTTCTTTTGGGTGTTTTAGTTTTATTTAGGCAAAAGTGTTCTTCTATCGATGCAGCACGAATACATTGGTGAGATCTATTTAAAATAGGCTGAGATATAGGATTGAGATGGATTAGGTGTGGAAGTGTTGAGGTTTTGTTTTAATGATTGGATAAACTAAGACGCAGGTACTGGGGGAAGTATGGGGAATGCTTATGTTTACTGAGTTTGAGAGAAAACAAACAAACTGATTTTTTGACTTTTTCATTGGGGCTCACTAGTATATGAGGTGTAATTTGGCTTTTTATTATAATCTAGGGAGGAACCATGATGACCGAACGAATCTCATTAGAAAAAGCAGCAATCGAATTTAGTGATGCAAATGCTCCCCACCCAAGAATCTACGAATTACCACCTGAAGAAGGACGAGCGCTATTAGAAAAAGTCCAAGAATCGCCCGTTGATAAACTACCAGTCGACATTGAAGATTTAACGGTTGATACTGGTCAATGGGGGTCCATCAACGTTCGTTTTGTCCGTCCAGAAGGAAATACTGATAAATTACCAGTGATTTTCTATATTCATGGAGCTGGTTGGGTTTTTGGTAGCGAACAAACTCATGACAAGTTGATTCGTGAATTAGCCGTTCGCACGAACTCGGTCGTCGTTTTTCCAGAGTACAGCCGCTCGCCGGAAGCAAAATATCCAACAGCGATCGAACAAAGCTATGCAGTCTTACAAAAGCTAAGTGAACTAGCGGAATCAAAAGGGTTAGATTTATCTGAATTAGCGGTAGCGGGCGATTCAGTTGGAGGTAATATGGCAACTGTAATGACTATTTTAACCAAAGAACGCCAAGGGGTGCCCATCCAAAAACAACTTTTGTTTTATCCGGTGACGGATGCCAATTTCACTACTGATTCTTATCAAGAATTTGCCGAAAACTATTTTTTAACAAAAGAAGGAATGAAATGGTTTTGGGACCAATATACAACTGATGATTCAGAGCGGTCAGAAATCACAGCATCACCATTACGAGCGACTTCTGAAGAGTTGGCAGACTTACCACCAGCTTTGATTTTAACTGGTGAAGCGGATGTTTTAAGAGACGAAGGAGAAGCTTATGCTTGGAAGTTACGTGATGCAGGTGTGGCAGTCACCCAGGTTCGTTTTCAAGGGATGATCCACGATTTTGTGATGGTCAATTCATTGGACCAAACCGATGCTACCAGAGCAGCGATGCTTTTAGCGACTCAGTGGTTACAGCAGGATCGATGATCCTATTTATATAACCAGATATATGTAATATTAATCTGACTAAAAGACAGTAAAAATAACAAAAAAATTCATTGTTCAAAGCTTTTTTGTTATTTTTTACTGCTTTTTTTTATTTTTGATTACTGTTGTTTTATTTATTTTATTTTCTTTTGAAAAGTTGTTGGTTTGACTAGTCAATTGGGTCTTTTTGTTTTACAATTAAAAAGAAACGACAGAACAAAGGAGACCAGAAAAATGGGCAAATTCCAAGTAATCGACCATCCATTGATCCAACATAAACTAACTATTATTCGTGACAAAGACTGTGGAACAAAAGTTTTCCGTGAGGTTGTCGACGAAATTGCTATGTTGATGGCATATGAAGTATCACGTGACATGCCATTAGAAGATATCGTAATCGAAACACCGATTACAGAAACAACTCAAAAAACGTTATCTGGTAAAAAAGTAGCGATCATTCCGATTCTACGAGCAGGTATTGGGATGGTTGACGGTATTTTAGAATTGATCCCAGCTGCGAAAGTCGGACATATCGGGTTATACCGTGACGAAGAAACATTTGAACCTCATGAATATTTCGTAAAATTACCTGAAGATATCGATGCACGACAATTATTTGTTGTTGACCCAATGTTAGCGACAGGTGGCTCAGCGATCATGGCGATCGATGCATTAAAAGAACGTGGCGCTTCAAATATCAAATTTGTTTGTCTAGTAGCTGCTCCAGAGGGTGTAAAAGCTTTACAAGAAGCACATCCAGATATTGACATCTACACAGCTGCATTAGATGAAAAATTGAATGAACACGGCTACATCGTTCCAGGTCTAGGCGATGCAGGGGACCGTTTATTTGGTACGAAATAAAAATAATAAACGCTAAGGCACCAAACCATAGTAGGATTTCTTATTCTATTATGGTTTTTTGTTTGTTATTAATTCTAGTAATTTATCATGGTTTTGATAGAAAGTAGTTTATTCAAAGAATAGCTGCAAGAAGATGGATCAAAGAATATACGGAATTTGAAAAAACGGATGGAGTCTTGCGGAATCTTAAGTGAACAAGAGGAACAGCAAAAGAATAGAGGATAGTTTTTGACATCTCATAAGTCTTTATTGATGTGAGAAAAAAACTGTTTTTTAGTTAGAGAGAACAATAGGCACGTTTATGATCCCATGAATGGAATAAGTAATCCTAGATAGTTGATGAAATTTTTCAAATAAAAAAACCATCCCAAAAAACGCAGAGATGGTCAGTGTTAAATTTTCTTCAATTCTTTGTAATTGATGATGATTACACCTTTGCTTTGCGTCATTAAATTGGCATTTTCATCTGTTTTGTCAATTTCAACCACAGCCGAGTTTTTCAGTTGTTTTGAAATTGTTCCAGTTTGCGGTGTTCCATGAATCATAAATGTCACGTGAGTGTCGATCGTAAATTTTTCCCCAAATTCTGACGGTACGATAGTTGTATCAAATTTTCCAAACGTTGCCATTTTCATAAAACCTGCCTTTCATATCAATTATACCACGTTTTATGAAAAAAATCATGAAATAGAACGAAATTTACACTTGTGCCTTTACAAATTTTTAAAATACGTATATAATTTCATATGGAAACGCCAGCTTAGCTCAGTTGGTAGAGCAACGCACTCGTAACGCGTAGGTCGTAGGTTCGATCCCTATAGCTGGCATCATTTATAAAAGCAATGATCTCACAGATTTTTTATTTTGAGATCGTTGCTTTTTTTCGTAAGGAATTTGAAAAGTAGAGGAAGGACCATCATTAAAAATAGCGGATACGGTGATGTCTATTCTGGATCTGTTTTACTATTCAATAACTGAGAAGAAGCATCAAGATCTGGTTCTTCAACCAATTTTTAAACATCAAAATTAGTAGATTCTACTAGTTTTGATGTTTTTTTGTTGAACAAATGACAGCCGTCAAGTGCTAAAACAGATGGAATCATAAAACTGTTGAAAAATAAAGGAGTTTGGCACAACTAGAGGTTTCGTTCTTTTTTATAAAAAAACTAAGTGGGATTTCTAATAAATGTAAAATTATGGATAGGAAAAAAGCGGATAGGAAATGATTTTTTTCTTAAATCAAGTCAATTATTTGGCACATTATTCCTTTATTTGCTATCTAAGTCGCCTTTTTTTTTCACTGTAAATATAGATTACTATTTTTTAAAATGTTATACCGATTTTTTTATTGGTTATTTATTTGTCGTTATTAATGATAGCAAACTAGTTCTGTAGTTATATTTTTATATTGAAATAAACGATGTTCTGTATGATCTTGCTTCATGACCTTCTGATTTAAAAGTTGAAGAAATTTGACGATCAAAAAAAATTCACTTGAAATTAGTTATTTATTTTTCATATTTATATGCAAACATCAGCAAACCTTCATAATACTATTATTTTTTATTTTAAAAGTGAAAAAAATAGAAAAAAACGGAAAAAATTGGTGTTTATTCAATAAAAAACACTCTATTCTAATTATATATTTGAATTTATTTTAAATTAGGAGGGAAAAATGAAAAAGAAAAAAATTTATCAGGTATTGGTGATGGGGTTAGTTGTTGGTCAGGTTCTTACTAACGGGACAACATTTGCTTACGCAGCGACACTTGAAAGAAATCTTTTGGATGAGAGCAAGTTTTCAGATGAGCGTATGGATGCATTGAATGATCAGTATCAACCAGTTACTTATGTTTACCATAAAATAACGATAAATGAAGCGCCTAAAATTCCTAGTCAACTTCAAAATAAAGAGCTTGTTGAAACTCAAAATATAAATAAAAATGAAGTAAAACAGATCGTTTATCAAGTTCATCAGCAAATAAAACAACAAATAAAACCAACTACACAGCAACAAATAAAACAACGAAGTTTGTCAAAAACGAACGAAAAGAACCTTTCTAGCCTCTGATTCGAAATGTTTGGAATAGGATTCAATGCTCTTGAAGACAATCAGGTCTTTTGGAAAAAGAGCAAAACTGAATAATTAACATACTTCTAGTGTATTGAATTCATCTACTGGAAGTAATTAGGGAAAGGAATGGCGAAATGGATATCGTTCAGTTGCTAGATGAAAACTCAAAAATGAAAATTAAACTTCTGGAACTTATTCAGACAAAACTTGGTGAAAGAGTAGAAATCTCTTTTTTAGCGCAGAAAACAGGTATATCTAAATTTAAATTAAGTAAATTAATTCATGAGTTGAAAATGGAGCTAGAACAGAAATTATGCTTAAATGATTTTTTTGTCGTAAAGCGGGGCGTTATTCAAGTATATTCTTTTATTTGTGATGAGAACATTCTTAAATTACGTCAGCACTATTTAAATAGTTCGCTAACTTATCAGCTGCTTATTTTCCTGCTGTTTTCAAACCGACCGATTAATAAATTTACGACCGATCATTACATTTCAAATTCTTCTTTATATCTTTATAAAAAACGAATCAATAAATTGTTAGAAAAAGATCATCTCATTATTAAGAAAAATAAGATAGTAGGGAATGAATGGAAGATTCGCTCGGTGGGCTATGGCATTCTCCATAATTTGAATGGGATTGATTCCCCTTTTACTGAGCAACAAAAAAATCAAAGTGACCGGCTTGTATTTTGGATCGAACAATTTTTTAGGATTAGAATCCGTAATAGTTTACGTTATAAATTATCTTTATTTCTATCAATCAGTGCGCTTCGGATTCAGAGAAAAGCGTATTTGGATGAAGCACATCTGACGATCAAAGTTGATCAGACCTCAATATTGGTTCAAAAACTTGCAGGAAAATTGAAGACAGAGTACCAAATATCAGATACAGTAGCAGTAAAAGAAGCTTCAGTCTTGTATGCCTATTTATATGTTAATCGGATCATTGATAAGAAGTCTTGTCTAGATTTTTCTGAACTAGATCCGACACTGTCAATTTTTAACAATAATTATTCAAGTATGCTAAAAGGTATTGCTGATTCAACTTTTGTTGATCAACATCTGTTTAAAGTGTTATTGAAAAATGTGCAACCGATACATGAACGGTTGTTATTTATGCCCGATATCCATCATCGTTTTGGAAATATCCATAATTTTCAATTTTTAAGAGAAGAATATCCTTTATTTGATCAGAAAGTCAATGAAACTATTATGGAAACAGCTCGTTCTATTTTACTTAATGAAGAAGAAAAAGCAGATTTATACATGTACTATATGATGGAATTGATTGAAAATTTTCCCTTAGAAGCAGTTGAAGAAGCTGTTTATATTACGTTGGATTTTTCTTATGGAAAAGCGTATGAAGAGTTTATTGCAGAACATCTCCAATATTCCTTAGCTGGAAAAATAGTCATTGAAAAAGTTATTTCTTCGAAAACGGATATCTATATTTCTGACTTTCATTTAGGAAACCTTCAATGTACCCATATCTTATGGCAACGATTGCCCAACAATCATAATTGGCAAGAACTAATTAAACAAATTAAACAATGCATCAGCGAAAAAAATGTCGTAAATCAAAAGGAAACGTCCAATGTTTCCTCTACCAGCTAGTCTTTTTTCTTTTACCTGCCTATAATGTGACAGAGATTCATTCAATAGCTTTATCGGAATGTTATTGTTATGTTTAGAAGTAATGTATTTGCTAACTAGAAAAATAAAAAAACACCTGAAATCACACGCTCATTTCAGGTGTTTTTTTATAGAGAAAACCTTGGGCACGAAGGGAGAACATCTCGAAATAGAAATAGCTATTCTCACCACGGTCAGTATTCACGATTTATTCTTTTTCACGAGAAACGATGGTTTGTTCTGTTTCACGTATGATATAAACGGGGCGTTGTTTGGTTTCAAGGAAAATTTTACCAATGTATTTGCCAATGATCCCTAGGCATAGTAATTGGATGCCGCCGATAAATAAAAAGATCGATACCATTGAAGGCCAGCCTGCTGTCGGGTCACCAAATAATAAGGCTCGTGCAATGATAAATAAAATAGCAATTCCCGAACCAATACAAGAAAGAGCGCCAGTGAAAGAGGCGATCGTTAGTGGTGCATCTGAAAAATTGACGATTCCATCAATCGAATAATTGAATAATTTCCAAAAAGACCAAGAGGTTTCACCAGCCACTCGTTCACGGTTTTCAAAAGAAAGATACTCTGTTTTGAAACCGACCCAACTAAATAATCCTTTTGAAAAACGATTGTACTCGGTTAACTCTAAAACAGCATCAACCATCTGTCGAGTCATCAAGCGGAAATCTCTTGCACCATCTACCATTTCTGTGTCACTGATTTTATTGATCAACTGATAGAACCGTTTAGCGAAGAAACTCCGAATCACTGGTTCTCCTTCTCTTGTTGAGCGTCTCGTTCCTACGCAATCAATGTCAGTTGTCGTGATTTTTTCAATCATGAGTGGTAGTAATTCTGGAGGATCTTGTAAATCAACGTCCATTACTGTGATTAGCTCCCCAGTCGAAGCTTGTAAACCCGCATAGAGGGCAGCTTCTTTTCCGAAATTTCGAGAAAAAGAAACGAATCTCACATATTCATATTTTCTCGCTAATGCTTTAATGGCTTGTAGCGTACCATCTGAGGAGCCATCATCAATAAACAAGTATTCAAACTCGTGTCCGTCTTTGAATTTTTCTACTTCATCGAAAAAAAGCGGTACAGTCTTTTCTTCGTTATAGCAAGGGACAACAATTGATATTTTCATATGATAAATCCTTTCAAGCAAATATTATTTGTTCGAACAGAATAGTAAATAAACTGTATTTTCTGTTACTTAAGTAATCATCATTTTTAGTTTATCATTAAGCTGACACTTAATAAAACTTTAAATTGCATTTTTAGCTAAAATAATACAAGATAAATAAAATAGTAGAACGGTAGAGGAGGGCAAGTCTAGTTCATTCAGGATTAGACGATGAAAATGAAAATAAATACGCCAATTGGAGAATTATGGTTAGATGCAGATCAGAATGGGTTGACGAAGGTTTCGTTTCATCCGATTGAAGAAATGGCGGTAAATGGTGCACAGGATCAAGGAAAGAAACAAGAAATCCTACTTGAAACAGAACGTCAATTGGCTGAGTACTTTGAGGGCAACCGGCAGGACTTTCAACTTCCGTTATCAATAAACACAGGCACGATTTTTCAACAAAAGGTTTGGCAAGCATTGCAAGAGATTCCTTATGGAGAACTACGCACATATAAAAAAATAGCAGAAACCATTGATCATCCCAAAGCGGTCCGAGCAATCGGACAAGCGAATCGCATGAATCCATTACCAATCGTGATTCCATGTCATCGAGTGATTGGACAAAACGGTCAATTAACCGGTTATATGGGAAATGCGGAAGCTGGCTTATTGATCAAACGTCAACTACTTGTATTAGAAAAAGCACTATCTGAATAAAAAAACTGGAATCATTGACCTAAAAACCACCCCTTCGCCCTGAAATAGAAGTGACTATTTTGGGACGAAGAGGTGGTTTTAAGTCTGGGGATTTTATGAAGCCAACAAAGGCAGACCGCTTATACCAGTGGAATCCGGTAGTTATAGTGTTGTTAACCAAATGAATAGCAGCGCAGCAACAGTTTGCAGTAAACCAACTGCTAGACCATAAGATAAGAATCGAGGTCCTTCTTTCATGAATTTAGCGAAATCTAAACGTAAACCAATTGCGGCTAAAGCAGTGATTTCAAACCAATTACTAATAAAGTGAGCCCCTTTGTCGATAAAAGTTGGGAGCGTAAATAGGCTGTTGAGCAAGCAGAAAACTAAAAAGCCTAAAACATACCATGGTAATGGGAATCTTCTTTTCTTGGGACTGTCAGACGAAATCGTTTCAGCAGAAGCTGTCTTTTTTTGGATAAATTTTTCAAATAAATAGACAACAGCAACTAACATCATGATCCTTAAAATTTTAAAGAGCATGGCAAATTGAACAACTGAAGCATCAAGCAAACTGGCGCCAGCGACTACTTGTCCAACAGATTGAAGTGTTCCACCTAAAAGGGCACTTTTTTCAATTAAGTGATCTCCGTATAAGTGTAAGCCAAGAAAAGGTAAAGAAAGCATCATGATCGTTCCTAATAAATTCACTAATGTAATGATCTGTCCTTTTTCTTCCTCTTCAGCATGGATCACTGGAGCGATCGCTGCAATAGCCGAAGAACCGCAAACAGCATTTCCTCCTGCCATCATCAAGGAAGCTGTATCACTAAATAACAATTTCTTGCCGATCCAATAGGCACCGACGATCGTCACACTCATTTGCAACAAGACGAAGGCAATCCCTTTGATGCCGATTTGAGCAATCGTTTGAGCCGTAACCGTTGCTCCCAATAAGAAAACGGAGCATTCCAATAATTTGCTTTCAGCGAATTTTGTCCCAATGGCTAAAGAAGGTTGTTTGAAAAAAGTATTACCTAACAAGATCCCTAATAAAATGGCGATCGTGGCAGCACCAAGCTGTGGGAGCAACAATGCGAGAAGTTTGCTCATGACTGCTACTGAAAAAGCAAGAAGTAATCCAGGCAAGATTCTTCGTGAGCCTTGATTTTTAAATTGATTAATGGTTACTTGTAGATTCATGTTCTAAAAATTCCTTTCATTATCTGTGCGCATGTTTCAGAGTTGAAAAACGGGTACTCGTATTTAGAGGACGACGACTCTGAACTCAAGAATATCCTTGATAATAGTAGCACTATTCGTTTTGATTGACAAAGTTTAAAAACGCAAAAAATCTTCTGCCTTTTTCTAAATTTGAAAAAGACAGAAGAATAACATCTTAATTAAATTTCTTTAGGGACATATTTATTTGTGTTTCCATGTTCTTTGAACAAGAAGCGGATATAATGACCTAATACATAAAGCACCATTCCAGTAGCGATTACTAATTCAACCAGTTTCAAGACCGTTAAAAAGCCAGTAGCGATCCCTAATGAATGAAAGTAATTTACAGCACAAAACATAGCAGTTGCAGAAATAACTAGTGGAAAGGTAAAAGCAGCGTAGCTTGGATAAAAATGTAGTTTAAGTAATCGTGGTAAAAGAGATAGCACGATAAAATATAAAGTTTGCGAAAGGATAAATAAGGCAACGACTAAATAAAAGGAAGGTTGCGCAAAATTTTTCAAATAGCCAGTTAAACAAAGAGATCCCGGAGCTGCAACGATCGTGATCAATGGTAGTGTAGGATGTGCCATGTTTTTCACGAAAAATACCCGATGGATGATGATTGGCAATAAGAAAACGTAACAAGCTAGAGATAACCAAAAGAATAGTTGGCCAATGAATGGGAAAAAGTTTCCAGCAGTTACTGTAATTACCCCGAAACCAACATAAATAATGAACCAACTTGGATAAATGACTTCCAGTGATAAGTCTGCTTTGATTACATGATGGTAAGTAAAGTAAACAACTAAAATCACTTGTAGAAGGACAGCGCCAAGCCAGATGATCCGAACGATTGGTAAAAGGTGCGTAAATGGAACAAAGTAAGTACAAATAACCATTAATGACATCGTAAAAGTCGGTGAAACCGAGGCAATGATTGGATCATGTAATGTTTGTCTCGTATGTTCAAATAATAGGAACAATTTGCTAAACATTAGGATCATGAGAATCATACTAATCCCACCAATGATATTTCCTAGATGAATCCAATGATATTCTTTAAACAGATTACCTAGCGAAGCTAAACCTAGAATGAGCCCACAAATCGGGACAGGAATAAGTTTTAAAAAATTCTTCATTAATTGAATTCTCCTTTTCATAAGATGAGTGTGTTGTCTAAAGCTCAGAACAAAATGATCAGTCAGGTGGAAAGGTTGATAGTAGGTTGCATAAATAATTATGAATGACTATTTATTGGGAAATAAACAAATCGGTAGCCCTGACTGATCATTAAGAATACAAGTAACGATCTTTTTATGTCTGAGCGAGATCGAAACATTCGTTGCTTTTCAATCTCATATATTGTGCGTTACATTTACTATTATAGTCATTTCATGATATATTTAAATCAAATAGTTGATATAGTTACTATAATAAATAATTATGGAAGTGATCGCATGCTGAAATTGTTAACAACTTTTCGTGTCGTATACGAAACAAGAAATTTTTCTCGAACAGCCGAATTACTTTTCTTATCTCAACCTGCTGTTTCAAATCAAATCAAACAGCTGGAAAGAGAATTAGGAGTGATTCTCTTTGAGCGAAATGGTCGGAAAGAAATGAAGCCGACAAAACAAGCAGATCTACTCTACGAACGAGCGTTAGTTTTATTAGAGGAGTGGCAAGAAACACAACAACAATTACTAGATGAACAAAATGAAGAAGAAGTTTGCCGAATCGTTGCTTCTCACACTTTTGCCGTCTATCTGTTACCAAAATTGTTGAAAGATTTGCTTTTGAAATATCCTAAAATTAATTTTGTGATTGCCTATGCCAATTCTCATGATGCGTTGGAACAAGTAGCAAAACACGAGGCTGACTTTGGTTTTATCGAAAAACCTTTAGAAACTTCTGGTGTTCAAAGGTTTTCATTGATGGAGGATGAACTAGTGATTGCGGGGGATTCTGACAGTCAGTTATGGTTAGTTCGAGAAACAACTTCTGGAGTTTTTCATTATACGCAACGGTATTTTGAAGAAAAAAATATCCATGGGAAAAAGTTGTTAGTAAAAAGTAACGAAGTCATTGCCGCTCTTTTAAAGGAAGGAGTGGGACGTTCGATTTTATCAAAACGTGCGGTGCCACCAGAAATACCAACCGAGAAATTAGCGTATCATCGAAATTTTTATTTGATCCAGCGAACAAATTTAGTTTCAGAGAATTTACAAGCGATTGGTAAAGAGATCTTGAGATATAATGAACGCTATCAAAAATGATTCGTCAGAACTTTATCTGTTATCTCGATGATGGGTCTAACTGAAGAGTAGCAAGGCAGATGATTAGATAAGAATAATTTTAAGTTTTCCCAAATGTATTTGCTTTGGCTTTCAATTATGCCGCTAGACCGCTATAATATAGAACAGTATGGTTTTTAAGAAAAGGGATGAAACATGGAAAAAAAAATAAAAGCTTCTAATAATAATCGTGATAATCGCATTGATTATGGCGTCATATTACCAGTCTTCTTATTATGTTTGATTGGATTGCTTTCTTTATATGTCGCGCTGAGTCATGATCCTAACCACCCTTCGGTAGTAAGAGGTGTTGGGATGCAAGCGATTTGGTATATCGTGGGCTCAATTGCTATTGTCGTGATTATGCATTTGAATTCCAAATGGATCTGGAAATTAACACCTTATCTCTATGGTTTTGGTCTAATTGTAATGGGACTCTTGTTAAAGTTTTATGACCGCAACCTCGCCCAGTCGACCGGTTCCAAAAACTGGTTTAGTTTTGGTTCCTTGACGTTTCAGCCAGCAGAGTTAATGAAAATTGCTTATATTTTAATGATGGCGCTGATCGTGACAAAACATAATACTCAGATGAAGGAACGAACGCTCAAATCAGATTTTTGGTTGATCGCCAAGATGTTGATTGTGACGCTCCCGGTTTTAGCCTTGATTATGGCACAAGATGATTTTGGGACCATGCTGGTATTTTTAGCAATTTTTGGTGGAGTTTTCTTAATGTCTGGTATCTCTTGGCGCATTATCGTGCCCGTAATTGCTTTGGCAGTGATTGTCGGTGCTGGGACGATCTTTTTAGTTACCACAGAAGGCGGAAGAGATTTATTATATAAAATCGGGTTTAAATCTTACCAGTTTGCTCGTATCGATTCTTGGCTTGATCCATTCCATGACACGACTGGGATGAGCTATCAGCCAGCACAAGGGTTGCTCGCAATAGGAACTGGTGGATTATTAGGTAAAGGATTCAATGTAAGTAATATCTATGTACCTGTTCGTGAATCAGATATGATTTTCACCGTGATTGGTGAGAATTTTGGGTTTATCGGTGGCGCATTCGTCATCTTCTTGTATTTTATTTTGATTTATCGTATGATTCGTGTCTGCTTTGATACGAACAATGAATTTTATGCTTATATCGCCAGCGGCTTGATCATGATGCTCTTGTTCCATGTATTTGAAAATATTGGTGCTAATATTGGACTCTTACCATTAACAGGGATTCCCCTGCCATTCATTAGTCAAGGTGGGTCATCGATCCTTGGAAATATGATTGGTATCGGTTTGATATTATCCATGAGGTATCAAAATGAGGCGCCTGCGAAAACTTCTAGGAGGTAACACTGTTGTATCGTTTTTATTGGTATCCGAAATGTTCCACTTGCAAAAAAGCGAAAGCTTGGTTGGATGCGCATCATGTTGATTATCAAGTAATTGATATGATTGCTAGTCCACCATCGGAAGAAATGATCACAGACTGGTTGGAACATAATGAGATTCCATTACGTCGTCTGTTCAATACGAGTGGCATGAAGTATCGGGAAATGGGGCTAAAAGACCAAGTGGCTGATTTTTCGATCAATGAAGCTAGTCGCATTCTTTCAAGTGATGGGATGTTGATCAAACGTCCCCTGATCGTCAAAGGCAAACAACTCGTCGCAATCGGTTTTAATGAAAAAATATACGAAGGAGTATTGATATAAAATGGCTGGGAAACACTTGAAGAAAAAAGATAACCTTTGGATCTTATTTAATGGGAAAGAATATTGTGTCGGTTTAACTAATGAAGCACAAAAAGAATTAGGTGATATCACATTTGCCAATTTGCCAAAAGCTGGTCAGTCTTATCAAAGCGGGGAGCCTTTGATCGAAGTGGAAGCTGAAAAAGCAGTCAGTGAATTTGCTAGCCCATTAAGCGGTACGGTTTCTTCCGTGAATGAAAAAATCAATGAAGATATCAATGTCTTAAATGATCAAGATGAAATGAATGCTTGGCTTTTAAGCTTTAAAGAAGTCGATCCAACAGAATTTGAGAAATTATAAGAGTTAGCAATTTTCAGAAAATTTTAAAGAAGTAACCGGTAAAATGTTGACACGTTATTTTCCAACTGCTATAATCAGAACAATCATAAATAAAGCTTTGAAAAGAAGAGTACATGTCACAGACGTTCAAAGAGAGCCCTGATTGCTGAAAAAGGGTAACGGAAATGAGATGGAAGATGGTCTTAGAGCAGAGTAGGTGAGCCTTGCAAACTTACTACGGGGGTGCCCGTTACAGCACAACGGTATACGGGCATGATTATGATGAAAGAACGATGACCCAAGTACTGGTAAAGGTTGTTATTGTGAGATAGCAGCAAATCAAGGTGGTAACACGGAAGTTTCAGCTTTCGTCCTTTTGCTAAAGCAAGGGGGCGGAAGCTTTTTTGTTTCCCACTTGATCTCCATGTAAAAAATAAAAGAAAGATGTGAGCGATATGTCATTGATCCAATTAACCAATGTTGAGAAAACATTTGGTGGCAAAAATGGAACGATCCAAGCGGTAAATGATGTTTCATTAACTGTTGAAAAGGGTGATATTTACGGCATCGTTGGCTATTCTGGAGCAGGTAAAAGTACACTTGTCCGTTTATTGAACGGATTAGAGCTACCTACTAGCGGAACGGTTGTTGTGAATGACCAAGAGATTACCAAACTAAAAAATAAAGAACTGAGAACATTTCGTAAAAAAATCGGTATGATTTTCCAACATTTCAATTTGTTATGGTCACGGACGGTTTTAGAAAATATCCAACTACCATTAGAATTAGCAGGCGTACCTAAAGCCCAACGTAAAGAACGGGCAGAAGAATTGCTTGGATTAGTCGGATTAGAGGGTAGAGGAAATGCCTATCCTTCACAACTTTCAGGAGGACAAAAACAAAGAGTTGGGATAGCTCGAGCGTTGGCAAATGAACCTGAGATCTTACTTTGTGACGAAGCAACAAGTGCGCTAGATCCACAAACCACTGAAGAAGTATTGGATCTTTTATTAGCTATCAATAAGAAATTACATTTAACGATCGTATTGATCACGCACGAAATGAACGTGATTCGTAAAATCTGTAACAAGGTAGCTGTGATGGAACGAGGAAAAGTTGTGGAAGAAGGCGATGTTTTGACAGTCTTCAAAAATCCAAAACAAGAAGTAACAAAACGTTTCGTGCAACAAGATATCGAACCAGAAGCAGACTCAAAAGAATTATTGGCTGAATTGATCAAAGAAAATCCAAAAGGTCGATTAGTGACATTAGTGTTCAACGAAAAAAATGCTAACGAGCCAGTCATCTCTCAAGCCATTCGTCAGTATAACGTCGACATCAATGTCGTTTACGGTAAAATTAAACAAACAGCAGAAGGTTCTTTTGGTTCCTTAACGACACTGATGACTGGGTCAGAGAACGAATTGGATCAAGCAGAGCGGTTTATTAAAGAACAAGGTGTTGGAGTGGAGGTGATCCACCGTGGATAAAAGCTTTGCAGAAACGTATTTAGATTTTAGTCAAATCAACATGGAGACGATGAAACAAGCATTCATCGATACGCTTTATATGACGTTGGTGTCCATGGTATTAGTGACCATCATTGGTTTAGTCCTAGGTTTGATCCTGTATTCGATTGGACGAAAAAATAAACCTTATGCACGAATCATTTATGGCATTGTTTCGATTATTAGTAATATCTTTCGATCTACACCATTTATGATCTTGATGGTCTTGATCATTCCTTTCACGAAAGCAATCGTCGGAACCATGCTAGGGGCGCAAGCTGCTATTCCTGCCTTGGTACTTTCAGCTGCCCCATTTTATGCTCGTCTAGTTGAAATTGCTTTTCGTGAAGTTAGTCCTGGAGTTTTAGAAGCGGCGGATGCGATGGGTGCTAGCTACTGGGAAATCATTTGGAAAGTCTTGATACCAGAAAGCGTGCCTGCACTGATCTCCGGATTGACAGTTACTACCATTTCAATGATCGGCTTTACTGCGATGGCGGGTGCAATCGGAGCTGGTGGTTTGGGAGGTCTTGCTTGGCAAGAAGGTTACCAACGTGGTAATCTGACCGTGACATTTGTGGCAACGTTAGTGATACTAGTCATTGTATTTATTGTTCAAGGAATTGGGGACTTTTTAACAAAGAAAACAGATAAAAGATAAGAAGAAATAGGAGGATAAAGGATATGAAAAAGAAAATTTTTGGATTTGCAGCAGCGGTCTTGCTGACTGTAGGGTTAGCAGCTTGTGGCAATAATAGCGATAGTAAAGGTGCTTCATCAAAAAGTGACGATACAACTTTAAAAGTAGGCGCATCACCAACACCTCATGCAGAAATCTTGGAACACGTCCAACCGCTATTGAAAGATGAAGGCATTAATTTAGAAATCGTGAAATTCGATGACTACATTTTACCAAATCAATCTTTAGCAGAAGGCGATATCGATGCCAATTATTTTCAACATATTCCTTATCTAAATAAAGAAATCAAAGAAAAAGGCTATGATTTTGTCAATGCGGGAGCTGTCCATATTGAACCAATGGGCTTGTACTCAAAGAAAATCAAAGACATTGCTGATTTAAAAGACGGCGCAACAGTGATTACTTCAAATTCAGAATCTGACTGGGGACGAATCATCACTATTTTACAAAATGCTGGCTTAGTTAAGGTAAAAGATGGCGTAGATCTAGAAACAGCTACGTTTGATGACATCGCTGAAAACCCTAAAAACTTAAAATTCAATCATTCGATTGATCCTTCTTTATTAGCTTCTACTTATCAAAATGATGAAGGTGACTTAGTAGCGATCAATGCAAACTTTGCTTATGGTGCTGGTTTGAATCCATTGAAAGATTCTGTCTTATTAGAAGAAGACAACTCACCATATGTGAATATCATTGCCACACGTAAAGGTGATGAAAATAGCGAAAAAATCAAAAAATTACTTGAAGTCTTACACCGTGAAGACGTCCAAAAATGGATTGAAGACAAATGGGGCGGTTCAGTCAAACCTGTCGCAGCTGATGCTAAATAAGCACTTCAAAAAATAGAGTTGAACAAAATCAAATGTTAATCTAAAAAATAATCAAGTCATCAAAAACATCAAAGTTAGTTGATTTTACTAGCTTTGATGTTTTTTTGTAGAGTGAATAGTGAATAAATTAGCTATGTAACCAATAGAGAACTCTCTTTATTATGGCATTTTTCAAGAAGCATTTATTAAGAACAGGTAAGCGGTAATCAAGAGATGCGTACTGACATCATTCTGCAAGCCAACGTTCACCTATCGTTTTACATAAAACAAATCAACATAACCAGTGATCTATGAATGCTAAAAACAGAAGTTTCTTTATAAATATTATTATCTAGTAATATTGATTTAATGATAACTCGTGAAAAAAGTTTTGATTTTAGTGGGTTATAACATTGCGCTCTATTCTCAATTAGTCTAAAATAAGTGAGAACGAAACAGAATCTGGAGGGAATTTGCATGTCTGTCTTAGAAATAAAAAATTTACACGTCTCAATTGAAGAGAAAGAAATTCTTAAAGGCGTAAACTTAACGATGAAAACAGGCGAGATCCATGCCATTATGGGACCAAATGGAACAGGGAAATCGACGCTGTCAGCCGCTATTATGGGGAATCCAAACTATGAAGTCACTGAAGGCGAGATCTTATTTGACGGAAAAAATATCTTAGATTTAGAGGTCGATGAACGGGCACGTCTAGGGTTATTTTTAGCGATGCAATACCCAAGCGAAATTCCTGGGATCACGAATGCAGAATTTATGCGTGCAGCGATCAATGCCAAACGTGATGAAGACGATAAAATGTCTGTTTTGACTTTCTTGAAAAAATTAGATGAAAAAATGGCGATGTTAAATATGCCAGAAGAAATGGCCGAACGTTACTTGAATGAAGGTTTTTCTGGTGGCGAAAAGAAACGAAATGAAATCTTACAATTATTGATGTTAGAACCAACTTTTGCCATTTTAGATGAAATTGATTCTGGGTTAGATATCGATGCATTGAAAGTCGTAGCAAAAGGGGTCAATGAAATGCGTAGCGAAAACTTTGGCGCATTGATCATTACCCACTACCAACGATTATTGAATTATATCACTCCTGATGTCGTCCACATCATGATGGAAGGACGTGTCGTGATGACTGGGAATGCAGATCTAGCGAAACGACTTGAAGCAGAAGGGTATGCTGGCATCAGCAAAGAACTAGGAATTGACTATAAAGAAGAAGAAGCGTAAGGAGGAGCGGAAAATGAAAGAAACGAACTGGCTCGACCAACTTGACGCAGTTACCAATTTTTCTTTAAGCAAAGGGGAACCTGAATGGATGACCCAATTACGTCAAGCAGCGTTAGAAAAAGCCAATCAATTACCACTTCCTCAGATCGATCGTGTAAAATTCCATCGCTGGCCATTATTCGATATCCATGAGTTCACAGACCACTTTAGTGAGACAGGAAATGTAGCTGGGTTTGACGTAATGAAAGATAACCCTGTGTTGGTGCAAGAAGGAACAAGTACGATCTTTGAACAATTACCAGTGGAACTCATGGAAAAAGGCGTGATCTTTACAGATATCTTCACAGCGCTCCAAGAGCATCCAGATTTAATCAAACCATACTATATGGAAAAAGCAGTGAAAATGGATGAAGATCAATTGACCGCTTTACATGCTGCTTTCATGAACAGCGGAGTATTTTTATATGTTCCTAAAAATGTCGTGATCAATGAGCCAATTGAGAGCTTATTCATCCAAGATGGCAAATTAGCACAGCATTTCTTTAAACATGTCTTGATCGTCGCAGAGGAACATAGTGAGTTCTCTTACTTGGAACGATTCCAAACGACCAAAGAGAAAATCCAAAAAGCTTCTGGTAATATCATTGTCGAAGTAATCGCTAAAGCTGGAGCAAAAATCAAATATTCAGCTGTCGATCAATTAGGAGAAAATATCACTTCTTATATCAACCGCCGAGGTCATATTTTACGTGATGCTTCTGTAGATTGGGCAATCGGCGTGATGAATGATGGACATGTAATTGCTGATTTTGATTCTGATTTAGTTGGCGAAGGCGCCCATGCAGAAGTGAAAATCGTTGCCATTAGCTCAGGAAAACAAATCCAAGGAATTGATACGCGTGTCACGAACAAAGCGCCTCATACGATCGGACATATCTTACAACATGGTGTGATCCGAGAAAAAGGGACGTTGACTTTCAACGGGATCGGACATATCTTAAAAGGCGCAAAAGGAGCCGATGCCCAACAAGAAAGTCGAGTATTGATGCTTTCAGATAAAGCAAGAGGAGATGCCAATCCGATCTTACTCATTGATGAAAATGAAGTCACTGCAGGACATGCTGCCAGTGTTGGTCGGGTCGATCCTGAAGAAATGTATTATTTGATGAGCCGTGGTCTTCATAAAGAAGAAGCAGAACGATTAGTTATTCGAGGCTTCCTTGGCTCTGTGTTAACAGCAATTCCAGTAGAAGCAGTCCGAAAAGAGTTAGTGGAGGTTATTGAAGGGAAGTTGAATGTATGATTCTGAAAGAAACCATTCGCGAAGATTTTCCAATATTATTTCAAGAAGTCAATGATGAACCGCTCGTTTATTTAGACAATGCAGCCACTACGCAAAAGCCAACAGCAGTAATTGAAGCAATAAAAAAATACTACGAACAAGATAATGCCAATGTGCATCGAGGAGTCCACACCTTAGCCGAACGAGCAACATTTGCCTATGAAGGCGCTCGGGAAAAGGTCAGAAAGTTTATCCATGCAGCTGAAACTGCTGAAGTCCTATTTACTCGTGGCACCACCACGAGTTTGAACTGGGTCGCTCGCAGCTTTGGTGAACAGTTTCTGCAAGCAGGGGATGAAATCTTAATTTCTTACATGGAACACCATTCCAATGTCATTCCTTGGCAACAATTAGCCAAAAAGACAGGAGCAACATTAAAATATATTGACTTGACTACCGACGGATTTTTAGACATGACACAAGCAAAACAATTGATCACTAACAAAACAAAAATCGTATCGATTGCTCATGTTTCAAATGTCTTAGGTGTGATCAATCCCGTCAAAGAACTAGGAAAACTTGTCCATGAGCAAGGTGGGGTACTAGTTGTAGATGGCGCACAATCCGCTCCTCATATGCCAATCAACGTCCAAGAATTAGACTGTGATTTCTTTGCGTTTAGCGGACACAAAATGTGTGGACCGACTGGGATCGGAGTCTTATATGGCAAACGAAAATGGTTAGAACAAATGGAACCAGTCGAATTTGGTGGCGAAATGATCGACTTTGTCGACTTGTACGATAGTACTTGGAAAGAACTTCCATGGAAATTCGAAGCCGGCACACCTAATATCGCTGGAGCCATCGCACTAGGTCAAGCGATTGACTATCTCGAAAACGTTGGGTTGGACAATATCCATGATCATGAAAAAGAATTAATTGCCTATGTCTTACCTAAACTACAACAAATCGATGGGTTGACCATTTATGGACCACAAGATCCCGCTACTCGTACAGGGGTCATCGCCTTTAATCTAGATGGCTTGCATCCTCATGATGTAGCCACTGCTTTAGATATGGAAGGTGTCGCTGTTCGTGCAGGTCATCATTGTGCCCAACCTTTATTGAACTATTTAGAAGTCTCGGCGACTGCACGAGCAAGCTTTTATTTTTATAATACGAAACAAGATGCAGATCGTTTAGTCGAAGCAATTCTTGCAACGAAGGAGTTTTTCCAACATGGCACTCTCTAAACTAGATAATCTCTATCGCCAGGTCATACTTGATCATTCTTCGCATCCTCATCATCGAGGTACATTGACTGAATCAACCAGTCGAATCGAATTGAATAATCCGACCTGTGGCGATGTCATCGAATTACAAGTCGAAGTCAAAGAAGGAATCATCAAGAATATCGCATTCAACGGTAACGGTTGTTCCATCAGTACAGCCAGTGCATCCATGATGACCGATGCTGTCATGGGAAAATCTGTTGAAGAAGCACAACAATTGATCACTGATTTCTCGCAATTAGTCCAAGGAAAAGAAGTCAAAGCCATCGACCAATTAGGCGATGCAGCAATGCTCAGTGGCGTAGCCAAATTTCCCGCAAGAATCAAATGTGCCACATTAGGCTGGAAAGCCTTAGAAAAAGCAATGGAAGAAAACGGCACTGCAACCTTCCATCACGTGCATCAGGAAGAGGAGTGAGAACATGGGTGTACCAGAATTAGAAGAATATAAATTTGGTTTTCACGATGATGTGGAACCAGTTTTCAGTACAGGAGAAGGCTTAACTGAAGAAGTCGTTCGAGAAATGTCTCGAATCAAAGGTGAACCTGAATGGATGTTAGATTTTCGTTTGAAATCCTTAGAAACATTCAATAAAATGCCCATGCAAAAATGGGGACCAGACCTGTCAGACATCGACTTCAATGCCATAAAATATTACCAAAAACCAAGTGATAAACCTGCCCGAGATTGGGAAGATGTACCTGATAAAATCAAAGAAACCTTTGAAAAAATCGGGATTCCTGAAGCAGAACGTGCATACCTCGCAGGTGCTTCTGCTCAATATGAATCAGAAGTCGTTTACCACAACATGAAAGACGAATTTGAAAAATTAGGGATCGTCTTCACCGATACTGATTCTGCATTGAAAGAATATCCTGAGTTATTCAAAGAATACTTTTCCAAATTAGTCCCACCCACTGACAACAAACTTGCTGCTTTAAATTCAGCTGTTTGGTCAGGAGGAACATTTATTTATGTACCTAAAGGAGTAAAAGTCGACGTTCCATTACAAACATACTTTAGGATCAATGCCGAAAATACCGGACAATTTGAACGAACATTGATCATCGTTGACGAAGGAGCCAGCATCCATTATGTCGAAGGCTGTACAGCACCAACGTATTCAAGTAACAGTCTTCATGCAGCAATCGTTGAAATCTTCACCCGAAAAGACGCCTATTGTCGCTATACCACGATCCAAAACTGGTCAGACAATGTCTATAACTTAGTGACCAAAAGAGCCAAAGCTTACGAAGGTGCCACAGTCGAATGGATCGACGGCAACCTAGGAGCTAAAACAACGATGAAATATCCAAGTGTTTACCTAGACGGCAAAGGTGCGCGTGGCACGATGCTTTCCATTGCATTTGCTGGCGCAAACCAAATCCAAGATACTGGGGCGAAAATGATCCATAACGCACCAAACACTTCAAGCTCCATCGTCTCCAAATCAATCTCAAAAGACGGTGGAGAAGTTAATTATCGAGGACAAGTAACCTTCGCTAAAAACAGCGCCGGTTCCATCTCTCACATTGAATGCGACACGATCATCATGGACGAATACTCAAAATCCGATACGATCCCATTCAACGAGATCCACAACAGCCAAGTCTCTTTGGAACACGAAGCCAAAGTCTCAAAAATCTCAGAAGAACAACTCTATTATCTTATGAGCCGAGGCCTAACCGAATCCGAAGCCACCGAAATGATCGTCATGGGCTTCGTCGAACCATTCACCAAAGAACTCCCAATGGAATACGCAGTCGAACTCAACCGTTTGATCAGTTATGAGATGGAAGGTTCCGTGGGTTAAATGAATACCATAAGCTAGAAATACCTTTTTAGGGTGTTTCTAGCTTTTTTGTTAGTTCAGTCATCTTTGCAAAGAAGATAGCATTAAAAGTTAAATGCTATAGAAAAAATGAAATATTTTATCAAATATTTGCAAGATAAAATAAAAAAAATGAATGAAATAAGCTGAAAAAAGAAAAAAACAATTGAGGGAAATATGCTAACATGAACAAAAAGTATCCATTAATCCTTAGTCTGATATTATTGATGGTTCGACTGATGTTACTTGATAGCCTATACAGTTATTTAATAGTAAAGATTTGATTCAATAGTTTTAATACCGAATTAGTTAATTAAGATAAGCAACAGCTTTTATAATGATGTTTCGTTCCTTAACTAGATAAAAGAATGGAGAGTATTTCTCATGGAAAAAAATGTAGATCTCGATAAATTAGTAGCTGATTCATATAGTCTAAGTAGCTGTCTTTCAGCATTAAGTCAGATGTCTTATGAACGATTGACATTAAATTCAATCAGTTTAGAAGATATTAATGAAATAAATGCAATTATTATTAGTATAAAATGTCTAGCAGAACAACATGCACAAGAGATGGAAGCATTTGAACTTGAAAAAATGGAATATGTTTCAAGTACAGTAGAAGAAGTTATCAAGAAAAGTTGAGTGGCTCTGAATTCCAGTTAAATCTTTTATTCCCAATAATCTAGAATAAGCATATAGTCTGAAATTGAGGTGGTATGATCTAAATGTTTTCCATATCTATGAATGGACAAGACAAAACGAATCAAATAATTGATTGGAAGCTCTGGGAAAAAGACAATAAACTAATGATAACTGTTTATTTCCCGTCAGGTAAATCGTTTTGGAAGCCATTAGATTTATGTAAAAGTACACCACAAAAAGAGATACATGCAGGTCTTTTATCTAAAGAAGAAAATGTTTATCAACAAATAGATAAAGCCACTGAATACGGGAATAAGTATATTGTTGTAAACTATCCAAATGACCAAAAAAAGTATGTCATGAAGTCAGAAAAAGTAAGTATTATTTCGAGTTCTGATTTGAAAAATGAGGATATATTTTCTTATTTTACTGAAATTGTAAAAGAGCGTGTTCGTAATGCTAGTCCAGCAAATAAATCTATGGCCGAAAACATCAAGAGGCAATTGGAAAAAATCACTCCTTATAAAGGAACCGCGTTGCATTCGTATTGCTATGGTAAAAATGAGGCTAGAAATTCTTTGAAACATTTTATTTTTCCCTTTGGATTGAATGAGAGTCAATTAAAAGCTGTTGAAAATGCCTTTTCCTCTCAAATTAGTATTATTGAAGGACCTCCTGGTACAGGAAAGACACAAACTATTTTAAATATTATTGCAAATATTTTAATGAATAAAAAATCTGTTGCAATTGTTTCAAATAACAACCCAGCAGTTGAAAATGTGTATGAGAAGATGGCTAAAAAAGAACTAGACTACCTTATTGCGAAATTAGGAAGTTCAACTAATAGGACAGAATTCTTTGCAGGGGTAAAAGAAGTTCCTCGTTATAATTCAAATTCTGCAGCTACTCCTATAAAGGAAATTGATGATATTTTAGCGAAGGTGAAAGCAAGTCTGGCTACACAAAATAAAGTAGCGCAATTGACTGCAGAAATCAGCGAGCTGCTTGTTGAGAAAAAGTACTTAGAAGAATGGCATGAAGAAAATACACTTGTAGAGTTAATGGATGTCGAAAGATACAAATTAAGTCCAGAGAAAACTTCTGATTTACTTGCATATATGAATTATCTTTCTCAAATAAAATTTTCTTTTAAAGAGAGATTCCGCTTATTGCTAGGGTTTAGAATATTTAGAACTAAGTTTTTAAATACTTATACTGAACGAATAAATTTTATTTATTCTCTACAATTTCATTATTATGAAAAAACGTTACAACAAAAAGAACAGCAATTACAAAAATATAAGAACGATTTGAATAGGGATAATTTCGAAAAATTATTAGAAGAGTTAACGAATAAATCAATGCAATTTCTCAAGCAACAATTATCAAAATCAATTCCATCTAATTCAAATTTTACCGCAGATAGCTATAAAAAGGAGTTCAGTAATTTTATTAAACGTTTTCCAGTGATTGGCAGTAGTACACATTCGATTATTAATTCTATAGCAGAGGGAGCGATATTAGACTATATCATTATCGACGAAGCATCACAGCAAGATATCGTTCCAGGGATTTTGAGTCTGGGCTGTGCAAAGAATATTATTGTGGTGGGTGATCGCAAACAACTTCCCCACATACCTGAAAAGACAGAAATCAAGGCGCCTTCTAATGATTACGAATGTACAAAATATAGTTTACTGGATTCTTTTATCAATGTATTTAAAGAGAAAGTGCCGATTACTTTGTTGAAAGAGCACTATAGATGCCATCCTAAAATTATCCAATTTTGCAATCAGCAATTTTACAATAATCAATTAATCCCTATGACTATCGATGAAGGAGAAGCATCCATTGAACTAATTACCACATCTAAAGGAAACCATACAAGAAAACGAACTAATTTGCGGGAAATTGAGTCTTTAGTAGAAGTTGGCTGGTCTGATGAGAAAGACATCGGATTTATTGCTCCTTATAACAATCAAGTGAATTTAGCTGGGAAGTATCTACCAGAAGAGTTTGCTAGAGCAACCATTCATAAATTTCAAGGAAGAGAATGTAAAGAAATTATTTTTTCAACAGTTTTGGATAAGAAAAAAAGCAGTCAAGTATCGATTGATTTTGTTGATAATCCGCATTTGGTTAATGTAGCTGTTTCTAGAGCCATCAATAAATTCACTTTAGTAACTGGTAATCAAGTGTTTACAAAGAATAATAAAAGTTTGGCAGCTTTAGTTAGATATATTAAGTACTATGCCTCTGATCAATACATCTATGATAGTCCAGTAATTTCTGCATTCGATTTATTATATAAGGAATATGATCGTTCTCTGGAAAAATTAAATACTCAATTAAATTTAAAGGACTCATATTTCAAATCTGAGCGGATTATGGCTGCCTTGTTGAGGGATATTTTAAGGACAGATGAATTTGCTTCTTTGACGTTTCATATGCAGATCAAGTTAATCCAACTTGTCTCCATAAAAAATAATTCATTTACTGATAGAGAGATAGAATTCATGAAGCAAAAATCGAGCTGTGATTTTGTCATTTATTATAAGATCGGCAAGATTCCGATTGGAGTGATTGAAGTGGATGGAAGTAGTCATGATGATAAGGTGCAGCAAGAACGTGACAGGCTTAAAAATATTATTTTAGAAAAAGCTGAAATCCCTTTGCTTAGGTTGAAGACAATTGAAGGAAACATTGGGAGAAAAACAAAAAAATTTTTAAACGAGTGTATGAATAAGAGTGGTGCCTAATTTGAAATGAGTAGTTGCTCAGTTTATGGGAAAATTATTTATAAAGAAAATGTAATCGTTAGCAATATAAGACGAATCCGATTAGAGAAAGAAATTGGTCAATTCGAGGTTTTACGGTGTATCAAATAATAAAGACTTGTCAGCATTACTACAGTTGGAATTAAAAATCTTAAAAAATATAGAAAAGGAAAGAAATATGGAATATTACAAGAATACATTGGGTTATATAAGAAATAAATTTGATGTTCCTCGGGGAAGGAAATATTTGTATTAAAAAATAGGAATTAATATTTACAAATAAAGTGATGTAAGGAAATGAAAAAATGAAGCTTATACTATCTAAATGTAGAACAAATAATTTTTCTGAGGTTTCTAGGATACTTAATGAAAATGGTTATATACAAATAGGAAAAAGTAGAACTGAGCCAAAAAATAATTTAGAATTGTTTTTCTTTTTTGAGAGTCATGAAAAGAAACAGATAGAATGGCTTTCTGAATTATTACGTTTCTTTAATGTTGGTGAAGCAGACTATAAAGAGCATAATATTATAGATGATACTTTATACCAATATAATGCAGTTATTATACTAAAAACTCCGAATAACTTGTATGCACATTCGTTAAGTCAAGGATTTAGAGTTCTTGAAAAGTTTATTGACGAAGAATTTGGCTTGAAGTTTGCTGAAAAGACCATCAAAAATGAGCATATTACTTTAAAAAATGTGAGTTATATTCAAAAAAATAAAATGAAAGGTATCACTAATTATAAGAAAGATCAAGGAGAATTTCCTAAAGCAAGTGAAAGCTATGCTTATATAAGTGGAAAACCAGATTTTAGTTTTTATGGAAATTCTATTGACTGTGGAACTGGTGTATCTTTTCCGAAAAATTTTGATATAAATAGTAAAGAAGGATTTGATCAATTATCTGAATTATTAAAAAATGTAGATAAAGCTTTAACTTTAAAAGAAAATAAATCGATTTTACCTAGAAAGAAAAGGATTGCGAAAAGTTCTCAATTATCAGGATCATTGGATGAAGAAGTTATAGAAAGAATAGTAAATGATGTCAATGAAATTGGTATAGCTTTGGACGTGAGTAAAATACACTTAGTAAATAATTCGATTAATATATATTCGGAGAATAACCATTTAGAGATATATGTTAGTAACCATTTGAAAGAAACGAAAGAAGAGCTAGAACCTTACGACAGTTCTATACTGGAATACATTCGTAAATACAATGAAAAAATAACTTCTTTAACAGATCTGAAAATTAGAGTGACTAATCATGAACATCATGTAATTGAAAATCGTTTATTAAAAGAATGGATTTATTGTGAATTAGAATATAATAATATGTTATATACTTTGGATTCAGGATTTTGGGGATACTTTAACGATAAATTTTCAGAGTTATTAAAAAAACAATTAGAAGAGATAAATAGAGTTATTGAGTATAATGAGGAGTTTAATATATACTATTCTTCTGGTGAAGGAAGGCTAAAAGGAGAAGGTGGGTATATTGAAAAACTAAGTGAGAATAAAAATTATATAAAGTTACATCAAAGAAACATTAATTACAACGGAGTTCCAATAGAAATAGCAGATGTATACAAAAAGGATACCAAGGAGTTAATAGCAATCAAAAGAGGAATGGATACATCAAATAGTATGTATAGCTTTGAGCAATCTATATTATCACTTCAATTATTAAGAAATATTACTGAGTTTAATGTAGAAGAAGAGTTATTAAAATATAATGATAGAAAAGCATCTACAGATGAAGATAAAGGTAAATTTCCTCATATTCAGAAAAAAAATATTGAGAAAATTTTAAATTCTAGGATTTCCTCAGTGTTGTGGTTACAAAGTACAAAAAAATATGTAAAGATGACAGAAGAAAAGAAATTTGACTTCAATCAAATAGGTTCAATTCTATTAAAATTAAAGATTGTTGATTGGTATAGTTCAATATTAGAAAATAATTTCACACCAAAAATTTATATGGGGAAAGACCTTCAAGTTAATAAAAAAGATCAATTTTAGTAGACTTTTACATTAAGTATTGTTCCTAATAACATATCTAAAATGACCAGATTTTGATCATTTTAATTTGATAACCATTAACTCGTTAAACTACTATATGGACTCTTAATTACTTGATTTGATGGTTAATGAGACTGATTGAGAAGGTATTTTTAATGTGGAATAATCTGCAAAAATTAAAATTTTTTAGCTAGAAATATCTAATGGCAGGTTTTACTTGCTTTTTTTACTCTTTATTTAAAAAATATGAATGATACAAAATCAAATCTGGATCAAAAAGGACCATCATTCTAGCTCAGTTCTTATTTGAATTTTGTTAAATTTTTATCTATTAATTTTAGCATTTTTTAGTTGAAATCATTTATAGAGCATATTGGCCTCTCAGTTGGTTAGGTTTTGGTGATTTAATCATACTAGAGAACGATATGTTTTTTTATAGCAAAAATGAAAATGGGGCTGAAGAATCAATTTTGATTTTTCAGTCCCATAAATTATAGAGCCGTCAATGTTTTGGCCCAGTCTCTTTTGGTTTATTTGCTTATAAATTAATATTTAATAACATTTACAAGTTTTAATGGAGTTCTTTCATCCCAATCAAGGATGGCTTGGTTTTTAATAGTTAAATAATTTCCACCGATATTTTCAATGCTAGGTAAATAATATATGTATTCATTCATTTCACTTTTGGCTTTCATTGAAACTAAAAAGCCTCTTGGATCATTGTTTCTGCTCCAGCTCTCTACAGCTGGACGAGCAAGTTCAAAGTAATCTGCATATCCGCCAGTTTTCCATTTGCTTAATGCAACCTGAACAGTTCCATCAGAGAGATTGACCATATTTACAATTTTAGTTCCTTTTGTATCAGAGTAGACTACTTTTTTCAGTGGTGTGATTTCAGTTGAGCTGTTTCGTTGATAAAGGCTACCATCTTTATAAGAGTAAGAAGCACTTGTTGGCGTATAATAGGTTCTAAGCATTCCGTTATGGACAATCGACAAGATAAATCCACTACGAGAAAGTCTGCTCCAAGAGTCTGATTGACCAGGTGTGATATTGAAGTAGTCGGTGTTACCCGTTCCTGTAGAATTTGCACTAACTGAAACCTGAATACTTGAAAAGTCCGTACAATCGTTTGTTACAGTGACGTCAGCGTGTGCTGCTTTGGTCGGGATTAAAAAGATGGCTAAAGCGACCATTCCTATTAATAAACTGACCAGTGATGATTTTTTTTTCATGATATTCCTCCTGTTAATATAATATAGTCGTAAACGTTTTCGCTTACAATTTAAGTCTAAAGGATGCAGACTATTTTTCAATGATTCTAATTTACTATTTTATTAATTTTTTTTATTTTAGAGTCAAGTATAGTGGAATTTTCTTTGGGATATCGATCAGTTCTTGAATATCGGAGGAGCTGGCTGAAATTTAGCAAGAGGTTGGAAAAAGTACTGTAAGATGAGTGAATAAGCGGATAGCCTTTATAAACGTTTTTTATACTTTATACGACGGTATTTCTATTGTGTGAAGCTTAACTTCAAAAACACTGGTTATTTATTTTTGTACTTAATGAAAAAGCCTAGGGCATCTTTTCTCCCTAGGCTCATCATTAGTTATTATTTGATCGCTTTAATGGTTCTTCATGCTTAGTAGTCAATCACATTAACTACTTTTAATTTCTGTGTTTCATCCCAATCATAGATAGCATCTTTTCTGATTGTCAGAAAATTTTTGTAGCCTAGGTATTGTATGCTAGGTAAATAATATATGTATTCTTTTGAGAATCCGCTATTATATAGGACTGAAACTAAAAAGCCTCTTGGATCATCATTTCTGCTCCAAGTTTCACTATCAAGGTGGTTTAGCGTAAAGTAGTCTGTCGATCCGCCACTTTTCCATTTACTTAACGATACTGTTGTAAGACTTGTGGAAAGATTAATCATGTTAACGTTCATACTTCGCGTAACAAGCGAATTTGTTTCAACTTTTAACGGAGTGATTTCTGTTGTGCTACCTTGGGAATAAAGTTTTCCATCTTTAAAAGAGTAGGCGGCGTTAGTTGGAGTATAGTAGGTCCTAAGTTGTTCTAAATAAACAATGGCTAAAATATGGCCTCTAGGATCATTTCTGCGCCAAGATTCTGTTTGTCCAACTGTTACTTTGTAGTAGTCTGACGAGACATCTTTTCCATTATCTGCGTTAATGGAAGCTGTAAATGAATGTGACGGATCTGTACAATCGTTTGTTACGGTGACATCAGCATGTGTTTTGGTTAGTGGTAAGAAAAACATTAAAGCAATGAAACCAAACAATAGGCTGACCAATGGTAATTTTTTTTTCATGGTATTCCTCCCTTTAATATAATTTATGTAAACGATCTTCGCTTACAATTTAAGTTTAAAGGAACAAGTTTAGGTTTCAATGTGTCCAATCAATCAATTTATTTCATTTTTTTAGTATAAAACCAAATGTAGTGAAATTATGGGTGGGGTGCTAATAGCTACGGTTATTCTAGCTTCTTTCAATAGAATAAGGTTCGTCAAACTGCCGTTTAAAACAAAGCGTTCATTTAGCATTCGTTAGTAAAAAATTCTTTTAGGAAATGATTCATGACATCGAGTATGATGAATTTTCTTCAATTTTAGACGATCCATGGATAATGACATTTATTAATTGTCAGGTAAAAAGAAGATCAGAACTGATGGCCAAAACATACCAAACTGATAATTGATGACGTAACTTTTCAATCATTTCACTCTTTTTTGATGCTTTCCTACAAAAATTCCTGTATGCTTGCTTTTAGTTAGAGAATAAAATAATGACCGAGCTATATCGAATGCTCATATCCAGGAGGAGAAATAAAAATGAAAAAAATTTATTTTTTATGTACGGGAAATTCTTGTCGTAGCCAAATGGCAGAAGGGTATGCACGTCAATTATTATCTGCCTCGGATGTGGAAATTAAAAGCGCAGGTATTGAAACTCATGGACTGAATCCACGAGCGGTTCAGGTAATGGCTGAGGATGGAATTGATATTTCAAACCAAACGTCTGATTTGATCGATCAGGATTATTTTACACAAGCAGACTTGATTATTACGCTTTGTGGAGATGCAAAAGATAAATGTCCGACGATTCCTGTAGGTGTTCAGCACATTCATTGGGATTTAACAGACCCCGCACAAGCAGTTGGAACCGAAGCAGAAATAGCATCAGCTTTTAGAAAAACAAGAGATAGAATTAAAGCACAGGTAATTGAACTCAAGAACCAGTGAGAGTCAGTATTTTTCGAAAATTGAGTGATCATTTGAGCTTCATTTGTCTGTATAGTGCTAAATTTTAACAGTCAAGAATTGAAGTCAGCAAGCCTTAAAATGGTCTTGCTGGCTTTTTTTTGCTTGCGATATTTTTGTCGCCTTCTCAATTATTTGGCGAGTTATGAATCAAGCAATTATTTCTGGTTATGAGAATGATTGGCGTTTAAAAATCAAAATTTATTTACAATAACAATGTTATGGGGAGTAAGATAAGAAAGAAAAGAGTGTATTTCGCGCAATTAACTAATGGACTGAAAGCTCTTATTGTCAGCTAAATTCCAGCGCCAATAACAAATGAATAGAAGTTTATTGTGTGTGATTTTGGTTAGTAAAGAATAACAAGATCAGCGAAAAGAAAGCAGAAGAAGGAGGAGGTTGCAGGGACAGGACTGCAATGAAAGAGAAATGATTACAGTGAAAGCTTTACCTGCTTATGATGGCGATTGTTTGATTGTTCAGTATGGAGAAGAAGATCAACGGACGAATCTGTTTGTCGATGGAGGTCAAGGACAACAAGTTGTTAGGCAGTTGAAAGAGGAAATTGCAACAATTAGCCAGAAAGGCGAGTGCATTGACTTACTGATTTTGACACATATTGATGCCGATCATATTCGGGGATTTTTGAGTTTGTTTTCTCAGTCGAGTTTTGACAAGTCATGTATTAAACGAGTGTTTTTTAATTCTAGAAAGCTGTTATCGCAAAAGTTTGATACAAAGGTTGTTTATGATGATCAACTGGAGATCGTTCAAGAAAAGGCAGAGATTAGTTTTAAACAAGGGGAGTCTTTCGATCGGTATTTGGAGGATTTGAAGATTGAAAAGATGACAGTTATTGACAATTCTTGTCAGCCCAAATTACTCAATGGAGCAAAAATGACGATTTTGACACCTGATGAAGCAAGTCTAAGGAAATTATATACAGATTGGGAAAAGGCAATTCAAAAAGAAACCAGGGATCAACTGATCAGCGGTCGAAATGTCAATCATCAGGGAAGCGTAGAAGAACTGATCAAAAAAGCTTTCCAAGAAGATCGCGCTGTCGCAAATGGGAGCAGTATTAGCTTTATATTGGAGTATGAAGGCAAACGACTGTTGATGCTAGCAGATGCTCATCCAAGTACTGTCACTGCGAAGTTAAAAGAACTGTATGGGGAAAAAGAGCTGCATTTTGACTTGGTAAAAGTGGCTCATCATGGGAGTAAAGCGAATACTAGTGACGATTTATTAAAACAGATTGAATGTGAAAATTATTTGATTAGTTCAAATAAGGGGAATCGTCATGGTTTTCCGCACAAAGAAGCCTTATCAAGGATTGTTTACCACAACTACACAAAAAAACGACCAACGAATTTTTATTTTAATTATTCTGATGCGAGTGAGGGGTTATTTACAAATGAAGAAATAAAAAAATACGGGATTCAATTGATCAAGAAAAAAATGAATGAGAGGGTACTAACGATTGACATATGAATGATTTTGAAGAGTTATCAGTGAATATTAGAGGAACCAATACTTATGGTTCAGGTTTATTGTATCAGCAGGATTGTGAAACGGGTTTTGTGATCACCGCAAAACATTGTGTAGTTGGGGAAACAATTAATGACTTCAAACTATTTGATTATACCCAATCTGAACTAGAAATCTTAGAACCACCAAGATGCTCAGATAGTCTAGATTTAGCGATTATCAAAGTGAAGGTAAAAAAAGGTTATCCTGAACTGCTTATAATGGAACCAGAAAATAAGCAAGAAATCGTATTTTATGGTTATCCAGAGTGTATGAAAGAAGACGGTGGAACTCCTTATCGAGGAAAGGCAACTCAAATCAGTAAGCCAGATATTTTTAAATTGGTACTGGACAATGAAATAGGATCGTCTAACAACACGGAGTATGAGAACATACGAGGTTGCTCAGGATCAGGAGTGTACGTCGAAAGAGAAGGTAAGTGTTATTTGACTGGGATTATTACGAAACTTCAGTCAGCGGGGCAACAAGGAATTGTTGAAGGGATTCATATCGCACATATTGTTGCTTTCTTTTTAGAAGAGTTTGATATCATGCTGGTACCTCGTTGCTTGAATGATTTTAGTGAATATTTGGCATCTATCATAAATGAATTACGAGAAGTAGGTGGACAAGAAAATAAGCTGATTTTTCTGATTGAAAAATGTTATCGTGAATGTTTTTCCGACATAACGCCTAAATTGATCCATAATCGGTTAAGTGATTACCTGTTTCTTCCTTCTCAGAAAAATGAGGATTATACCAATAAATTCTTGTGGATCGCTTGGCTGGAGATCTTGCTTTACAAGTTATTACAAACAAATATTGCTTTTGAGATCGATGATTGTTTCAAATTACTCACTCAGGAAAAGGAAAGAGCTGGTATCCATGTATTATTTACAAATCATCTAACACTTGACCGTTTCATTGGGAGTTTATTTAGAAGTACACTTTATGACAAGCTCGATAAACAAGATGTTTTGTTTGTAACTAATCAAAGGAGAAAATTTCGGGGTGGGAGTATTGCCAAGCGAGAACAAATTGAGGGAATCGTCGTGAACATCGATCATCCAGAAGTTTATGATCGGTTAACGATTGATAATCCCAATGAAAAAAAATTATTTCCTATTGTTCATATCGATTATATCGAAAATGAAATTGATCAGATTTTACACGACACAAAAGGGTTAACAGCCGTTGAGTTTTCTCAGAGGTTTCCAGAGGAGTTAACTCGTTTGTTTGAAGAAATTGCAAACTAATGGAGGTAGATAACAATGGTAGAGATATTAAAAGAAATCACTACGTATGAAATAATAGAAAAAACGACGGGATTGACCTGTTACACGTACCAACAAGCAAGCAAAAAGTATCGACTCCATTTTTTTTGTTATGTATTTGATAATCAAGATGAGTTATTAGCCAACTATGAAGAAATCAACGATCAGATTGCCTACAGTTTTCAAAGTCAATTAAAAAGGAAGATTGAACGATGGAATATTTATTTTTTTCTTTTTGTCAAAGCCAAAGTAGCGAAGCCAATCAAAGCCAGTATTGAACAAGACAAGTATGCAACCAGAAAGGTGATCGTGGATAATTTTCGAGAATTTGCTACTAATGATGCGCAAAAAGAAGCACAAAAAGAAGCACAAAAAAATAAAATTCAAGAAAGATTATTATTGAATCTGGAACAGACAAAACCAGTAAAGAAACTGGCTAAGGATGAGCGGCAAAATGATGAGAAAATCATCCATTTGTTAGCAGAATTAAAAACGATGGCTAAAAAAGAGAAAAAAGCACGAATACAAGAGTATATAAAACATGAGCTGTCAAATCTTAACGTAAAGGAAGGAACCGATGAGTCTTAAATTGAAAGGGATAAAAATTGATTCGTTTCGAGCATTTGAAAGGCAAAAATATTTTGATTGTGTGAATCCTGTTTTTAATGAAATATCAAATTTGATTGTTTTGTATGCGCCAAATGGAACCGGAAAAACCTCTTTTTTTGATGCCATCGAATGGAGCTTGACTGGCGAAATCAGTCGACTGAATGAAAATAAAAATGTCCGTGATATCGCCTCCCAAGAGCGAAAGTATATTTTAAAGAACAAATATTCCTCAGCCGAAGTGGGCAGTGTGGAACTAGCATTTGATGATGGCAGTTTTTATGCATTAACAACGAAAAAGTTAAATGGAAAGCAAACAACGGATTACGTTGAAGGGAATGAGTCCAAAAAAACGGTTGATTTAACAGCGAAAGAATTAAAGATTTTACGACAAAAAAATTTATTGACACACAATCAAATCGATGCTTTTTTGCGATCACAGAGTGCCGAAGGAAGATATGATGCTTTAAGTAATTTTTGGGACAAAGAAAATGTATCTGAGGATTATAAAAATCTAGTCTTATTCGTCAACGAAATGAATAAAGTATTAGGACAACAAGAAACTAAAATGAATCAGCTAACAAAAGAGATTGAAAAACTCGAAAGTAATGCAAAAATATGGCAAACAATCAACCAGCTGAAAGAAAATTATGCCAAGTTAAACGGAAAGAATAGTAAAAAAGATCCATTGTTAAAGAATCAATTAGGTTTACAAGAATTGTATATCGAATCGAACAAATTAAAAAGCAATAATCAAATAAAATTGAACCAGTTTGAAGAGGAGCGACAACAGCTAGAAAATTTAATCACAATGATCCAAGAGTATCGACAAATACCGCAGCAGATCGAATGGTCTGAAAAGCAGGTTGCTGATGTCGACGAAAAGTTAGCCCATTTGACAGAAATTGAGACAATCGAAGAAAAAAAGAAAGCACTGTTTGACGAAAAAATAGACTTGAGCAACCATCTCAAGCGTTGTAACTTTCTTATCAATCATGAAGCAGATTTTCAGGCACTAGAAATGGCTGAACAAAACAGTAATAGAGAAATCAATGAATGGATTAATCAACGAAAAAAATGTGAACAAGCATTGATTACTTTACAAAAGGAGCATCAAGAGCAAGAAGTAACATTAAGTGAGTGTCAAAATAAACGAGCGTTGCGGACGAATCAATTAACAGAAATCAAAGAATTAAACAGTTATTCCGATGTTAAAGCGAAAAGACAATTACTTGATCATGAAATCAAACAACAGAAAAAGAAAAAAATAGAGTTGGAAGCCAAGTTAGGTAAGATAAAGCTAACGTTGACAAAATTGTTTTCATTACTAAACTTAGACGATCATCAGTTAAGCCAAAAAGACTATTCAAAAGAACCTGATTATTCATTTTTGTTGGAACAGATAAGCCAACTTGATGACATTTGGCAAGAAAGAAAAAAATTGAAAGTTGATTTAGCACAAAAGAAGAAGGAACGTTCCTCTTTAGAAGATCTGGGCAGTCAGTTAGAACAGTTGAAAAAATTAGGTTATTCTATCGTAACGGATACGTCTTCGTCTGTCTGTCCATTATGTCTCCATGATCATCAAGAATTTCAACATATCATCCAAAAAATTGAAGCTAGTACGGCAGGTCTTTTACCGATTGAGCAACTGACGAAGGAAATCAGCCACTTAGAAGGAATGATCGATGAATCAACTAGGCGGTTAACTGAGGTAGTTTCTGGAGTAAAACAACAGATTCAGATACAAATAACGATTAAGGAAACTGAAATCAACCAACTTGACCACGATCTGTTACAAGTAACCTTAAAATTAAAACAACAAGAAGAAGCGTATTTAACCAATGAGAAACACTGGTACAAGTTAAATGAATACAGCCAAAAATATGGGATTGACTGTGAAAAAATTGCTGAAGAAACCCAGAAAAGAGTAAAGTCACTACAGGAGGAATTGGTAAAATTAACGAATGAATACCAAAATATCAAAGAAAAAATCAATCAAAATGAACAGCTGAATGTCAAGAATACTCATACACTCAAAACGATCGAATTACATTATCAACAAGCAAAAAAAAGCTTAAATGATCTAAAAGGAAACGAACAGTATCAATATTATCAGCAAGAACAGGCGTTTTATGAAGCGCTTGGTATTTCTGCTATCTCTGATTTTAAAAGGCAATGTAAACGCGAGTTAGAAAAAATCAATGAACAAGAAACCAAGCTTATTGCTGAAAAAGAACAACGACTAGAACAAGTAAATGGGAAAAGTAAAACAGAATTAGTAGAAGAACAACGAATCCAAGCAGAGCAGATTCGGCAGCTCGTTGTACGGAGGAAATATATCGAAAAGATATCTTATCAGCTGTTTGACCAAGTAATCATTGCACCAGAAGAATTGGAAAAAAATAAGCAAAAGTTGACCACAGCTATTTACGAATTAACGGAAAAAAATCAACTGTTGAGTCAACTATCTGGGCTTACCAGTGATTTTATCTCTGAAACAGGTATTGAAACGAAAAGAAGCGAACAAGCAAAAGTAAAAAAAATCTATGACCACTTAAGTAGCAAAGTACAAGAACTAAAAGAATTAAAAGACAGTAAATTAACCGAGATCAAAAAGCAAATCAAAAGTACATTTAATTTAGATACCGTCAATCAGATTTTTCAAATGATCGAACCTCACCCTGATTTTCGTAAGATTAGTTTTAAAATCAATGAAGCAAATCCCGATAAATTAGGACTGGATATTATGTGCAAACGAACAGAGGATGAAGAGGATGCCCCGATTTTATATCTAAGTTCTGCCCAAGTAAATATATTGTCTTTAAGTATTTTTCTAGGAACCGCTCTAGAGAATACAGACAAAGTGAATACGATTTTCATGGATGATCCAATCCAACACTTAGATAGTCTTAATGAATTATCCTTTATTGATCTATTAAGAATCCTTGCATTTAAGCTAGGAACACAGATCATCTTTTCCACCCATAACCGCCAGTTTTTTGACTTATGTCAGAGAAAATTAGATGCCAATTACCATAATGCCAGTTTTATCGAAATGAATTATACAGAGAATCAGTTGTAACAAATTTAGTTAGTCAGAAAAAGTGAAAAAGGGAGCTCTTTGATGTGAGGTTAGCTGAAAGATTCAGAGTATAAAACAAAAATTGCCTACAGAAGTTAAAAAAGATACGGATAGAGAATCAATCCCAACGAATAAGGGATTGATTCTTTTTTTCTAGATTAAATATAGATAGGAAGAATATATAGGTTGGATGGAGAGTTGTACTACCTATACGAAAGCAGAAGCTTTTTTAGGCTCTACATTTTTTGATATTGGCGAAATTCGCCAACATTTTTTTATGATTTAAACGGTATAGAAAAGACATCATTCACTATTTGGGGGCTATTTAACCAGAGAAACCGAAACCTATACGACAACTTTGCGAACATTTAGAAAGTTTCTGACACAGATCCGAAATGCCTTCTGCTACAATTACTCAAATGGACCACTAGGATGTTTAAACAAGCCTATCAAAGTATTTAAACGAAATTTTTATCATTTCAAACGGCGAATCTTGATTCGTCACGGTAAAACTTTTTTAAGCAAATAAAGATACTAAGATTAGTAGGTTTCTATTTCCTATTTTTTTCAACTGGTATCAGATTTCAGCACTTATGACTGTTATTTTCGCTAGGAACAATTTCTTAAAAATGGATAGTTTTATTATTTCAATAAAATAATCATTGCTAAATCAACGATTTAAGACGGTTGTAGAATTTTTTCCAGATTGTTTGTTGACAAAAATAAAAAAACCATCTTACCATTAGTTTGTGGTTATAACCAGTTTAAAAGAAGGAGAAACCTATGGGAAATTCTTTTAAAAACAAAGCTTTGTATCATCAGTTGGTAGATTTACTTAAAAATCAGATGGAAAGTAACATGATACCCCATGATAAATTACCCTCTGAACGAGAATTAACTGCTCAATACGGAGTTAGTCGGACAACGGTTCGATTAGCTTTGAAAGAGTTGGAAAATACAGGTTATATTTATCGGAGACATGGAAAAGGAACATTTGTATCCGATATCAAAAAGAACGTAGCAGATTTAGCAGGAACCTATAGCTTTACTGAACAAATGAAAAGTTTAGGTAGAACTGCTGAGACGCGGATCTTAGCTTTTGAAAAAATTGAAGCGGACAAATTTATTGCAAAACAATTGAATCTTTCATTAGGAGAAGTAGTCTTCAAATTAAGTCGATTGCGGATAGCTGATCGGGAACCGCTTATGATCGAAGATACCTATTTGCCAGTCAAATTTTTCTTATCATTAAATGATCAGCTTTTAAGAAGCAAACCTCTATATGATCTTTTTTCCGAGGATTTTAATCAGACCGTTCGATTAGCAGATGAAGAGCTATATGCAAGTGTTGCCTCAAAGGAAGATGCGAAACAGCTGATAATCTCAGAAGGAGCACCTGTCCTTCATTTAGCACGTCAAACCTATAATATGAAAAATGAAATTATCGAATTTACTTTAAGTGTCGCCCGTGCGGATCAATTTCATTATCAGATCCGCCATATTCGAAATAGTTAGGAGAATCGAAACATGTTTACAGTAGGAAAAGAAAAACTGGATCAGCTGGGTGCTGAGATCACGACTCGCGAAATACGCCAACAGCCGGAACTTTGGGAAGAAACCCTTGATCACTATCAAACAGTTCAAAAGGAATTAGATAATTTTCTTGCAATAGTTAAAGAAAAGGCAAATGGTCAGCGAACACGTGTAATCTTCACTGGTGCAGGAACATCTCAATATGTAGGAGACACATTAGTTCCTTATTTGCGCAAGAACGGTGATCGCCAAGCATTTAGCTTTGAAAGTATTGGAACGACTGATATTGTCGCAGAACCTGAAGAGTATTTAATTAAAGAAGAACCAACTTTACTTGTATCATTTGCGAGGAGTGGAAACAGTCCTGAAAGCTTGGCAGCAGTTGAAATTGCAAATCAGGTGGTTGATACGATCTATCATTTATCAATTACGTGTGCTGTAGAAGGAAAACTAGCTCAAATTAGTCAATCCGATTCCAATAGTTTTTTATTCTTGATGCCAGCACGTTCCAATGATAGTGGCTTTGCTATGACTGGTAGCTTTTCCTGCATGACTTTAGGAGCTTTGTTGACATTCGATCAAACAGTATTAGTGAAGAAACAACAATACCTGAAGGTTTTAAGTAATTTAGGAAATGAAGTAATTACCCGAGTAAATGAAATTGAAAAAATCGTTCAGCTTGATTTTGAACGCATTGTTTATGTTGGTTCAGGAAGTCTAGCTGGATTAACAAGGGAAGCGCAATTGAAGATTCTGGAATTGACAGCCGGAAAAATTGCTACCATCTTTGATTCATCAATGGGCTTTCGCCATGGTCCAAAGTCGTTTATTAATCAAAAAACAATCATGTTCGGTTTTGTTAATAATAATCCTTACACGCGTGATTACGACTTGGATGTCTTAGAAGAAGTGCGTGGAGATGAAATCGCTTCCGGAGTGTTCGCCATTACTCAACCAGGGCAACGGAATTTCACTGGCGATAAATTCGAGTTTACAACTGAGGCCGAATTACTGCCAGATGGCTATTTAGCACTAAGCTATATCATGGTTGCCCAAATAGTCGCTTTGTTATCATCGATTAAAGTGAATAATAAACCAGATACACCGTCACCAACAGGAACAGTTAACCGAGTTGTAAAAGGTGTAACGATTCACAAATATAAGTAAAAATAAACTGGGAGGAAGAACCATGATTACATTAACCAGAGGAAAAAAAGCAGCAATGGATCGTTTATCGACAAAAGATGGTATTATCAGTGCCTTAGCGATTGATCAACGCGGAGCATTAAAAAAAATGATCAAAGCCTTAAATGTAGAATTAAATGATGAACAGATTGAGCGTTTCAAGGAGTTAGTTTCTAGTGAATTAACCCCTTATGCATCTTCTATTTTATTGGACCCAGAATATGGTCTTCCTGCTGCAAGTGCACGACATGAAGATGCTGGTTTGTTGTTGGCCTATGAAAAAACCGGCTATGATGTAACAACACCGGGACGCTTGCCTGATTTATTAGCAGATTGGTCAGTTTTACGATTAAAAGAGCAAGGAGCCGATTCGATTAAGTTTCTACTTTATTATGACGTAGATGAAGATCCGGAAATCAATCATCAGAAGCATGTCTTCGTAGAACGTTTAGGTAGCGAGTGTGCCGAAGAAGATTTGCCATTCTATTTAGAATTACTATCATATGATACTCAAATTTCAGATGTTCATTCACTTGAATATGCCAAAGTAAAACCGCATAAAGTCAATAGCATGATGAAGGAATTTTCGAAACCACAGTACAAAGTAGATGTTTTAAAGGTAGAAGTTCCTGTCAATATGAACTTTGTAGAGGGTTTCAGTACAGATGAAGTAGCGTATACCAAAGAGGAGGCGGCAAAGTACTTCTTGGAACAAAGTCAAGCGACAGATTTGCCTTTTATTTTCTTGAGTGCCGGTGTTTCTACGAAGCTATTCCAACAAACATTGTTTTTTGCTAAAGATTCAGGTTCGACCTTTAATGGTGTGCTTTGTGGTAGAGCTACTTGGAAAAATGGTGTGAAGCCGTTTATCAAATCTGGTGAAGAATCTGCTCGTGCCTGGCTGAAAAGTGAAGGTCGTGAAAATATCGAAAGCTTGAACAACGTTTTGGCACAAACAGCCAGTTCTTGGTATGACAAAGTCCAAGTTGAAAAAGAAGCAGCTGTGAACTAGGAGGAGAGCTCGTGATAGTAACTGTAACGATGAACCCGTCAATTGATATTTCCTATCCGCTTGCTTCCTTGAATGTGGATACTGTCAATCGAACAGATCAAGTTAATAAAACAGCAGGTGGAAAAGGACTTAATGTAACCCGAGTAATCCATGATCTAAAGGGGGATGTACTCGCTACAGGAGTTCTCGGTGGGTTTCATGGGGCGTTTATTGCAGATGAATTAAAGCATGCCGGTATTAAGCAGAAATTTACAGAGATCAAAGAAGAAAGCCGGGATTCAATCGCTATTTTGCATGAAGGAAATCAAACTGAGATTTTGGAAGCGGGCCCAACAGTTTCCTATGAAGAACAGCAGAATTTCCTAGAAAACTTCAAGGAGCTAATAAAAAAAGCAAAGATTGTCACAATCTCAGGTAGTCTTGCAAAAGGATTGCCATCAAATTTTTACCAAACGTTGGTCCAATTGACAGAAGAGCAGTCCGCAAAGGTTCTTGTCGATACCTCTGGGGAAAGCTTGCATCAGGTTTTAGCTGGCAAACAGAAGCCATTTTTAATCAAACCAAATCTTGAGGAATTATCGACACTACTGAGACATTCATTTTCGATTGATCGATTAGAAGAAGTCCAGGAAGAATTGATTCAACCTATCTTCGCAGGTATTGAATGGATCATTGTTTCTCTAGGAAAAGCTGGAGCTCTCGCAAAACATAAAGATTGTTTTTATCGAGTTACGCTCCCTACGATAAAAGCAGTCAACCCAGTTGGTTCAGGAGATGCTACAGTCGCTGGATTTGCCTACGGCCTATCACAAGAAATGGATGAAATAGAACTTTTGAAGTTTTGTATGGCTACTGGTATGGCTAATGCACAAGAAGGACAAACAGGTCATGTTTCACCGGTGAATATTCAATCGCATATTGAAAAAATAACTGTAAAAAAGATTGAGTGAAAAAATCGATCTAGATAAAATCAATGATTTTTTGAGACCAACTCAATTTGGTAGAAGTTCCATTTTTTGTAGGATTCAACGTACTCCAGTAGTTGTTGTGAACCTCTACGTTTCGTCACTCGGACTTGCAGAACGGTCGGTTCATCGGTAAGAATCTTTAATAATTTCGCAACATTTAAAGGAGTTGGAAATATAATTTTATTTGTTTCCGTAAAATCTTCCTCATTCATGTGGATATTGTAGTCTTGTTTAAAGCGCTGACAGCTGGAATTGTAATAACACAATTCTTGACAATTAGGATCCACATATTGTTCGGGCAAATAAGTTTGCTGATAGATATATGCAGTTTTTTAGTTTTTCGTAAATGTCTGATGCAATCATAAAATGCTAAGGCTGGCAGTTTAAGCTTGTTTAAATAGTGTGGATCATTCCCTCGAGCGATTGATAAAACTTGGACTTGATCATTACTGATAGTGAATAATTCAATGTCAGAAAACTAGACCAGTTTTTCTTTACGTGAAACAAATGAGTCACGACCTTGATGACGAATTATGAATCCATCCTTTATTCATTCAGGGAGCGAATGACTGTAATAGAGCTTACGTTAAATATTTATATTAATTCTGCTTCTGTGTAAAGTTTATTGCCATTTTGGGATGTCTAAATTAACCCTTCAAACAACATCAAAGAATTAAACTTTTCGTTAGAGTCTTTGGTTTTGTATGTATAATTTGATTTTAACACGTTCTGTTATGTTGGATAGGGTTGACTTTCTATTTCAAATTATTTGATATATCAATATATTGAAAACGCTTTTATTGAAGGAGGGAGCTTTTGAACACATTTGAGATTAAAGAAGATTTTCTTCTAAACGGTAAGCCCTTTAAGATACTCTCAGGAGCTATCCACTATTTTAGAGTGGATTCAGCCGATTGGTATCACTCGTTATATAATCTGAAAGCATTGGGATTTAATACAGTTGAAACTTATGTACCATGGAATCTACATGAACCTAAAAAAGGAGATTTCCATTTTGAGGGAATTTTGGACTTAGAACATTTTTTGTCCATTGCTGAGGAATTAGGACTATACGCGATTGTTAGACCATCTCCATATATTTGTGCAGAATGGGAGTTTGGTGGTTTTCCTGCTTGGTTACTTAATGAGGGAACTCGGATCCGAACAAATGAAACCGTTTATTTGAACCATGTGGCGGATTATTATGATGTTTTAATAAAAAAAATCGTGCCGCATCAGCTGACAAATGGTGGAAATATTTTAATGATTCAAATTGAGAATGAATACGGTTCTTATGGAGAAGAAAAAGACTATTTACGTTCGATACGTGATTTAATGTTGGACAGAGGAATAACAGTGCCATTTTTCACTTCGGATGGACCATGGCGAGCGACACTCAGAGCAGGCAGCATGATTGATGAAGATATTTTAGTTACTGGAAATTTTGGTTCAAAGGCTGAAGAAAATTTTTCTTCAATGGAAGCTTTCTTCAATGAGCATGGGAAAAAATGGCCTTTAATGTGTATGGAATTTTGGGATGGTTGGTTTAATCGTTGGAAGGAACCGATTGTACAACGTGATGCAAAAGAATTAGCTGAGGCAATCAAAGAGGTCGTGCTGAGAGGAAGTATTAACCTGTATATGTTCCATGGAGGAACAAATTTTGGATTTATGAATGGTTGCTCAGCTAGAGGAGTGATTGATTTGCCACAGATTACTTCTTATGATTACGGAGCACCCTTAGACGAGCAAGGAAATCCAACCGAAAAATATTATGCAATCCAGACAATGATTCATGAAACGTTCCCTGATATCCAACAAATGGAACCTTTGACAAAAGACACAATGGAAATGAAAGATATTCCATTAATTGATAAAGTCAGTTTATTTTCAACATTAGATACAATTAGTCAATCAGTAAAAATGAAATATCCAGAAACGATGGAAATGTTAGGACAAAATACAGGTTATATTCTGTATCGCACCTCAATAAAAAAAGATGCAGAACATGAAAGACTGAGAGTAATCGATGGAAGAGACCGTAGCCAACTATTTTTAAATCAAAAACTGCAAGCTACACAATATCAGACAGAAATTGGTGAAGATATCATTGTTCCAATGCCTCAGGAAGACAATCAATTAGATATTCTAATTGAAAATATGGGGCGTGTTAATTATGGTCATAAATTATTAGCCGATACACAAAAAAAGGGAATTCGTACAGGGGTCATGGCTGATCTACATTTTATCACTGATTGGAATCAGTATTGTTTACCACTAGAATCATGTGAGAAGGTTGATTTTTCAAAGGAATGGTATCCTAACCAGCCAAGTTTTTATCGCTATGAAGTAGCACTTGATGAAGTGGAAGATAGCTTCATTGATCTATCAAAATTTGGGAAAGGTGTCGTATTTGTTAATCAGACTAATATTGGACGTTTTTGGGAAGTTGGGCCAACACTTTCGCTATATATTCCGAAAAGCTTATTTAAAAAAGGAAACAATGAAATAGTGATTTTTGAAACAGAAGGAACTTTCCAACCAGAGATCCAATTAGTAAAAGCACCACTATATAAAGAAATGAAAGAAGGATAAACAATGAGTATTATCGGAGTAAGAATTGATGGACGTTTAATTCATGGACAAGTAGCCAACTTATGGACAACCAAGTTGAACATCACACGGATTATGGTTGTAGATGATGAAGTTGCAAAAAATGATATTGAAAAAAGTGGATTAAAGCTGGCAACTCCACCAGGAGTTAAATTAAGTGTATTGCCGATTGAAAAAGCTGCTAATAATATTTTAGCAGGAAAATATGATTCTCAAAGATTATTGATTATTGCTCGGGAGCCGGATCGTTTATTGAAGTTGGTAGAATTAGGAGTCCCAATTGAAGAAATTAATGTTGGGAATATGTCACAGACGAATGAAACACGGTCCATTACTAAATCAATCAATGTGGTTGATCAAGATGTAGAAGTATTTAACAAATTACAGGCTAAAGGTGTTCGCTTAGTAGCGCAGATGGTTCCAAGTGATAAAGCAGAAAATTTTATGGCTTTATTAGCGAAATAGGAGGATAAATAAATGGATATCTTATGGTGGCAGATCTTATTATTAACATTATACGCAGGGTATCAAATTTTAGATGAGTTACAAATTTATTCATCGCTGAGTGCACCCGTTTTTGCCGGATTATTTGCTGGTCTAGTGATGGGGGATCTAAAAGCAGGACTTATTATTGGTGGTAGTATGCAATTGACTGTACTTGGTGTTGGTACCTTTGGGGGTGCATCAAAAATTGATGCCAACTCTGGAACGATTTTAGCGACAGCTTTCTCAGTAGCGCTAGGAATGAACCCAGAGCAAGCAATTGCCGTAATTGCGGTACCAGTAGCTAGCTTGATGATTCAATTAGATATATTAGCCCGTTTTGCGAATACGTATTTTGCACATCGCATTGATAAATTAGTTGAAGATATGAACTATAAAGGGATTGAACGTAATTTCTTAATGGGAGCCCTCTCTTGGTCACTTTCTCGTATGATTCCCGTTTTTCTAGCATTAGCATTTGGAGGAGGACTAGTAGAACAAGTGGTAGCCGTGCTAAATGGTGATTTGAAGTGGTTAGGCGATGGATTATCAGTAGCTGGAGCAGTTTTACCAGCTGTCGGTTTTGCTATTCTACTACGTTACTTGCCAGTTAAAAAGCATTTCCCTTATCTAATTTTAGGATTTACATTAACGGCATTACTAGGAACCGTCTTTACTAACATGCAGGTTTTAGGAACGGGTGTTGCAGGAGTTGTGAAGAATTTCGAAGGAATATTTAATTCACTTCCGATGTTAGCAATTGCACTAGTTGGATTTTCTTTAGCAGCCATCAGTTACAAAAATGGACAGCTGATACCACATTCGCCAGCCCCTAAAGATGTTACATCGAATGATTCAGATGAAGGAGAGATTGAAGATGACGAAATCTAATTATAAGTTAACGAAGGAAGACTTTAAGCAGATCAATCGCAGAAGCTTGTTTACTTTCCAATTAGGTTGGAACTATGAACGGATGCAAGGATCAGGCTATCTTTATACAATTCTGCCGCAATTACGCAAGCTTTATGGTGATAATTCTCCTGAATTAAAAGAAATGATGAAAACTCATACCCAATTCTTTAATACATCAAACTTCTTCAATACTATCGTTACCGGGATTGACTTGGCTATTGAGGAAAAGGAAGGTATTGATGGTAAAGACACTGTCTCAGGTTTAAAAGCTGGGTTGATGGGGCCTTTTGCAGCAATTGGTGATTCGATTTTCGCAGCGTTAATTCCAACAATTTTTGGAGCCTTAGCAGCCAATATGGCAATTAATGGCAACCCAACTGGAATTTTTATTTGGATTATCGCACAAATCGCTGTTATGATTTTCCGTTGGAAACAATTAGAATTTGCTTATCGTGAAGGAATCTCTTTAGTTACCACGATGCAACATCGCTTAACTGCCTTGACAGATGCTGCAACTTTGTTAGGGGGCTTCATGGTTGGAGCGTTGGTCGCTACCATGATTAATGTAAAATTGTCTTGGGCACCAAGTATTGGTGATGTGACGTTAAACATGCAAAACAACCTGGATATGATTTTACCACGATTATTACCAGCCGGTATCGTTGCAGCAATTTATTGGATGCTTGGCAAAAAGAATATGACTTCTACTAAGGCAATTTTCATAGTATTAGTGATTTGTGTAGCATTATCAGCTTTAGGCGTGATTTCAAAATAAGTCAGGCTGATTCCAATTAGTGATGAGGAGTGGTTCAATGGGAAAACAATTAGTTTTAATTAGTCATGGACTTTTCTGTGAAGAATTAAAAAAAAGTACAGAAATGATAATGGGGCCTCAGGAAAGTATTCACACAGTAAGCCTTCTTCCTTCTGAATCAGCGGAAGATTTTCGTGAAAAGTTTGAAACAGTAATTGCCAATTTAGATGATTTCGTGGTATTAGCAGATTTAATGGGTGGCACTCCGTGTAATGTAGTTTCAAAAATAATTCTCGAGGGTCAAGTAATTGACTTATACGCAGGCATGAACATGCCAATGGTCATTGACTTCATTAACAGTCAATTAATTGGAACAGAACTTTCATTAATCGAATCTGCTACAAGTAACATTTGTTATGTGAATGGACGGATTTTCAGTGATGACGATGATGAAGATGAGTAAGATAAAATATATGAGTGATGAAGCCAAAGAAATATTTCTCTGATCAGACTATAGATAAAAGACATTTCAAACTTGTAATTTGAGTTTGGAATGTCTTTTTATCTAGTTTTGTTCAAAATTTTGGACAAAAAAGAGACCCTTTGTCAAATGATGTTGGTAAAGAGAAATTCTAGAATGATTGGTGAAAGATTGAGAAAAAAGTATTCAGTATCAAGTAATAAGAAGGAATTTCCGAAATTTGACAAGAAACATAAATACTTTTTTTTTGGTGTTGATTATTATCTACTTGGTGTGTCTCAAATTTTTTATAAATTTCAGCGAATTTTTGAAGATGCCGCTTTTGTCTCATTCTCCATTTTTTTATTTTATGATTAACCTCATAAAAAAGTGGGACATTAATTAGATTTTTTCTGATTAATGTCCCAGACTCGTCTACAGACTGAGAACTTGGAAGGGATACTTCCAGGACTTTTTTAAACGGTTGACTCAATGGCTTCTTTATACTTTTCAAAAAGGGGGATAATTTGCGTGCGCTTTTTTATGTCAAGTTTAATAAAAATATTGTGGACATGAGTTTTAACCGTTCCTAATGAAAGAAAGAGCTGGTCAGCAATTTCCTGATTGGTTCGATGTGACAGTAGCAATATAAAAATTTCCGTTTCTCGTTGAGTAAACTGGTGATCCTGACAAAAGTCTTGAATCAAGAGAGAGGTGTCTTGCTTTTGTGTTTTTTCTTTCTGAGGTTGATATTTTTTGATAAAGAAGTGCAGTAATAAAACACATATAACAATCGAAAAAATATCCTCTGAGACACTACGATTATAAATTTTTGTCACTAAGGAGCTATATTGATCGACATTGAAAATCACGAAACTATCTTCAATAATGATCAAAATACTAAAGAAGAGATTGATGAACATCAATTGCTTTAAATAGTGTTTGTTCAGCAAAGGTACATCCTTTTTTGTTCCTCGCCAACAATAAATTCCTAGGTAAAACAGGAAGAGTTGATTGCCCAGATAATAGAGCCAGACTTTAAAGGCTGAATTATCCATCAATGGGATGGTAATCATCCAAGCAGCCAAAGCAAGCAGTAAAGCATAATGGAGAGGGGAAAGTTTTTCTTTTTGTAGTTCGGCAAGAATAGAAATGGAAAAAAAGGCGTTTCCCATAAAAATAATCGTTTTAACTGCTGGCGCACTCATAAATGCTTGATCATAACTTTGTGCAAAGGAATTGAGGAACTCCGTCATATAAATAATCGTGTTATCAAAAATGAAGAATGCCAAATACAAACTGATCCAGAGAAATAAGTTGTTTTTTTCTTTTAAATAAGCATAAATAGCAAAAGTCATCGTGATTGAATATAGAATGATCAATAGAATGTTGTAAACAAAAATAGCTATCATATTGAATCCCCTTTCATTTTTTTCCTTACCTCAAATTTCTTATTTTAATTATAACACCGATTTTTTTATCTTTACTTTTAATTCCTATAAACTTCCTTCTAAACTTTTGTAAACCCTTGGAAAATAACTGGTTTATATCCAAAAATAAACCAGCCTGTACCACGTATAGATCGACAATGATAACGTTTACAACTAATAGCTTATCGTAAACTCTCACTTTTTTTCCTAAAGTGAAGATGCAAAGCAAACAAATTACTTAGGAGGTTTCATTATGGGAAAAAAAGATTTTATTACAACTGAAAATTACACGAAGGAAGAGATCCAACAAATTGTTGACCTGTCATTGAAAATCAAAGCGGCCATCAAGAATGGTTTTTATCCTCCTTTGCTAAAGAACAAAGTGTTAGGGATGATCTTCCAACAGTCTTCTACCAGAACGCGGGTTTCGTTTGAAACAGCAATGACACAATTAGGGGGGCACGCAGAATATCTAGCACCAGGACAAATTCAATTGGGTGGTCATGAAACGATAGAAGACACGAGCCGAGTTCTTTCTCGTTTAGTTGATATTTTGATGGCTCGGGTGGAACGTCATCATAGTGTGTATGACTTAGCAACGAATGCCACGATCCCAGTTATTAACGGGATGTCTGACTTCAACCACCCAACGCAAGAAATTGGCGATCTTTGCACCATGATCGAACATCTTCCAGCAGGCAAAAAAATTGAAGACTGCAAGGTTTCCTTTATTGGAGATGCTACACAAGTCTGTTTCTCTTTAGGATTGATTGCAACAAAAATGGGAATGGAATTCGTTCAATTTGGACCAAAAGGGTTCCAGTTAAACGAAGACCATCGCGCACGACTAGACGCAATTTGCAAAGATTCTGGTGGCTCCTATACGATATCCGATCAAATCGATGTTATCGAAGGTTCGGATTTTGTTTATACAGATGTTTGGTATGGACTGTATGAAGCTGAACTATCAGAAGAGGAACGCATGCGTATTTTTTATCCTAAATACCAAGTGAATACGGACTTGATGAAACGTGCTGGGGAACAAGCGAAATTTATGCACTGCTTGCCTGCCACTCGTGGGGAAGAAGTCACAGATGAAGTCATGGATGGACCGAACTCGATCTGTTTTGATGAAGCAGAAAATCGGTTGACTTCGATTCGCGGTCTCTTAGTGTACTTGATGCGAGATTATGCGGAAAAAAATCCAATCGATGAGACCAAAAAAGCAGCGGCTAAAAAAGACTTGGAAGCTTTGCTAGGTGAAACATTTTAGACGCAAGAGATGAGGAAAGGAAATAATCTGCGTATCATGACGATGCGTGAGGATTGTCTCTGTTCTAGAGGAGGGGCTAACGATCTGAAAATCGATTCTTTCTAGCAGAATCTTGATCTCACACTAATGCAGCTTTTATGCCGCACTAGGAATCATACGAGGTGAGTCCGCAGGTTACAAGAATCGTTCAATCGCTGGTCCAACCTTATTCCCTTGTACCGGAAAGGAAGAAAACAATGGGAGAAAAGAAAAAATTTAGTTTGATGAGTGCTATATTATCTGTTATTTGTGTTGTATTTGTGGCAGAAGCGGCTGCACCGGTAGCAGCAATCGGAAATTCACAATTTTTTTGGTGGATCTTTTTATTGATTGCATTCCTTTTGCCCTATGGATTGATCTCGTCAGAGTTAGGAACAACTTATATCGGTGATGGCGGTATCTATGATTGGGTGACACAAGCCTTCGGACATCGCTGGGGATCTCGCGTTTCTTGGTATTACTGGATCAATTATCCACTGTGGTTAGCTTCTCTAGCAGTAGTCTGCCCTGATTTATTGATGACGATCACAGGCAGCGAATTTTCAACAGCTGCTGCTATCATGATCGAACTGATCTTTATATGGATCATTGTTTGGATCAGTTTTTATCCGGTCAGTGACAGTGTGTGGATTTTGAATGGAGCAGCTGTTATCAAAATGCTGCTGGCAATCTTGATTGGTGGCTTAGGTCTCTATACTGCGTTTACTAAGGGTGTGGCGAATGAGTTTACTCTTTCTTCCATGCTGCCAAGTTTCAATTTAAATAGTTTGTCCTTTATTTCAGTAATCATTTTTAACTTATTAGGATTCGAAGTGATTTGTACATTCGCGAATGATATGGAAAATCCTAAAAAGCAAATCCCTCAATCGATCATTGCCGGTGGACTGGTGATTGCAGCCATTTACATTTTTTCTGCATTCGGGATCGGTGTAGCAATTCCTACGGATCAGATTAGTACAGGCAGCGGATTGATGGATAGTTTTAAGTTATTGACAGGATCAACAGGCGGCTGGTTCATTATTTCGATGGCCTTTTTATTCTTACTGACATTGTTTGGCAATATGATTTCTTGGTCGTTAGGGGTTAACAATACTGCTTGTTATGCAGCCGAAAATGACGATATGCCGAAAGTATTTGCCAAACGCAGCAAAAAAAACGGCATGCCTACTGGTGCGGCGATTATGAATGGTATTGTTGCTTCTATCGTTGTCATCATCGCACCAATTTTACCAAATCAAGATTTATTTTGGGCATTTTTCTCGTTGAACCTAGTAATGTTCCTACTATCATATGTACCTGTTTTTCCTGCGTTTTATAAATTGCGCAAAATCGATCCAGAAACACCTCGACCTTTCAAGGTGAGCGGCAGCGACTGGTTCTTGAATGTATTAGTCGCACTACCGATGATCATGATCGTGATCTCATTGATTTTCACAGCGATTCCTTTGCAGTTTGATGCTGAATCGCTGAGTCAGCAATTACCAATCACGATTGGAGCAATTATATTTGCCCTCGTTGGTGAAATCATTATCTGGATCAAAAAAATCAAAAAAGAAGGAGTGCTGTATCATGGCAAAGCGAATCGAAAAGACCACACCGAAACAAGACGGGTTTAGAATGCCTGGAGAGTTTGAACCACAAGAGAAAGTATGGATGATTTGGCCAGAGCGTCCGGATAACTGGCGTGATGGAGGCAAACCGGCTCAAGAAGCATTTGCCGAAGTCGCAAAAGCGATCAGCAAATTCACGCCAATGAATGTGGTCGTGTCGCAACAGCAATATCAAAACTGCCGTCGTCAATTGCCTGCCGACATCACTGTCTATGAAATGTCGAACAACGATGCTTGGATTCGTGACTGTGGTCCTAGCTTTGTCATTAACGACAAAGGCGAATTACGAGGCAATGACTGGGGATTTAATGCTTGGGGCGGATTAGTTGATGGCTTATATTTCCCTTGGGATCAAGACGATCTGATTGCACAAAAGATCTGTGAGATAGAGCACGTGGATTCGTATCGAACGGAGGATTTTATTTTAGAAGGGGGATCCTTTCACGTTGATGGAGAAGGTACTGTTTTAACGACTGAGATGTGTTTGTTGAGTGAAGGTCGGAACCCTCATATGACAAAAGAAGAGATCGAACAAAAATTATGTGACTACTTAAACTGTGAGAAAGTACTTTGGTTAGGTGACGGGATCGATCCGGAAGAAACCAATGGGCATGTGGATGATGTGGCATGTTTTGTTCGTCCCGGAGAAGTGGCTTGTATCTATACTGAAGATCAAAACAGCCCATTTTATGAAGCGGCTCAAGCTGCTTACAAGCGTTTGAATGAAATGACCGATGCCAAAGGTCGCAAATTAAAAGTTCATAAGCTTTGTTGCCCAGTAGAGAATGTCACGATCAATGGGGATTTCAAGATCGATTACGTAGAAGGAACGATGCCACGTGAAGATGGCGACATTTGTATTGCTTCTTATATGAATTTTCTGATCACGAACAACGGTGTGATCGTTCCTCAGTATGGAGATAAAAATGATGCGCTGGCACTTGAGGAAATAGCAGAATTCTTTCCAGATAAAGAAGTCGTAGGCGTAAATACAGTTGAGATCGTATACGGTGGTGGAAATATTCACTGTATCACACAACAACAACCGCAAAGATAGGTGGAGGCTTATCTCAAAAATTGTCATCGCATTGGGTGGAATTTTAGGCGACGCTGCTCATGAACAATTGACCAAAGCCCAAAGCAGCAAATTCGATTACTGACCTGATCAATGACGGCCGTTTATTCGTTTTTAGAGATACTAGAAGAGACTGAGACAACTTTTGTCCCAATCTCTTTTTTTGTTTCATTGTCTATCATTAGCTGACGATCAGCTTGGTGATTCAACCATTAGAGGAAGCCAGATGTGGGTGAGATCTTTTCATAGTTTTCCCAAACCCATAAAAATCTCCTAGGTACCTTTTTAGTATATTTTAAAACAAATAATGCATATATATACAAATTGAATCATTTTTAAGAGATTGTTTTAAGAAGGGGAAATAAGGAACTTTCTTAGTTTCAGTAAACGATTAATTCTTTTTTACAGGTATCAAGATTTCAAATACACGTTTTTCAGGAATCGTGGTAGTAATTTCATCTTGCCATAATATTTTCCAAAAAAATCTTTCTGGAATAAATTTATTTTTTTGAAAATAGTTCAGTAGTTTCTGATTGATTTCTTGCTTATTATAATTTGAATCCTCTATGAAGAAAGAGACATATGTTCCATTCGATCTGGTTATAATTTTCTCTGCGTCGTAAAGATGGCTTTGTTCCTTGTTTATTTTAATTAGTGACCTAAAAGGAGTTTTTTGAATGTCAGAAAAAATAGAATCTTCTACTAAAAAATTTATAGGATAGCCATTAAATAAATCTTTTTGATCTAAGGATAAATAAAAATCACTATAACTAGATAAAGAATCGATGGAGTCGTAGTAATGAGAATGCATTAAATCAGAACAAATAAAAGATTCTTCTTCTCTATAAGAATGAGTAATTATATCAAAATTTATATTTTTCAATGTTGTATACCGATCGATATAATTTTCTAAAAACGTCTGCATATGTTTTAAGTCATTGATTTTTTCATCTAAAATTTCTTTTCGCTTTTTAAATTCTGTCAGCGTGTCATCCATGTTTCGATTATCGAGAAAATATTTAATCTGTTCTAAAGGTACATCAAGGAATTTCAAGGTTAGTATAACGTCTAATTCAAAGCATTGGTCACAAGTATAATATCTATAACCATGAGTAGATATTTTTTTTGGTTTGAATAAATCAATTTGATCATAATAAATTAAGGTTCTTCTACTTAAATTGACGTATTTTGCAAATTCACTGATTGTTAAATAATTATTCATAATTACCTCCTTGAATATAACGTAACGTTACAGTTTATTCTAGCAGAGCAATAACCCAAATTCGTTATAAAAGGAGATTCTTATGTTAAGTTTAATCGAAATAAAAAAAGTATTTGGAAATGAAATAGTATTGAATCATTTATCAGGAGATTTCCAAAAAGGCCTCAATTTTATTTACGGTCCATCGGGTAGTGGGAAGACAACGCTATTAAATATCATTAGTGGTATGGATCAAAATTTTGAAGGAGATGTTTATTTTAACAATCAGTCGATGAAACGTTTTACGAAAAAAGAACTATCCGACTATTATTACAATTCAATCGGTTTTATCTGGCAAGATTACCAATTGATAGAATACTTAAGTGTAGAATGTAACATTGATTTAGTTCTAAGCCTATCGAACTTAAATAAAGCAGAACGAAAAATGAAAGTAGCAAAGGTATTAGAGGAACTAGGAATATCTGGATTAGCTAAAATGAAAGTGGCAAAATTATCTGGCGGACAAAAACAACGAGTAGCGATAGCTAGAGCATTAGTAAAAGATCCAGAAATAATCATAGCAGATGAACCAACTAAAGCATTAGATCTTTTAGCTGCTAATAAAATAATGACGGAGCTAAAAAAAATCGCTAAAGAAAGAATAGTGATAATAGTCACTCATGATAAAGGTTTAATTGAAAAAGACGCAAATGTCTATAGCATGGAGCAAGGACAACTAAAATTAGTAGGGCAAAGTAAACAACACTCAAAAGATGACGGGAAAAACAATCGATTGAATAAACCTCCTTATTTATCTTTAAAAAATTGTATCTCTCAATCTTTTAACATTCTAAAAGGCGCATCCATATATTCTATATTAACGATTATTTTACTCATACTTTCTTCCTTTTTTATGTTGATTAATTTGAGTGGGGAAATAAAAGAAAAACAAAATGATAATTTTAGCCGTCTCGTTAAAGAAAGAGGAGAGACGATCAAAGATATTTCTTTGTCAAAAGAATCGACAGGTGGTGGTCCTTCTGGTTCTCTAAAACAAGATACTTCAGGAGCAGTAGATTTATTAAAAGATGATCCCAGAGTAGATTTTGTGGCACCCTTGGAAATAGTGGGTGATTTGAAACTAAACGTAGGAGATTTGATTAAAAATTATGAAGTGAAGGATAGCTTTAACTTGCCTGCAATTACGAAATTGATAGCTGGAAGATATCCTTCAATTGGAGAAATAGAAGTGGCTGTTCCTAAACGGTTACTGGATTTACTAGGTCTAAAACCCACCGACGTAATCGGGAAAAACTTAAATATGACAGGGCTTATAGACGTAAATCCAAAGATTGGAAGCAACGAGATTACAGGATCAAAGGTCTCATTAAATGATGTAAAAGTAGTGGGAGTCATTGAAAATAATCCTAAAGGTGGAGCAATTACCAGCACTTTAGGAAGACGTGACGGGAAACTAACGGATGGCCCGTTGTTGTTTAGTGTAGAAGCTATCAAAAAAATGCGCCAACAAGCAGGCATTGAGAAATCAATAAGTTATAACGTAAGAGCAAAAACATTAGATGATATTTTACCTATCGTGAATAAACTACAACAATCAGGTTTACAACCTTCTGGAGATTTTAGCATGATTGAAGACATGCTCCGATTGAGAAAGAAAAATGAGGAGCAAGGGGTTACCATCAGTTTGATATTCTTTGTATTGTCACTAACAATTAGTATTGTTCTGGCTTTGTTCAATTTTTATATAAAGAAAAGTGAATTTCGTTTTTTCAAATTCAATGGTTTCAGTAATAAAAATATTTTAAGTTTAATCATTTCAGAATACTTTATACTTGGAATAATGTCTTCTCTTCTATTTCTGATAACTTTCCCATTGCTTAGTCTTTTAAGTCAAAAAATATTTAGTATATATATAGTATCTACTAATAACTTAGTTTTGGTATTGTTGCTGCCATTTGTCCAATCAATAATAATCAGTATCCTATCCTACTTATTATTTCTTAAAACTAATCCTACTCATAAAATGAAACAAGGTGATTCGAATGATTTACTTAAATAATGTCAGTAAAAAGTACAAAGATTTGGATATACTATTACATGCCAATTATCGATTTAAAGATGGTACGTTAACTTGTGTATTAGGGAATAGTGGAGCTGGTAAATCAACATTATTAAATTTAATAGCAGGCTTAGATATAGATTATGATGGGGAAATTGAAAATTTATGTTTTAAGGAAAAAAATTTCTCAAATAAAAACTTGTCTAATTATAGATTCAACAATGTGGGATTTATTTTTCAAGATTATCATCTCTTAAATGGATATACAGTACTTGAAAATGTCATAATGGGGGCACATTTAGACTCTGAACTAACGAAAGAAGAGAAAATCGAAAAAGCATTGAATTTATTAACGGAACTCGGTTTAAAAAACAAGGCAAATCAAATGGTCCATGAGTTAAGCGGCGGTCAAAAACAAAGAGCATCTATAGCGAGAGCCTTAATGAACGATCCTAAAATAATTCTTGCAGATGAACCAACGGCTGCTTTAGATGAATTAAATAGTGATGGTGTGATGAAGATACTAAAAAGGTTGGCAAGGAATCGAACCGTGATTGTTATTACACATAGTGAAAAAGTTTCAAAGTACGCCGATGAAATAGTCTGTTTAAAAAATCATACAATAGAAATAGTTAAAGAAAAAGAGCGATATGAATTAGACTATAGTAAGGAAAGTCAGACTTTCACAGCGAAAAAAACTAAAGAGATTGTCCCAAAACTCAACTCAAAATTACTTTTTTGGATAGCAATCAGGAATTTTAGAATACATTTTTTAAAAAATTTACTTGCTATCGTATTGATTTCATTAGGAACGGTCTCTTTTATTTCAACGTTAGGAATAAAAAATACAATAAAAAATGAAATACAGTCATTTAAAGAAAAAAATGATTACTATAGTAAAGGATCAATTGCTTTTTCAAAAAAGCCTTTATCTGAAGGGCTTACTTATTTACAAACATTACCAAACGTTAAGGATGTGTATTACCAATATAATCTCCAAAATATTAATCTTAAATATGATCATAAGAATAAACACTTAGATACTAAATCACCAACATTCATTTCTTCCGATCTTTCGATGATTTATGGGGACATGCCTAAAGATAATAGGAATGAAATCAGTCTATCTCTAAGTGTTGCCTCGTCTTTGAGTAAGAATATTAATCAATTAGTTGGAAAGTACGTTGACTTTGAATACTTTGATAAGGAGGGACAAAAACATAAAATAAAAATGAAAGTGAGTGGTATCTCAAACGATACTTTTGATAACTTTACAATGAGTACGAAGCTGGAAAAGAAAATTTATAAAGAAGTAGCTAAAGGTGAGGCATCTGCTATAGCGTTTAGTGTGAAAAATTTTGAGGACATTCCCAAAATTCATCGCCTGCTGAAAAGTGAGGGGTACGATATATACACTAAGGAAAAAGACATTCGTGCTTTTAAAAATAGTTTTGCTGATACTATAAAGTTGTTTACCATATTATCCAATTTACTTTTACTCCTATTTATCTCTGTTAGTTTTATTATAATCTATCGAATTTCTATCACTAGATATTCTGAAGTTGGTATACTAAGTTGCTTAGGATATAGTACCAGAAATATCTCTAAGATATTGAGAAGAGAAACCGTTCTATTTTGTCTACTATCCATCTTATTTAGTAGTATATGGCTTCTTATTTTTAATACTGTATATAGCCATAACTTTGGTTATAATCTAGAGTTTAATTTCCAACTAGGGCTGCTTTTGTTGTTAGTAAATATTGGATTAGTTTTTGGCATAACTGGTTTTGTTAATTATCGATTGGTCAACCTATCACCTAGTCTGGCTTTAAAAAAATAAGATCTTTAACTTTAGAAATATAGTACTGACTAAGAGTCTGGGACTGAGACAAAAGTTGTCTCAGTCTCTTCTAGTATCTCTAAAAACGAATAAACGGTGATACAAAAGTAGCATCTTCGGAAATAAGCCGAAATTTACCAAAAATTTGAGAAGCAATTTTCGGAAATTCCTTCTTATTTCTTGATGCTGAACACTTTTGTCTCAACCTCAGTTTTTTTGCTTTTATTTCCCACAAATCTTAGGCTATTTTTATGAATTGAAAAAGTATAAATATGATCGAAGAAGTGTTATCCGCAGTTCAAATAATGAACATTCCATTTCTTCTGCTCTTACTACACCAGCTCTTCAAGTACTTGTTTAATTGCCAGCAGATCGGCTAATGTGACTTGGGCATTGATCAGTAAAACGGGGACGGTTTCAAAACTTTCTGTTAAAGGAGCGGTACTAAGGCAGAGATCATAGTCTTCGTTTTCAAAATGGCTGCGAATATCCAGATGGTAGTAGCTTTGAAAAGAAGACTCGATACGTTCTTTGATTGTTAAAGAAAGTGCCAAAGGTAAATCTGTTTCGAGTTTAAGGTTGATTTTTTTCATAAAGGTGGATGGTGGTGAAACCAAGGTCCAAGCAACCGCTACATGTAACGCAAGTCCTTTTCGTTTGCTATCTGAGGATGAGTAAAGATCAATTTGATCTAACAATTGTTCAGAACGCATCAAAAGGTTGGGAAAATTCTGCGAGACATAGTGCTGTAGATTATAGCCGGTCAAGGTATGGATCGTCTCTCCAAATAGTTCGACGGACAAAATTCCAGAAAGAATCGTTCGCAAAATCAAGTTCTTTTTTCTGGTAGACAATTGTTGAGAGTCTGTATCTTTCAGTAACAAATGGATGATTGCTTGCAAATAAGAACGATTTTGAACGCTTTCCTCTTGGATGGCAAAATAATCAGCTAACTGCTCTTTAGAAAAAGTGAGATCCAGATTTGATCGTAGCCACAAGAAAATAAAGTGGCTCTCCATTGTTTCGAGTAAGAAGTGTTCACTCAACTCATCTGTCAGTTTTTTTAAGAGTGATGAATGCTGGTCCGTCAATTGTTGGAACAGTTCGTGGTCTTTAGACGGTAGATCAGGAGCTAAAGTGATCATTTCAGCTGTTATTTTTTTGCCTTTTCTAAACCGAATAATCGTCACGGCTAGTACATAAGTAGTAATTTTTAGTTCAATCTCATTGAAAGGAATTTCATTGATTTCATAAAAGTGTCGGGCGAGCATTTCACATTTTTGTTGAGAAATACCTGGAAATGGCCAGTGAAGACCAGAAAAATTTTTCCAAAAAAAAGCAACCATAAAATAGCGAATACGAGGTTCATCACCGACTAAATAGAGCGTTCCTTTATTTTTTTTTACGGTAAACCCCAATGGCTGTAGTAGCGTTTCTAGTTCATAGCTTCGCTTTCGTACAGTAGATTCGGATAAATAATTCTCGTAGGCGAATTTGACTAGATTCACTTCATTTTCCAACAATAAAGTTTCAAATAAATTGAAAAAAGGATTTTCTTGTAATATTTTACAAATCACCGTTTTATAGTCTGTTTTGGTTCCTGTGAATTTATAGCCGAGACCATGTTTTGTATGAAAAATTGGTTCACGACTTTCATCTGTCATTAGGGAATGATTGCTTAGAACATCGTAATATTTGTAGATCGAACGCCGATCCATATTGAGGGCTTGGCTCATTTCTTCAATCGTTACAAAGCGCTTTTGATGATATAAAAAATGTAAAAGTTCGATTTCTTTTTTGACATCATTTCCAAAAAAATCATTGAATATTTCCATAAAAAAACTCCTAACCAAAGATTTCCCTCGATTCTTAGCTGTTACTTGATGCCATCTTATCATAAAAAGAGGATTTTAATGTATTCCAAATGTACATTTTTTTAGCTCAGAAAAGATTCCAGAAAATTTATACTAGCAATTGTTGAAAAAATTCTAGGGTTTTAATAAGGATGGGGAAATCTGTTGGTAGAAAAGGAGAGAAATGATGGGAACGAGAAAAGACAGCTATTTCAAGATAGTGATTTTATTCGTAGGATTAATGAGTATTTTACTGGGAATAGGGATGCAAAAATCATTTGCGGAGACGGTTGATTTTGCTTATACCGATTCTACGGGACAACGTTTAACAAATGGAACAGCAGTAGGGAATACCTATAATTATGATTATGGCCATGCACCAGAAGCCGTATTTGACGAAGAAAATTATGTTAATTACGCCGACCGTGCATATTTAAAAAAGAGTGTCACAGAAGATAGCAAGACACAAGGTTTATTTGACGTCACGTTAGATGTGAAAGGTAACCAGATCGGAACACCGATTGATTTAGTTTTGGTGATCGATTATTCTTCCTCCATGACTGGCGAAAAATTAACCAATGCTTTAATCGGATTACAACAATTTGGCAATGAATTAGCGGATTCGTTAGCTAATGGGAATATCCGCGTGGGGATCGTAGCATACAATCGAGAGGTTTATTCAACAAATGGTTTTTCAAGTAATATGAATGACTTAGAGAACTTCTTGAAATATACCGCTGAGTCACATTCGGGAACATTTATGCAAAAAGGATTATTAGCAGGGCAACGGTTATTATTGGAGAAAAGTCGGCCAGAAGCGGAAAAATTATTTATTCATATTGGTGATGATAGTGCTAATCGTAGTTATCTTCCAGTACAAGGAGCGAAAGAGTATCCAAATGAGGGAGAGATCATTGATTATAATGGCTACCATACCGATCATTATATTCAAGATTTTCAAACTGATTCTGACAAATACTATACGACGAACAGTAACCCTTCTGATCCCAATGCAATTTCTGTTAGTAGTTCAGTTGTGACAGATGCGACCTTAGGGACGATCGTTTCTCTCAAGCATTCGGGTTTTACCTGTTATTCGATAGCGACAGCACCTTCTGCTCGAGGGGAATATATTGGGCGAAACTTAGCTTCTAAACCGCAACAATACCTTACAACCGATGAAAATCTAAGCGGTTTGGGTTCTGCCTTAACAGAGATCGCCAACCAAATTGATAAAACGATTCCTAATGGTACGATCACTGATCCTATGGGGCAAGACATTTTACTCCAAGGAGCGGGTGAGTTTAATGAACGCTCCTATCAATTAGTCGGTTGGCGAAAAAATGAACAAGGAAATTGGGAACAAGCCAATGATGTAGTGGCTGATGTAGTTGTATCGGAAGCGAACCAAACGATTACGATTGCAAATATTGCATTAGGGGAAAATGAACGGCTTACGTGTACCTATCAAGTCCGTTTAAACACTGAAAATACTCATTTTAAAGGCGAAACTTGGTATTTGTGTAATGGACGGACAACGTTAGCACCAACAAATGAAAGTGAATTACTTGATTTTCCAATCCCTTCAATCAAGGCACCGACAACAACAATCCAAGTAGCAAAAAAATGGAAAAATGTAGCGGCATCCGAGATCCCAGAGACTATTGACTATGTGATTCGCAGGAGTTCGGTCGTTGATCCTACGAGTTGGCAAAGTTCAGCGGTGCTTTCTTTAAGAAAACAAGATAATTATCAAGCAACGATCAAGGAACTGCCAGTGGGAAACGAAAAAGCGGTCTTACCAAAATACAATAATCAAGGAGAAGACTTTACTTATCAAGTAGCGGAAGTGAATGTACCTGATGAGTTTGAGAGTACTGTAACCAATAATGGCAATTCTTTTGTGATCACGAATACGAAAAAAACGACCGAACCAAGCACAACAGAACCAAGCACAACAGAACCAAGCACAACGGAGCCAAGCACAACGGAGCCAAGCACAACGGAGCCAAGCACAACGGAGCCAAGCACAACGGAACCAAGCACAACAGAACCAAGCACAACAGAACCAAGCACGACGGAGCCAAGCACGACGGAGCCAAGCACAACGGAATCAAGCACCATCGACTTAAGAAACTCTGGACCAAGTACAACTAAAAAAGAGGCGATGCTCCAGATTGCTTCTGAATCTTCGACTGATTCTGAAGCGGAACATTTACCAAAAACAAATGAACATTCCTCATCCATTCTGGTCTTTCTGGGAACGATGATCGTCGGATCGGTGGGTTATTATTTGATTCGTAAAATAAGATAGCCAATCAGCTGGTGTAGCTCAGAATGTCTGAAACTAGATGCTCTGAGTTTTTTTGTGCTATAGTTTAGTCAAAGTCATGTTGTGAAACGAAGGGGGAACCAGGATGAAAAAAGCGTTGTTGGTCGTTAATCCAAGTTCTGGAGGAGAACAAGCACAAGAATATGAAAAACTGGCCCATCAAAAGTTAACCACGATGTTTGATGAAGTCGTTGTTCTTCATACGAAAAAAGCTGGAGATGCCAAGAATTTTACTCGAGAAGCGACAGTGGATAGGTATCACAGCGTGTTTGTCATGGGTGGAGATGGTACTGTTAATGAAGGAATCAATGGGATCGCTGAACAAGCACATCGTCCAAATTTTGGTTTTATTCCGTTAGGGACAGTCAACGACTTAGCCCGTGCTTTAGGCATACCGTTAGAACCCGAAGAATCTATCGCTCATCTTTCAATGGATGCGTTGCAACCATTAGATATTGGGAAAATCAATGACCAATATTTTATGAATGTCGTGGCGATCGGGACCATTCCTGAGTCAATCAATGATGTAGATCCAGAAAAGAAAACAAAATATGGTAAGTTTGCTTACTTTATCTCAGGAATCAAGCAATTGGCTGGAACCCAATCTTATAAATTCCAGTTAGTCATTGATGGGCAGGAAAAACAAATTGAAAGTAGTACATTGCTGGTAGGATTAACTAATTCAATTGGTGGTTTTGAAACATTGATACCTAATGCTAAAGTAAACGATGGCAAATTGCACTTGGTTTATTTAAAAGACACTTCATTGTTAGATACGTTAAAAACATTGCCTGATTTGTTAAAAGGTGTTGATTCTTCTACCGATCATCTGGCTTATCAAACCTGTGAAACGATCCAGATTGCTTTGAATGAAGACCAAGAATTGGCAACAAATGTGGATGGCGATGAAGGTGTCAATCTGCCTGTCACACTAAAAGTTCTTCCTTCTCATCTGATGATTTATTGTTGAGAAACCAGGGAGGATCATCTTTCTAAGCTGTTGATCTGAGTCATAGCCTTTGTTTTGAACAGTAGGTACCTCTGTCATCTGATGTCGATTTTAAGCGGATCTGAGAATCTGGTGAGACAGAGGCTGTGAATAAAGTTGGAATAATAAACTGAAAAACAGCCAGGATGAGGTTGAGGCAAGGTTTGGCTCAGTCTCGTTCTGGCTGTTTTTGGTTAGTTCTATTTAGCTGATTTAGTTAGAAGGACGAAAAAGCATTTCTCCTGAAAAAATGAAGGAGTCTCTTAATCTAATGCTTCGATAAAGCGTTGAGTAATTTCTTGAGGGCGTGTGATCGCGCCACCTACAACGATGCCAGCTACGCCTAAATCTTTGACTTGTTTGGCTTGTTGTGGCGTGTGGATCCGACCTTCTGCAATAACGCATATATCAGCTTGGATCAGTTCTTGGATGAGTGGGAGATCAGGACCAGCTTGTTTCACACTTTCTTCTGTATAGCCGCTTAAAGTTGTCCCCACAAAATCAACTCCTGCTTCGTAAGCATTCTTTCCTTCTTCAAAAGTGGCGATATCAGCCATCAATAATTGCTGTGGATATTTTTCTTTGACTTTAGCAATGAATTCATTGATGTTCAGACCATCGTGGCGTTTGCGTAAAGTACAATCCAAAGCGATAACTTCAACCCCTGTGGCTACTAGTTCATCAACTTCCCGCATGGTTGCTGTGATAAATGGCGCTTCAGGAGGATAATCACGTTTAATGATACCGATGATCGGCAGGGCCACTTTTTCTTTGATCGCCATAATATCCCGTACTGAGTTCGCACGGATACCAACAGCTCCTGCTTTTTCAGCAGCTAAAGCAAAATAAGGCATCAAACTACCTTCTTCTGTATAAAAAGGTTCTCCAGGTAAGGCTTGGCAGGAAACGATCAGCCCACCAGCAATTTTTTCTAAGAATAATTGTTTGTCCATTCTGTTTTTCTCCTTTATAGTTTTTTCTCAGTTTCACAAAAACGTTTCGCAAAGAGCTAAGGCTATGCGAATGATAGCAAAAAAGTGATTACTTAGATAATGGATATCTAAGATAAATTGCTTGATCAGACAAATAAGCGGTTTAGAAAAACGCTTTATTTTTTGATTACAAAATAAGTGTAGCGATTTCGTAATTATTGAGCAAGTGATAGTTCTCAAAAACAGCGTAGATCAGTTGAGTGAATGAATTGACATAAAAAAACAAAATTTCTTGCTTTTTTCTTGATTTTTATATATGATTTTAACAATTTAGGGTAAAAATGAAAGAAAAGGGGTAACAAAAATGACGAAGTATCAACGGAAGGTTTTATTAGCAACATCATCAGGGATTGCATTAGAGAATATGGATATCATGTTCCTAGCTTTTTCTTTATCTTCAATGATTGCAACTTTTCATATTAGTGGAACGCAAGCGGGAATGATTGCGACGATCACTAATCTGGGGATGCTCGTTGGAGGTATTTTTTTTGGTCTGATGGCGGATAAATATGGTCGAGTAAAGGTGTTCTCTCAAACGGTTATCTTATTTTCAATTGCTTCATTATTGATGTATTTTTCTTCAACGATTTATTTAGTCTACTTGTTTCGTTTTATTGCAGGAATCGGGGCTGGGGGCGAGTATGGCGCTTGTATGTCTTTGATCTCTGAAACTTTTTCAAAAAAACAAATTGGACGAGCTTCGTCCATTGCTGGTATTGGAGCCCAAGTAGGCGCGGCTCTCGCTGCTATTTTGGCGGCAATCGTCATTCCATGGCTCGGGTGGCGCATGTTATATGTGATTGGTGTATTACCTGTATTATTAGTTTTAGTCATCCGACATGGCTTAAAAGAACCGGAGGCATTTCAAGCTGCGAAAGCAACTAAAAAGGCAACAAAGTTACGCAATCTATTTGAAACAAAACAACTTACTTGGCAGACGATTGGCTTGAGTCTTATGGTGACTGTCCAAATTGCTGGTTATTTTGGTTTGATGAATTGGTTACCTTCGATCATGCAAGCACAACTAGGATTATCCGTTTCAGGTTCGTCTTTATGGATGGTGAGTACGATTGTGGGGATGTCATTAGGTATGTTGACTTTTGGGATCATCATGGATAAATTAGGTCCCAGAACAGCCTTTACTTTATTCTTGATTTGTTCAGCGCTCTCGGTCTTCTTACTCGTTTTAGCTCGTAGTCAATGGAGTTTAGTAGCAGCAGCGGTGGTTGTTGGTTACTTTATCAATGGCATGTATGGCGGCTATGGTGCAATCATTAGTAGCCTGTATCCTACTGAGATCCGTGCAACAGCCAATAACTTTATTATGAATTTAGGTAGAGCTGTAGGTGGATTTTCTTCGATCATTATTGGCTTTTTGATGGATCATTATCAATTATCTGCTGTGATTATTTTTCTAAGTAGTATTTATCTTGTCAGTCTAGTGGTCTTGTGGACACTTACTGGTGTAAAAGAATTAAAATTCAGCTTACAAGAATAACATCCATTGGTGTAAGTTATCAGTGGATAAGTAACATTCGTTATCATTTTGCTTTATAAAAAGATCGTTAAATAAATACGTATATTTTATTTTATCTAGGTAAATATACTTATTTTCTATTAAAAACATGGTATGATTATTAGTAATCGAATAAAGAAATAGGTGAATGTTCATGGATAGTATGGCGAAAGTCAATCAATTTAGAGACGAAAGAAATTGGCGACAATTTCATAACGAAAAAGATCTTGCAATTTCTATTTCCTTAGAAGCTTCTGAATTACTGGAGCTTTTTCAATGGAAGCAACCAGAAGAAGTGAAGGAAACTTCATTAGAGCGGATCAAAGAAGAACTGGCAGATGTCTTGATCTATTCTTACATGATGGCTGACAATTTACAGTTGGATCTTGATGAAATTATTGAAGAAAAATTAGCAAAAAATAAATTGAAATATCCAGTAGAAGCAAGTCGAGGACAACGAAAGAAATATACAGAACTTTAAGTGTGAAACTATAGGTTGCGTTTATTTTAGCTAAATAAGGGAGGCAAGTGAATGAAGGAAAAACCAAGCAAAGGTCGAGTAAAAAGATGGATCGCCAATTTTTTCTTATTTTTACTATTATTGGTTGGCTTAGCGTTAATTTTTAATGAACAGATCAAAGATTATTTTGTTAAAAATACCGGAGATAAATACGCAATTGCCAATGTGACAAAAGATGAAATCAAGAAAAACAACGAAAAAGAGGCAAGTTTTGATTTTGATGCAGTGGAGTCAATGAGTACGGAAAGTGTGTTGCGTGCCCAATTGAATCGAACGGACTTACCAGTTATTGGTAGTATTGCTGTTCCTTCTGTGGCAATCAATATCCCGATTTTTAGAGGTTTAGATAATGCGAACTTGCTTTATGGTGCGGGGACATTAGATCCTAATCAGCAAATGGGAAAAGGAAATTATGCTTTAGCGAGTCATCGTTCGAGCAATCCACAACTATTATTCACGCCACTAGAAAATTTATCATTAGGAGATAAAATCTATTTGGTAGATTTGGAAAATGTCTATACGTATAAAGCAACCTTTAAAGAAAAAGTGGCACCGACGGAAACCCAGCTGTTAAATATCCAAGAAGGAAAATCGCTCGTTACTTTGATTACGTGCGGAGATATGAATGCGGTGACTCGATTAGTCGTTCAAGGCGAATTAGAGAAGGTTACACCAATGAAAAAAGCGACGAAAGAAATGAAGGCAGCATTCAATATGGAAACACGAACATTTTAGACGAAAATAGTTAATGAAAAACCGACGATTGCTAGTTCGCTCGAGTAGCTAATAGTTTTCGTCGGTTTTTTAATTTCTCATTTTTACAATTACTAAAAAAAAAGTTGAAAAGGCTTGCAAAAATTAAAGAAGGGTGCTATGCTTGGTTCAGATAATCGATGGATTGTTACTGTTCGGCAGGCAAAACCAGAATTCAACCTAAAGTACAGGGGGATTCTAGGTTTTTTTATTTTTTTTATGAGAGGGCGAGGGAAAATGGTTATTGAAAAAGTCTTAAATAATAACGTCGTCATTTCAAAAAACGAACGAGGTGAAGAGATTATCTGTATGGGCAAAGGCCTCGCGTTTCAAAAAAGACCTGGTGATAGGATTGATAAAACAGCAGTTCAAAAAGAATTTGTTTTAAAAGATTCCTTAGCAACCAATCAATTTCAACAGCTGATGGCGGATGTCCCATTAGAAGAAGTAGAATTAGTCAAACAGATCGTTGATGTGGCGGAAGAACGATTAGGCGTTTCGTTGTCGTCAAATATTTATTTGACATTGACCGATCATATTCATTATGCGATTTGTCGAGCGAACGAAAATATCCAGTTACCAAATCCACTTCTTTTTGAAACAAAGAAATTTTATCCGAAAGAATACTTGGTGGCCAAAGAAGTATTGCAATTGATCCAGAGAAAAGTTGGAGTCAGTCTACCGATTGACGAAGCAGGATTTATCGCTTTTCATTTAGTGAATAGCCAACAAGGAAATGGGGATATGCAAGTCACGATGACTGCAACGACGATCGTTAGAGATATTCTCAGCATTATTAGTAAGTTCTTTGGTGTGACATTTGACGAGGAATCGTTGAATTACCAACGAATCATCACCCATTTACAATTTTTTACACAACGCTATTTAAAAGGCGAAAGTTCGGATGAGCAGGATGAATTTCTCTATGCGCTCGTTCAAGGGAAGTATCCAAAAGCCTTTCGCTGTTCGGAACGGATCAATGACTATCTCTTAAAAACACAACAGGAACCAATGGGAGTCGCAGAACAAATCTATTTAACGATTCACATCCAACGTGTAGTGAGTGAAAAACAAAGTACCCAATCTTAAGGATTGTTACTGGTAAAGCAGGCAAAACCTAGATTGAAAAATAGGGCACGAATTTTCGTGACCGTTTTTTCAATCTAGGTTTTTTATTTGATTAAATCAACTAGAAAGAAGGAAAAGAAGATGGATAATCAAGCAGTTGGTAAAAGAGTATGGGAGGCAGTCGGAGGTGAAAAGAATGTCAATAGTTTAGTACATTGTGCGACACGTTTACGTTTCAAATTAAAAGATGAATCGGTCGCAGATACACAAAAGTTAAAACAGGATCCAGATGTGATTCAAGTAGTACAAAGTGGTGGTCAGTACCAAGTAGTTATCGGTAGTAATGTGGCTGACGTTTACCAAGCAATCGTTGATGAGCAAGGTCTGACAGATCAATCAGGAACAGAGGATCAGTCAAAAAATCCTTTGAATCGCTTGATTGATATTATTTCTAGTATTTTCACGCCATTTTTAGGCGCAATGGCAGCTGCAGGGATCTTAAAAGGATTTTTATCTTTGGCAACGGTGTTAGGTTGGCTGGCTACGGATACTGGGGCTTACCAAGTTCTATTTGCAGCCGCAGATGGTGTCTTTACCTTTTTACCAGTGATGTTAGCTTTTACTGCAGCCAAAAAATTCAAAACGAACCAATTTTTATCTGTGGCAATTGCTATGGCGTTAGTTTATCCAGCAATCACGCAACTAGCTGGAGCTGGAGGGGCAGTGGATTTCTTTGGCTTACCAATCGTGTTAGCTCAATCAGGTTACACATCTTCAGTGATTCCGATCATTTTAGCTGTTTGGGTCCAAAGCAAATTTGAACCGCTGGTGAAAAAAGTGATTCCACAATTTTTACAAATGATTTTTGTACCAATGATCGTTTTATTGGTGATGGTGCCATTAACTTTCTTACTGTTAGGTCCAATCGGGACAGTTATCGGTAATGGGTTAGGTAGTCTATTTAATTCGATTTACAGCTTTAGTCCATTAGTTGCGGGCTTGATTATGGGAAGTTTATGGCAAGTGTTCGTAATGTTTGGGATGCACTGGGGCTTTGTACCGATCATGTTCTTGAATATTGAACAATATGGGTTTGACGTCATGGTTCCAATGCTTTTACCAGCCGTTTTAGCTCAAGGTGGTGCAGCCTTAGCAGTGGCGATTCGGACCAAAGATACTAAGCTTCGTTCATTAGGTATTTCATCTACAATTACCTCACTTTTTGGCATTACGGAACCAACTGTTTATGGGGTAACTTTACCGTTAAAGAAACCGTTTGTCGTTGCTTGTCTGTCAGCCGGTATCGGAGGCGCAATGATTGGTTTTGCTGGTGTGAAAGCTTTCTCTAGCGGGTTAGTAAGCTTGTTAACGATCCCAACGTTTATTAGTACGAACCAAGCAGTTGAATCCAATGTGACCATGGCAATCCTTGCGACAGCTCTTTCATTTGTCTTAGCATTCGTAGGTACGCTGATCGTTGGATTTGATGAAACCGTCCAAGATGAAAAACTAGAAACAAATCAACAAACAACAGCAGGTGACACGATTAGTTCTGCTCGACATAATCTAAAAAGTCCTTTAAGCGGGAAAGTCCTGCCATTATCTGATGTTCCGGATAAAGTTTTCTCTTCTGGAGCGATGGGAAAAGGGCTTGCGATTGATCCGGAAAAAGGTGAATTGATTGCGCCAGCAGATGGGGAGATCACGACCATTTTCCCAACAGGTCATGCGGTTGGTTTAACAACGAAAGATGGAATTGAAATCTTGATGCATATCGGTATGGATACCGTTGAGCTTGAAGGACAAGGGTTTGAGACTTTTGTAAAACAAGGGGATCAAGTAAAAGCTGGTGATTTATTGGTTCGATTTGATATTGAAGCGATTAAAGCCGCTGGATACAGTGTGATCACGCCAATCGTTATTACAAACACGGAACATTTTGCTGATGTGTTGGAATTAAATCAAGAAGAACTGATTGCTAGTGAAGATTTTCTAGCAATTGTCAAATAAGGAGGAAATAGCAGATGACTACAAAGTTTTCAAAAGATTTTTTATGGGGTGGCGCTACAGCTGCCAATCAATTAGAAGGTGCTTATGATCAAGATGGGAAAGGGCTCTCAGTTGCTGACGCGATGCCTGGGGGGAAACAACGATTTGCAGTTATTGGCAGTGAAGACTTTGATTGGACGATCCAACCAGATAAATATACCTATCCTAACCATCAAGGGATCGATCATTATTATCGGTTTAAAGAAGACATTGCGCTTTTTGCTGAAATGGGCTTTAAATGTTATCGTTTCTCCATTGCTTGGACTAGGATTTTCCCTCAAGGAGACGAAGTAACACCGAATGAGAAAGGTTTAACCTTTTATGAAGAAGTGATTGATGAATGTTTGAAACATGGGATTGAACCTGTGATCACGATTTCCCATTACGAAATGCCATTAAATCTAGCAAAAAAATATGGCGGATGGAAAAACCGAGAACTGATTGAATTTTACGAACGCTTTGCTAAAGTGGTGCTTGAACGCTTCAGCGATAAAGTCAAATATTGGATGACGTTCAATGAGATCAATTCAGCTTTTCATTTTCCAGCTTTGAGTCAAGGATTAGTAAAAAGTAATGGTGCGGCTGATTATCAAAATATCTTCCAAGCATGGCATAACCAATTTGTAGCAAGTAGTAAAGCTGTAAAAATCGCTCATGAATTACGAGAGGATAGCCAAGTGGGTTGTATGATTATCTATGCAACGACGTATAGCATAGATGCTAATCCAATCAATCAAGTAGCTACATTGATCCAGAACCAAGAATTCAATTTCTTCTGTGCAGATGTTCAAGTACGGGGACAATACCCGGCATACACAAACCGCACGTATGAAAAATATGGCGTAGATAGTGCCAAATTAGAACAAACGACTGAAGATTTTGAGTTGTTGCAAGCATATCCAGTCGACTATATCGGTTTCAGCTATTATATGTCTACTGCAGTCAACGAAACGGACCCAGATGCAGCGGCCTCAGCGGGTAATCTTTTAGGTGGAGTTAAAAATCCGTTCTTAGAAGCCAGTGAATGGGGATGGCAGATTGATCCAGAAGGTTTACGGATTGCATTAAACGAGTTGTACAACCGTTACGAAAAACCATTGTTTATTGTTGAAAATGGGTTAGGCGCGATTGATAAGGTAGAAGAAGACGGGCAAATCAATGATGATTACCGTATTGATTACTTACGTCGGCATATCGAAGCAATGGGAGAAGCGGTGGCTGATGGAGTGGAACTCATGGGATATACGCCATGGGGATGTATTGATCTGGTAAGTGCTTCGACTGGTGAAATGAGTAAACGTTATGGATTTATCTATGTTGATTTGGATAATGAAGGGAACGGAACCAAAAATCGTTCAAAGAAAAAATCTTTTGATTGGTATCAAAAAGTCATCGCCACCAATGGAGAAAAACTGTAAGTTTGTATTCATGATAGAACCGTTGTTTACTAAGAAATTAAGAATAGTTCATTTCTGATAAAGAAAATAAGGTCATTTTTGACAAATCACTGTCGAAAATGGTCTTTTTTCTATTTGATCGAGCGATTCATTTTACTCTCGTTGTTCTAAAGAAAAAAATCACGAGATGTGGGAAAGTCTCACTTGTGTGCCCTGTCATAGAATGATAAAAAAATATCGGTTATTTTAAAATAATCATAGGGATTAGGAATGGAAGATGATATAATCTAAAATGAAAATGTGAAATAAATCACTATTATTTTTGAAAAAATATGGGAAGTGTGGGTTTGAACATCTATGTATACACCAGAAGAAATTATGGATATCAGTATCCATCTTGGAACTAAAAAGATCCAAAAGCCAATTCTTGCGAAATTAATTCTAGGTTTTATCGGAGGAGCAATGATCTCGTTAGGTTATTTAGCCTACATCAGAGTTTCAGCTTCGATTCCAGAATCACTGGCGAGTTTAACTAGTTTAGTAGGGGCGGCTGTGTTTCCTATCGGACTATTGGTGATCCTGCTTGGTGGCGGGGAATTAATTACTGGAAATATGATGGCGGTTGCAATTGCTTTTATGGATAAAAAAGTAACTTTTTCACAATTAGTTAAAAATTGGACAATTATCACGTTAGCTAATATCGTGGGTGCCATTTTTGTTGCATATTTCTTTGGACACTTTGTCGGATTGACTCATTCAGGCGTTTATTTGGACCAAGTCATCCATATTGCTGATCATAAGATCGAAGCTTCTTGGTGGCAAGCACTTGGTTCGGGAATCGGTTGTAACTGGTTTGTCGGCTTAGCATTATGGCTATCCTATGGAGCAAAAGATGCAGCTGGAAAAGTATTGACTATTTGGTTCCCCGTAATGATTTTTGTTGCCATCGGCTTTCAGCATAGTGTGGCTAACTGCTTTGTGATCCCAGCCGCAATTTTTGAAGGACAAGCGACTTGGACAGAATTTCTCTTGAATTTTATCCCAGTTTATATCGGTAATATTGTCGGCGGTGCAATATTCGTATCAGGATTTTACTATGCAAGCTATAAGCATCATTGAAAATAAGCATGTTGATCGATAAGTTAGAAGACTAATAAGAACATCGAAGTTTGCGTTTTGCTTACTTTGGTGTTTTTTGTAAATGATAAAATAATTTCTTCCTATTATAATTTTATAGATAAAAAAGAAGAACTATTGTCTTAATCCTCAATCCACCAACATAGCTAATCCATGGCGTTTATATTCTTTTTTTATTTTTTATGTGCTATGATTCTAGTAATAAAATCGAAAGGTGAAGTTATGAAAAGGACACGTGTACTATACCTAGAAGTTGCAGACAAGATCAAAGAAGATATCTTTTCAGGAAAGTATCCTGTCGGCACCATGTTGCCTACAGAAAATGAATTAGAAGAAATGTTTCAAGTAAGTAAGATCACGGTTCGTAAGGCCATTGAATTATTAGCAACAGATGAATATGTCGAAAAGAAAAGCGGACGAGGGACGACGGTAGTAAGTAATCGTCCATACAATCGTTTGTCAAAAGCGGCAAGTTTTACACAGATTCTAGAAAACTCACAACATACAGTTCACAAAGAAACGTTGGAATTAAAGAAAATCACTTTAAAAAAAGATCATCCATTATTTGCCTCTTTTGGTTCAACGGCTGTCTGTTTTAAGCGATTATACTACTTAAACGACCGTCCTTATATTTACTTTACGCATTATCTGCCAAGTGATTTGCTAGAAATCAAGCGCAAAGTATTTGATGAAGAGTCTTTATATCGATTATTGACCCAAAAAGGTTATGCCATCGCCTCCTTTGCCGATGATTTTTCCGCTGTGTTTCTAACAAAGGATGAACGGGAAATTTTAAAAACTACCTCAGAGATCGCGATTAAAAGAACGCGACAATCAAAGACTCACTTGGGGAAAACAATCGAATATTCAGAAGCAATTTACGAGACCAATCTGCATCCTTATCATATAGACTATGAAACATAAGGTTGTTTGAACGATGTTCTGCTTCAAGTAATAACGGCGAGCCTTAGAAAATAGCTTTTCATATTTTGTAAGGCTCGCCGTTATTACCGCAGAAGCAATCGTTCAAACACCGTCTATCAGGAGGTAAAAGCCTCAGGTTAAAGGCTTACCAGAAAATAGCTTTTCATATTTTGTAAGGCTCGCCGTTATTACCGCAGAAGCAATCGTTCAAACACCGTCTATCAGGAGGTAAAAGCCTGAGGTTAAAGGCTTACCAGAAAATAGCTTTTCATATTTTGTAAGTACGCTCGTTATTACCGCAGAAGCAACCTTTTAAACACCGTCTATCAGGAGGTAAAAGCCTGAGGTTAAAGGCTTACCAGAAAATAGCTTTTCATATTTTGTAAGGCACGCCGTTATTACCGCAGAAGCCATCAGATACATGGGTCAAGATATTCGCAGGTGTTTTTTTGTGATGGGGGAAGGATTGTGTATTTTTAGGATAAGCTTCCTTAGAGAGTAGAAAAATTTTTACTATTTATAGAAATCGTTTACAAAGTTAGCATAATATGGTACGATCACTTTGATAAACATTATAATGTTATAAAAGGAGAGAGCGGTAATGGATAAGTTTGTAGGATTGATTGAACAAAAGATTATGCCAGTAGCTAACCGAATTGGAACACAGAGGCACATGACGGCAATTAGAAAAGGAATTATTGCAACGATGCCACTAACGATCGTCGGTTCATTTTTTACGATTTTACTGAACATTCCGATTGAATCTGTGGCAGCAGTGATCGAACCCTATCGGCAAATTTTGGATATTCCTTTTCGTTATACGATAGGGATTTTGGCATTATACGCAACATTTGGGATTGCTTCATCATTAGCAAAAAGTTATAAAGTTGATTCCTTGACGGCTGGTATATTAGCATTGATGTCGTTTCTGATCGTGGCAGCACCACCGACACAGGTATTAGAAGACTTGGAAGGAATCACAGCAGGACGTTATATCAATATTGCGAATCTAGGATCAGGTTCATTATTTGGTGCCATTGTTACAGCAATTATTTCTGTCGAGATTTATCGTTTCTTCATTGAAAAGAAAATTACAATCAAGATGCCTGATGGGGTGCCACCAGAAGTGACAAACTCTTTTGTTGCATTGATTCCTGGAGCGGTGATTTTGATTTTCTTCTGGGTGATCCGACATATGCTTGGTTTTGATCTGAATGGGTTCTTAAGTGAGTTATTGATGCCGCTAAAAGGCATACTTGCAGGGAATAGTTTGTTTGGTGGTTTATTAACAGTCTTCTTGATTTGTTTTTTCTGGGTTCTTGGGATTCATGGACCAGCCATTATGGGACCAGTGATTCGCCCATTTTGGGATATTTCGATTGCTGAAAACATTGATGCTTTCAACGCTGGTGCGAATGCTCATAATATGCCGAATATTTTTACAGAACAGTTTTTACAGTGGTACGTGTGGATCGGTGGCGCAGGAACAACCTTGGCTTTAGTGGTTTTATTCATGTTCTCCAAATCAAAATATTTAAAGAGTTTAGGTCGATTATCGATTTTACCAGGACTATTCAACATCAATGAACCAATGATCTTCGGGGCACCGATTGTAATGAATCCAGTATTAGGGATTCCGTTCATTCTTGCACCGTTAGTAACGACTACTTTGTCATATGTCTTAACGGTTAGTGGTCTCATCCCAATGATGACGGCTCGGTTACCATTTGCTATTCCTTCGCCAATCGCCGCTTGGATGAGTACAAACTGGAGCGTAGCAGCTGGCGTGTTAGTTATTGCTAACTTCCTGATCACATTGGCTATTTATTATCCGTTCTTCAAAGTATTCGAAAAACAACAACTGGCTCGTGAAGCAGAAGAACAAGCGCAAGAAGAAGCACCAATGGTGACGGGCGTTACCGAGGAACAAGCATAATAAAAAATGGAGGATAGTGGCTATGAAACGTGCACTAGGGATTTCACTTTACCCAGATCATAGTGATCCAATCAAAGATCAAGAATATTTGCAATTAGCACAACGTTATGGGTTTACCCGTATTTTTATGAGTATGTTAGAAGTAACGGAAGATCCTCTGATCGTAAAACAAAAGTTTCAAAAATTGATTCATTTTGCGAAAGAATTGGGATTTGAAACGATTTTAGATGTTGCTCCCAACATTTTTGAACAGTTGGACATTTCGTATGACGACTTAAGTTTTTTCCACGAAACTGGTGCAGATGGAATCCGTCTTGATTTAGGATTTGACGGCGGAAAAGAAGCTTTGCTGTCATATAACCCTTATCATTTAGCGATTGAGTTGAATATGAGTAATGATGTTGCTTATTTGGATAATATTTTGTCTCATCAAGCAAATAAACCCTTTCTCTATGGGTGTCATAATTTTTATCCTCAAGAAGGAACAGGCTTACCTTACCGATTTTTTGAGTCTTGCAGCCAACGATTTAAAAAACAAGGGTTACGAACGGCTGCTTTTGTTTCTTCTCAGGTGGGAACAATCGGACCTTGGGATATCAATGATGGGTTGACTACGTTAGAGATGCACCGTCATTTACCGGTCCATGTAGCAGCAAAACATTTGTTTGCTACTGGGTTGATCGATGATGTCATTATTGGAAATGCCTACGCATCTGAAGAAGAGCTGCGTCTGTTAGGGGAAATGGATCGCTATCAAACGGTATTTACGATTGAGTGGCTGACAGCTACTCATGAAGTAGAACGACAAATTGTACTAGGAGAACAACATGTTCGTCGAGGAGATATCACTGAACAGGTTATTCGTTCCACTGAAGTTCGAAAAAAATATAAACATGCAGAAAATGAAGCTCATGATAACGAAAATAAATTTCAAGTCGGTGATGTAGTCATTGGAAATGATACATTTGGCAAATACAAAAATGAACTTCAAATCGTTTTAGAACCACATCGGGATGCAAGGAAAAATAAAGTTGGTGCAATTGTACCAGAAGAACATCTCTTACTAGATTTTATCCACCCATGGTCGAAGTTCAAATTTATAGAAAAGTAGGCGTTGTGATGTTCGATTTAGTGATCAGAAATGCACGTAGATTAACTGGCGAAACACTGGATATTGGGATCAATGATGGAAAAATCCAGAAAATCGCAACAAGTATCCCAGAAAAAGGAAAAACAGAACAAACGTTGCAGCCAGGGCACTATCTTTCTGCTGGCTGGATCGATGACCATGTCCATTGTTTTGAGGAAATGACTTTATATTATGATTACCCAGACCAGATTGGTGTGAGTAAAGGGGTAACAACGGTTATCGATGCAGGAACAACAGGTGCCGAAAATATCCATCAATTTTATGAACGAGCAAAAAAAGCCAAAACCAATGTGTATGCCTTGTTGAATATTTCAAAGTGGGGCATCGTAGAACAAGATGAATTAGCTGATTTATCCAAGATACAAGCGAATTTGGTCAAAGAAAAATTGACTGAATTTCCAGAATTTATCGTGGGAATCAAAGCTAGAATGAGCAAAACCGTGGTTGGGAATAATGGATTGACACCGCTGGAATGGGCGAAAAAAATTCAAAAAGAGAATCAACAGATTCCTTTGATGGTGCATATTGGCTCTGCCCCACCACATTTAGAAGAAATTTTGCAGCTTCTGGAAAAAGGCGATATCTTGACCCATTGTTTTAATGGGAAAGATAACGGGATTATGGAGAAAGAAACTCATCAGATTAAACCGTTTGTCAAAGATGCCTTAGCCAAAGGGGTGATTTTCGATATTGGTCATGGCACCGACAGTTTTAATTTTGAGGTGGCAAAAGCAGCCTATGACCAAGGAATCAAAGCGGACTCTATTAGCACGGATATCTATATTCGTAATCGAAAGAACGGCCCCGTTTACGATTTAGCGACAACGATGGAAAAATTGCATTTTATCGGCTATTCCTGGTCAGAAATTTTAGAAAAGGTAACTTGTGTGCCGGCTAAAAATTTTCATTTAGGAACGAAAGGTCAGATAGAAGTAGGTTTTGATGCGGATTTTACAATATTTGAATTTGTTGACCAAGAAAAGACGATTACTGACTCGAATGGACAACAGCAAGTGATCGATCAACAAATCAAACCAGTTAGCGTAGTTATTGGGGGAAAGAGTTATGAGTGTAAGTTATGATAAATTTAATTTAAAAGAAGTGATCAATGCTTCAGGCCGGATGACGATTTTAGGTGTTTCCAAAGTATCGGAATCTGTTTTGGCAGCGCAACGCTTTGGCGGCGAACATTTTTTTGAAATGTCAGACCTGAGTGAAAAAACGGGTGCTTATCTGGCGAATCTCTTAGCAGTTGAGGATGTTCAGATCGTTTCTTGTGCTTCTGCTGGTATTGTTCAAGCAGTGGCAGCGGTTATTGGCAAAGGAAGTCTAACTCATGTTTATCATCCTTATTCAACAACTATCAAGAAAAAGGAAATTATTTTACCCAAAGGACACAATGTTGATTACGGCACATCCGTTGAATTAATGATTCAACAAGGTGGGGGGCAAGTAATCGAGGCAGGTTATGCCAATATGTGTAGCTCTGAACATCTTGAAAGCTGTATCACTGAAAATACCGCAGCGATTCTTTATGTCAAAAGTCACCATACGGTTCAAAAAAGTATGTTGTCAGTAGAAGAAGCAGTAGCAGTTGCTCAAAAACATGAAATCCCGTTGATTGTTGATGCAGCAGCAGAAGAGGATTTATTCAAATACACTAAACTAGGAGCGGATCTAGTGATCTATTCGGGTGCAAAGGCGATCGAAGGTCCAAGTGCAGGAATGGTGATTGGAAAGAATCCTTATATACCATGGGTGCGATTACAGTCAAAAGGGATCGGTCGTTCGATGAAAATCGGTAAAGAGAATATTTTAGGATTTACCCAAGCGGTCACCGATTATCTTGAACATGGCAGTGAATCTGGGGAGTCAATGAAGCGCCGTTTACAACCATTTGTTGAAGCGTTGAATCACATTGATCATTTGTCAGCAACTATTGTTCAAGATCCAGCTGGTCGAGAGATTTATCGAGCGAGTGTTAAAATCAGTGATCGTTCTGCACATTCAGTTATTCAGGCACTAAAAGAAAAAAATCCAGCAGTCTATACACGAGATTATCAAGCGAATCATGGTATCATTGAATTTGACATACGTTCGGTCAATCAAGAAGAAATGCAAAAAATCATTGTTCGCCTGCAAGAAATCATGAATGAAACAAAATTATCTTGAGTGAAAAAGGAGAGAAAAAAATGTCACGAATTCCTAACTATTTACACGATCAAGTTTGTTTGAATGTTTTAGCTAATTCTGTTGAAAATGCGGTGGAGTGTTATGAAGCAGCTGAAGGACATATTTTGCTGGGGGTGCTTTCAAAAAACTATGAAACAGACGAAGCAGCTATTGCTGACATGAAAAAGTATCAAGCAGCAACGAATAATGCGCTATCAGTTGGCTTGGGAGCAGGTGATCCAAATCAGAGTCAAATGGTGACTCGTTTGGCAAAAGTCTTGCAACCACAACATGTGAACCAAGTATTTACTGGAGTGGGTGCTTCACGAGCTGTGTTAGGTCAAAATGAAACAGTGGTCAATGGATTAGTTTCACCAACAGGTAAAGAAGGGTATGTCAATATTGCAACCGGTCCTTTAAGTTCTCAAGGTACAGCAGGCGTAGTCACGATTGAAACAGCGATTCGCTTACTACAAGATATGGGAGGAACATCAATCAAGTATTTTCCAATGAAAGGGTTAGCACATCAAAAAGAGTATGAGGCGGTAGCGCAAGCTTGTGCCACTTATGATTTTGCATTAGAACCAACAGGAGGAATTGATTTAACCAACTTTGAAGAGATCCTTCAAATCGCTGTCGATGCCAAGGTGAAAAAGATTATTCCCCATGTCTACAGCTCGATTATTGACCCTGAAACGGGCAATACGAAGCCAGAGGATGTCCGGACATTACTACAAATCATGAAAAAAGTTGTCAGCTAAGATGAAAAAAGGTGAGAAAATGAAATTTGGGGCATTTGGAGAAGTGATGTTGCGATTGACACCTCCAGAACACTTGATGCTAGAACAAACCCATACATTAAGACTGGCATATACCGGAACAGGTGTGAATCTAGTTGGTAATCTAGCTCATTTTGATATGGAGAGTTATCTATTGACGGCTCTGCCCGATAATCGCTTAGGCAGTGCTGCGTTAGCTAACTTAAAAAGTATCGGTGTTGAAACGAAGTATGTAATCCAACAAGAACAACATATCGGTACCTATTTCGCAGAAATGGGGTATGGTGTTCGTCCTACTGAAGTTACTTACCAAAATCGAAAACATAGTTCTTTTGGATTGTCTCAAGAAAATGACTATGGAGTACAGGCGTTTATTGAAACAGTAGATCTTGTGCATATTTGCGGGATCAGTTTGAGTTTGTCTGATCAGTGTGCCGAAACAGCGATTTCTCTTGCCAAGAAAGCTCATGCTCAGGGAAAAAAAGTATGTTTTGATTTCAACTTTCGGCCAACATTGAACCAGGAACAAGATCAAAGAAACATCTTGAAACAACGCTATGAGGAAATTTTACCTTATTGTACGATTTTATTTGGCTCGATCCGTGATTTGACGGAATTATTAGAATGGCGAACAAGCGATTCAACGAAAAATCCTATCGCCTATATCCAATCCTTTTTAGCTTATTATGACATCGAATGGTTTGCTGGTACGAAACGAACCAGCCATGAAGGAAGAAAACAATTAAAAGGATATTTGATCACCGTCACAGAAGACGTTGAAACACCTTTTTACGAGTTATTTGTTTTAGACCGAATTGGTGCAGGGGATGCTTTTGCGGCTGGGATATTATTAGGATATGCGGAAAACTGGTCATTGACTAGAACCGTCGAGTTTGCAACAGGAAATGCTCGTTTGGCTCATGCAATCCAAGGAGATGTTCCGCTCACAACTAGAAAACAGGTTCAACAATTACTAGATGCGCCAGATGTCGATTTGATTCGCTAAGAAATAGTCTTGCGATGAATGGACGAAATAAAATGCATCGGAGCGTTAAAAAAGTCTTGAAACGGGAATCAGTGTTTCAAGACTTTTTGACATCGTCTGAAATATTAAAAGTTAGCTTTTAGTAGATAGCGGATCAGCCAAGAGTTGAATAAGCTGATGGTAAAAATCCAGAAAGGATTGAATAGAGTTGCAACTGTAGCGGTCGTTTTAGATTGCTAACTTTCTCTGTTGTTTTTAGGGTCTAAAAGAAGGAGAAATATTTTTGACAAAAATCTGGGAGAAAAACAGTACAGTTTTTTGTAGGTTTTCGTTTTCTCTTGACTACCACGTAAGCGATCAGTATTATAAGGAACAGATAGAAACAGCCAAATAAAAAAAAGGCACCTCCATTTCTAGTGGCAGCCAGAAACAGAGGTCTTGAAAAAGTCAACCACATTGACCAATCAAGTTTGCCATAGTCAATGGAAACCATCAACTTCGTTTATTGTATCGAATCTCAAAGGAGAAATCTACCTTTTTTGATGAGAAAAATAGATGAACTACATGTGTTTTATTTACTGTGCCATAAATGGATTGGATACGATGTGTCCAGTCCATTTTTTTATCCAAAAACATACACCTGAGGATAACGAGTAAAATGAAGATAGCAAGTGCAACAAATAGGGGAGAGTTTACTTGGGCGAGTAAAGTGCGTCAATGTTGGTTTTGGCTTTTTCAAGGAACATAAAAAAAGCACATGTTTTAGAATAAAAGCATTTGGCTGTTTCTATCGTTTTTCAAGATCAGAACAATAATTGAGTGAGCCGTCGTACCATGAGATAAAACCGATATATTGAAGGAATGCAGATTTTCTTTCAAGTATTGGCTTATTTTTTTGCTATTAGATAAAAAGTTGGTCTTTCTTATTGGTTGTCAAAATGTGATGAATATCAGAAAATAGAACAATTCAAGAAAGCATTTGATTGGGGAGTTCATATACATAAAATTTTTAGCGAAACATTTACAGAGAATGAAACATAACAATTATTTTATCAAATTTTTTGCGAGAAAAGAATGATGCTAGATTCTCGTTAAATGAGTGAATGTTATTGTCAGAACACGATGAAAGCAAGCTTTCTTAATTAAGAAAGTCGTTTCAAATTTAAACATTTATGTTATTTAATATTTTTTTAAAATAAAAAAGATTAAAAAATTTTTCGCCAACAAACACTAGATATAGTGTTTGTTTTCTTATATACCACTAAAAAATCACAAAATCTAGTCTTTTATTTTAAAAAAACAAGTGTAAAATGAAGTTAGACTTTTGAGTTGGGATGTGTTTTTTTGAAACTAACAGTTTTTTGTGGCTCCCGTTTTGGTAATAAAGAAAGCTATAAATTTATTGCCCAAACGTTAGGAAAATATATGGCTCAAGAAGAGATTGAGCTGGTTTATGGTGGATCAGAATCGGGTATCATGGGAGTTTTCAGTCAGACTTTACTAGAAAACAATGGGAAAGTCACTGGTATCTATCCAACAGGGCTTTTTGATTCTGAGTTACCGAATACAAATGTAACAACTTTTATTCCTACCGAGACAATCGACGAACGAAAAGTATTGTTATTTGAACAAGGAGATGCTGTTTTGATCTTTCCTGGAGGATTGGGAACCTTAGAAGAGTTTTCTCAACTTTTATCTTGGATGGCCATTGATTTAACAGCGAAGAAACCAATTGGTATTTTAGATATCGGAGGATATTATGAAGGTTTAAAGACGTTATTAGAAACGTTTGCCAAAGAAGAATTTATGGATGCCAAATGGCTGGATTACGTCTTTTTTTCAAATAACCCATTAGAACTAGTCGATTTATTACGCGCAGAAGTAAGTGAAACACAACAATTATTAGAGGAGGCAAATTAATGAGTCAAATTTATTTAGCAGGTCCATTCTTTTCAGAGGAGCAAGTCGAGCGTGTTGCTCGTATCGAAAAAGCATTGGAAGAAAATCCAACGGTGACTGGTTTTTATTCGCCAAGACATCATCAAGAAAGTAATTATGAAATGTTTAGTGCAGGTTGGGCACAAGAAGTTTATGAAAAAGATATGGCAGAACTAACAGCAGCTGATTACGTAGTAGCTATTTTAGATTATGAACATCAAATCATTGATCCAGGGACAGCTTATGAATTAGGGGCAGCGACAATGATGAAAAAACCAATGATTGTTTTCCAAGAAGAGACTGTTCCAACTAATTTGATGATTACTCAAAGTTTGCATACTTATTTAAAAACAGTTGACGAAGTACGTGACTACGATTTTAAAACATTACCAGTAACGAAATATGTAGGCGAGTACTTATAGAAATAGAAAGAGGAAGGATTGCATGTCAGTGATATTAATTTCAGGAACGATTGGTGCAGGAAAAAGCAGTTTGACAGATATGCTTGCAAAAGAAATCGACTCAAAACCATTTTATGAAAGTGTTGAGGATAATGAAGTGTTACCACTTTTTTATTCAAATCCAGAACAGTATGCTTTTTTATTGCAAATTTTCTTTTTGAATAAACGATTTTTAGCGATGAAAAATGCTTTAGTGGATGATGATAACGTGTTAGACCGTTCGATCTATGAAGATAGCCTGCTATTTCATTTAAATGCAGATCTAGGTCGAGTGACCGATATTGAAGTGCAACAATATGATAATTTATTGGATACGATGCTTAACGAGTTAGATGATGTTGCTCCTAAGAAACGTCCAGACTTGATGGTTCATATCAAAGTGTCCTTGGATACAATGTTGGATCGCATCAAAAAACGGGGTCGTGATTATGAACAGCTAGAAAGTGATGAGACACTTTATGACTATTATCGCTCTTTAAATCAACGTTATGATCAATGGTATGAAGATTTTGATGTTTGTCCGAAGATTCAAATCGATGGTGACCGCTTCGATTTTGTTGAAAAGCCAGAACATGCAAAAGAGGTCATTGAACAAATCCAACAAAAATTAGCAGAATTAAGCGATGCAGAGGCAGGGAAATACTTTACTGAGAATCAACATGCAAAAGGACAAGGACTGGGTCAGTAAACAGTCATAATGTTCCATTTAAAAAAGATGATGACATCGTTCATTTTAAGAAACAAGCTGGAAAACCTCCAAGATAGTCGAAACGATTTGGCGGTTTTTCAGCTTGTTTTCGATAGATCGGTTCCTGAAAAGAAATGATTCGAAAGAACACAGTTCGATAGTAATCAATTTATCAAGGAAAAATCTGTTTTTGGCTAAGTGAAAAAGATAGTAAAAATAGATCAAAAGATTTGAACGTGTCTGTTGACATCTTCAAATCTTTTGACCTATTGGTATCCTGCCATACTTATACAAAATAAGGCCGAGACTTTATTTAACAGTTAAAACATCCGCATGTCTTTCTTTCGTATAGGATTCAAATGACTTAAATGAATCTTTTACAGTTTTATGACAGTGATCGCAAATACTTAAGCTTCCTTGATCACTAAATTCGGTATGAATATTTTTACTGGTTGTACAAGTACAATAATCATGACTATCAAATATACTCATTTTTTTCTCCTTTATCACATTGTGCTTACCCAATATACCAGAAAGAAATGGCAGAAACAAAAAAATTAAGAGAAATTAACAATTTCTCTTAATTCCGGTTAATTCCTAGCGAGTGAGCCATGTCAGCTCTCGTTTTTTTGTACGAAGTGACAAGAAAACAGCCAGAACAGTTGCAAGTTTTTTCAAAAATAAAAGCTGTTCTAAAAGTTTTTCCTTTACTGATCAGGTCAAGTCGGTCTTTTTAGGTCTTTTACAAACTATAAATATTTCCGTCCTGATCTTCGATTCGGTAGTTTCCGATCTTTTTGAAGGTAACGGATACTTCTTTACCATCTTCTTTACCAGAGATGGTATAAGTGTCTGCTTCGGTCTTGATCTTGATATCATTGAGTACTGTTTTTTCTTGAGAAGTACTTGCGGTATCTTTTTCAGTTCCTATATAGGTACGTGTCCATTCCATTTTATGATCGCTAAAAATGATTTGCCCACTGACTAAATTCATGTCTTTGCGGACTTTTAATGAATAGTTACTGTTACTGATATCTTCTTTTTCAGCTTGTAGAGTCGATGAATCTGTCGTTTGGTCTGCTGAGTTACCAGATCCACCGAATAGGCTGCATCCTGATAAAGTAAAACAGCTGACAAGCGAAAGAACCATGATGACTAATTTCTTCAAAATATTTCCTCCATTGTATGATACAGCTTTAACTACAAACGGTGTGAATCCGCTAGTCAACCAAGTTGGCTGGGTTTCTGTCGTTGTGTTTACTGTGACTAATAAATTAGTATAGCTTCTATTATAAGATTTAGGAATACTAGCTTTTGTCTATTCCATTGAAAAAAGGTGTTTATGTCTCTTCTATTCAATCTCATTTCTTTACAGATGTCAACTCCCCTTCAAAAGGACTGGTTTGCTCAGTACAGCAAATAAAGTAGGGGTGTACGAGTAGTTTCCACTAAATAAAACGTTTGCTAAATTAACTTGTAACTGGTGTAAACGTTTGCTATATTGAGTAGGGAACAAGTATTATTTAGCAAATAAACTGAACTCTTTAATAGAAGGTGTGAGTGGATGACAAATTATCAATTTCCAAGTAATTTTTGGTGGGGATCAGCCGCAAGTGGCCCGCAAACAGAAGGTCGTGTTGCTGGCGATGGTAAAGGAGAGAATATTTTTGATTATTGGTTTAGCCAAGAACCAGAAAAGTTCTTTGATCAAGTAGGTCCTGAAAAAACATCACAAGTGTACACGAAGTATAAAGAAGACGTTCAATTAATGAAACAAACTGGACACAATAGTTTTCGTACTTCGATCCAATGGAGTCGCCTGATTCCTGAAGGGACTGGCGAAGTGAATCAACAAGCTGTTGATTTTTACCATGCGTATTTCGATGAATTGATCGCTAATGGCATTGAACCATTTGTGAATTTATATCATTTTGATATGCCGATGCCTTTGCAAGAAAAAGGCGGATGGCTCAATCGGGAAACGGTTGAAGCGTATGAAAGGTATGCTAAGATTTGTTTTGAATTATTTGGGACGAAAATCAAAAAATGGTTTACCCATAATGAGCCAATCGTGCCAGTTGAAGCTGGGTATCTTTACCGTTGGCATTACCCGGAAGAGTCCGATATGAAAAAGGCGATCCAAGTAGGCTATCATGAAGCGCTGGCTTCTGCATTAGCCGTCAAAGCATATCATTCCATGGCATTAGATGGCTCAATCGGAATCATTTTGAATCTAACACCAAGCTATCCTAGGGATGAAAACAACCCAGAAGATGTCAAAGCAGCTAAATTAGCTGATGCCTTTTTTAATCGTTCGTTTCTTGATCCAGCAGTTAAAGGTGAGTTCCCACCAGAATTGATCGCCATTGTGAAAGAATTAGACATGGTACCAGCGATGCAAGAAGATGACTTAGCGATCATTAAAGAAAATACGATTGACTTATTAGGGATCAATTATTACCAACCAAGAAGAGTCAAAGCAAAAGAAACACCGATTGATCATGAAAATGGACCAATGCCAGAAGATTATTTTGATAATTATGAAATGCCACATCGTAAAATGAATCCTTATCGTGGTTGGGAAATTTATGAAAAGGGAATTTATGATATCTTAATCAATGTTCGAGACCATTATGGTAATATTGACTGTTTCATTTCTGAAAACGGTATGGGTGTTGAAAATGAAGCACGTTTTATCGAAGAAGATGGGATGATCCACGATGATTATCGCATTGAATTTGTCCAAGAACATCTAAAATATGTTCATCAAGCAATCGAAGAAGGTGCTAATTGCTTGGGGTATCATATGTGGACGTGTATGGATAACTGGTCGTGGACCAATGCTTACAAAAATCGTTATGGATTTATTTCCGTTGATTTAGCAAATGATGGTAAACGGACGATCAAAAAATCTGGTCACTGGTTTAAAAAACTATCTGATACCAACCAATTTACAATATAAAAAAGTCAACGTTCCTCTTGCTCCGTTTAATAAACGGTCAAGAGGAATATTTTTGTTTGTTTGAAAAATTAGAATACAATGAAAACGCTTTTGAATGTATATAAATAAAGAATGTTATTTGATATCTTTATAAAGTAAGTATGCTTTTTAAGTGATTTTTTTAGTTTTTATCAATTGTAACCGTTTCTATATGATTAAAATACGAACGTTATCTTTTTTTGAGGAAGTGTGAGCAGATGGTTTTCTTTTCAAGATATTTACACAGAATTAAATCAATCTACACATAGAAGCGTTAGCATTGATTATAAGGTAGAAATTATTAACACCTGTAAAAAGAAATTTTATTACGTGAGGGGCTATGAAAAATGATTGAGGTTATCAATCTGAAGAAAGTATTCGATAATGGGTTTGAAGCACTGAAGTCTGTTGATTTTCAAATCGAAAAAGGGGATTTGGTTTGTTTGCTTGGCCCTAGTGGTTGTGGAAAATCAACGATTTTGAATTTGATTGCGGGGTTATTAAGCCCTAGTCATGGGGACATTCGTTTTAGTGGAGAGTCGGTGGTACGAACGGAACCGAAAGATCGGAATATTGGTTTTGTATTTCAAAATTATGCTTTATACCCGCATATGACTGTGGTTGAGAATATTATGTTTCCATTGACGGTTGGCGAAAACAAAATCAAAAAAGCGGAAGCTAAAAAAATATCACAGGAATATATGAAACTAACGAATATCGAAGAACTCCAAGATAAAAAACCAGGGACTTTATCAGGTGGACAACAACAACGTGTGGCTATTACACGAGCCTTAGTCCAGAAACCAGAAGTTTTATTATTAGACGAGCCCTTAAGTAATTTGGATGCACGCTTGCGATTAAAGATACGAGAAGAAATCCGTCGTTTGGTAAAAGAAGTTGGAATCACTACGATTTTTGTGACGCATGATCAAGAAGAAGCACTTTCGATTAGTGACAAAATCATTTTACTGAATGAAGGTGTGATTCAACAAAATGATATTCCGCAGAATTTATACTTAGACCCGGCTAACCTGTTTGTTGCCAATTTTATCGGTAACCCGATCATCAATACGTTACCGGTCGAGGTCAATGTTCGTGAAGGGAAAATCAGCCATACGAATTTTCAAATTCCTCTGACGAAACTGGAATCCGCTCAATTAAGAAAACCATTAGTAGATGGAAAATATATCTTAGGGATTCGACCAGAAGACGTTTTTCCAACGACTAACGGATTGTTCGAAGTACAAGTTTCTGGAGTTGAATTGATCGGACGTGAACAGATTTTGAATTTTTCGCTCGCTGCGAAACGTCTGAAATCGATCGTTAGTATTGAAAAGCTCATCGAAGAAGATACGGTACTTTCTTTTGATTTCCAGTACCATAAAATGTTTCTTTTCGATGACCAAGGGGAGCGGGTGTACTAATGTTCAAAAAAGCATATGATCCAGAAAATCAACCGAAAGCTTGGTTCTTCTTACTGCCATCATTGGTCATTATTGTTTTGTTCAGTATCTATCCGTTGTTCCGTTCACTAGCGATGAGCTTTCAAAAAGGCTCCTTAATCAATCAACAATTTGCAGGAATTGAGAATTATCAGCGTGTGTTGTCAGACCCAGTCTTTATCAAAGCATTAAGAAACACCGCATTGTTTGCTTTTACAGTTGTTCCTATTTCATTGCTCCTTTCACTGGGAATCGCTTGGGTGATCTTTGAAAAAGTGAAACATAAGACTTTTTTTGAAACGATTTTTTTCATGCCTTATGTGACAAGTACGATTGCTATCGGGATCGTCTTTCGCTATTTTTTCAACGGGTCCTATGGGCTCATTAATTATTTGCTGAATTTTTTAGGATTTGAATCAATCAACTGGTTAGATAATGTTTCGATGAGTATGACAACGTTGATCATCTTTGGGGTTTGGACCAGTCTCGCATTCAATATCATTATCTTATTGGCTGGTTTAAGAAATATTGACGAAGAGCATTATAAAATTGCTCGAATGTTTGGAGCAGATGCTTGGGAGATTTTTAGTCGGATCACGTTTCCTCAATTGATCCCAACGATCACCTTCTTATTAACTGTTAACATCATCGGAGCGTTTAAAGTCTATACTCAAGTCTATGCTTTGTTTGGTGGGCAGCCAGGGATCGCCAAAAGTGCTACGACAGCGGTCTTTTATATTTACGATAAATTCCACATCGCTGGTCGACCAGGGATCGCTATGGCGGCGACGGTCATTTTGTTCCTCGTCATTTTACTGATCACATTTATTCAAAATAAATTGTTGAAGAAAGTAGGGAGAAGAGGATGAAAAAAGTTGTTACAGGACTCTCATTGCTATTTATCGGAATTTTAGGGATCGTAACGATTTTTCCATTTATTTATATGATTTTAGCTGGGTTGATGACATATGGTGAGGCAACGAGTATTCCGCCAACCTTACTGCCAACATCATTTCAATGGGGAAATTATACGGAGGTATTTGAAAAAGCACCATTTTTACGTTATTTCTTCAATACCGTCTTTGTTTCGTTAGTAACTACGATCGCTACAGTCATCACATCTGTTTTAGCGGCTTTTGCGTTAACAAGTCTGGAATTTCGTTTTAAAAAATTGATTATCGGGATCATGATCTCATTACTAATGGTTCCTTATGAGTCCATTATTTTTACGAATTATAATACGATTTCACGAATGGGATTACTAAACAGCTATAGTGCATTGATCATTCCTTTCTTGACCAGTATTTTTTATATTTATTATTTGAACGGGTATTTAAAGAGTATCTCCAGTACCTTTTATAAAGCAGCTAAAATCGATGGTGCCAGTGATCTAGAGTATATTTGGAAAATTTTAGTGCCGATGTCTAAACCAGCATTAGTCACGGTGGGTATCTTGACATTTATTTCAAGTTGGAATTCATTTTTATGGCCACTGCTTGTGACGAACGAGAAAAAATTCCGCCTGTTAAATAATGGTTTAGCCGCTTTTACCTCTGAAAGTGGGAGTGACGTTCATTTACAAATGGCGGCGGCGACGTTAACAGTTATCCCGATTTTGATTATTTATTTGATTTTTAGAAAAGAAATTATACGAGGAGTGGCGAAAAATGGAATCAAAGGATAAAACAGTGATTACTTTCCATAGCGGAATCTTAACGATCGGTGGAACGATCATTGAAGTTGCCTACCGCGATTCACACATCTTTTTTGATTTTGGCACAGAGTACCGTCCAGAATTAGACTTAGCTGATGAATCTTTAAATACATTGCTTGAGCATCGATTGATTCCTGACTTGAATGGATTATATGATCCAAGGCTGTTTGATCAAGTACAGCACATACAAGCAGGAGAAAGAGCGCCGTATCAGCATACAGCCGTTTTCTTATCTCACGCTCATTTAGATCATTCAAAAATGATCAATTATCTTGATCCAGCAATTCCTTTATACACTTTAAATGAAACGAAGCAAATCTTACATTCCCTTCATCGAAACAACGATTTCTTGATTCCTTCTCCTTTTGAAAAAGAAGGGTTTGTACGTGAAATGAATGGATTATCTCCTTATGAAACTGTCCAGATCGGAGAAATCAGTGTGGAGATTCTACCAGTCGATCATGATGCGTATGGTGCAGCTGCTTTACTAATCAAAACGCCTGACCGATTCTTGACTTACACTGGTGACTTGCGTCTTCATGGATATGACCGGCAAATGACAGAAACGTTTTGTCAAAAATCATTTCAGACTGACTTATTGATGATGGAAGGCGTCAGCATCAGTTTTCCTGACCGAGAAATAAGCGAACAAACGCCAATTGCTACGGAAGAAGAGCTAGTTCAGCGCTTTTGTGAACTGGTCGATCAATATCCTAATCGTCAAATTACTTTCAATGGGTACCCAGCAAACCTTAAACGCTTTGAAATGCTGGTGAAACAATCCCCGCGAACGATGGTTTTAGAAGCGAATATGGCTGCATTAATGAAAGAAGTTCTAGGAATGGATGTGCCCTATTACTATTTAACGGATAGTCCAGTCATTCCGATTCTTCAGTCAGAATTAGAATATCCCTACGAAGTTTTACGCAACGATGAAACAACTTTTGTTTGGCAAGTCGTTGATAATATAGAAAACTTGCAAGGAGGAGGTTTATACATTCATAGTGATGCCCAACCATTGGGAGATTTTGATCCACAATATGCTGTCTTTTTAAAGATTTTAGCTGAAAAGCAAGTTGAATTTGTTCGATTATCGCTGTCTGGACACGCGTTTCCGGCTGATTTAGCTGAAATCATCGACAAGATACAACCAAAAGTGTTAGTGCCGATCCATACGTTAAAACCCGAGAAATTAGTCAATCCTTATGGAGAAAGAATTTTGCCAAAACGTGGCGAACAAATTATTTTATAAGAGAAAAGGGAGAGTAAAAAGAAGATGAAAATGAAAAAATGGGCTTCTGTGTTTGTGGCTGCAGCAGCAGTATTTGCGTTAAGTGCTTGTGGAAAGAATGAAAAGGTAGATAGTTCAAGTGAGGATATCGTAACAGAAATCAATGAAAAGACAACGATCAACTTCTGGCATGCGATGAATGGTGCGCAAGAAGAAGCATTAACGAAACTTACAGATGACTTCATGAAAGAAAATCCTAATATCAAGGTAGAGTTGCAAAATCAATCGCAATATTCGGATCTTCAAGCAAAAATCAATTCGACATTACCTTCACCTAAGGATCTGCCGACAATCACTCAAGCTTATCCAGGATGGCTATGGAATGCCGCTCAAGATGAGATGTTGGTTGATTTAAACCCTTATATCGAAAATGATACGATTGGCTGGAAGGATCAGGAAGAAATCCGTGATTCATTATTAGAAGGTGCTAAAATTGATGACAAGCAATATGGTATCCCTTTTAACAAATCAACGGAAATGCTTTTCTACAATGCAGATCTATTAAAACAATATAACGTTGAAGTGCCGACGACACTAGCAGAATTAAAAGAAGCTTCAAAAACGATCTATGAAAAATCAGATGGGCAAGTGGTGGGTGCTGGGTTTGATTCATTGAATAACTACTATGCGATCGGTATGAAAAATCAAGGTGTTGATTTTGACAAAGACTTAGCTTTAGATGGGAAAGAATCACAAAAAGTGATCGATTACTATGCTGAGGGCGTCAAAGATGGTTATTTCCGAATTGCTGGATCGGATAAGTACTTGTCAGGTCCTTTTGCAAATGAACAAGTGGCAATGTTTGTTGGCTCGATTGCTGGAGAAGGTTATGTGAAAAAAGATACTGAAGGAAAATTTGAGTATGGCGTTGCGCCACGTCCTGAAAAAATCAATTTGCAACAAGGAACGGATATCTATATGTTCAGTAGTGCCAGTGCTGAAAAACGCACAGCTGCTTTTGAATATATGAAATTTTTAGCGCAACCGGAAAACCAACTGTATTGGGCAAATATGACTGGTTATATGCCAATCGTTGAATCGGTTCTTGAAAGTGATGAATACAAGAATTCTACAGAAACAAAAGTACCACAATATTTAGAAGCAGCTACTTCTGATCTATTCTCGATCCCTGTGATTGAAAACGCAGATCCTGCTTATAATGAGGTACGTTCGATCATGGAAAACATTTTATCGAATACGAATCAAGATACGAAGAAACTGATAAAAGATTCCGTTCCTCAATTGGAAGATGCTTGGAATCAATAAACAATCGAACGAAAGAACGTTAAGAACGTTAGCTTGTTTGCTTTAGGCGGTTGTGACAAAAGTGTTTAACATCAAGAAATAAGAAGGAGTTTCCGAAATTTTCTTCTCAAATTTTGGGTCAATTTCGGCTTATTTTTCGAAGATGCTGCTTTTGTCTCGCTGTGAACAAGAGGCTGTGAGAGAAGCGTTTAGCTCCGAGCGAATAAGAGAGGATTTTTTAAAATAGTTCCTCATATTTTAGAAAATCATCGCTTATTGTTGAGGAGTTGCTTCTTGAACGCCGTTTAGCAAGAGGTCGTGAAAACATCGGGTAGCTCTGATGACAATAAGAAAGAATTTTTTGAAACAGCTTCTCATGTTTTGAAAAATTCAGGCTTATTTCAAGGAGCTGATGTTTGAACACCGTTTATTCGTTTTTAGAGAGACTAAAAGAGACTGAGGCAAGTTTTGGTTCAGTCTCATGAAATGGGAGACAAGTATGAAAATAACATTGTTAGCAACTAGTGACGTCCATGGATATATCTATCCAACGAACTATGCGACGGATCAAGAACAACCTTATGGCTATGCAAAAATTGCCAGTAGGATCAAACAAATCAGAGAAACTAGCCCAGACCCTCTTTATGTCATTGATAACGGTGACTTCATTCAGGGGTCACCTTTTAGTTACTACTTAGCAAAACAACAAGATCACCACGTCTCAGAATTAACAAGTGTCTTAAATGAAATGGATGTGGATGCTAGTATATTAGGAAATCATGAATTTAATTATGGCTTATCTTACTTAGAACAAGCTATCGCTAGTTATCATCATCCTGTCTTATCTGCTAATATTTTAACGAGCAAAGGCGATCCTTATTTTGGACAGCCCTATGTGATGATTGAAAAACAAGGGATCAAAGTGGCGATTTTAGGGTTGACCACGCAATATATCCCCCATTGGGAACAACCTGAAACAATTAAAGACCTACAATTTGTTTCTGCAGTTGAAGCAGCAAAACAGTATGTACCTAAACTTAGAGAATTAGCAGATGTAGTGGTTGTAGCTTATCATGGTGGATTCGAGAGAGATTTAGAGACTGGCGAACCCACCGAAGCATTGACTGGCGAAAATGAAGGCTTCCAACTACTCCAAGAAGTAGCTGGGATGGATGCGTTGATTACTGGGCACCAACATCGAGTGATTGCTGCGAAGGTAAATGGTGTGCCGATTATCCAACCGGGCTATCGTGGCGAATTTTTAGGTAAAATCGAATTATCCTTGGAACGAACGGTTAATGGCTATCGTGTTTCGGACGGAAAAGCAGAACTGATTTCCTTAGTAACTGACGAGGCAGATGAAGACATTCTTTCACTTGTTCAAAAAACAGAAAATGAATTGCAAACATGGCTTGATCAACCAGTGGGAGAGGTACAAGGAGACATGAAAATCACTGATCCGATGCAAGCACGAATCGTGGAACATCCTTATATTGAGTTTATTAATCGGGTGCAAATGGCTGCCAGCGGAGTATCGATTTCTGGAACGGCTCTGTTCAACAATGAAGGTCAAGGATTCAATGAAACTATTACAATGAGAGAAATTATTACCAATTATATTTATCCTAATACTTTAGCAGTTCTTAAAATTACAGGGCAGGATCTAAGAGATGCCTTAGAACAAACAGCAAACTTCTTGGCAATAGAATCAGGCGAGATCGTATTTAATCCTGCGTTCATTGAACCTAAACCACAGTATTATAATTATGACATGTATGAGGGCATTGATTATGAGATCGATTTACGTCAACCAGTAGGGCAAAGGATCACTAAATTAGCCAGAGCAGGCAAACCGATCCATCCTGAGGAAGAGCTGGAAGTAGTCATGAATCAGTACAGAGCGGTCGGTGGTGGGAATTATCACATGTTTTCTGCCGATAAAATCATTCGTGAAATCCAAATCGATATGACTGAACTGATTGCTGATTATTTAAGAAAACATCAACAAATTCATGCTGAAGTAAATCATAACTTTCGGGTAATCAAGTAAACAAGGGGGACAGAAATTAGTGAAATTTGTCTATTCAAGTCTATTCAAGAAAAGAGCAAGCCAAAACGAAGGTAAATAAATCGAAGCATGCAATTAACAAAATTGTTTATCAAAACTAATCCAAAAGGTAATTGTTGTAAATGATTAACAGTCTCAAGTGTTGTAAGTTTCAGGTTATTTTCAATGTACTTATAACGTTTTTTTGGTGAAAGTATGATCTTAGAAACGTTCTAAATTTGCTTTACTATAAATTTAGTTACAACCTTTTTTATAAAACGATCCATCAGTATGGGTTATTTATAAAAAAATTTCCGTTATTTAATATCTTTTTTTACTTTTTTGTCTTTACTCTTCATTTTTTGTATATAATGGAATAGGCAAATTTGAATGGGAGTGGAGAAAGGTATGAGAAAAAAACGTCCTTTTCTTCTCTTTTGGTTAGTTGGTTTTTTCTTACTGCTTTTTTTATCAGCCGCAGTTTCAGGAAAAATGACAGCAGATATCGCTCAACTAGAAACAGAAAAAATCATTGCAAGTAAAGAATCAGTAGATAAATTTAAAAAAGAATTTTCTACTTATTGGTGGAAGGATTACAAGATAGTAGCCAACTATGATAAGGGAGAATTAGAGCTTTATTTGCCAAAAGACAAGGAAAGTAATCAGTTTATCAATATTGATGATGTCTTAAGTGCTATTTCGTTAAGACAATATCAATTCAACGATAAACATTTGACCGTCTTACTTTTAACCAATGACGGAGAAAAACTAGCTCGATTAAAGAACGGAAAAGTAATAACCAGCTATTCAGATAAGGTGAATCGTGAGGTTGTTAGTACCCGTCTGAAAGATTGGATAAAAATGAATAAAGAAGTCAAAGAAAATTCTGATACGACTCAGGTTGAGCCGACTCAGGAAAGTTCTTCTGAACGTTCGGAAACAATTCAAAGTACGACCCAAAGTAAGTCCAAGACGCAATCGAGTCGTACAACTAAAAATAGCACAAAAAACAGCAAAGCAAGTCAGCAACAGAAGGCAAAGTAACACGAGTATTTTAGTAAGAGTACACAAACTGGGAAATAGATGAGACAGCCCGTCTTTTCCAGCTCAAGTACTGAGAGGTGCATGATAGTCATTCATTTGAAATGATGAAAGTTCATTTGTTTTTACTAAGTTACTGTTTTCTGCTGAATCTTTGACTGATTGTTCTTGCTTCATTCGATAACTAGAACTATTGTAGTTCAGGTTGACCAAAACAAAAACAGCTAACAAAAACTCCTCAGGATGGACATATTTAGTCCGAGGGGTTCTTTTTTTTTGGCATAGATATCCATAATTGCTCCCTTCATTTCTAAAAAAAATCTTAAAATAACCCTTTTTTTAGGAAATTTTCATTTTTTAGGAGCAGAATAAAAAAAAATAAAAGAGAGAAGTGATACTTGTGACACATTTGAAAAAATTGTGCCAAAATCGTTTGCTGATTGTTTTGACAGCTAGTTTTTTCTTTTGGCTGAAAACGATCTTTGCCTATTACGTTGATTTTTCATTGGGCGTTGAAGGCAGCATCCAATACTTTATTCTGTGGATTAATCCAATTGCAACGACATTGTTGTTTTTTGGTTTAGCATTATATATAAAAAAATTGAAACCCGCATTGATTGTTCTTTTAATCATTGATATTTTAAATACGCTTTTGCTTTATTTGAATATTATTTTTTATCGAGAATTTACAGATTTCGTGACCGTAAAGTCTATTCTAGGCTTTTCTAAAGTTTCGCAAGGTTTATCAGGAAGTTCCTTTGCATTAATGAGACCTCATGACATTTTGTATTGGTTGGATATATTAGTATTTGTAGGACTCATCATCTGGATGTTTGTTAAAAAAATACCAGTAAAAAGTCCTGCAGTCTCTAAACCAGTGGCGATCGCAGTCACTTGTCTGTCAGCGTTGATTTTTTCAGGAAATTTAGCGCTTAGTGAAGCAAATCGTCCCCAATTGTTGCAACGGACGTTTGACCGTTCTTACATCGTCAAATATTTGGGAATCGATGCCTATACTATTTACGATGCTATCAAAACTGGGATGACAAGTAGTGTTCGTGCGCATGCAAGTAGTAATGGTGTGGAAGAAGTGAGAAAATACACCGAAAATCATTATGCTGCTCCTAATCCAGCAACATTTGGCGTGGCTAAAGGGAAAAACATCATTGTCCTGCATTTAGAAAGCTTCCAACAATTTCTAATCAATATGAAGGTAGATGGTCAAGAAGTAACGCCATTCTTAAATAGTATCTATAAGAATCAATCAACGATCAGCTTTGACAATTTCTTCCATGAAGTTGGACAAGGAAAAACAAGTGATGCAGAAAATATGTTAGAGACGGGAACTTTTGGTTTACCACAAGGTTCTTTGTTTACCGAGTTAGGTTCAGATAACACGTTCCAAGCTGCTCCAGCAATCTTGGCGCAACAGCAAGGTTATACGAGCGCGGTTTTCCATGGGAATGTCGGGAGCTTCTGGAACCGAGATCATGTGTATAAAAATTTAGGCTATGACAACTTCTTTGATCGTTCTTATTTCAATAGTTCAGATGAAACGTTGGGATATGGTATTTTAGATAAGGACTTATTCAGAGAATCAGCTAAATATTTGGAACATTTACAACAACCGTTCTATACTAAGTTTCTTTCGGTAACCAATCATACGCCATACTATACAGACGATAAACATTTTAATTTCCCATCATTGAAGACTGGCAATAGCAGAGTAGATGATTACGTCCGGACAGCTCATTATTTAGATCAATCGTTGGAACAATTCTTTACGTATTTGAAAAAATCCGGTATCTATCAAAATTCGATGTTTGTCATCTACGGAGATCATTTTGGAATATCCAATACGGATAATAAAGACTTGGCGAAAGCCTTAGGAAAAGACCCTACTACTTGGGATGATTTTGATAATGCTCAAATGCAGCGAGTGCCATTGATGTTCCACATTCCAGGTTATAAAAAAGGTGAGATCAATCATGAATATGGTGGCGAAATTGATGTGTTACCTACCCTGTTACACTTAGTAGGAATCAATGATAAAGACTATATCCATTTTGGTACAGATTTGCTTTCACCACAGCATGATCAGTTGGTTGCCTTTAGAAATGGTAATTTTGTGACACCTAAATATACCGTTTTAGATGGAAAAACTTATGATAACCAAACAGGGGAAATCATTGATCCTAAAAAAGCTGGTATCCAAAAAGAAGTGGAAAAAGATCAGAATCAAGTCAAAACGGCTTTAAGTTTATCTGATAAGTTGAATCAAGAGAATCTATTACGTTTCTATGTACCAGATAACTTTAAAACGATTGATCCTAAAAAGTATGATTATAAAAATGATGCAGAGAAAAATGAAACCATTGAAAAACAAAAAGGAAGCAAGTCCACGAGTGTTTATTCTAAAAATGGAAATAAAACAACGACTAACCTTTACCCTGCAGAAACAGATGATAATAATTAAATGAATAGTTGATAAAACTTCCAAAAAAGTCGATTTGTTTTCACTTTTTTGGAAGTTTTTTTTATATAATTCGTAAACTTTTTTATTTTAGCGTATGTAATTAGTGAAGGAAACAAATTTTTTACAGCGATTCTTTTGGAAGTGAAAAATCCGAGGAAATTTGGATAGGTGTAAAAAATGATGGCTGAATTCAGTTGAATCAAATAAAAATAGAAAAGGAAAATAGGATAAACTTGTCAGCTATAGGTTGACCGAAGAATAAAAATCAGAAACAACAAGGAGGGGAAACGTTTAATCAAAACAACAACTGGCAATGAACGAACATGTACATATAGAAGCACAGATCCAAGCAGCTAATTTATTTTTCAACACTTTGGCTAAACATTTCTTATCATACAAACGGTCATGTGATACGTGTTGTAGAAGTGTTACAAGAAGGATGAAAGATCAACTGTTTCGTACATGGCACTCACTCAGTTATTGGTTTTGGTAACGATCAATTATGTATGATGGAGAATTAATCAAGCAACTTCGAGTGAATCGAAAGTTGACACAAACACAGTTAGCAAAGGGAATCTGTTCTAAAACATCTCTAGTAGGAATCGAAAATCATACCGTAAAGAAGATCTCTTTTTGTACACTAAAAGCCTTCTTGGAACGCTTAAATATTTCTTTGGCCGAATATGAATGGTTACGTAATCAGCTTGAAGAACCCAAAAAAACGAAGAAAAGTAGGCATCTTTTAAATAAAATCCAAGAAGAGAACTTTGATCCTTATAAGGAAATTGCCAACAACCGAAAGCAATATAAAAAAACAGCTGATTTATACTATTTAATGTTAAATCTACAGATGTTTTGGCAGACGAATGGAAAAAGGGAGTTGCAATTAGAATTTCTAGGATATGAGTGTCGCACGATTGAAGAATACTTTATGAAAATCAGGGAATATGGTCATTTTGAGTTAGATATTCTTTCCAAGTATCCCTATATTTTCAGTGATTCATTTCTAGATAATCATTACTTGAAAATCAAAAAAAGAATGCGACAAATGACCGATTCTTTGAATGAAGACTATTTATTTACATTTTTAATGAATCTCACGCTTTATTATATCGATAAAAAACGTTTCAAAAAAGCGCGTAGTATCAACCTCGATATGTCTCGCAGTTTGGCACACAAAGAAAAATCAACAATCATTTATGAAAGTTTGATGACAGAATACTACAGAAAGCTGATTGCACAAGCCTTAGGTGAGCCACTTTCAAAAGAGCTGAATACTTTTTTTACGGTCATCGAGTATACCCTAGGCAAGAAAGAGCGCAAACGTCTTGAAGAGAAACTCTTGGAAGTGATAAAAGAAGAAGAGAAAAAAATGATGTTGTTTGAACAGATTGCCAATATAGAACAAGAATAAGTAAGACAAGTGAATAAGAGTAGAAAAGACCTTGCAACAATCATTGACTAAACGAACTGTCAGGTACTTTTCTGCTCTTTCACTCAACTATCAGTAAGAGCAAATCTGTTTGGTCATTCAGGATGAACGATCTCAGATTTTTGCTTTTTTGTATCGAATAATGGGAAAAAACGATTGATTTCATTGGTTGCAGCATCTCTTGAATCAGATGCATGAATGATATTTTCAGTTCCAGGTAAGGCATAATCTCCACGAATCGTTCCAGGAACAGCATCTACAGCTTTAGTTGCACCGACCATCTTACGGACGATATCGATGACATCCTCTCCAGCTAAAACAAGATAGACTACTGGTCCCGAGGTCATATAATCAATCAATTCATCGAAAAAGCTCCGACCGCTTAAGTGATGATAATGCTCTTGTGCGAGTTCTTTTGTCATTGTTGCAAACTTCATTTCAGTAATTGCTAATCCTTTTTCTTCAAATCGTTGGATGATCCGCCCAATTAAATGACGTCTGACACCATCCGGTTTGATAATGACCAATGTACGTTCCATCTGATACACCCCTTTTTTTGTTATACCTTTATTATACTGGTGTCTGAGTAAACCCACAATCAAAGTGAAAAAGCTGATCAACATGCGGGCTATTAAGTACAATAAGAATTTTCTAACCCCATCAAGCAAAAACAATTTATTTACCATAAATGTTTGGAAAAAGCAAAAAATAAGTTTGACAATCGGTGCATAAGTTGTTATATTTACGAAGGAAAACTAAATAGGATTTGTTAGGTGAGGCTCCTATACAAACACAGGCTACTGCCCAAAAACGTCGAGAGACGCCAATGGGTAGAACAGGAATTGTCGAGACAAGGCTTTTCATAAGGTAGCTAAAAGCAAGGAATTGCTTTTTACGTTGTACAGTGTCAAAACTCAACGATGAGATCAAAGAAGCTTTTTTTTATGTGCTTTTTCGACCTTTCGCTGAATTTTTGATGAAAGGTCTTTTTGTGTTGAAACAATCCTAACAAACAAAAAATGGAGGTGGTTTCGTTGGGAAGTTGATGCTTTTAAAACGAAAGAGAAACAAGAACAATTCTATCAAGTTAAAGGAGATGAGAACAAATGGATGACAGTCCTGCGAAGAAAATAATGCGAGAGAAATTGCTGGCTGAGGCTATTATCTATCTGTTTTCAGCCCCTTTAAATACAGCATTTTCTCCATTACTCAACTAACTAAAAATAACCCAGCTTAAATAAGTGTTGCTTATATTTACTGGGTCTAAGGAGAAAAATGAGATGGAAAAAAAGAGAGATACACAAAAAATGTATGCTGCATTTGCAGGAAAGACAAAACAAGAATTATTGAACTTCTTTCATTCGACTGATCAAGGAATGAAAGACGAACAAATTGAAGAATCAAGAGAAAAATATGGTGAAAATTCAATCTCTTATGGGAAGAAAACACCCTTTATTGTAGAAGCTTTAAAAGCTTATATTACACCATTCACCTTGGTATTGATTGCACTCGGAGTGATTTCATTTATCACAGAATACGTGTTAGCCGCTCCTGGGGATAAAGATTTATTTGGAGTAATTATCATCTTTACGATGGTCATCGTCAGTGGAACGATGACGTTGGTTCAATCTGTTCGCTCTAACCAAGCCGCAGAAAAATTAAAATCATTGGTAAAAGTAACCGCAGCAGTTAAACGTAACGGTGATTATACTGAGATTCCAATGGAAGAAATCGTTTGTGGAGACCTTGTTCGATTATCAGCAGGTGATATGATTCCTGCAGATATGCGTCTGTTGTCAGCTAAAGATTTATTTATTTCACAAGCTGCCTTAACTGGTGAAAGTTACCCTGTCGAAAAGCAAGCGATTGTTTACGATGATGAGACTTTGAGTGAAACTAGTTATGAAAATTTGGCTTTTATGGGAAGTAACGTTATCAGCGGGAGTGCTGAAGGTATTATTGTATCTGTTGGTAATGAAACATTATTTGGACATGTGGCTCAAACGCTCTCTGAAAAACCGATCAAATCAAGCTTTGAAATTGGTATTCATAAAACATCCATGTTATTGATCAAATTCATGGCTTTAATGGCACCAACAGTTATCGTTATCAATGGGTTGACTAAAGGGGATTGGCTAGAAGCTTTTCTATTCGGTTTATCTGTAGCAGTCGGTCTTACACCTGAAATGTTACCAATGATTGTTACTACGAACTTAGTTAAAGGCGCTAGTGTGATGGCGAAAAAAGGAACGGTCATCAAAAATTTGAATGCGATCCAAAACTTTGGTGCGATCGACGTGTTATGTACGGATAAAACTGGGACATTGACTCAAGATAAAATCATTTTAGAATACCACATGGATTGTTCTGGTAAAGAAGATGATCGTGTTTTACGCCATGCGTATTTAAATAGTTACTATCAAACAGGTTTAAAAAATCTGTTGGATGTAGCAATTATTGATGAAGCCAAACAAACGTTAGCAACCGATAAAATCAATTACCGCAAAGTGGATGAAATTCCATTTGACTTTGAACGTCGTCGGATGAGTGTCGTTGTAGAGGACACCGCAGGTAAAACACAAATGATTACCAAAGGTGCGATCGAAGAGATGTTGAGTATCTCTAATTACATCGACATTGATGGGATCGTTAGTCCATTAACCAATGAAAAAAGAGAATCAGTTCTTGCAAAAGTGAGAGATTTAAATGAAGATGGTCTACGTGTAATCGGAGTGGCCCAAAAAACAAACCCAAGCGTAGTTGGCGAATTTTCAGTGAAAGATGAGTCAGATATGGTATTGATTGGATACCTTGCTTTCCTTGATCCTCCAAAAGAAACAACGAAACAAGCACTAAAAGCATTGAAAGATCATGGTGTCGCAGTCAAAGTCTTAACTGGTGATAATGAATTAGTCACTCGTTCGGTTTGTCGTCAAGTGGGTCTGGAAATTAATGAATTGATCACTGGCGAAAAGATTTCAGAAATGGATGATCGCGAATTAGCACAAGTTGCTGAAAATCATGAAGTATTTGTTAAATTGAATCCTCAACAAAAGGCTCGTTTAACGACAGCTTTACGTCAAAATGGCCATACCGTGGGCTTTTTAGGTGATGGTATCAATGATGCACCGGCAATGAAAGTAGCGGATATCGGTATTTCGGTTGATACAGCAGTAGATATCGCAAAAGAATCAGCCGATGTGATCTTACTAGAAAAAGATTTAACGATTTTAGAAAGAGGTCTTTTATCTGGTCGAGAAACATTTGGGAACATCATGAAATACATCAAGGCAACTGCAAGTTCAAACTTTGGGAATATGTTCTCTGTCTTAGTTGCTAGCACATTCTTACCATTCTTACCAATGTTGCCATTGCAAATTCTCTTTTTGAATTTGATTTATGATGTGTCTTGTATCTCACTTCCATGGGATAAAATGGATAAAGAATACTTACATGAGCCTAAAAAATGGGAAGCATCAAGCATTGGGAAATTTATGGTGTATTTTGGACCTACGAGTTCGATTTTTGATATCACTACCTACTTATTGATGTACTTTATCATTTGTCCAGCAGTTGTAGGTGGAGATTTCCATACATTAGATGCACAACAAAAGATCGTATTTATTGCGTTGTTCCATGCAGGTTGGTTCGTTGAATCATTATGGTCACAAACATTAGTCCTACACGCACTACGGACACCAAAGATTCCATTTATCCAAAGCAATGCGACATTTGCGATGTTTACGATTACGACATTAGGAATCGTTGTAGGTTCGATTCTGCCATTTACAGGCTTTGGTGCAGAACTAGGTTTGATGCCGTTACCAGGAACTTACTGGACTTGGTTAGTCGTAACGATTTTAGCTTACTTGACATTAGTGACAATGGTCAAAAAATTCTATATTAAAAAATTTGGTGAACTATTGTAATGGTTGATGAATGAACACCGTGAAAAAGAGGTTGTGAAGTCATCGGGTAGCTCCGAAGACAATAAGAAAGAATTTTTTGAAACAGCTTCTCATGTTTTGAAAAATTCAGGCTTATTGCAAGGAGTTGATGAATGAACACCGTTTACCCGTCCGTTCTCACCTCTAATCATGAGTTCGGGGCACTTCAAAAGTGCCTCGGACTCATTTTTTTCTACACCTTTCATTTTATTATGAAAGGAAAATATGATTCGTTCTGTGCAAATAACAATGAAACATGCTAAACTATGGATATTGTTTTCTGAAAGGAATAGTGAAAAATGAAAGGCGCAATATTTGATTTAGATGGACTATTAGTTGACACGGAGAAAACTTATCGTGATGGTTGGTTATGGGGATTCCAACAGTATGATTTAGCGATTCCCAAAGAAGTAGTAGATGCTTGGGGAGGTAAAAACTGGAAGCAAAGTTTTGACATTTTAGTGAAAGCAGCTGGAAGCCCTGAAAAAGTTCAAGAAGTTCGTGCCAAGCGTGAAGAATATTTTTATCAACAGCTTCATAACGGTGGGATACAATTAAAACCCTATGCGAAAGAAGTTTTAGCCGAATTAAAAAAACGAGACTTACGACTTGGATTAGCGACAACGACAGTTACTAAAAGAGCGACTGATATCTTAGCCCAATTTGATTTGGCTAATTATTTTGATACGATGACATTCGGTGATGAAGTAAGTGAAAACAAGCCTTCACCTGTTCCTTACTTGACCGCTTTAGAAAGAACAAAATTAGTTGCTTCAGAAGCATTTGCAGTGGAAGATTCTTTAGTTGGAGCTACTTCTGCTTCCCGAGCTGGGATAGGCATTGTTTTAATTCCAGATACTAGTTTTGAACGAAATTATACAGCAGAAGAAAAAGAAAAATTAAATTTACTTGCTGAAGGAAACGACTTACGAACTGTTATTGAAATGTTAGATAAAAAAACAACAAAATAATTCAATCATTTTTTTTGTAAACTTCTTCCTTGACTTTTAATTATGAGTACGGTAAATTATTCGCAACAACTAAATAAGTATATTCGTTGATAAGGAAAGTAAACTTGAACGATTTCTTAGAGAGGCTCTGTTTGGTGAAAAGAGTCAAATCCGCAAAGTTGAAAATGGCCTTGGAGAATAATTTGTCGATAAGTAGATAAATTCGGTCGTCGTTCAACCGTTAAACTGAACCCCAATCTCTCAGGAATGAGACGTTGGCTAGAGGGAAGGAAACTTCCGAATAAAGGTGGTACCACGATTCGTCGTCCTTTTACTAACATTTTTTGTTGGTAAGAGGATTTTTTTATATATTTTTTTGCAATGATGTAGTAAGTACAGTTGGAAATCTTTTAACAGAGAGCTTCGGGAGCTGAGAAGAAGCAAAGAGGAACGATTGGAAAATGGCTACTGAGCATTTTACCCCAAGCATTTTGTGAGGCGGTAACGGCTGCGACCGGTATCTCGCTAGAGTATGTTTGTACTTGAAGAGGAGCGACATGTGAATGTGGCTTGAATATGAGGTGGTAACACGCAAAAGGGCGTCCTCAAGGAAATGATTGAGTTCATTTTCTTGAGGATGCCTTTTTTATTATACAACAAGGAGGAGAACGAATGATTGAGTTAAAAAACATCAGTGTCCATTTTGAGCAAAAAGGTAAAGACATCCCAGCTGTCAATGAAGTGAATTTATCGGTGTCCCAAGGAGATATCTATGGCATTGTGGGCTACTCTGGGGCAGGGAAAAGCACGCTTGTTCGTGTGATGAATTTCTTACAGAAACCAACGAAGGGGGAAGTAATCATTCAGCAGACGAATTTAAGTGATCTCACACCAAAAGAATTAAGAAAAGAACGGAAAACGATTGGTATGATTTTTCAACATTTCAACTTAATGGAAAGTCGCACAATTTTTGACAACGTTGATTTCTCCTTAAAGTATACTGGGAAATCAAAACAGGAACGTCGTCAGAAAGTAAGTGACTTACTGGATTTAGTAGGATTGAAGGAAAAAGCTTCTGCCTATCCCAACCAATTATCTGGAGGACAGAAACAACGAGTAGCGATTGCGAGAGCTTTAGCAAATGATCCCAAAATATTGCTTTGTGATGAAGCGACGAGTGCCCTTGACCCAAAAACGACTCATCAAATTCTAGCGCTGCTCAAAAAATTAAATCGCCAATTAGGATTAACGATCGTCTTGATCACCCACGAAATGCAAGTAGTGAAAGAAATTTGTAATAAAGTGGCGGTGATGGAAGCTGGACGAATCATCGAAAGTGGAAGTAGTGTTCAAATTTTTAGTCATCCAAAAGAAGAACTAACGAAAGATTTTATACGTACAGCGACTCACTTAGATCAAGCATTGGAAAAGATTACTGGACAGCAAGGCTTTGCAGAAGAGCTTACGGATAAATGGCTAGTTGAACTGAGTTATGTGGGGAGCCAAACGAATGAACCATTGATTGCCCAGTTGTATAGCAAATACCAAGTAACAGCAAACATTCTTTATGGCAATATCGAATGGCTGCAAGAAACACCGATAGGTAGCTTGGTGGTAACTTTAGCGGGAGATAGCATTCAAAAACAAAAAGCTCTAGATTATTTGATCCAATTAGGTATCAAAGTCAATCTCTTACAAAAACATGAAACACAAGAAAGAATCAAACTCGTTGAAGGAGGCGTTTAAGATGAACGAATGGCTCAAAAGCTATCTGCCAAATGTTTATTTGATCCCAGATGAATTCATTGAAGCGACAAAGCAAACACTATATATGACTTTCTGGTCTGCTTTGATTGGGGGAATCTTGGGCATTATATTAGGGGTGGTTTTAGTCGTTACCCGCCCTAAAGGATTAATTGAAAACCGCTTATGTTTTGAACTTTTTGATAAGGTGATCAATATCGTACGATCCATTCCATTTATCATTTTACTCTCTTTACTTGCATTGACGACTCGTTTTATTGTCGGAACAACAATTGGAGCAACGGCAGCACTAGTTCCTTTGATTGTCGGCATCGTTCCTTTTTTTGCTCGACAAATCGAAAATGCCTTGCTTGAAGTTGATCCCGGTGTTATCGAAGCTGCACAAGCAATGGGAACGAGTCCATTGGGTATCATTTTTCGTGTTTATTTACTGGAAGGACTACCTAGTATCATTCGTGTCTCAGCTTTAACGATCATCAATGTTATTGGCTTAACCGCAATGGCAGGTGCTGTAGGAGCTGGTGGTTTAGGAAATTTAGCTATTTCTCGGGGCTATAATCGATTTCAAACAGACGTAACGGTTGTTGCGACATTATTGATTTTGGCATTGGTGTTTTTAAGTCAATTTATCAGTAATTTTTTAATTAAAAAAATATCACATTAATGGAGGAGAAAAAATGAAAAAAGTGATTCGATTTGCTGTAGTGACATTCGTCGCATTATTTTGGCTGGCAGGCTGTAGTCAAGGAAAGGCAGATACAAAAACAAAAGAAACAACTGTCAAATTAGGGGTGATTGGTGAAGATACAGATGTTTGGGACGATGTAAAAGCACGTCTAAAAAAGGAGAATATTGAATTAGAATATGTAAAGTTTACCGATTATAATCAACCAAATGCGGCCTTAGCTGATGGCTCAATTGATTTGAATGCCTTTCAACACCAGTTCTTTTTAGATAACTATAATGAAGAACATGGCACAAATCTAGTTTCAATCGGAAACACCGTAAATGCCCCATTAGGAATCTATTCCAATACGATCAAAAAGATTGAGGAAGTAAAAGAAGGTGCAAAAGTAGCCATCCCTAATGATGTAACCAATGGGGGACGCGCTTTACTTCTTCTTCAATCAGCGGGGCTGATCAAAGTTGATCCATCGAAGGGACAGACTCCGACGATTTCTGATGTGACAGAAAACGATAAAAAACTTAAGCTCACAGAATTGGATGCTTCGCAAACAGCACGTGCGCTAAACGATGTGAGTCTTTCGGTCATCAATAGTGGGGTAGCAGTCGATGCAGGGTTCACACCAACGAAAGATGCAATTTTCTTAGAACCAGTGGATGATCGTGCCCGCCCTTATGTCAACATCATTGTTGCCCGAAAAGAAGATGAAACAAACCGTACGTATCAAAAAATCGTTGATACTTATCAAACTGAAGCAACTGCTAAAGTCATTGAAGAAACGTCAAAAGGTTCGAGTGTTCCAGCATGGAAAACCTTTGGTCGTAAATGAGCATCATCAGAAAGTACAGCTCAAATGAACTAGAAATTTTTATCTGAAGCCAGCATACAAGGAGGAATTTTTTTATGACTACATCAACTATTTCAACGAATCGATCCAGTTTATTGAAAAAAGCGATCCAAGAAAGATTACCAGAATATCAAGCACTTGCCTTGGATATCCATCAACATCCAGAAGTGAGCAATTACGAATTTTATTCATCTGCTGCTTTGATTCGCCAATTAGAAAAAGAAGGCTTTACAGTTGAAAAGGAGGTCGCTGGACACCGTACAGGATTTGCTGCTAGCTATCGCTCAGATAAGCCAGGTCCGACGATTGCATTTTTAGCTGAATTTGATGCACTTCCTGGAATTGGACATGCGTGTGGACATAATCTTTTTGGAACGTATTCTGTATTAGCCGCGAGTATCATTAAGAAACAAATTGACGAAATTGGTGGTGAGATCCGAGTGTATGGAACACCAGGGGAAGAAGGAGGAGAGAATGGTTCAGCGAAAGGGAGCTTTGTTCGTGAGGGATTATTTGACGATGTGGCGGCTGCTTTATGTGCTCATCCAGCTTACCGTTACGGAAAAACAACCGAATCGCTAGCTAATGATCCAGTTGATATCAAATTTTATGGAGTTGCTTCTCACGCTGCTGCAGCACCCGAAAAGGGAGTTAACGCACTAGAAGCACTGATCCAAGTTTTTAATGGTATCAACGCACTACGCTTACAATTACCTAAAGATGTCAATATCCATGGGATCATCACTAACGGCGGAGTTGCTGCTAACGTCATCCCTGAATATGCTGCAGGACGTTTTTATTTACGTGCTGGCAATCGACAAACATTAGATATAGTCTTTAAAAAAGTGGAACAAATCGTGAAAGGGGCTGCATTGAGTACGGGCACAAGCTATGAATTTGGTTTGTTTCAAAATGCGGTAGATCATATGATTCCGACACCTTCTTTCGATGAGTTGTTTTTTACACATGCAAAAGCAGCTGGAGTTCCAGAAACGGAAATCGATGTAACAGAAAAGACCAGCTTAGGGTCCTCTGATGTAGGGAATGTCAGTCAAGTGATTCCGACGATTCAACCAACTATTTCGATTTCAGATGAGTATATCGCTGGACATTCGGAAGAGTTTAAAGCAGCCGCAAAAAGTGAAAAAGGGTTGGCATCGATCGCCATTGCAGCAGAACTATTAGCGGCTACCGCTTTAGATTTATTCGAACAACCAGCTTTATTGACAAAGATTCAGGAAGAACACCAACAACTTTTAGAAAAAAGTCAGTTAACTGGTTCGACTTTTTAAATAAATAATGATTTATGATTTGAAAAAAATAGTCATTTTGTATTGACAAAAAATCTCGCAGAAGGTAAACTTCATGAAAGTCAACTTTTCACATAGTAGCGTTTCAGGTGTTTTGTTCAGAAAGTCGGTGGTAGCTGCGAACCGATCAAGCCGAAATGTCGAATTACATGAAAAGGAATAAAAACTAAATAGTTAAATCAAAGTGAAAAACAGAACTGTTTTTAATTAAGGTGGTACCGCGGAGTCATTCGTCCTTAGTTGAAAATAGTTCTTTTTGTTTGATTAGAGGGGGAAATGCCCATGAATTGTGGCGGAGTCATTCGATATCTATTCTTTTTTAGTACTTCGATTAACTAAAAAAGGAGAATGATTATGAAGAAAAAAGGAAAACCGAGTTTTAAAGAAGCTGTATTTGTCTTATTGGTGATTGTGGCAAGTATAGCAATTGGGGTTGTCGGATTAAAATTATCACCAAACATTACGATCTTAGCAGCAATTGGAATGATCATGCTTTACGCTGTAGTGAAAAGATACCCAACAGAGTGGTTACATGAAGGAATTATCAATGGAATCAAACCGGGAATCATTCCGATTTTTATCTTTATATTAGTCGGCGCACTGATTGCGGTGTGGATCCAAGCAGGAATTATCCCGACACTTATGGTTATTGGTTTTAAATTGATAAGTGTCAAGTGGTTTGTTCCTTCTGTATTTGTTGTTTGTGCTATCGTCGGTAGTGCAGTAGGGAGTGCTTTTACTGTCATGTCAACGATTGGGATCGCATTTTTCGGTATTGGTACGACATTAGGAATTAATCCAGCGTTAGTCGTGGGATCAATTGTTTCAGGTGCTGTTTTTGGAGATAAAATGTCTCCTTTGTCAGAGTCAACCAATCTAGCCGCAGCAATCGTTGATGCCGATCTATTCAAGCACATCAAACATATGATGTGGTCTACGGTTCCAGCTTTTGTCGTTTCCTTCTTTTTGTTCATGGTTCTTGGACACACAAATAGAGAAACTAGTCTAACGGCTATCCGAGAAGTCACTGATATCCTGGAAGCAAACTTTACAATTTCTTTTTGGTCGTTGATTCCCTTGTTCTTAATGTTATTATGTGCTTGGAAAAAAGTACCAGCTATCTTGACTATTCTGTTAAATATAGCTGTGGCGGTGGGGATGATCTTTATTCAGAATCCGCAAACCTCTCTTAGTAGTTTAGCGACAGTGATTGAATCTGGATTCGTTGCAACTACTGGCAATCAACAAATTGATTCATTACTTAGTCGTGGTGGGATCGAAAGTATGATGCCAACTGTTTCTTTGATCATTTTAACATTATCACTTGGTGGATTACTCATTGAATTCGGTTTGATTTCAACTGTTATGGATGTCGTTTCTAAGAAAATGACCAATACACCAAAATTGATTTTCACCACATTGATGACAAGTATTGGTGTCAATCTCTTTATTGGAGAACAATTTTTATCAGTTATCTTACCTGGGAATGCGTTCAAAGAGACTTACCAGAAAGCTGGGTTTGACCCAACTGTTTTAGGTAGAACGTTAGAAGATGGTGGCACAGTGATCAATTACCTTGTACCTTGGGGAATTGCGGGCAGCTTTGTAGCTAGTACCTTTGGGATTCCAACCCTCACATACTTACCATTTGTCTTTTTCAGTTTACTCTCACCAGTTTTTTCAATGGTTAGCGCCTTTACTGGATTAGGGATCGAAAAAATAGACGAAAAGCCGAATGGAACGCTTGGTATCGATACAAACGAATAAACTCTCGGAATATTTGAATCAAAAAAACGCTCAAAACAGCAATGTTTCGGGCGTTTTTTTACGATATACTTATTTTTGTTCTTCAATCAACTTCTTCATTTGTTCGATTTCTTTTTCTTGCGCTTCGATGATGTCGTTTGCTAATTTCTTGACTTCAGGATCTTTCAAATTGGCACGTTTACTGGTTAAAATAGCAATCGAATGATGAGGGATCATGGCTTTCATCCAAGCGACATCACTGACTGTTGTTTGACTACGGACCATAAACAAAGAACCGGCAAATACTAAGACACTTACCCCTAAAATGATTTTGTTCAATGTTTTATTCTCATACATTTTCCACATAAATAAGAGCATGATGATCGCCATTACAGCGCCCATCATCAATGCCATGAACACCCGTGTACGACTAAAGAAAAGATGATCGATCGAGTAGACATTCAAATACATCATACCAAACATGATGACGGTCGATACCCCAATCATTAATAAAAATTTCCAATACTTTTTCATTTAAAAACACTCCTTTTATTTTTTCCCCAACTTTTATCTTCTCAGCTTACAAAAAAACAAGCAACTAAATTGTTTGGTACAACTTAGTTGCTTGTTTTTAGCTTAAGGAACTCAAGCTATTTATAGGGCTATTAAGCAAAGATATCATTTTTCTTGCGGTAGCTAAAGAAAATCACCAAGTAAAGAAGGGCAGTCAATAATGTCACGCCAATTGAATTAGTGAAGAAGATTCCCACAAAGATCAATCCTAAAACTACGATTGCTAATAAGTTTACCCCTTTTTCAAAAAGAGAACCTTTCTTTAATGCAAGGATAAAGGCTGCAATACTGATCATAAGCCAGATGACTAAGACAGTGTAGGAAAGAGAACCAGCCAAATAGCCAAATAGTTTGTCACCAACAAAGTAAGAAAGAACAACGCCTAAATATAAAACACTTGCGCAAAATAATACGGAACGTTGTGGAACATGGTGTTTATTCAAAACAGATAGTTTTTTTGCTGCACCTTTTTTGTCTTTTAAACGGAAATACAGCAAACGTGAAGAAGCATATACACCTGAGTTGATGGAAGAAAAGAGCGCTAAGATGATCACAAAGTTTACAAGATCAGCGGCAAATGGAATATGCATTTTTTCAAATACCATCACAAATGGGCTAGCAGATGAGTTTGCCAAGGTATCCCAAGGGAAAATGATTAACAACAAGAACAATGGAATGATATAAAATGAAATGATTCGTCCCATTACTCCACGAATTGCCTTAGGAATCGCTTTTTTGGGATTGTCGGCTTCACTTACTGTGATCGCAATCAATTCTGAACCACCATAAGAATATATAACTACGAGTAGCGAGTTGACGATTCCTTTCATACCATGAGGGGCAAAGCCACCATGATCCGTAATACTGTTTAGTGTAGGAAAGACCCCAATGTCAAACATTTGATGACCTACCAGGTATATCCCGAAGATAATCAACAATATGATTACGCTGATTTTAGCAAATGCCAACCAATACTCAGTTTCAGCAAATAACCGCACAGAATATAAATTAATCAACGTTGTCAACACGGCTAGAATTAAGACAAAGGTCCAAGGTGGAATCGTTGGAAACCATAATTGTAAGAAGGATGCTGCCGCTACAGCTTCGGCAATAATATTGATCGTCCATAATGAATAGTAAACCCAGTCGATAAAGTCAGCAGAATGGGCACCTAAAAAAGGTCGAACAAGCCCCGATAATCCATGCTGGGTATCCCCGTCATCTAAAACTAATTTACCAAGACCATTCATTACGATGAATAAAACAGCCCCACCAATCAAAAAAGCAATCAAGACACCAGGACCGGCAATCCCAATAGCTTCGCCACTTCCTTTAAATAGTCCCGCACCAATAGCACCCCCCAGTGCTAGCATCGTGATGTGTCTGGAACTTAGTTGTTTTTTTAGTTTGTTTGTTTCAGTTTTCTCCATAAGCAACCCCTTTTCTAAGACTAAACTATTGACGACGAAACAATCGTAGTCAAATGATTGATAACTATATTAAGTAGAAAAATAACTTTTTATATCATAGCAAATTATCTGACAATTTCAACAATTCTGTAAATAAAAATTTCTACTTTAATGAAAACATCATATGTTTGTCATAAATTTCCTATGTAAGCGTAAAACTTGATAGTAGGAGCAAACCCTAATAAGAGAGCGTTTTGTTTGTCTTTTCCTAAGGGAAGAAATTATGATAGCAAAAAATCACTAATTTTCATGTTACTATTGAATTAATCAAATGAACCATAATGGTCATAGGAAAGTGAGGAAACCAGAATGTCAAAATTGCCTATCTTATTGGTTGCAAAAGATAAAGCGTTGTATTTTTTACCCTCGATTGATTCATTAGATGTCATTTCGGGAAAAGATTTATTAGATCCAGTGTATTTTAATTTTTTCCATCCCAAATTGAAAGAATATGAATTGATCGTTTTTTTAGATTATGGATTCGAAACGGAAATAGCTGTGAAGATCCGCCCTTATACAACAGCTAAAATCGTTTTATACTTTTGGAATCATTTGAAAGAAGAGGAACACTTTAGAATGCTTCAACAAGCACAAAACGAATCGGCCGTCGATGAAATATACCATTTTGACCGAATAGAGGCGCAAAAACTTGGATTACGCCACAATAGTTCATTTTATTCTAAAAAGATGAAGATTCCTCAGGTGGAAGTCACTTCTGATTTGTTTTTTGGTGCCACTGATAATGGTCGTAAGGAGCTAGCAGAGAGCTATCGCAAGGAATTTGAACAGCGTGGACTTACAACCAATTATTATATTTTACCTTCACGAGGAAATGAGCAGGCGAATTATCTTTCTTACGCAGATTATTTAGCATTGACCGCACAATCACAAGGAATTTTAGAACTCATGAGAGCAGGACAAAAAGGAGTCACTTTACGAACTTTTGAATCTAGTTTTTTTGAGAAAAAGTTAGTGACTGACAATGAAGCAATTAAAAGCTACTATTTTTATAATCCTCAAAATATCTTTTTACTTCAGGAACGAAATTTGGATGAATTGCCGGAATTCCTGCATTCACCTTTTCAGCCAGTTGATCCGAACATTTTAAACTTTTTTGATGTCAATAATTGGGCTCAAAGGTTCTTATGGCTAGATAAAGTAGACTTTGAAAAATATGAGTATCATAAAGAAGATTAAGAATGTATGGGTGAAAAAGCGGGGGAAATTTTTAGAAAAACATTCGTTCTTTTAACGATGTAAACATTTTCTCATTATACCAGATAAATCGCTTACTTTTACGTTAATTATTTCAGTGGTAGCCGTAATAGTTGATAGTTATTTCTTCCTATTTAATAGTAAAATAGGCTCCATAGGTTTAGTTGGCGTATCAGATATGATAAATGTATCGTCATTTGTTTAATATCTGATTGTTCAACAAGCGGATCTTTTGGTTTGATGGAGGAAAAATGAATAGATTAGAACGAAAAAAAATAATACAAGTGATTTTAGGGACAAGTATGATTGCATTAGCGATCACATTATTGATCACTGCACATAAAGGCGCAGATACGATCAGTGTTTTTTTATTAGGTATGTTGACGTTGATTGATATTCCCTTTTGGGTAGCTAGTTTGTTGTTTAATGCAGTAGTGTTAGGAATCGTTGCTATCTTCAATCGAAAAGAATTAGGGATCGGTAGTTTAATCAATGGTTTTGGATTGGGATTACTGATTGGACAGATTGAACCATGGCTAAATAAACTTTCAGTTAACATGACTGGCTATTCAATCATGGCAGTTCTTTTAGCCCCTATTTTATTTGGGGTTGGAGCGGGATTATATGTTTCTTCAAACAAAGGATCTGCTGCATTAGAAGCACTGACTCAATTGCTTTTTAAATTTACGGGATTTAGTTTAACTTTTATTCGGATCGGTTTAGATGCACTAATGGTCATTGTAGGCGTATTATTAGGTGCCCCTATTGGTATCGGAACACTTCTATGTGTACTAGCGATTGGACCAATCTTTGGATTAACACTAAAGCAATTGAATAGAGTTTAAACGTGTGAAGCAATTCTGTGCAAATCGAACATCATATTTATATGTATTACATAGAAAGAGTCGGATTGATATCCAGACTCTTTTTTGTTTTGTTTACTAATGATTCAGTTTAATGAAAAAAATAAAGAGAAAGTTTATTTTTGTTCAAAAAGTTGAACGATAACAAAATAAAAAAACAAAAAACAGCATTATTTTTGTTCGGATTTTCTCTGGAAATCCATCAGACAGCTAGATAAAGTGATTAAAAAAACGGATACATATTAAATAAGGTAAGACTTTTAAGAAGTAATTAGACCAATATTTTAGTTTATTTCGGATTTGACGATACAAAACGCAAAAAGATAAACAAAAAACAGATGTTAAAATTTCTTATACTCAAACCATAGAAAAGAGGTGAAAACGAATGAATCATTTACCTATCAATACAGGTGATACAGCATTTATGATTTTATGTACCGCAATGGTTTGCTTGATGACTCCTGGCTTGGCATTTTTTTATGGCGGGCTGGCACGGAAAAATAACATCACAACTATTATGGCACAGTCGTTTCTTTCAGTAGGAATAACAACTTTGATGTGGATATTTGGTGGTTTTGGATTAGCTTTCGGTAGAGATATCGGTGGACTAATTGGTAATCCAGCTGACTTTTTTTTAATGAAGCATGTCTCTAACGCACCTAATTTATTACATGGAGCAACGATTCCTTTTTTGATGTTCTTTTTATATCAATTGATGTTCATCGTAATCACCGTTCCATTGATGACGGGGGCCTTTGCTGGAAGATTGAATCTTAAAGGTTATGTTTTGCTTTTGATTTTTTGGAATCTTCTGATTTATTTCCCTGTTTGTCACTGGATATGGGGAGGCGGATTTTTAGCACAATTAGGCTTCCGAGATTTTGCTGGTGGTGCTGTCATCCATACGACTGCAGGGTTCGGCTCGCTGGCATGTATTTTGACACTTGGACAAAGAAAGATTCCTACTTCTGAACGATCAGGACATAGTAGTTTGATGGCAGCAGCTATTGGAACAGGTCTTCTTTGGTTTGGCTGGTTTGGATTTAATGCTGGAGGGGCACTCCGAGCAGATTACCAAGCGGTCAATGCTTTTGGTTCAACTTTTGTTGCGTTGGCATTTGCGATGATGACGTGGTTGATCTTAGCGAAAATCAGAGGGAATGGTTTTGATTTTGTCGACATTTTAACTGGTTCTGTCGCTGGACTTGCAACAGTTACACCGTGTGCAGGCTATATCAATCCAAGTAGTGCCATCATCATCGGAATCATTGCCGGAATTGTTTGTCAGTATGCTGTTGCATTTCGTAAGAAGAAAAATTGGGATGATGCACTTGATGTATGGGGTGTACATGGCATGGGTGGTTTTACTGGAACCATCTTAATTGGGCTTTTTGCTACAAATGCTCATTTGCTCTCTGATTCACACAGCTGGTTCCTATTAGGTGTTCAAATCATCGGTGTTTGTCTAGTTGCCTTATACGCTTATGCGCTCACAGCAGGTATCTTAAAGAGCATCATGTGTCTAACGATCATCACGACGACGAAAGAAGAACAAGAAGAAGGATTAGATTTCACGTTTTTTGAAAATAAATAAATTAAATATAGTAGAAAAGAGGAAGTTTCATGCAAGAAAGCAAAGCGAAAATTCCTGCGAAGAAATTAACATTTTTTGGCTTTTTAGCCATGACGATCTCAATGGTTGTTTCACTTTATGAGTACCCAACATTTGCGACATCGGGCTTTAGTTTGGTTTTCTTCCTGTTGTTAGGCGGTTTGTTATGGTTTATTCCGGTAGCATTATGCGCGGCTGAAATGGCAACTGTTAAAGGCTGGGAAAAAGGCGGTGTCTACACTTGGGTAAGTCGCACGCTAGGTAAAAGATTTGGATTTGCTGCTATCTTTTTCCAATGGTTTGAAATCACAGTTGGTTACTTAACGATGCTGTATTTCCTGACAGGAGCATTATCTTATGCAACAGGAATCTCTGCTATCCAAAATAATAAGTTTTTGAAATTAGCGATTCTTTTAATTATTTTTTGGGCTATTTTATTGTCTCAATTAAGAGGGACAAAATATACTTCATTGATTGCTCGGATCGGGTTTATTGCAGGGATCTTGTTACCAGCACTAGTTCTATTCGGATTAGGTATCCACTATGTGGCTTCTGGCGCACCCTTACAAACGTCACTATCAATGAAAACATTGATACCTGATTTTTCAAAATTACCAACATTAGTCGTTTTTGTTTCATTTATTTTAGCGTATATGGGGGTAGAAACTTCTGCTAGTCATGCAAATGAAATGGAAAATCCTAAAAAGAATTATCCACTAGCGATGTTCGTATTAGTTATATTAGCGATTATTTTGGATACGTTTGGTGGATTGACAGTGGCAACAACTGTTCCTCAACAAGGATTATCACTCAATACAGGGGTTATTCAATCTCTTGAATTTTTATTGCGACACATTGATCCCAGTCTTGCTTGGATTGCAAAAATTCTTGCTATCTTAGTGTGCTTAGGGGTTATTGGAGAAATTGCATCATGGGTCACTTCACCATCTAAAGCCTTACATGTGGCTGCCGAAGAAGGTTTATTACCTGCACATTTTGCGAAAGAAAATGCTTATGGTGTACCGGCAAACTTAATGATTGCTAATGGGATCGTTGCATCCATTTGGGCAACTGTCTTTACATTAAGTGGTGGCGGAAATAATTTATCCTTCCTTGCAGCTATGTCACTAACAGTAGTTATCTATTTGATGCTGTATTTTATGTTTTTTATTGGCTATTTAAAATTAGTTTACAAAGATGATTCATTAGAACGGGCTTATCAAGTGCCAGGTGGAAAAGTTGTCAAAACCATTGTCGCTTGTTTAGGATTATTGACTTCACTATTTGCTTTTTGTATTTCTTTTGTACCACCTTCAAGTATTGCTGCAGGACAACATGGAATCTATGAAACGATTTTAGTCATTTCATATCTCATTGTTGCAGTTATTCCTTTTACGATTTATGCATGTCGTCATAAATTTCAACATGCAAATAATAAATAAAAATTGAAAGCTGGTTATTAAAATGGATGTCAAAGAATTAGAACAATTGATTGGGAAAAATTTCCACTACTATCAAACAGGACATGTAGCAGATTATATCCCAGCGCTTGCGCAAGTAAATCCGGAACAATTAGGAATGGCAATTTATGATTTGAAGAAAAATCAATTAATCGAAGCGGGTGATTCGCAAGTTCGTTTTGCGATTGAAAGCATGTCAAAAGTACCCGTATTATTATTAGCCATCCAAGATAATGGCATCGATAAAGTCTTTCAAACGATCAATACAGAACCAACAGGTTTTGCTTTTAACTCGATTTTGAATATGGAACTCAATCATCGTCATCATCCAATGAATCCATTTGTGAATGCTGGTGCGATTGCAACCACTTCTTTGATTGCCGGAAAAGATCCAGAGGACAAATTCAATCGTATTTTAGCTTTTATGAAAGAAATTTGTGATGATCCTCAAATTACATTGAACGAAGAAATCTATCGTTCTGAATCAAGAACTGGGGATATTAATCGCTCCTTGGCTTATTACATGAAAGGTAATCAAATGATCGACGGAGATGTATCAGAAATCCTCGATGTGTATTTTAAACAATGTTCAGTAAATGTGACTGCTAAAGGGATTGCCAAGTTAGGCGCTGTCTTAGCGAATAAAGGTATTGCTCCTTGGAGTGGACAACAAATCATTACAGAAGAAAGCGCAACGATTGTCAAATCAATTATGACAACTGCAGGATTGTACGATGAATCAGGGGAATTTTCTGTTCATGTCGGTGTTCCAGCTAAAAGTGGTGTCGGTGGGGGCCTAATGGTAGCTGTTCCTAATTATTATGGCATGGGTGTTTTCAGCCCAGCATTAGATGCTTTTGGTAATAGCGCAGCTGGAATCCAACTTTTAAAAGATGTTGTCGAAAAACTCGATGTTGATATTTTTGACTAAAATTAGCGAGAAAGTATTAAGCAGAATGATGAAAACAGATTCCTCCTTAGTTGAATCTTTTTTACTCGATGCAAAAAATGCTTCACTGTCATTTATTTATAGTTAATGATTGGTTTGTTCGGGCTGGGAAGAAGCTTTTTCCCAGCTCAGACTTTTTTATTTTGTTTTTGTAAACGTTTTCCTTTTAAGGAAATAAAAAAAATGGGTTTTAAGTAATATGTTTAAATAAGTATATATATAAATTAGAGGAGCGAAAAAGGCATGTTGGAAAATTACATTGAGCGGAATATTTCGAGAAAAGTCTATCTTTGTGAGCAATTATTTGAATTTCAAGAAATAGATATCGAATATATTGCCAAAATGTTAGGTGTGACAATGCCTACTGTGTTACACGATCTTGAAAGTATCACCGAATGTTTAGAATATTGTATCGAAGACATTAAGCGAGAAAAGCATATCTATAGAGTCATATTTAAACATGGTATTGAATTATCAGAGTTAACACAGTTTTTATATGGACAATCGTATTTTTTAAAATTTTTAAGTTATTATTTTAGAGGGCAATTCACTAGTACGGAATTATCAGATCTTGAGTTTATCTCTTTAAGTAAAGTTTATACGATCAAAAAGACAGTCTTAGATTTTTTTAAAGCTAATTCCTATTTAAGAAATAAACAAATTATCATTCCTGAATTTGACGTGCGAAATCTTTTACTTTCCTTAGTGAGATACATTAATTGGGAAGGGTATGAAAATAAAAATCATCAAGTAATAGATGCTTGTCACCAATTGATTGATTTTGTCGAAACACATTTTTTCAAACGAAGATATTCTGAGGAAGATAGATTTTTGATTGTTCGAGGAATTGAAATAGCGATTGGACGTAAAGAATATCCTCTTTATTTTGATGAAGAAGATAAAAAGTCAGCTGAAAAAAAGCCTTTATTTCATATTGTTAGCCAAGGATTAGCTGAACAAAAAGAACATTTAGATATACAAGAAGAAGACGTGTATTATATTTTTTCGTTATTTAACACACGAAATTATACGAACGAAAATATGGAATTATTGAAAAAAGATTTTGAAGTTGTTTATACCAGTTTCATTGAAAACACGCCTTGTCTCCATGAGCTAATCGAAAAAATTGTAACTAGAATTGACAAAAATTGTAAAAATGATTTTATTTTAAAAAAATCATTTTTACAGTTTATTCGTACGATCTGGGCAGATGGTCAAGTATTTCTCCCTGATCAAATCTATTTATTAACTACTGCAGAAAAAAAACTGTATGAGGATATCATAGTTATTCTCAATGATTGGAAGGAAACATACTATCCAAAAGTAAGATGGAATCACAACTTGATCAGAAAATTTGTCAAAAGTATGACATTGATTACAGACGAAAAAGAAGAACAACCTACTGAAATTTTCATTGTGGCTCCTAGTGTTGTAAAGCAAATTTTTTATCGTGAACTACTCATGTCCGAAATGAATGAATATACTGAACTGAATCCAATGATTTATCATTCGTTAGAAGAATTACCAGATGAATGCTTGTATTTTACGCACAGAATCGTGTATTGTGATTATACTGTATATCAATGTGGATTTGACACTGAAAACACGAGGGTGATACCAATTTCTTTGAACAGGAAATATGAGCATCTTAATACCACATGGTCGGTTGTTTCAAATAAAAAGCACTTATAAACAGCAAGAATCAAATAGCAATAATCGAAAGTGGGCGTTCAAGAAGGAAGTGAATTCTTGAACGTCACTTTTCTGTTTTTAGAAAACAACATCAATGGTTTCTAAGTTCAATCCGAGTATTGTTTTTTGCAAATTTTCAACTTGTATTGGTTGTCAAAAAAAGAGAAACATGTCTTACTAGTAATGAGAGCAACGTACAGAGGAGGAACGACAATGACGATCTTAGCAGCCATTGATTCATTTAAAGGAAGTGCCTCATCGTTTGAATTAAATCAAGCAGCTTTGAACGGCTGGTTTTCAAAAAAAGGAGAAAAAATCAATCGCCCGATTGCTGATGGAGGAGAAGGAACAGCAGAGGCAATCTATCATGCTTTAGGTGGTCAATGGCGGGTAATCGAAGGGGTAGATCTGCTTTTTCGAAAAGTAAGTTGCAGATATTTACTCACGGTTTATGCGGGAAAACGCCTGGCAGTGATTGAATCAACTGAAGTAATCGGTCTTGATTTATTAAAGGAGCCAACTGATCAAACGATTCGATCAGCTTCTAGCTTTGGCTTGGGAGAACTTTTGAAAGATGCTTTGACACAAGAGGTTGATCAGGTGATTGTCACATTAGGTGGGAGTGGCTGTTCAGATGGTGGCTTAGGTCTGTTGCAGTCGCTAGGAGCCAAGTTAGTTGGGGCTACAGAGGGAAATCCACTGCTGACGACGAAACGAATCGAGTGGGGCAAAAGCCGTGAGAAATTCAAAAAGGTTCAATTGCTAGTTGCTGCTGATGTGACAAGTTTTTACAGTGGCCCACAAGGAGCAGCTCAAATTTACGGTAAGCAAAAAGGTGGTACAAAAACAACTTTAGCATTTCTTGACAAACAGGCAACGAATTTAACCGAACAGATAAAACAAACGACTAATATTGATTTAAATGCTGTTTCTGGAAGTGGGGCTGCTGGTGGAATCGGTGGAGCGTTATTGCTTGTCGGTGGTAAAATGGTTTCTGGTTTTTCACTTGTTGCTCAACTGATTGGTTTAGAAGAAGCCATCAAACAAGCAGATCTCGTGATCACAGGTGAGGGACGAATCGATCAGCAGACGATCAATGGGAAAGTACCATATGGTGTAGCTAAACTGGCAAAGAAACATGGGAAAAAAGTTATTGCGTTATGTGGCAGTCGCGAAAAAAATCTTGGACGATTAGATGAATTTCTGCCAAGTGTTTTTAGTATCCAGCTAGGACCGATTGAATTGAAAAAAGCCTTAGATCGTCAAGAAACCCTCGAAAAAGTAGCGATTATGACACATAATCTCAGCCGATTAGTGGAAGATGATTTATCTTAGTTGACAGTTTAAAAATAATTATGTTAACCTAATGACAAATAAAACGAAGTGAGGGATCTTGCCATTGAAAAACTAAGTCAATGATTGAAAGCTGCATTAAGGCTATTTTATTAATGAGAAAAGTGCATAAATTACATTAATCAAGATGTTTGAGTGAAGAGAAACGGTCTAACGATTGCCCGTTGAAGCTTGCTCACGCAGAATTTAATGTGAAAAACACTTACTCAATAAAAAATAGCAGGCAGATTTTCAGAATTGGCGAGTTTTCATTGGTGGGGTCTCTTTTTGTAGCCCTTCTTTGGCGACCAGTTCTGAAAATAGGACTGGTCTTTTTTATAGGAGGATATAAATGTCGAAGATAGAAATTAAAAATTTAACTTTTGGTTATGACAATCAAGTGCTACCCTTATTTGATCAAGCTACATTGAATTTTGATACCACTTGGAAATTAGGATTGATCGGTCGGAATGGACGTGGAAAAACGACATTATTGAACATTTTACAAGATAAACTACCTTATCAAGGACAGATTATCCATCAGCAAGAATTTAACTATTTCCCTCAAGAAATTGGAGAAGAAGCACAATTTACTTATGATGCGTTGAATGAGATAGCTGATGTCGAACTTTGGGAAATCGAAAGAGAACTACAATTAATGGAAACTGACCCAGAGATTTTGTGGCGACCATTTCACACACTGTCTGGTGGTGAAAAAACAAAAGTACTCTTAGCACTGCTTTTTGTTGATGATCAGCATTTTCCTTTGATCGATGAGCCGACGAATCATTTGGATTTAGTCGGAAGAAAACAAGTAGCTAATTACTTGCAGAAAAAAAATCAAGGATTTATCGTGATCAGCCATGATCGCGGATTTATCGATGAAGTGGTCGATCATGTATTAGCCATTGAAAAAAGCCAATTAGAACTGTATCAGGGGGATTTTTCAGTATATGAAGAGCAAAAGCAGTTAAAAAATGAGTTTGAGATTGCCCAAAATGAAAAAATCAAAAAAGAAGTCACGCGCTTGAAGAAAACTGCAGCAGAAAAAGCAGAGTGGTCCCGATCTCGTGAGGGAGATAAGACGAAAAAAAGCGTTGGGTTTATCGATACCGAAAATCGTAGAGTGAATCGTGGTGCAATTGGTGCGGATGCCGCTCGAACGATGAAACGCTCGAAAGCAATCGTGAATCGGATGGAAACGCAAATCGGGGAAAAAGAAAAATTATTGAAGGATATCGAATATGTAGAGCCTTTGACAATGAATGTCAAAAAAACACATCATAAACGATTGCTGACTGTGGAGAATTTACAACTGGGGTATCAACAGCTGCTTTTTTCGCCCGTTAATTTTACGATTGACCAAAACGAATGTGTGGCGTTGACAGGGGCAAACGGTATAGGGAAATCTACGATCATCCATTATCTTTTAGACGATTTTGATGGAATAACTGCAGGTACGATCCATAAGCCTAATCAACTAACGATCAGTTACGTGCGTCAGAATTATGAAGATAATCGAGGTACGCTCAGTGAATTTGCAGAAAAGCAAAAAGTTGATTATCAAACATTTTTAAATAATCTCCGCAAGTTAGGGATGGAAAGAGAAGTCTTTCATAACCGAATTGAACAGATGAGTATGGGGCAACGCAAAAAAGTTGAACTAGCCAAGTCGCTTTCTCAAGAAGCGGAATTATATATTTGGGATGAACCGTTGAACTATTTAGATGTCTTCAATCAAGTCCAGTTGGAGCAACTGATTTTATCGTTTAAACCTGCAATGTTGGTTGTGGATCATGACCAAGTCTTCTTAAATAAAATAGCTGATCGACTCATTTCACTCAAATAACTCATTGTCATCAATAAGTAGTGAAACTTGTTTTGTTCATTGGTTATGTTACAATCGAGCCAGAACAAACAAAGGAGCGTTGAATAATGTTATATGTAACTAGACATGGCGAGACAACTTGGAATGCAGCAGAACGGGTCTGCGGGAGAGCGGATGCCCCGTTAACAGAAAAAGGGCAAAAACAAGCGGAGAAATTGGCTGAAAAAGTTTCAGAATTACAAATCCCAGTCACGAAGATTATCCATTCCCCTTTACAACGTGCAAAAGATACAGCGCAAGCCGTTGCCGATAAACTTCACTTGCCAATGGAAGTAGATGAACGATTAATCGAAATGGATTTTGGGGAATACGACGGGATGCCAAGTCATGAAACAATCTTTCAAGAAGCACGACAAGAATTTGCGGTGCGTTTTCCAAATGGTGAATCAGTGTTAGATGTTTATGCTCGAGTTGTTCCATTGATCGAAGAATGTCTTGCTGATGAAGAGAATGTCTACCTATTAGTTTGTCATAATGCGTTGATTCGTATCATGAACGCTTATTTCCATCCTATGCCAAATGAGACATTCTTTGATTTTTTTGTTGAAAATACGGAATTAGTTACTTTTCCTAGTAAACATGAGCTGAACACTATAAAGTCTTAACTCATTTTTGGCGGGTAGCAGCGGAGTCAAACATTCGTATCATGAATCAAAAAAATAGTTGATTTCTGAAACCGATAAGCGGAAGAATCCAAAAATAGTTTTTGCTATTTTTGTCATTCTTCCGTTTATTTACGTGGCTTTTTGTCAATAAGGACTGATGAGTTGTATAAAATCAAATAGAGGTCAGAATGAACCAATGATTGATGCGTATTTTTGTTCTGTCATTCAGCGCATGAAACACTTTTTAGTCGGTGTGTCGTTCTTTCTTTAGTTATATAATTAGCCATTAATCTTTGAAATCGCCTATCATTATCAATCAACGAAAACGCTTTTAGAAATAAAATTAATTTATTTTTATAAAAATGTTGAAATTTTATTTCACAAGAGGTATACTCTGTTCATAGAAATGAATACGGATACATCGCGTGAGGGGGAGACAGATGTTTGGTTTTTCGATCTTTATGAATGAAGCTTTAACGATAGAAAAAAAAGCTTATATCCAAAAGATGGCAAAGAATGGGTTTGATGGGATATTTACTTCTATGCATATTCCTGAAGATGATGCTAGTTTATATAAAAAACGGTTAACAGAACTAGGCGAATGTGCCAAAGAAAATCAATTGGATCTAATGGTAGATATTTCTGGAGATGCTTTAAAACATGCTGGGTTTTCGATGGCAGATTTAGAGCCATTAAAAAAGATTGGTGTTACTGGGTTACGAATGGATTATCATCTTTCAAATGAACAAATTGCGAATTGGAGCCATCAAATCAAAATCAGTTTAAACGCCAGCACGATCACTCCACAAGATGTCACAGAATTACAAGTCGCTAATGCAGATTTTTCTCAACTTGAAGCATGGCATAATTACTATCCGCGTCCCGAAACTGGATTAGATCGGAAATGGTATCAAGAAAAAAATCATTGGCTAAAAGAACAAGGCTTTACAATCCAAGGTTTTGTGGCAGGGGACGAAGCCTTACGTGGTCCGTTATATCAAGGTTTACCTACTTTAGAAAGTCATCGACATGTCCATCCTTTAGCTGCTGCGCTAGATTTGATGTCATGCGATACAGATTTGATTTATATCGGTGATGGCGGACTTTCAGAAGAAGTTCAAGAACAATTTGCCATGTATCAAAGAGAACAAACAATTTTACTACATGCTGAAGTAATTGATGCCCAGTTTTACGAGTATATTTTAGGAAACCATATGAATCGGCAAGATGAGGCAAGAGATGTTATCCGCAGTGCGGATGCACGGTTTAGAAACATCCCTCAAATTCCTCCTCGTGATACGAAAGAACGAGCAAAAGGAACGATTACTTTAGATAATGAACGATATCTTCGTTACATGGGGGAGATTCAAATTACTAAAAAGGATTTACCAGCAGATGAAAAAGTGAATCGAGTCGCTCAAATAAGCGAAGCCGAGTTACCGCTACTTGAGCAAATCCGTGCAGGGGTAAATTTTAAAATAATTAGAAGAGAAGGAAAAACAAATGAAGCAAATTAATTTAGAAAATCTAACAACAGAGCGACGAAATCAACAAACATTTGGACTTGATGAAATGAGTGTTACCCAAGCAGTTCAGCTAATGAACCAAGAAGATCATAAAGTAGCCGAAGCCGTTTCAAAAGAATTGGCTAGCATCGAACCAGTGATCCAACAGACGATTAAATCTTTCCAACAAGGTGGTCGATTGATCTACATGGGTGCCGGTACAAGTGGCCGTTTAGGTGTGCTAGATGCTGCAGAGTGTGTACCAACATTTGGTGTAGAACCTGAGATGGTCATTGGCTTGATTGCTGGTGGTGAAGCAGCCATGACAGTTGCGGTTGAAGGAGCAGAAGACTCTTTAGAGTTAGGGAAAGAAGATTTAGTAAACTTAGGATTAACTGAAAATGATATGGTCATCGGGATTGCCGCAAGTGGTCGTACACCGTATGTGATTGGCGGTTTAGATTATGCTCGTACAATCGGTGCGACTACTGCTACAATTTCTTGTAATAAAAATGCTGAAATCAGTCAACATGCCGATTATCCGATCGAAGTTGATGCAGGACCTGAGTTTCTAACCGGTTCAACTCGCCTAAAATCTGGTACAGCACAAAAATTGATTTTGAATATGATCTCAACAATTAGTATGATCGGGATTGGCAAAGTATTCAATAACTTGATGGTCGATGTGAAACCGACCAACGAAAAATTGATTGAGCGTTCAAAACGAATCATTATGCAAGCAACAGAGGTTGACTATCAAACCGCTGAGAAGTATTTTAATGAAGCAGATAAAAATGTGAAATTAGCGATCGTGATGATTTTAACCAATAGTGATAAAGCGACAGCAGAAGAAAAATTAGTTGAAGCAAACGGCTTTGTAAAAGGAACCTTATGAGGGGGAAGAACCAATGGCTAAAAATGAATTGACTTTAGAAGAATTAGCAACGCGGATCTATGCTGGTGTAGGCGGAATGGGCAATGTCGAAAGCATTGTCCACTGCATGACCCGTGTTCGAATGAAGATCATTAATGATGAGCTTGTCGATGTTGCAAAATTGAAAGCGATACCTGGTGTATTAGGCGTTGTTGAGGACGAACAACTGCAAGTGATCATCGGTCCTGGTAAAGTGAACAAAGTAGCACAAACGATGGTAGATCAAGCAGGTGTAAAATTAGGAGAACAGATTTCTTCAGGAAATAGAGCTTCTGATAAGTCGTCAGCCTCAGGAAAAGATTTGGTAAATGAGAGAGCGCAAGCGATGAAAGCTGCTCAAAAAAATAAACAAAAACCATCAAAAATCAAATCAATCTTGAAAGATATTTCGAACATTTTCGTCCCTATGATTCCAGCATTTGTCGGTACTGGGATTGTGGCAGGGATTGCTGCGGTACTAGCAAACTTAGTGACAGCGGGTACATTAGATGCAGCAACTTGGCAACAATACATTGATATCATGAACATTCTAAAAAATGGTATGTTCAGTTTCTTAGTGATTTATACAGGGATCAATGCAGCTCAAGTTTTTGGTGCAACACCAACTCTTGGTGGTGTTATCGGTGCGGTAGTCTTATTAACAGGCATGAATCCAGAAGCGCCACTTAAAAACTTATTCACTGGTGAAGCATTAGCTGCAGGTCAAGGTGGGATTTTAGGAGTTATTTTTGCTGTCTGGTTATTAGCAATCGTTGAAAAGAAATTGCATAAAGTTGTACCAGATTCCATTGATATTATTGTTACCCCTACATTATCATTGATTGCTATTGGCTTAGTCGAAATTTTCTTCATCATGCCACTCGCTGGTTTCATCTCAGATGGAATGGTTGGCGGAATCAACTGGGTATTAGGTGTAGGTGGTGCCTTTTCAGGATTTGTCTTGGGGACACTATTCTTACCGATGGTTATGTTCGGATTGCATCAAATCTTAACACCGATCCATGTCCAAATGATTGATGAAACAGGAAAAACACTATTATTACCTATTTTAGCGATGGCTGGTGCCGGACAAGTCGGAGCAGCATTAGCATTGTGGGTTCGTTGTAAAAAAGATAAAGAATTGACTGAAATGATCAAAGGTGCGTTACCCGTAGGAATCTTAGGAATCGGTGAACCATTAATCTACGGTGTGACACTGCCGTTAGGACGTCCGTTCATTACCGCTTGTATCGGTGGTGGTATTGGTGGTGCTGTTGTTGGGATGATTGGAAATGTAGGTGCTATTGCGATCGGGCCTTCTGGTGCTGCTTTGATCCCATTGATTTCAGATGGAAAATGGTTAGGGTATGTCTTAGGGTTACTCGCTGCTTACGCAGGTGGTTTCCTAGCAACATTCTTCTTTGGTATTCCTAAAGAGCAATTGGAGAAAGAAGAATTAGCTGAAGAAACAACAACTGAAATGACACCAATGACGGAAAATACAGGAGCAGTCAGCACAAGTGAAATTTCATTAGCTGCTGTAGCTGATGGAGTAGTTGAATCACTTGAAAAGGCAAGTGATCCCGTATTTGCTCAAAAAATGATGGGAGAAGGTTACTTTGTTGAGCCAATCAATGGTCAGATCTATTCACCAGTAAGTGGAACGATCAGTTCAGTGTTCCCCACTAAACACGCGATTGGCATCACAACCGCTAACGGATTAGAAGTGTTACTCCATATGGGGATCAATACAGTTGACCTTGGTGGTGCACCATTTGAGGTGAAGGTAACAGAAGGTCAGCTGATGACACCCGATACACTTGTTGCTCAAGTCGATTTAGCAGCAATCAAAGCTGCCGGTAAAGAAACTTCGATGATGGTTTTAATTACCAATATGGAGAAAGTAAAAAATTTCGTTTTAGAAAAAACAGGTGAGACAAAAGCCAAAGCGAAGGTCATGACTGTTGAAGCTACAAAAAATTGAACGAAGTAAAAGCAGATAAAGAATAGAGAAAATTCGAGCCTGGGACCAAGTGCGGTCTCAGGCTCTTTTCTATGATTAATAAGAGGGAAAAATAATTGTAAGAGAAACAGTTTGATTCATTTAAGACGATAAATCACTGGTGAACCAAGCTAAAAGTTCAATTGGAGAAATTAGAAGAAATACACGAAGACAAAGTGGCTAGAATAGTAAAATAAGCCCGATTTTGATGGTATGTACTAAAAGTAAAATCAGGCTTATTTCATTTTTGGTAGATGATTGTCCCAACATCGCCTATCTATTTAGCAACAAGTAATAAATGATTTTTCAAACTATCTAGTTCGTTTTCTTTCTCTTTTCCAATCATGAATTCCTCTTTGTCTATAGTTACCTTATTTACTTTTGAAATCTGAATCTCTTGTACAACATTATTGTTTTTATAAAACTTTATTTGATAGTTGAATCTTTTTTGCTTTGATGTCAGTTTCATATCATAACGTTGAGCATGTTGATCCGATTTATTAAACAGAACATTAAGGTTTCCTATTAATGTTTTTAAAAAATTGGGGTCTGTAGCTTTCCAACTTTTGGATTACTGAATGAGTATAAAGCCTAAAAAAGAAAAATAGAGAGGAAACTTACCAACTAAGTTTCCTCTCTATTCTCTGTTTTGATCGAATTTTTTAGAAATTATTGGTTAGCTGTTTCGACTAACTTTTGATATACTCGCTCAACATCTGCTGGGGTTCCCCGTAATTCATAGTCGGCGAGGAAAGGGAAGCCAAATTGGCTGGCGTATTGTTTAGCTGTTAAGCAATATTGATTATTAAAATTTTTGTTTCCACTCCCTACGACACCCAGACAAAGCGTATGATTGTCTTCGTATTCCAGATATTCACGCATGGTTTCTGTTAAAATTTCTGTATCACCGTTATCTAACCCATTTCCTCCATCTAAGTAAGTGGGTACAAAAGTGAAGAAAGGTTCACTCTCTTGTTGAAAGTCACTATTTTCATGAATTTCTTTTAGCGTGATTTCTGGTAATTGAGGATTTAACTCATGTTGGTTCGCAGCATATTCAGCAAGTTTTTTAGCGAAAGCTCGTGTGTTTCCAGAGATCGATATATATAGAATGTTCATTACATTTCCTCCAATTCTTGTCTCCAGTATAGCATTTTTTTATCAATTTTTGGAAAAGGTTTTCCCTAAATGAATATGCAAGATTCTTGTATAATTAGAAAAAAATAGTTACAATTATATTTCTATTAGAATTTTTATGAATAAAGTAAAACAGGTGAAGATTTGTTATACTTTTGGTAAAAGCGGTTTATTTTGGAGGATGCTTAAAATGGATACAGAGCAACAGAACAAAGGAATAGGGTTGTTTCCACTAGCGGCCTTAGTGATTGGGTCAGCGATAGGAGGTGGCGTATTTGGTATTATGACGGACATCTCCGGATCGGCTGGTGCCCCAGCTATTTTTAGTTGGGTACTAGTTGGAACAGCTATGTTGATGCTCTCGTTATCAATCAATAATATCAATAAAAAACGTCCAGAGCTGGAAGGTGGTATTTTCAGCTATGCAGAAGCTGGTTTCGGACGTTTTGCTGGATTTATCAGTGGTTGGGGTTATTGGCTTACTTGTTGGTTGGGGAACGTAGCCTTTGCTACGTTGCTAATGAGTGCTTTAGGTTACTTTTTCCCAGTATTCGACGGAGGTCAGAATATCGCTTCGATCGTTATGAGCACTTTGTTTTTATGGGGATATGCTTGGCTAGTCAATCGTGGGGTCGAAAATGCAAGTTATGTGAACGCTATTGTAACGATCTGTAAACTTGTCCCACTATTTTTATTTATTGTTGTAGCAATCAGTACCTTTTCACTGCAACAATTTATCGATAATTTTTCTAGTGATATCATATTGAGTGCGAATGGCCAGCCCGTGCCATTTTCTAGTCAGATATTGAGCTGTATCATGGTGATGTTATGGGTGTTTGTTGGGATCGAAGGAGCTTCTGTGGTTGGTTCTCGTGCAAAGAAAAAATCAGATGTAGGGAAAGCAACGATCCTTGGTATTTTTGGTTTAATCATCATTTATGTTTTAGTTTCGATGTTACCTTATGGGACAATGTCAATGAAAGAATTGCAAGGAATCCAAACACAGCCAGCGATGGGCTATGTGTTTGAAATGATGGTAGGAAAATGGGGAGCAATCTTGATCAACGGTGGTTTGATCATTTCGCTTGTCGGTGTCTGGTTATCTTGGACGATTTTACCGATTGAAACCATGAGGAATATGGCAGATGCTAACTTATTACCGAAACGCTGGGGTCAAGTCAATAAAAAAGGTGCGCCAACATATGCTATTGTCTTAACGACGATTTGTACTAATGTTTTCTTACTTTCTTTATTGTTCACGGATAGTGCGTATAATTTTGCTTACACACTTGGGACAGCAGCGATATTCTTTACTTGGTTATTCTTAGGTCTTTATCAGATGAAACTATCTTATCAAAGAAAAGAATGGGGGCAATTCTTTATCGGCTTTTTAGCCAGTGCATTTCAAGTCTGGGCAATGCTCGTGGTTGCTTTCAATGAAGTGATGTTAGTGTTAGTACTCTTCTTACCTGGGATCTTCTTTTATTTAAGAGCCCGGAAAGAACAAAATGAGCCAATCCCTCATCTTCACTTAGATAAATTTTTATTAGTCGGTGTCACAATGATCGGACTAACAGCAATGATTCTATTTGCTACAGGCGTTTTACATGTTTAAATACACAAATATGTTAAATTAAGTCATTAAAAAAGCCAAATAAACGGTAATTCATGATTCTAATAAAAGAATCGTTAGCAAAACCGGTTATCTGGCTTTTTTTGATGTGTTCATGCACCTACTATTGTTTTGGTCTGATCAACCATTCCTGATAATGTAGGATCAATGTCCACTGGTTATTTTGATTCCGACCAGACTAATCAATAATAAGCCAACGAAAAACCAAGTGGCTAATGTCAGTTTATCATGAAACAAGACGACACCAATGATCACTGAACCAACGGCACCGATTCCGGTCCAAATAGGATAGGATAAACTCATTGGTAACTGTTTGATCGCCTTTGATAAGAGATAAAAGCTGGCGATCATGCCAATGACTGTGTAGAAAGAATAATTCAATTTAGAAAAACCATCACTCCATTTCATCATCGTAGACCAAAAAACTTCCAAGATTCCCGCTAAGATTAATTCAAACCATGCCATATTAATCACTCCATTTACACAAAAAAGAGGAGTAGCATTCCTCCAAAGACCTAATGGAATGCTTATCCTCTTAATACTACCCGGCGATAGTTGTGTCATTATTTTGTTAATTGAAAGGATAACACAGAATAAAAAATAAGGGTAGTGATAAGCTAAAACGTGAACCAATTTGAATCGGCCATTCGATTTAGAAGTCGTTTTTTGGAGGAAAACACCTACGTTAAAGTGTTATTTTAGATAATGAAGCACGTTTTTGTTTGTTTTTTGTTCATTTGTTAGTTAACAAAAATAAGATCTCAAAAAATTTGAACTGTAAACGAGTTGTTTCAATCGTAAGTGATTTTTCTAATTTTTTTATTGAATTGACTGAATTTTTAAAAAATACAATGAGATAATTGGATTTTATCTATATTTTCATGGCTTTTTGATTTATAATAAAAAAATATCTTGTAATTTTAAGGAGGAAGTCAAATGGAGAACTATCTTAGTCTTTTAGGTGTCTTGATCGTCATTATCGGTTTTGCACTAAAATTAGATTCAATTTTGATCGTAATGGTCGCACTGATTGTCACCGCATTGACAGGCGGTTTAGGAATTGAAGGAATGTTAGAAACTTTAGGAACAAGTTTTGTCAATAATCGAGGAATGGCTATTTTTATCATTATTATGTTGGCAACAGGTACACTGGAACGTAATGGTTTGAAAGAATCAGCAGCTTCGCTTATTAAGCGCTTTAAGAAAGTATCAGCTGGGATGATCATTGATATCTATGGGGTCTTCCGTATGATCTTTGCAGCGTTCAATGTCAGCTTTGGCGGAGTTGCCGGTTTTGTCCGCCCAATCATCATGCCAATGGCTTTAGGAACAGTCGAATCAAAAGGCCTGGAAATTGATCCACAACATGAGGAAGAACTAAAAGGCATGTCTTCTGCGATGGAAAATATTTGTTGGTTCTTTGGACAAGTATTATTCGTTGGTGGAGCAGGTGCGTTGTTAGTTCAATCGACTTTAAAAGGTCTGGGTTATGAAGTGACACTAGGACAACTTGCTTTGGTTGAAGTACCAGTTGCTGTCGTTGCACTGATTGTTGCAAGTATTTATTTCTACTTAAGAGAGAAAAAATTAGCGAAAAAATATTATTCAGGAAAGGGGCAATAATATGAGCTTTTTTACAGATCCTGAAATTTTATTAGGGGATAAATTATTAGAAATATTATATATCATCATGGGGTTAGTTCTGATTTATACAGGAATCAGAAATATTAAAGATAAAACGAATCCTCATCGATACGGTTCTGCTTTTTTCTGGACAGTATTAGGAATCGTAATTGCTGGTGGAAGATGGTTACCTGCGATCGTCAACGGTCTTTTGATTTTTGCCATGACAGTTCCAGCGATTGCAAAGAAAGTCAGCAAAGGAGAAAGTCGCTTACCTTCTAAACAATACATGGAAAAAATGTCTGATAAATTAGGAATGAAAATCTTTATTCCGGCATTGAGTATTGGGATCTTTGCAATCTTGTTCGCACTCTTTACTAAGCTTGGCGCATTAGTTGGTGTTGGTGTTGGTGTTTTTGCCGCAATGGTGATCATGATGTTCTTCTCACGAGACAATCGACCAACTACTTTCTTAGATGATGCTGCGGATATGCTAGGAACAGTAGGACCTTTAAGTATGTTACCAATGCTCTTGGCATCATTAGGAGCGGTTTTTACAAGTGCAGGAGTAGGGACAGTTATTTCTAATGCAGTCGGGCAAATCGTTCCCGAAGGTAATGTGAATGTCGGTATTATAATCTATGCATTGGGTATGGTTATCTTCACGGTGATTATGGGGAACGCCTTTGCAGCGATTACGGTAATGACTGTAGGGATCGGTGCACCGTTTGTATTCAGTCACGGCGCAAATCCAGCACTAGTGGGAATGGTTGCTCTGACCTGTGGGTTCTGTGGAACCTTGTTAACACCGATGGCTGCAAACTTCAATGTCGTGCCTGTGGCAATGTTAGAGATGAAAGATAAATACGGCGTAATCAAGAACCAATTATTCGTAGCGATCTTCATGTTAGTGTTCCAAATCGTTTATATGATTTTATTTAAATAAGAAAAAACTCTATAATAATAGTTAGTTTATATTGAGAATAATGGAGGAATGTAAAATGAAAGTACTAGTAACTGGTTTTGATCCATTTGGTGGAGATAAAGTGAATCCTGCTTATGAAGCAGTGAAAAAAATGCCTGATGAAATTGCTGGAGCACAAATTATCAAAGTGGAAGTCCCAACGGTTTTTGCTAAAAGCAGCCAAGTTGTGGAAAAAGCAATCGCAGAACATCAACCGGAAATCGTCATCTGTGTTGGACAAGCTGGTGGACGTTCAGCTGTTTCATTCGAACGAGTAGCAATCAATTTAGCAGAAGCTAGAATTGCTGACAACGAAGGAAACCAACCTTTTGATACAGCGTTAGAACCAGATGGACCAGCTGCTTATTTCACTTCTTTACCGATTAAAGCAATGACAAAAAATGTCCATGAACATGGATTACCTGCTTACATTTCGTATACAGCTGGTACCTTTGTTTGCAACGACATCATGTATCGTTTGCTTCACTTGATTGAGACAAAATTCCCGACGATTCGTGGCGGATTTATCCATGTGCCATTTTCACCTGATCAAGTGATTGATCGTCCAGTAGGCACACCATCAATGTCATTAGATGATATTGCCGCTTCTTTGACTTATGCAGTAGAAGCAGCCGTAACAAATGATCATGACATTGCTGGCAATGCAGGAACAACTCACTAATTTTTACAAATAATGTAGTGAAAAACAAATCATTGTGTCGACTGGTCGAATCAGACCAGTCGATTCTTTTTTTGAAAGGAAACATAAGTAATGAACGACTGGCAAAAGGTATTTAAAGAATGGTATCCCAAAGAAATCAATCAAGTCTATCCAATTAAGATATCAAAACAGTATACAAGTAATCAGCGTTGGGAAATCTATGAAAAGTTGACGACGAAACAACGTCAATTAGTTGATCAACATCGACGCTACTTGATCAATTCCCAATTTATAGAAGAAAATTATTTAGCAGCGACTGATTGGGTCTTTTCCGATTTTAAAATCAATCCTTTTTTTCGTACCAAACGGCGACAACAAAAATTATATTGCGAATGCGGTCGTGAATTAAAAGTGCAATATATCGTTCATTCACCAAAGACCGGTAAGAGCCTTTCTTTAGGGATCAATCACTTTGCTGAACATTTACACGTAAGCCCGCAAATCGCAACATCTATCAATCAAGGAATGACTAAAGTCGATTTAGCACTAGACGAATTATTGTGGCTGAAACAGCAAAACGTGGCGTTTCCAGAAGATTTATGGCAAGAATATTGTTTTATGCTCTACCAAAATCGAAAATTAAAAAATCCCTATTTGCCTGATCAAAAACTAGTTGCCAGGGTTGTGGATTTTCGTGAAGCAGATATGCCAATTTATCTTGCTGATTATCAAGCGCTGAAACAAGAGATCTCACGTATTGCAACGCAATTAGAGGGAACCCCTAAAAAAATTCGTGGGAAGAAAGAACTATTTGAAGATTTTTCAGAAGAATTAGTGAAAGATGTCGAGACTTTTTTAACGAATTACCGAACTTTTTTGCAAAAAGATTGGGCGTTGATCGCTGTTGACGGGGGTGAACAACTATCATTGACCTTCTTTGAAACATTTATCCAGCAATTAAGAGCAACTGGACGCCAACAAACTCCAGAACAACAGAGTAAAATGACTGAATATGCACGCAAGCAGCGATTTATCCAATTCGAGGTGTATCTTTTCATCTGGCAGCAATATTGTCGTTATGGTTTCACAGAAGGCTTCTTTGATAGTATTCCTAGAGTCATGAGAAATGGTTTCTTGAAGGTCTTACGAAAAGAAAAAGAAATGAAGCAAACAGTGATAGCCAACGAAAATGTGTCACAGAAAAAGGTAGTCACCGAGGAAGTATGGGATAAAATTGCTGTTGAGTTGAAAACGAAAAAAGTGATGACCATTTTAACAGAACTAAATGAAAATGACTATTCCTTATCGAAAGAACAACAACATGCGTTACAATATTTCCAACAATTAGAAAAAGTTTTGCAAACAGAAAGTTCAAAAACTAAGCAATTATTAAAAAGACTATTGTGAAAGTCGATAGGGTAAAAATAAGCTAGCTACCACCAATCAATTGTTGGCGGCAGCTAGCTTATTTAGATAAGTACCAAGAAAAAGGGAACATCGAAACATGCTTTACCAGAAGTCTGTCGATTATATTCAGATCAAAATGATCATGGCACGGTCTTAAATCAGCACACTCTTTTCATGCTCTTGATCATATTCTTTTTCCATTTTTAGCATTCGTTCACGTTCTTTTTGGTTATACCAAGGAGAAACTGTGAAAGCCAAGACATCATTCAATAGGTAAACGGAACTATTGACAAACATAGCTAAACTAGCTGAACCATGTCTAAATGAGATGTACCACAGAACCATCTGTGCTAATCCTGAAGCCAACCACCAATAATATTGGTTATTGTAACGCAAGAAACTGATCACACCAGCTGTCAAACTGATTGAAAAGGCAATAGCATCGATCCAAGGACGTGGATCGTCTGTTAAGCGCCCAATCAAGAAACCTGAAATAGCATAAACCAGGATCGTAGCAAAAATTGCGACTAACCATGTTTTTCCATTGAACTTACGGATTTTTGCTGCCATGTTATGATTCCATTCTTTACTTAATAAAACAGGGATATCTAAGGTGATCATATAGGCGATTTGTTCGCCGATACTCAAGTAATTTTTAGCAGAAAAACCAACGATGATGAAACAAATAGCTGATAAAATTCCTAAAATACCATTAACAGATTTCGCTGCATTGATTGATAAGATACACAAGACACCAAGTGTAGTACCGATAAAAGTGATCACCGCTAACCAAGTAATAGGGCTATTCACAAGGGTCATAATCTGACACCCAAGACTAAAAAAGAAAAGATAGTAATTTTGTTGAGGCCAACCTTTGAGTTGGTGTGCTAAAAAGCGAAAATAATTTATCATTGATAAAAGCTCCTTTAAACACTAAATATAGTATGTGTTCGATTTGTTGACACAACCTATTGTATTACTTTCAAAAAATATTTCTAGTCTTTCAATTTAAAATAATATGTGTTATGATACTTTTTGCTTTGTTTTCTGGAAACATGAAAACTTTACATTGAATTGATGAAAGAATGGGAAGTCAACCGATGTAGGTGAACTTTCCATTTTTTTCTTTATAAAAAACTTTTGACCAAAGAAAATGTTAAAATATGAAAAAGAATAAAAGATTAAAGGAGTAAAAAAATGAATTTATCTGCTATCCATCATGTCGCAATTATTGTATCTGACTATCAAAAATCACGGGAATTTTACGTTGATAAGTTAGGCTTTGAAGTAATCCGTGAAAATTATCGTGCGGAAAGAGAAGATTATAAATTAAATTTAAAGCTTGGAACAGCTGAATTAGAAATATTCGGGGTAGCTAATGCGCCTAAACGTCCAAGTTATCCAGAAGCATGTGGATTAAGACATCTGGCTTTTAAAGTGGAACAGATTGAATCTGTCATTGAAGAGCTTCGTTTAAAAGGGATCGAAACTGAGCCAATTCGAATCGATACATTTACTGGGAAAAAAATGACTTTTTTCTTTGATCCAGATGGCTTGCCGTTAGAATTACATGAATAAGTAACAAAATTGTCACTTTTTCTTTCTGTCATTCGATTTTTTTTAATAAAAAATCTTGATATGCTAGTAAAAAAAGGAAAAGGGAGACACTGATGAAGATGAAAAAAATTTTATTTGGGTCAGCTATTCTCATACTTATTGGGCTAACGGCTTCGTTAGGATTATTGACTGCTACGTTTCGTTATGATGATATTAGTGAACAAGAATATCAAATCTCACTGAAAAAAGCAGTGGGAATCTTTAAAAAAGAAACAAATAAAACAAAAGTTCAAATGGTTCAGTTTGTACCAAAAGAGGATGTCCAACAACAAACAAACAATACCTTTCAATATCTTTTCGTAGATTCTGAGCAAACGCTTGTTGTCAATCCTACAACCGGAAAGCCAGCTGTTCGTTCGAGTAAATTAGCCGAAAACCAACCATTCTTTGACATCAAAAAGATCTACTCAAGCAAATCTCCTCAAAAGGCAATGAAAGAAGCTGTTAAACAAAGTGGAAAGCGCAATGCTAAAGTAAGAAGTTGGGTTTTGCTAATGAAAAGCGACAAATTATACTATGAGATCAAATTAGCAGAGGATAATGAAGAATCTGTTTTGTTGATTCGTGCCTAAAAATCAATAGCTATCATTTTTCTTTTTTACAATATAAGAGTAAGCTAAATGTGTAAAAAAGAAAGGAAGTCATTGCTATGGAAAAGATGAAATGCCCAAATTGTGGGAAAAAGTTTACTTATGAAGAAGTCAACAATGTAGTTGAACATGTTGATAAAGAAATGCCGATCGTTTGTCCTTATTGCCGGACAGAAGCTGCTCGCATCGTTTCACATGGTTATTTTGTTACCCAAAAAATCGAGGATTATTTAAAATAACTCTTTTGATCTTTATTTTTCAGTGATAGAATGAAAAAAAGGAGAGAATGAAATGATTCGTTTTGCAAAAAAAGAGGATGCTCAAGAGATTGCTCCGCTGATTTTAGTTATTTTAAATGATATGGAATTACCTTTTTTACAAAAGTATGGGAAAGAAAAAACAATTGAAATCTTAGAAGAAGCCATTATGGATCCCGATTATCGTTACAGTTATACAAGAGGAATTGTTGAAGAAATTGATGGCAAGATAGCTGGTGTAGCATTTGGCTACACAGATGAAGAAGAGCCATTTATCGATAAACCCTTAGAAGTAATTTTAGAAAAACATGGAATTACAGATAAGGAACAATTATTTGTAGATCAAGAAACATTTCCTAAAGAATGGTATTTGGATTCCATTTCCGTTTCGGAAGCTTTTAGAGGACAAGGAATAGGTTCACACTTACTTGAAGCTTTACCTAAATTAGCTAAAAAAACTGGGCGAAATGTTATTGGTTTAAGTGTAGATGAACAAAATCCTAACGCCAAAAGATTGTATGAACGTCACGGATTTAAAGTAGTAGGCAAAAGGAAAATCAGTGATCATCTCTATGATCACATGCAAAAGGAAATTTAATGGTTTCTTAATTAAACCAAACTTATTATTTTTTAATAAAGACATTTAAATTGTTGTAACTATTATTTGATAAAATGTTGAGTGAAAACAAGGTTTTTCACTCTTTTTTTGTTTTTTTTTTCATAAATTTCAGTTGTATATATTAAATGATAGTTGTTATAATCTCTTTTTTATGAAAATATTTTTCATTTATTTTCAATTATTCTGTAATGACGGGTCTTTTTTTAAGTATTAAAATATGCTCTATCGCTCGTCACTGGGCTTGGAGACAGGAAAGGACCGTTGAAATGTTAAGAAGTAAAATTGGGAATATATTTGGTGTTGTGCTATTATTTTTAAATCTCTTTGTTGCTCTACCTGCAATAGCGGAAACTTATACGCCTCAAGATTCTGGTAGCATCTATGATGATTTAACTGGTGATTATGGAATATTAGGGATTGCTTCTCAATTCCATATATTCGCAAAAGAAAAAACGACGATAAACGCGCATACAAATGGTAATATTGCAACAAAAGAGCTAGATGCAAACAATAATTTTGGGACAGATATCATCACAGGTGACCTCCAACTAGAAATTAACTATGTTCAAGCAACTGATTCATTGATTGGCTCATCCTTTACTTCGGGAGATAGTAACCGAGTAAATAAATTTGTTGTAGGTTCTTCAATTAGTACAGGGATCGAAAATGATCGGGCAGTGGTAAATGGCTCAAGGATCGACCATTTATCTGCTTCAGAACTTTATCAAGATCGACCTGGGAATACTTATATTGATTTTGACACGGAATTTGCAAAATTAGAAGGAGCTTCGGAAAGTTTGATGTCGATTACTCCTGCTAAAACCTATCTTTCAAGTGATTTTCCTGATATGAATAATCGAACGATTGATGTAACAGGAATGGGAAGTTCAGATGTTGTAATCATCAATGTGGATGCTTCAGTGTTATCAATGAATACACCACTGAATATTGTAAATTCTGAAAATAAAATTTTGGTTATGAATGTCATCAATGCACCAACTGATTTCACGATCCAGTCACAAATTCATTACAATAATCGAGCAAATCATGAAACGGAAGATTTTTCTGACGCAAATATTTCATGGAATTTCCCAAGTAATGTAACGAACTTGGCGATAAATGCACCTTTTCAAGGTACCATTATTGCGCCACGAGCAGATGTCACAGCCAATCAAAATATGGATGGAACAATCATCGGAAAAAATGTTACGCTAAATGCAGCAACCAATCGTTGGGACCCTAACGAAATTTTCCTTGCTGATAATCCAGATAATTCTGGATCAAGTGACAGCAGTACCGACACAACAAGCAGTGATAGCAGTACGGATACGACAAGTAGTGATAGCAGTACTAACCCAACAAGTGGTGACAGTGATACCGATACGACAAGCAGTGATAGCAGTACTAACCCAACAAGTGGTGACAGTGATACCGACACGACAAGCAGTGACAGTAGTACTAACCCAACAAGTGGTGACAGTGATACCGATACGACAAGCAGTGATAGCAGTACGGACACGACAAGCAGTGACAGCAGTACCGATACGACAAGCAGTGGCAGCAGTACCGATACGACAAGCAGTGACAGCAGTACGGACACGACAAGCAGTGATAGTAGTACGGATACGACAAGCAGTGACAGTAGCACTAACCCAACAAGTGGTGACAGTGATACCGATACGACAAGCAGTGACAGTAGTACGGACACAACAAGCAGTGACAGTAGTACTAACCCAACAAGTGGTGACAGCAGTAGCAACCCAACAAATGGTAATAGTGATACGGACACGCCAACTCCATTTCATATTGATCCAAGTATGAGCGGAGAGGATACCAATCAGGTGTATCCTAATAATGATGATAAAACTAATCAATCAAATGGAATGAATAGCACTATCCCACAACAAGGGAAGGGTACTGATTTAGATAGAAATGAGTTTAACAGTTCCACAAATGAAACAACTAACGTAACCGATGAATCTCGGTCAATGGATTTTCAAGATCAAGATTCACAAGTTTTGCCAAAAACAAATAGTGCTTCCAATAAATGGTTAGCAATTGTTGGTGGAATGATTATTGTATTAGTTGTTATTGTGGGATTTATGAGAAGAAAGAAGCATAATAAGAAGAATAAATAAAGGCTCATCAAGTGCTTGACTGAGCCAACTAAAAATAAGCCTTCCTACATGAAGCGTATCTGCTAAGTTCGTTTGCTCTGACTAGCGGGTCTTGTTTCCTAGAGGATGGCTTATTTTTTCTTGAAGTTATTCTGATTATAAGAAGGAGCAAGTTAATTTGTGTCTAATCGGTAAGAAAGAGGTGTATCTTTGTCATGGTTTTTACGGTATAACCAGTAGTCTAATACAGCTGCGATACAGATACAGATAGGCGCATTTTCTTCCATTGGAATATCAAGTACATAATAATCTCCAGAAAAAAGCGTTGCTTTATCCATTTTCATGATTCGTTGATTAAAATGATGGATTTGATATTGATGGTTATAGATATCTCCTTGAACTGTCCAATGTAGACGACGTACATAGTAAAAATCCCCGGGCCAGTTAAAGATTTTTTGCATCGTTCCTACTTTTTTAAAATCCTTATAAAGTTCAAAACGGGTTCCGAAAGTTAGACTCGTTTGTTTAATATGTGCCACAAGATTTCCGTTCATTGCATAAAGAGACAAAGCATCTCCTTTTGTTCCCCAACGACCAACCATTAAGAAGATGGATTTACCAGATTCATTTTTAACAACAGTCCTCGTGACACGACTGAGATGCTTTTCTTGAATGAAAAATTCTGACATCTTTCTCCCTCTTTTCTCGAAAATTATAGATTTTCGGAAATTGCCCGTAAGATTGCCTTGCCGACCCCAGAATCCAGGTTAGTATCAGTGACAAATTTTGCGTAATCTTTGACTTCGATTTCAGCATTTCCCATCGCAAAACTAACACCAGCCACTTGTAACATACTAACGTCATTAAAATTATCCCCAATCGCCATGACATCGTCTAATTCGATTCCTCGGTCATGTGCGACATGAGCCACAGCAATTCCTTTTTGGGCATTTTTGTGATTGACCTCGATATTGTTTTGACCAGACGAAGTAACAGCTAAGTCACCCAGTTCACTGATTTCTTTTCCAACTGGACCCAATACTCGCGGACCTTCCGTATGGAAACAAATCACTTTTAATACCTCTAATGTTTCGTCTTGGAGCAAGTCACGAATACTATCAACATAATTGATATGCAAAAGTTCAAGGTTGGCTGAAGCCATCGCAATCGCCATTTTATATGTTAAATGGGGGAGATGACTACCAATCATTGAGGCAAAGCTTTCAATTCTTTTGGCTTGGCTTTCAGAATAAAGCCCTCGATTGGTCGATACTTCATAATAAATCTCATTTTGATCAAGGATATCTAAGACAGTTGCAGTTTTTAGAGTCGGTATTGGAACAGTGAACAAGGAGTTTCCTGTTTTGTCGAAAACTTGCGCACCATTTAGCGTAATCATGGCACAATCAATGCCAACTTCATCTAAAGCCGCACGTGCTTCTTGATAATTGCGACCAGTCGCAACCATAAATTCAATCCCTGCATCATTGGCAAAGCGGATCGCTTCGGCATTTTCGGGTGATATACTCATATGGGCATCTAATAAAGTACCGTCCATATCTGATGCGATTAATTTGATCATAACTCTCATCGTTCCTTTCTTTCTCTTCTTCTTAGTTTACCATATCCAGATGACACTGCGTGCGAAGATTGCCCCTTGTTAAGAAAGAATTTGTGAGTTATCCTGATTGTTGGAGGTGGAACGATTGAAAGAAATCATTCATAACAGTTGGCAAACGATTTTAACAGATGAGTTTGAAAAAGAATACTACCAAAAGTTAAGAAACTTTTTAAAAAAAGAATATACGACTCAGAAAATTCATCCAGATATGTATCATATTTATGAAGCGTTGGAATTGACTCCTTACGAAAAAGTAAAGGTTGTGATTTTAGGTCAAGACCCTTATCATGGTGTCAATCAAGCACATGGCTTATCTTTTTCTGTGCAACCAGGGGTTAAAATTCCACCATCATTAAACAATATCTATAAAGAATTGCAAAGTGATTTAGGTATTTCGCCGGTCAAACATGGCAATTTAGTTTCTTGGGCTAAGCAAGGCGTTTTACTATTAAATACGGTACTAACGGTCCGAGAAGGTCAAGCTTACTCACATCGTGGCAAAGGTTGGGAAATATTGACGGATAAAATCATTGAAAAATTAAACGAACGAGAAAAACCAATCGTTTTTATTTTATGGGGGAAACCGGCTCAAGAAAAAATGAAAATGATTGATAAAAGTCGGCATATCATTTTAACATCTGCTCATCCTAGTCCATTATCAGCTCATCGAGGATTCCTAGGCTCTAAACCTTTTTCTAAGACCAATGATGCACTGATGGCATTAGGGGAAACACCGATCGATTGGCAATTACCTGAAACAGTGTAGTAAGACAGCGTTTTCCTGTTATATGTCAGATTGTATGTTATGTGAAAGACTTCATTACTAATGGTTTTTTGACTGATACAGATAAAATAAACTGTTCTTTTTTTTGGGAATAGTGTATGATGGATACATAGAAAATATCTGGAGGTCATCTTGTGGAATTGTTTGATAGTTTGAGATTCAAAATTGTACGTCGCAGCATTAAAATCGTTTTTCCTGAAGCAACTGATGCAAGAATTTTAGGTGCAGCAGCTCGTTTGAAAGCGGAAGAATTAGTGGAACCTATTTTGATTGGTAGCGAAGAAGAAATCACAGCTGCTGCTCATGCTCGTGGAATTAAAACTTCAAGTTTTACGATCATTGATCCAAATCGTTATGATAAATGGGATGAAATGGTTGAAGCTTTTGTGGAACGTCGTAATGGAAAGGCATCCAAGGAACAAGCAGAAAGCATCTTAAAAGATGTCAATTACTTTGGTACGATGTTGACATATATGGGAATTGCTGACGGGATGGTTTCTGGTGCGATTCACTCAACTGGAGATACTGTTCGTCCAGCGTTACAAATCATCAAAACAAAACCAGGCGTCAGCCGAACAAGTGGTGCGATGATCATGGTACGTGGACGTGACCAAGAAAAATATGTCTTTTCAGATTGTGCTATCAATGTCAATCCCAATGCCCAAGAATTAGCAGAAATCGCTGTAGAATCAGCAAAGACTGCTGAATTATTCGATATTGATCCTAAAGTAGCATTAATGAGTTTTTCAACTAAAGGATCTGCGAAAGCACCAGAAGTGGATAAAGTGGTCGAAGCAACTAAAATTGCTAAAAAATTAGCGCCTCAATATGTAATTGATGGCGAATTACAATTTGATGCTTCTTATGTTCCTTCAGTGGCTCAACTAAAAGCACCTGATTCTGATGTAGCTGGACAAGCAACTGTCTTTGTTTTCCCAGAATTGCAATCTGGAAACATTGGTTACAAAATTGCTCAACGTTTTGGTAATTTTGAAGCGATCGGACCGATCTTACAAGGATTGAATAAACCAGTTTCTGATTTATCTCGTGGAGCAAACGAAGAAGATGTGTATAAATTAGCGATCATTACTGCAGCCCAAACATTATTAGACTAAGATCTAAGACTCAATGAATAAGAGTTCATGAAAGAAGCGATCGGCTCCGAGCGTATAAGCGCTGATTTTTTGAAACATTTTTCATGTTTTGAAAAATTTAGACTTATTGCAAGGAGCTGATGATTGAAAAACATTTATTCATTTTGACACATATGAAAAAGCTCGGGACGACCTTTGTCCCAAGCTTTTTTTTGCTTTAAAAAATTTTCCATCCACGATATACTGTCACAAAAGGCTAGATGAAGGAGTAAGTTAGAATGATTGAATTAAGTGGTTTAGATAAGACAGAAGAATTGGCAAAAGTCATCGGTGAAGTGGCACTGCCTGGGGATAATTTAGTATTAACTGGTGACTTAGGAGCCGGAAAAACAACGCTGACCAAAGGGATTGCTCGCGGATTAGGAATTGAACAAATGATCAAGAGCCCCACTTATACAATTATTCGGGAATATGATCAAGGTAGATTGCCACTTTATCATATGGATATTTATCGTGTGGCAGCTAGTGGTGCGGATCTTGGTTTAGATGAGTATTTTGAAGGAGAGGGTCTATCTGTCATTGAATGGGGGAATCTTTTAGAAGAAGCCTTACCAGAAGACTATTTGGAACTGATTTTAGAAAAAAGTGATACAGATTTAGAATATAGATATGTGAAATTGCAAGCATATGGGGAGCAAAGTGAAGCTTTCAAACAACGGATCATGGAACAATGGAGACAAAACAATGAGTGAAGAGATCTCATTGACCATTCGAGAAGCTCAGCCAGATGATGCCAGTGAATTATTAGCAATGATGCAACAAGTAGAGGAAGAGACTGACTTTTTGGTTATGGATGAACAAGGAATGGAGCTAACACCTGAAGCCTTAGCTTTATCCATCGAATATCTACAAGACAGCAACAATAATCTTTTACTCTTAGCTTGTATGGGTCAAAAAATCATCGGGGCTGTTTCTGTTAAAGCAGGCGAACAATACCGCATCTCTCATGTGGGAGAGGTTGGGATCAGCATCTTAAAGGACTATTGGGGTTTGGGATTAGGAACGATGTTGCTTGAAGAAGTATTGATTTGGGTGAAAGAAAATGGTGTACTTTTTAGACTGGAATTAGATGTGCAAACTCGAAATGAACGAGCGGTTCACTTGTATCAAAAAATGGGTTTTGAAATCGAAGCGCTTATGAAAAGAGGGGCCCGAACAGATGATGGGGACTTTTTGGATGTCTATAGGATGTCTTTATTGATTGACTGATCTTAGATTTAGGAGGACATCTTTTCAAATAATCAGAAAAAATTGGTGAATGGTTGGAATGAAGGGGATAAAGGTTCTTGAAAAGGTTAGAAAAGGCGATCAAAAAATCCATGGTTACCTGTAAAAAGCAACCATGGATTTTTTGTCTACCTATTTTTTAGTAGCTCATTTTAGGGTAACTAATTTTTTCAAAGGATCTGTTCCAAAGTGTTTTTCTTGATAAAGTAAAATCTCTGCACAGGCACGACTGTCTTCTAATGCATCATGGTGATTCGCTAAAGTGATATTTAAATTTTCACAGACAGTATTCAATCGATGATTTGGCATCTCTGGAAATAAACGACGACTGGTTTTTACCGTACATAAAGATAAATAATGAGGTTGGAGCAAATTGTAATAATCTAAACAACCAGCTAGAACTTTCGTATCAAAAGCTGCGTTATGAGCGACGACTAAGCGGTTTTTTTGGAAATAATGTTGAATCGTTTGCCAAACTTCAGGAAATTTGGGTGCGGTACGAACATCTTCTTGATGAATACCGTGAATTTGAACATTTCTCCAGAAAAAAGGTGTTTCTGGCTGGATGAGTGTGTAATATTCATCAACGATTTGGCTATTTTGGACCATAACCAATGCTAATGAACAAGCACTGTGGGATTGATGGTTGGCTGTTTCAAAGTCCATTGCAACAAAATTCATGTGCATAAAACCTCCTTAAAAAATAAACACTAACATAAAAAGTGAAGAAAAGAAAGTGATGGATATGTAAAAAAAATCAATCAAATGAAGAAAGACCACGCTCAAAAAAGAAGCATCTTTGCTGATCTTTCTTCATTCTCTTTAATAAAAATATTCAGCCCTGCCTAGGATGACGATGGCTAACAATGAGATTATTTCAAGTCTAGTTCTACGGGACAATGATCGCTTCCCATAATCGAGGTATGGATTTTTGCATCTATCAAGCGTGGCTTCAACTCGTCACTAGTTAAGAAATAGTCGATACGCCAACCTGCGTTGTTTTTTCTAGCATTGAAACGATAACTCCACCAAGAATAAATACCAGTTTGTTCAGGATAGAAATAGCGGAAGGTATCAATAAAGCCATTTGCTAACAAGTGTGAGAAGGCAGTTCGTTCTTCCATCGTAAAGCCAGCATTTTTTTGATTGGTTTTCCAATTTTTTAAATCAATTTCCTGGTGGGCAACGTTTAAGTCGCCACACACAATGACTGGTTTTTGTTTTTTTAGTTCTTCTAAGTAATGGTAAAAGGCTTCTTCCCATTGTAAACGGTAGTCCAAGCGTTTTAATTCATTTTGGGAATTAGGTGTATAACAAGTAACTAGAAAGAATTCAGGGTATTCAAGTGTGATCAAACGTCCTTCTTGATCATGTAAATCAATGCCCATTCCATAAGAGACATTTAGTGCGGGTTCTTTGGCAAAGATCGCTGTGCCTGAATAGCCTTTTCTTTCTGCATAATTCCAATATTGATGATAGCCAGGTAAGTCTAATTCGATTTGACCGGCTTGTAGTTTGGTTTCTTGAAGACAGAAAAAGTCGGCATCTAATTCATTAAAGACGTCTAAAAAATTTTTATTGACGATTGCACGTAGGCCATTCACATTCCAGGAGATAAATTTCAATTAAATACGCATCCTTTCTTTTGGATCTTAGATTAGCATTTGTGGTTCTATTGTACCTTATTTTACTAAAAAATAGTGTAAGATAAGAGTAATGAATGGATTGGAGGAACGAACATGCGAATTGGTGTGATTGGTGTGGGTAATATTGCAGAAAAAGCGTATTTACCTACTTATGCAAAAAATCAAGGAAAGATTGATTTCTACTTTGCGACTAGAAACAAAGAAACGAAAAAACGAATCCATGAAATGTATGGATTTGACCATCTATATGAATCAATTGATGAACTACTGTCTCAGGATATCAAGGCTTGTATGATTCATGCAGCCACAAAGGTACATTATGAATTAGCCAAAAAGTGTCTTGAAAATCAGGTGCATGTGTATATCGATAAACCACTCAGTGTTGACCTTAATGAAATCAACGAATTACAAGAACTGGCAGATAAAAATCAAGTTGTCTTAATGGTTGGATTCAATCGACGTTTTGCTCCAATGGTCGAACGTTTGAAACAAGTCCCCGAGAAGCGGCTAATCCAGTTACAAAAAAATCGAATTGCCGCTCAGGAAACAACGGAATTTGTGATCTATGATTTGTTTTTACATCTTGTTGATACGGCGGTATATCTTTTGGACGAACCGATCTTGCGTACGAAATATCAGATCCGTGAAACAAAAGAATTTTTGGGATTTGCCGTATTACAATTGGAAACAGCCCATCAAACAGCAATTTTAACAATGGATCTTTTAAGTGGAGCAAATAGCGAGAACTATCAGATCACTAGTAAAAGTGGTACTTATGAAGTGGCGGAATTAACGGATATGACGATCCAACGAGCATCTGGTATCGAAATAGAAAAATTTGGCGATTGGGAAAGTACGTTAGTCAAACGCGGATTTGAGCCAATGGTTCAAACATTTTTCGCAGAGATTAGCAAAGAAAAACCTTCAATGGAAGGATTGAAGCAACAAGGGATCATGCAAAGTCATGCACTTTGTGAAGAAATGCTACGCAAACATACAAGACAACAAATGTGAGGGAAACTGGCAAGTTTGTTTTAAGCGTGATAGAATAATGGGGATGTTTGATATAGAAAGGAAAATCCTCAGTGAATAAAGAAGACTTAGTTAAAAATTTACCAGCACTCAATCTATTGTTTGATGAACCATTGATGAATTACACGTTTACCAAAACGGGCGGTCCAGCGGATGTTCTCGTTTTCCCAAAAACACAAAATGAAGTAAAAGAAGTAGTGGATTATTGCCGAACCCATGATGTACCTTGGATGGTTTTAGGTAATGCCAGTAATTTGATTGTTCAAGATGGTGGGATTCGTGGCATGGTGATCATGTTGACTGAGATGAAACAAATCCTAGTTTCTGGGACGATGGTCACAGCTGAAGCTGGAGCAAAATTGATCGATACGACCTATGCGGCATTAGATACTTCTTTAACCGGGTTTGAGTTTGCTTGTGGCATTCCTGGAAGTATCGGAGGCGCTGTTTATATGAATGCAGGTGCCTATGGCGGTGAAATCAAAGACGTATTAGCAGAAGTGGATGTTTTATTAGCGGATGGTACGTTGAAAACTCTAACCAACGAAGAAATGGCGTTTTCTTATCGACATAGTAAAATCCAAGAAATGGATGCAGTCGTTTTAGAAGCACGTTTCCAATTAACTGCAGGAGAGCATGAAGTAATCAAAGGGCGGATGGACGAGCTGACTGAATTACGTCAATCGAAACAACCATTGGAATATCCTTCTTGTGGGAGTGTATTCAAACGTCCTGTGGGGCATTTTACTGGTCAATTGATCCAAGAAGCTGGATTACAAGGCTTAAAATGGGGTGGCGCTCAAATCTCTGAAAAACATGCTGGCTTTATTGTCAATATTGATCATGCGACCGCTACGGATTATACAGAATTGATCGCGCATATCCAAGAAGTGATCAAAGAAAAATTTGATGTGTCTTTGGAAACAGAAGTACGGATCATTGGCGAAGCAAAAACAGTGGATGCAAGCATGTAACCATTGCTAGTTGAATGAACTAGCCATCAATGACTACAGTGAGATGTTCAAACTTTTGTGATAAAACAGATAGAAAGAGCTATTCTGTTTAGAAAGGAAGTTAGCTCATGCTAGATAAACATGTTCCTTATGCCGAGATTTGGATGACTCGTCCATTAAGTGACAGTCTCCCTACGCAATCTTTAGCGACTGGGTATCATTTTGAGTACTACCGTCTAGGCGATGAAACCGAATGGGCAAGAATCGAACAATCAGTCGGAGAGTTCGCAACAGAAACAGAAGCACTTGCTTACTTTCAGAGAGCTTTTTTACCTTATCAAGAAGAACTTCAGCAACGAATGCTTTTCGTTGTAACTGATACAGGTGAAAAAATCGCGACTTGTACCGCTTGGTTCAAAAAACGGAAGGATGGAAGCTATCCGCTTTTTCATTGGCTGGCAGTAGATCCGAGGCATCAAGGAAAAGGGATTGCCAAAGCATTAACGATCGAAGTATTGCGTATTTTCCAAAAGCTGGCATCTCATGGACCAGTGTATCTGCATACGCAAACTTGGAGTCATCCTGCCATTCAACTATACCAAAAGCTAGGGTTTACGATTATCGCTGAGAATTTTGATGGACGTCCGAATAGCGAGTATCCCTTAGCAATGGACACTTTGGAAAAATTGAATATAAAAGCTAAAAAAGACTAACATTCTTTTTGTGGAATAACCGTGATAATGGAAAGTAGAATCAGCTATTTTCTGTGATCATGGTTATTTCGGCTTTCTTTTTTCCGACCTACTGGTTTCATTTCAAATAGGTTTAGGCTGAAATGTAAGAATGTATATATAACTATAGGATACAATTATGAATGGAAAACAGTTATTTAGGAAATGAACGACCTGAAGAGGTAAATCTAGACTATAATACATTTAATATTTATTAAAGCTTTGAGAAAGATGTGCCAAATGATATTAAAGGGAGCGATATCATGAAGAAAACAGAAGAAATCAATCAAATTATAGTAGAATTATACGACTTGATTCTTAATAAAGAAGTCAAAGAAAGGGAAAGAGTATCATTAATCGAGGCTAAAAACAAACTAGAAAAACAAGAATATTTTCCAAGAGTAATGAAAGATCTGGAATATCAACTACGCCCTTTAGCGATCAAGAGTCAATTGACACCACCAGTCGCAGCTTTTTATTTAAAAATTTCTACGATAGGGCGATTTGAACAAGAATTAGGTCGAGGATTAGCTTCGACGCCTATCGCTTTTGGACCATTTTTTCAATAAATATCCCCTGAAGCGTGGAACCACTGCTAGCTGGTTTATCTGATCTCTTTAATAAGTGTAAGTAGTACAATTCCTGAACACACTTTATTTGTTTTTATACTCATCAAAAAAGCTTAGGACGTTCTTGTCCCAGGCTTTTAATAGTAGACAATTTTTCTTATACTAGTTTCTAAAGTTATCGATAGGATCACATAAAGAATAATTGACGATAAAATTTTGTTTATTTCGAAGATGCTTTTCTTCTTTCAGTTCGTGATTCTCTCTTTTTTCTGGGGATGAAGTTACGGATAAAAGTAAACTTCCGATAATCATTCTGACTATAAAGATATCCAAAGATACTAAACGTCAAGGCTCCAATAAAATTGACGAATAGGTCTTTCATCGTGTCAATAATCCCTATGTCAAGATAACCACCAGAAATCACATATTTTTCTGTATTTCCAGCTGAATCTTTATATTCCACGGTGGTTTGCTCGATATTAGGGATCGAGTGGACAGTATTGCCATCTTTACTTAACTCCACACTATTGATTTGTTGGACAAGGCTATCTTTTTGCATGTCCAGTTGAAATATATGATCAGCTGAAAATTCAACAAATTCCCACATCACACCGACTGTCATTGAAAAACAAAATGAAACGATAGCTAACAATAATGGTGTTAGATTCATTGTTTTCGTGTTTTTGTTCAGTAAGTAGACAAGTGAAAAACCAACCCCACCAGCTAAAAAACCAGTTAAAGCATGTAAGATAGTATCCCACATTGAGAAATACCCGTAGAAGTCACTTAATTCTCCTAAAACAGTTGAACTAAAAATAAATGAAATAATAATGATTTCTAACATATTCGGGATTTCGATCTTTAACATTTTTTCTAGAAGATAAGGAATTTCAAATAAAACTAGAGTCAGCAATAAGAGAAAAGTATTCCCCATATTTTGCTGAAAAATTTGATCGACTAACATTACTGTAACGATGACCCGTAGAAGAATATAAAACGCATGGGTAATTCTTCCAGCGGTTTTGGTACCATTCATAAAAAACATTTTCAGATAGTTCATAAAATAACTCCTTTATCTATAGTAAAGATTATACTAGGGTAAAAGCGCAAACCAAAATTATTTGTACCAAAACGCCTAAATGAATAAGAAAACAGCCAACAAAAATTAGCAAAAGTAGTTATCTAGAGATGCTAGATGAAAAAGTCATTGTTTATTGATAAAAAGAATAAAAAAATAGTTGGAATTGTGAATTTTTTCACTTAAAATAAAGGAGTACTAAAATTTAGGAGGAAAAGAATGAAAAAAGTGCTAAAAAGTTTGGTGGTTTTTACATCAGTTTTAACAATGGGAGCTTGTAGTGCAGATTCAAAAGAAAAAACGACGACAAGCACGAAATCATCTGAAAAAACAGAGGTATCTTCAGGTGCATCGGAACAAACGTATACCAACCCAGCTGAAATGAAAGATTCTTATGATATTATCATTGTTGGTGCAGGTGGAGCAGGGATGACAGCTGCGATTGAAGCAAAAGATGCTGGATTGAACCCAGTCATCTTTGAAAAAATGCCAGTAGCAGGTGGGAATACCTTAAAATCCTCAAGTGGAATGAATGCATCAGCCACTAAATTCCAACAAGCTGACGGAATCAATGACTCCAATGAAGCGTTCTACGAAGAAACATTAAAAGGCGGAGGTGGCACCAATGATCAAGAATTACTACACTACTTCGTTGATCATTCAGCCGCTGCGATTGATTGGTTGGATCAAAATGGAATCAAATTGGATAATTTAACAATTACTGGGGGAATGAGTGAAAAAAGAACCCACCGTCCTTCAGATGGCTCAGCTATTGGTGGTTACTTAGTTGACGGATTGTTAAAAAATGTACATGAACGTAAAATTCCTATTTTTGTGAATACAGATGTAACTGATATCAAAGAAAATAGTGGTAAAGTCAATGAGGTGACTGTACAAGTCCAAGGCGAAGAGCCAAAGGAAATCAAAGGGAACGCAATTGTAGTGACAACTGGCGGGTATGGTGCCAATCAAGAAGTGATTGAAAAATACCGTCCTGATTTAGCAGGCTATGTCACTACTAACCAAGTAGGCTCAACTGGTGATGGAATCACGATGATTGAAAAATTAGGTGGTCAAACGGTTGACATGGATAAAATCCAGATACATCCAACAGTCCAACAAGATGAAGGCGTCTTGATTGGTGAAGCTGTTCGAGGTGAGGGAGCTATTTTAGTCAACCAAGAAGGACAACGATTTGTGAATGAATTAGATACAAGAGACAAAGTTTCCGCAGCTATTACAGCTTTACCGGAAAAATCTGCTTATTTGATTTTTGATCAAGGAGTAAGAGATCGAGCAAAAGCAATTGATTTCTATGAGCAAAAGGGTTACGTGACTTCAGGAGATGATCTGGCAGAATTAGCTGAAAAAGTAAATGTGCCTGCAGACAATTTGGCTCAAACACTTGAATCCTGGAATAAAGCAGTCGATGCTCAAAAGGATGACGCTTTTAATCGGACGACAGCGATGGATAATGGGCTGACAGAACCTAAATACTATGCGATCAAAATTGCACCAGGTATCCACTACACAATGGGTGGCGTGAAAATCAATACGAAGACAGAAGTATTGAATAAAGAAAATCAACCGATCACTGGTTTGTATGCTGCTGGTGAAGTAACTGGTGGGCTACACGGGAATAATCGGATTGGTGGAAATTCAGTTGCTGAAATTATTATCTTTGGACGACAAGCTGGACAACAGGCAGCAAAATTCGTCAGTGAAAATTAAGAACGTAAATATAAAGTAAATGGACGGTCAATTAGGAGAAAACTAGCATCTCAAAAGTTAGTTTTCTCCTATACTTTTATCAAACTGTGAAGAACATGCGATCATGGTTCTACTCCTTTACTTTGAATAAATGATTATTTGATAGAAAATAAGTGACTTTTGCAGGTCGTTCCAGATGATAATAAATAAAAATAGAAACGAGTGAAACGAATGAGTCAACAATTATATTATTTCTTTTTGATAATCGCATTCGTACGATTGTATGTATTAAAAATTTCAAGTAAGCATGCGAACCAATTATTACATGAAGGAGCGATTGAGTATGGAAAAACAACTACAAAATGGTTAGCTATCTTACATACGCTGTTTTATTTTTCTGCTTTCTTTGAGGGAAGCATTCAAAAAACACAAATTAATTGGGTCAGCTGGATTGGATTTTGTCTCATCCTATTTTCGTTTATCATGCTCTTTTGGGTCATGAAATTATTAGGAAAATATTGGTCAGTGAAATTGATCTTTGAACCAGATCATCAATTGATTGAACATTGGTTGTTCCAACGGGTCAAGCACCCCAATTATTTTTTAAATATTTTACCTGAATTGATTGGAGTCGTGCTTCTTTTTCACGCCTATGTGACACTCATTATTTTTATTCTTCCTTATAGTCTCTGTCTCTATCTACGAATAAAAAAGGAAAATCAATTAGTTGCATCTATTAAACAGAAAGAAATAAAGCAGTCATAATAAACTAGCTAAATAAAAAAAGCCGTAGAATCCAAAAATAGTTGCTCCTATTTTTGAGATTCTACGGCTTATTTTTTGATTGCTATTTGCATTTAAAAGTTGGTTATTTTGTTATCGTCAAAATAATCTTTCCGATATTCTTATTCGCTTCCATATATTCATGAGCTTCTTGGACTTGCGCCAATGTAAAGGTACGATCAATAATTGGTTTGACTCGTTGGTCAGCTAGATAAGGTCCAACTACTTGCATAAATTCTTGAGTCAATTGAGCTTTGTACTGATCACTTCGAGGAGTCAACAAAGTGCCGATCAATTGGATTCGTTTGGTGATCAAGGTAGCTAAATCAATCTCTGGTACAATTGTTCCACCTAACATTCCGATCAATACCCAACGTCCATCAATAGCAATAGAAGCTAAATTTTTCTCCCAATAAGAAGCCCCGATGAAATCTAAGATGACGTCGACACCTTTTCCATTGGTAATTCTTGCTACTTCGGTTGAAAAATCCTGTGTTTTGTAATTGATCTGTTCATCTGCACCAAGTTTTTGACAAAAAGCTAGTTTTTCTGATGAACCAGCAGTGACGATGACGGTTGCCTTAGTAAGTTGTTTTGCTAGTTGGATGGCTGCCGTTCCCACACCGCTCGCTCCAGCGTGGATCAAAACAGTTTCACCTTCTTGTAAATTTCCTAGCCAATAGAGTGTTTGGTAAGCTGTTAAAAAAACTTCTGCAATACCAGCCGCTGCAATATTATCCAATGTATCGGGCAGTAAAATTGCACGGTCAGCTGGCATCACTGCGTACTCGGCATAACCGCCTAAATTGACTAACCCACATACTCTTGTACCTGGTACAAAAGTTGGGTTATCACTTCGGTTTTCAACCACTTCTCCAGCTACTTCTACGCCAAGAATCGGGTAAGGAGTTTGTTGATTCGTTGTTTCTCGACGCATGATGTCCGTTCGATTGATTGCCGCTGTGTGAACTTTTATGAGTAATTGTCCTTTTTCCGCTATTGGTTTTGGTGCATCGATCTCTTGTAGTACTTCGGCAGAACCGGGATGTTTGATCGTGATGGCTCGCATTTTTTATTCCTCCTCGACTATTTGTTGCAACGCAGTTGAAATTTCCTGCGTTCCTTCAGATAGTACTAGCGTTGTTTTAGTTATAGTTGGTTGTTCCACTAAAGCTGTCAAAACAGCAGCTACCGTTTGACGAGAGACGGTTTTAGCAGTGGCTTCTGTTGGTTTTGCCAGTTGGACTGTAGTAACTTCTTCATTTGTTAATGACACTGGCTGGATGATTACATAATCTAAAGTTGTTTGTTGTTTCAGCCACTCATCAGCATAATGTTTCGTAATGTAGTAATCAATCATAGAATCTGGCCATTTGCTGCGATCCTCGGCAAAAACAGCACTAATCATAAAGTAGCGAGAAACATGTGCTGATTCGGCCGCTATCATTGTCTTGATCGCACCGTCTAAGTCGATCTGCAATAAGTTTTTCCCTTGCGAACCCGCAACAAAAATAACGAGATCACAACCTTTAAAAGCATCTGCCATTTCTTCAATTGTCCAAGTCAGATCGAAAGAAACATAAGTGACATTATCTTTTTTTACTAAAGATTGTGTTGCAACCTCGCGTACACCTGCTGTCACTTGATGTCTAGTAGTTGCAAGGTCTTTGATTAAATGCCGACCAATTTGGCCATTAGCACCTACAACAAAAATTTTCATTTTAATCATCCTTTCTTATAATAATCACTATCAATCATAACACTAAACAAAAAAAATGCGAGAAAGAGGTTATGAAAGCATCGATAGCTCCGAAGACAATAAGAAAGAATTTTTTAAAATAGCTTCACATATTTTGAAAAATTCAGGCTTATTGCCGAAGGTCAGCTCTGAGAACGCCGTGGATAGGATAATAAACAGCATGGGGAACTTAGATGGGACAAATTCAGGCTTGCTCCAAGGAGTAGAAGCTTTCATACTATTGATGATTTTTAAGTAAAAAACATCCATCTACCAATTTCAACAAAAATTGGGATGGATGTTTTGATTCAAAGAAGATCATGTTCGCTATCAGCTAATTGTCTTATTTAGGTTGGGGTGTCGCATGCATCAAACGAAGCAAGACACTACCAACAGCGACTGTAGCAATTCCAGCGATGATTCCTTCTGGAACACCACTCGTAAAGATAACAGCTAAAATAGCAGTATATAACGCATGGATACTTTTTCCGACCACTTGAGCATAATCTTGTTGGAATAAGAAATAGATCATATTCATCACTAGGATCGTATTCACGAAAGAACCAGCTAAGCCTGCTAGAAACAAAGAAACACCTTGAAACTTGTTTTTACTTAGCCGTAGTATTCCTTTATAGACAAAGTAGGGAACAACACCAATCAATATCCTTGGAATAAAAGCAATCAATAATGCTTTCAAACTTCCGTGGTCTGTGCCAATCACTGGGATGAATGGGGAGAAGACGAATGATAAAGGCGTTTGAATGACCGTACTACGAATCATACTAATCAAGCCGAATGTCCCTCCTAGAAAGCCACCTAAACGTGGGCCCAAAACGATTGATGCAATGATCACTGGGATATGCATGGTCGTAGCGTTGATTGGACCAATAGGAATAAACCCAAGCGGTGTGACCGCTAATAAAATCATGATTGCTAAAAACATAGCAGTCAAAGCAAAAGTACGTGTGTTTTTCATAATGACTCCTTTTATATTAAGCGTTTCTTTCATTAATCAATTGTACCGTTTGATCAATGATTATTTGGGTATCAGCTAAAGCACCTTTGCCAAAATCACCACAAGCCAACAACGACTCTCTTGGCTCGATTTCTTGATAGCCGATTGATTTTAACGTATTTAAATTCCTTTGATTGAGTGGATGTTGATACATATTTGTATTCATTGCAGGAGCAATCAACTTCGGAGTATCTGCAGGGAGTGCCATTGCAACTGTTGAGAGCAGATCATCTGCTAATCCATTTGCTAATTTACCGATAATATTAGCCGTAGCAGGAGCAATCAAGAACAAGTCTGCTTGTTTTGCCAGTTCGATGTGATTAATCACTGAAGGTTCTTTTTCTTGCATGACATCGGTATGAACGGCACGTTTTGATAAGGATTGTAACGTAAGTGGCGTGATGAAGTGAGTGCTGCTTTCTGTCATGATTACGTCTACTTGGTAGCCAAGTTTCACGAGTTGGTTGGTAATATCCGCACTTTTATAAGCAGAGATACTGCCAGTAACCCCCAATAGAATTTTTTTCATAATTGTTTACTCCTTTCATTCCCTGCTAAAATCAAGCTTAACTTTTGTGTTTTAAGAAATAAATCAGAGAATTCTTTTCAGCGTTTCATTGGTTAAAGGAAACTGGTTCTATTATAACCGATGCTAATAATTTAGCAATTTCTTCCTTGGATTGTGCTTCTTTGATTGTTCCGTCTGCCCCTAATAGATAGCCGTGATGGTTTGTTCCGTCGATTTGTGTCAGATCATTCGCGAGGATGTAGTCTACCTGATTCTTCATGATGCTTTTTTTGGCGACTGCTAAAAGTTCTGTTTTTGAAACATCGACTAATAACTTAAAGCCGATGATGGTTGCTTCTGGTTGCCATTTTCTTAGATAGCCGATGATCTTAGGCGTTTTTTTCAAGGCAATTAACAAGTGTTCTGTGTCAGAAGAGATTTTTTCAGCTTTATTAGGATTTATTTCATGGTCTCGGAACCATGAAGAAAGGTGTTCTGGCGTTAGCGGTGTTTGGTCAATGCTCTGTGACAATTGTTCTTCAGATAGGCTAAAAGCAGGAGTGAAATCGCTCACTGCCATACTATGGATGATGGCATCATAAGAGTCACTTGTCAGTAATCTTTCCAAAGTTTCAAATAAATCTTGAGTGGACTCGATTAGATGAAAGCGAATATTGTCCTGTGACGTTGGCTTGACAGCACTGTTTGTCGTGACATAGTCGATCGTTACTGTTGAATCAGTTACCAATGTTTCAGCAATCTTTTTACCTAACTGCCCAGTCGAATGATTTGTGATTGAACGGACTTGATCAATTTTTTCGCTTGTGCCACCAGCCGTAATCAATATCTTCATTTCATTTCACCTACATTAACTAGTGTTCTTCCCTGATGTTGCCCAGCTAACAATCCTTGAATCACTTTGGGCAATTCCTCCAAGGCGATTTCTTTAACGAAAAGATCATCAGCAATAGCAAGATCAGCTAATTGTTGCCATAAGGAGAAACGTTTTTCATGCGGAACATTGACTGAATCGATACCGATCAACTGGATATTGCGCAAAATAAACGGTAATACAGTAGTGGTCAATTTGATTCCTCCAGCATTTCCACATAATGCCGCAGCACCATCATAGGCGATCAAAGGAAGGAGTTGGGTCAATAAGTCACCACCAACCGTATCAATGACATAATCGATTTGTTGCTTTCCTAAAGGTTTTGTCTTTTCAGGAAGAAATTCATTTGGGGATAGGACTTCATTTGCCCCTAATTTTTTCAGCCATTCCACCGATTCTTTTTTGCGTGAAAGAGCGATGATCGAAGTAAATCCCATTTTTTTTAAAATTGCTACAGCAGTACTGCCTACTCCTCCAGATGCTCCAGTTACAACAATACGGTCACTCGATTTCATCCCTTTTGATATGAGGGCGTTCACGCATAAAAGTGCAGTAAAGCCAGCAGTTCCTAATACCATTGCCTGACGAAGTGACAAGGTTTTCGGAAGTGGGATCAACCAATCACCAGAAACTTTCTGGTACTGGCTATAGCCTCCAGGTTGAGTGACGCCCAAGCCATAACCAGTTAGGAGAACAGAATCATCTGTTTTGAAACGTTCATCTCGACTTTCGACAACGGTTCCTGAAAGATCAATCCCAGGTGTCATAGGATAAGAACGGATGACACCACCAGATTCACTACTAGCTAGTGCATCTTTATAGTTAACATCAGAATAAGCAACTTTGACCAACACTTCGTTCGCTGATAAAAGAGGCATTTCCTGGTCAATGATCGAAGTATGAAAATGCGGAACATTATTTACTTGAAACGCTTTAAATTTATTCATGTAAAAACAGAACTCCTCTCAAAATTTTTCTTTTATCATACCATAAATCAATCTATTTTATGGTGATTCGCTGATGATTAGTGACTAAAAAAAGTGAAACTTATTCTTTCAAATAAAAAAGATGTTTTTCTTGAAATTTAAAATAAAAAGGGTTGTGTTTTTGATCAAAATTTGTATACTAGTACGAGTGAGAGTAAACTTGATGTTTACTATTAGAAAACTTCATGGAGGAGGAATGAGATGGAAATAGGTGAGAAGTTAAGAAATTTACGTATCCAGAAAAATTTGACACAAGAAGAATTAGGTGAACGTACGGATTTATCAAAAGGCTATATCTCTCAATTAGAACGTGACTTGAGTTCGCCATCCATGGAAACATTTTTTTCGATTCTTGAAGTATTAGGTGTTTCTCCTGAAGAATTTTTTCATCAAGAAACAGTGAATCTACAAGTTGTTTATTCTAAAGAAGATCATACCGTTTATTTAGATGAAGAAAATGGTTATCAACTTGAATGGTTGGTCTCTGATTCGAATGAAAAAGAAATGGAACCTGTTTTACTGACATTCAATGAAGCAGGAGAGTATAAATTATTTGAACCTTCTTTATCAGAAACGTTTATTTTTGTGTTAGAGGGGGAATTAGAGTTAAGCTTAGGTGAAGAACGATATATTGCCAAAGCAGGTCAATCGATCTATTACCAAGCAACAAAGCACCACCAATTGAAGAATCATCAATCAAAACGTACGAGGGCATTGATTGTCGCTACTGAATCGTACTTGTAATTTTAGGGGGTTAAAAAGTGGGAAAACCAATTATTTCATTTGATCAGGTGGTCAAACGCTATGATGATGAAACGATTTTGAAGAAAGTGAGTTTTGAGATCGAACAAGGGAAATTTTATACCTTACTAGGTCCTTCGGGTTGTGGAAAAACAACGATTTTACGAATTATTGCTGGTTTCACAGATGCTACTGAAGGCGAAATGTATTTTGAGGGAAAACGATTAAATGATGTGCCAGCTAATAAACGGCAAGTAAATACGGTTTTCCAAGATTACGCCTTATTTCCTCATATGAATGTATTCGACAATGTCGCTTTTGGATTGAAAATCAAAAAAATGAATAAAGTCGATATTGAGAAAAAAGTCAAAGATGCACTTCGCATGGTGCAACTTCCTGGGTACGAAAATCGAGAAATTAGCGAAATGTCTGGTGGACAAAGACAACGTGTGGCTATCGCGCGAGCTATCGTTAATGAACCTAAAGTATTGTTGTTAGACGAACCTCTATCTGCGCTGGATCTAAAGTTGCGAACGGATATGCAGTATGAATTAAGAGAGTTGCAACAACGTTTGGGAATTACATTTATTTTTGTGACACATGACCAAGAAGAAGCTTTAGCAATGAGCGATGAAATCTTTGTGATGAATAAGGGGAAAATCGTGCAGAGTGGAACACCTGTCGATATCTACGATGAACCGATCAATCATTTTGTGGCTGATTTTGTGGGTGAAAGCAATATCGTTGATGGTGTGATGATCGACGATAATCTTGTAGAGTTTGTTGGCAAACGATTTGAATGTGTTGATGGTGGAATGCGTCCCAATGAACCAGTTGAAGTCGTCTTGCGCCCTGAAGATTTAACGATTACTACCCCTGATAAGGGAAAACTGGTTGTGACTGTTGATACGCAACTGTTTCGTGGGGTCCACTATGAAATTGTCTGTTACGATGAGCAACAAAATGAATGGACGGTTCATTCAACGAAAAAAGCAAAAGAGGGTAGCAAAGTTGGTCTAGCCTTTGATCCAGAAGATATCCATGTCATGCGTTTTAATGAATCAGAAGAAGAATTTGATGCACGACTTGATAGTTATGAAGAGTAAGGAGGAATAGTCAATGAAAACAATGCGTAGAATCTACTCTGTTCCTTATGTACTCTGGCTTGGTCTATTCGTGATTGCACCAGTTTTGATGATCATTTACCAATCTTTTTTTGATATGAATGGACACTTTACTTTAAATAATTATGCTACTTTTTTGACGTCTAGAACGAATCTTTTCATGGCGTTAAATTCTGTTTGGTATGCCTTTTTGATCACCTTTTTTACATTAATCATCAGCTATCCGACTGCTTATTTTTTAACTAAATTAAAACATAAACAGTTGTGGTTGATGCTGATCATCTTACCAACATGGGTGAATTTATTACTAAAAGCTTATGCGTTTATTGGTATTTTTAGTATCCATGGAAGTGTGAATCAATTTTTTGAATTTTTAGGGATCGCTCCAAGACAAATTTTGTTTACCGATTTTAGTTTTTTATTTGTGGCAACTTATATCGAGATTCCATTTATGATTATGCCGATATTCAATGCATTGGAAGAAATGAATCCGTCATTGATCAGTGCTAGCCGTGATCTAGGAGCAAATAATTTTGAAACATTTCGCCGAGTAGTATTCCCATTGTCATTGAATGGTGTAAAAAGTGGGATTCAAGCAGTGTTTATTCCTTCACTGTCATTGTTCATGTTGACACGACTGATTGGTGGAAATCGTGTGATCACTTTAGGAACAGCAATTGAACAACATTTTCTCGTGACTCAAAATTGGGGGATGGGTTCGACGATCGGAGTTATTTTGATTATTGCAATGTTTATTGTGATGTTGTTGACAGGTGAGAAGAAGAAGGGAGGCCGCGCATGATGAAAAAATTTAAGTGGTCTTACCTTTACCTCTTTATTGTTTTTCTACTATTATATTTGCCTATCTTTTATTTGATTTTCTACTCCTTTAATGACGGTGGTACCATGAACAAATTTACCGGTTTTACTTGGGACCATTATCAGGCAGTTTTTGAAGATACACGATTGATCATTATTGTATTGAACACCTTTATGTTAGCTTTTTTATCGGCACTGATCGCAACGATTATCGGAACGTTTGGGGCAATGGGGATTTACTATACTAAAAAACGTCAAGCAAGAACGACATTACTAAGTATGAATAATATTTTATTAGTTTCACCAGATGTAATTATTGGTGCCAGTTTCTTGATTTTCTTTACTTTTTTAGGCTTTGGATTAGGTTTCCAAAGTGTTTTGCTTTCTCATATTGCCTTTAGTATCCCAATCGTTGTATTGATGGTATTACCTAAATTACAAGAAATGAATGATTCGATGGTTGATGCCGCTAGAGATCTAGGTGCAAATAATTTTCAAGTCGTAAAAAATATTATTTTACCATTCTTGTCTCCTGGCATCATTGCAGGCTACTTTATGGCATTTACTTATTCATTAGACGATTTTGCGGTGACCTTTTTCGTGACAGGTAATGGATTCACTACGTTGTCAGTAGAAATCTATTCTCGTGCTCGTCAAGGAATCAGTTTAGAAATCAATGCGTTAAGTGCATTAGTGTTCCTATTTTCGATGGTTTTAGTGATCGGTTATTATTTTATTAGTAAAGAAAATCGTTCCAAAAAACTGAGAAAAAATCGCCGAGGACGTGAGGAGGTCGCACGCTTACGATGAAAAAATTACAATCACTGTTTGTGGGTATCGTTGTGATCATCTTGGTCTTGCTCTTTGGTGTACGGCAATTAGAACAAGCAAGCGGAATGAGTGGAGCAAAAATCGTTACGATCTATAATTGGGGCGATTACGTTGATCCTAGCTTGATCACAAAATTTGAAAAAGAATATGGGTATAAGGTCAATTATGAAACGTTTGATTCCAATGAAGCCATGTTTACTAAGATCCAACAAGGTGGCACAAATTATGATATAGCCATTCCTAGTGAATACATGATCCAAAAGATGATCAAAGAAAAATTAGTGCTTCCTTTAGACCATTCCAAGATCAAAGGATTAGCGAACATTGATGAGCGCTTTTTGGATTTAGACTTTGATCCCCAAAATACCTATTCGATTCCATACTTTTGGGGAACCTTGGGGATCGTATATAATGATAAAGTTTTCAATAAAGAGGAAATCCAGCACTGGAATGATCTTTGGAAACCGAAATTAAGAGATAGTTTGATGTTGATCGATGGTGCCAGAGAAGTGATGGGGCTATCGTTGAACAGTTTGGGCTATTCGTTGAACAGCAAAGAGATGGATCAATTGAATGCAGCTGCAGATAAACTGAACAAACTAACCCCTAATGTCAAAGCAATCGTAGCTGATGAAATCAAAATGTATATGATCAATGAAGAAGCATCCGTCGCTGTAACTTTTTCTGGAGAAGCAGCAGATATGATGTCTGAAAATGAACATCTTCATTATGTGATCCCTTCAGAAGGTTCGAATTTATGGTTTGATAATATCGTGATGCCGAAAACAGCAAAAAACAAAGAAGGCGCATATGATTTCATCAACTTTATGTTGAAACCAGAAAATGCTGCCCAAAATGCTGAATACATTGGCTACTCAACACCTAACAAAAAAGCGAAAGCTCTTTTACCAAAAGAAATTTCCCAAGATGAACAATTCTATCCCTCTGATGAAACCATCTCTCATCTAGAAGTTTATGAAGACCTTGGACCTAAATTCTTAGGAATCTATAACGACTTGTTCTTAGAGTTCAAGATGTATCGGAAAAGCTGGTAAGACTCAATAAAATTGGGGAAAAATCAAGCTTAAAATAGTCTATTTCACGTACTTTCTGATACTCAGTTTTCCAATTTTCTACCAAAAGCGTCTTTTTAGGCGCTTTTTTTGTGTTATTTTATCTTTTCTACCAGAAAAAATAGATGAAATAGTGATGCAACAAGTATGATATGTTTTTGATAGGCATTGGTTGGGTTAATCTAATGCCTGTAAGGTAACTTACAAATAAAAGCCTATTTTTCAGTCGCCTTTTGGTGGCTATTTTTTATAGTTGATATAATGAATATGAATAGAAATAGGTTGTTTTATCAACTATAATTATATTGTGATGTATGAGACATTCTATTGTATTTGTATTCTATCCTTTACATAAATCATCTAACAAAGAAGGTATAGTTATGTACTCTGTAGAGTTCAGCAAGGAATTTTCCGATGTATTTTCTGAGAATCAATCAAAAAAATACCAAGAAATAATCGTATATAAAGTGAATGAGTATTTGACACATAATTTTTATCGCATCAAACCTGTCCATTCATCTGCAAAATACTCTATTTATGAAATGAAAATCCATTTAGGAAAGGAAGATTTTCGAATTGCTTTTAGAATAGATGGCAAAAAGGTGCAAGTTTTTTATATTAGTCGAACGTTGAAAAAATTTTTATTTGATAAGGAAGTAAATAAGTTGGTTAATCGACTCAACAAAAATCAATGGCTAGTCGATGAAGAAAGTAGAAGTGCCATAAAATGAACATGATTTATAAAAAGCAATTAAAACAATTTTTGAAAAAAACATTTAAGTCAAAGAACTGTTTCGCTTTAAAAATTCTTACATTCAAAAAAGATCGCTATGTATTTATTTGTTATGACCAAGATCAATACACGATAGTTGAAGATGGATTTGAAAAGAATAGGTACCAGTTTGACTCTTCAGATGAAGCAATGAAAAAAGTAATGAAAATAGCAGATATTGAATTTAAAAATAGCTATAGACTTTATATACAAACTAAACTTAAACAATGACTCTCATTTGTTTTATCTTCTTGAAAGGAATGCTTTATTATAAATAAAAAACGACTCAAAATGAGTCGTATAAATCAATTATTGTAATAAATCATTAATTTCTTTAAATTCTTTATCAAGTTCTTTTTCATCATATTTCTCATATTTACCAGCTTCATGAAGGATTTTTTTAATTTCATGAATCGCTTTTCGTTCAACTAACCATTTTTTTAGGTTATGTTTTTTTTCTGGATTTTCAGATAACGTATCAAGTTCGTCTAATTCTTTATCCAGTTTATTAACCGTAGCAATAATTTTGTCTAAAGTTTTTTCTTCTTTATGTTCTAAATTTGACATTTATCTTCACGTCCTTTTTATTTGATAATTCAAGTATAAAATGTCAATATATTTTTTTCAAATAAAACTCTTTATATATGTTTTATTGCATAAGTAAGTAGAACTAGTTCCCTCTATCACACTATACGATAAATCAATTTAGTTAAAAATATCCTCTTTGACTATCGTACTACTGTGATCAGTTAGGGTTTGCTAGTAATCTATTTACTCAAAAATGCCTTGATATCAGAATTTTTGGTGTTTATATGAATTGATAGAAGTCAATTTTAATCTTTAATCAAGATGCTAGAAATTAACATTGAACAGAAGAATAGAGTCATGCTATAATAATCGTGCAAAAAGGAACTGCGTCAACAGTTCCCTTTTGACAGCACCGCTAAAGACGGTGGCGAATTCAATGGTATTTCAAAAAGAAATAGCCAGTCTTCTCGCTAAAGTGACGGCTATTTCTTTTTGTCATGTTTAAGCATAGATACAACCAAGCCAATCAAAGAAATGGTAAACATACCAAACCCAAGAATGGTTTGAATTGTCTCGTATGCGGACAAAAAGGCATCTCCTTTCTCTAAAGTGTGAGATTATGTGCATAAGCACCACCTCGCTTTCAGAATGGAAAGCCACCGTCATTAAACTTTACTGTCATAAAGGATCGTAGCATATAGACTTAGGGATCATTGCTTTAAAAAAACAATCGTTCTTTTGTTTTTTATTGAATAGAAGAATAGAGGTATGCTATAATAAATACGAAAAAAGGAACTGCGTCAACAGTTCCCTTTTGACAGCACCGCTAAAGACGGTGGCGAATTCAATGGTATTTCAAAAAGAAATAGCCAGTCTTCTCGCTAAAGTGACGGCTATTTCTTTTTGTCATGTTTAAGCATAGATACAACCAAGCCAATCAAAGAAATGGTAAACATACCAAACCCAAGAATGGTTTGAATTGTCTCGTATGCGGACAAAAAGGCATCTCCTTTCTCTAAAGTGTGAGATTATGTGCATAAGCACCACCTCGCTTTCAGAATGGAAAGCCACCGTCATTAAACTTTACTGTCACAAATGATTATAGCATATAGACTTAGTTATTTTCTTGAAAATTCAAGTAGAACTGAGTCTATTTTTTTGTTTGAAAATAAAAAAATAGAAGGGATAATGTGTATTGAAAAAAACAAACCAACTCACTTATCTAGTGTTAGTCAATTTTAGATTTTTTTGGCTAACTATTTTTTTAACTATTTAATTAGTTTATTTGTTGACAAACAAAATAAATAGTTTATCATTTACTTTGTTGATATCGATATAAACTAAGTAAATATTTTGGAGGTCATCTTATGAATCATCATGAAATCTTAGAAAATCTGTTAGAAATTGCGCACCAACCGTTTTTGATTTTTGCCTATCAAGTGGAAGAAAAGACAGACAATGCTTTTGAAACATTAAAAATATTAGTGGCTGAGGACGATGTGACGGCAGGACGGTTAGCTGAAGTGCTAGATATTAAACCGTCTAGTGTGACACAAATCATCAAAAAATTAGAAGAGGCTGGGACGGTCATGCGGGAAAAATCAGCAACGGATTCCCGAGTGACTTTGGTCAAGATTACTGATAAAGGTCGAGAAAGTCTGCAAGAGCGTGGTTCAATCAGTACAACATTAAAAGATGTCTTATTTAAAGGCTTTGCAGAAGAAGAGTTAGCACAATTGAATACCTATCTTGAACGAATGAATGAAAATATCAATCGTCCTGAATTTCAAGAAAAATTAGCTGAAGTTTTCGGCGATGATCAACGTTGGGAACGATTCAATAAGATGAGTGCGCATTTTGGCAGAGCACGTGAACAGATGATGGATCGCAGTGGGTTCGGTGGTTTTGGTCGAGGTGGCTTTGATCGAGATGCCTTCGATGGACGATTTGATAGACATTACGGTGGCTTTGAAGGATGGAAGAAAGGGCGTAGAAAATAATGGCACAAGGTGGAGGCGGAAGCCCCGTTAGTATCTCGATGAAACAAACGAATACAAGATTTTCTTTGAAAGAATTTCTTAGTTTAATCAAACAAACAAAACCGCGCTATCCCTTACTGGCGATTGGGATGATCTTATTAGCAGGTTCATCAGCTGTGCAAGTTTATGTTCCTAAATTGGCTGCTAATTTAGTTAATCATTTTCAAGAGGGGATCGATTATGCTTTATTAGGAAGAGTCGTGGGGATGTTCGTTTTTTCAGCTGTAATTTCAGCGATTGGTGGGACGGTTTTAGGAATTTTTGGCGAAAACGTCATTCAAAATATGCGAAAACGTTTATGGAATAAATTAACGATACTGAAAGTCACCTATTTTGATTCGGTGAAGGCGGGTGAGATGTCCAGCCGAGTAACGAATGATACGTCCCAGGTAAAACAGCTGTTGGCTGTGACATTTCCACAAACGATTGCGAGCATCATTACCGTGATCGGAACGGTTTATATGATGATCAGAATGGATTGGCATATGTCGCTAGCCATGGTTATTGCTGTTCCCGTCGTTATCCTATTGATGATTCCTGTGATGACCTTTGGTTCAAAGATCAGTCATATCCGTCAGGATGCTATGAGTCATTTCAATGGAATCGCAACAGAAACGTTGTCAGAAATTCGTTTAGTAAAAACGTCGAATGCTGAACAACAAGCACAAGAACGGGCAGCAAATGAAGTCGATCGTTTGTTTCGCGTTGGTAAAAAAGAAGCAGTCTTTGATGCTGCAATGCAACCGATCATGATGATGGTTTTTATGAGCATGGTCTTTGGTTTGTTAGCTTATGGAATGCATCGTATTGCGATTGGAGCGATGACGATCGGGGTATTGATGAGTTTTCTCATGTATCTCTTCAATCTGATCGGCGCGATGCCAACGATTGCCACATTGTTTTCTGAAATGGCAAAAGCTGCTGGTTCGACACGCCGTGTACAAGAATTATTGAATGAAGTACCTGAAGACTTTGAATCTGGTGAAGAAGTGGATTTATCGAACAAAACATTGTGTGTTTCTAACGTGGACTTTGCTTATAGTGATGCACCTGAGGAACCGATTTTAACGAATGTGTCTTTTGAAGCTAAACCTAACGAGATCATTGCTTTTGCGGGTCCTTCTGGTGGAGGGAAATCGACTACATTCAGTTTATTAGAACGTTTTTATGAGCCAACAGCAGGTACGATCAAATTTGGCACAACGGAGATCCAAAAGATCAAGTTGTCCAATTATCGTAGTCAAATTGGCTATGTTTCCCAAGATTCTGCTATTATGGCAGGAACGATCCGTTATAATTTAACTTATGGATTAGCGGATACTTACACAGATGAGCAGCTTTGGGAAGTGTTAGAATTAGCCTATGCACGTCAATTTGTGGAAGAGATGCCCAATGGTTTAGATACAGAAGTGGGCGAACGTGGTACGAAAATTTCTGGAGGCCAACGGCAACGACTGGCAATCGCTCGAGCGTTCTTAAGAGATCCAAAGGTCTTGATGTTGGATGAAGCAACAGCAAGTCTTGATTCTGAATCAGAAGCAAAAGTCCAACAAGCCTTGACAAATCTGATGAAAGGTCGGACAACATTAGTGATCGCACATCGTCTATCAACGATCGTGGATGCTGATAAAATCTACTTTATCGAAAAAGGAAAAGTAACCGGTTCAGGAAAACACGCTGAGCTTGTTCAAAAACACAAAACCTATGCCAAATACGTAGACGAACAATTTAAAGTTGATACATTGCAAATTGCCTAAGTGTTAAAAAGCTGAATCCTTTTATCTTACTGAAAGAATGCGAAGAATCTAAGAGAAAGAAGAAATACTTTTTTCTGTTCTTTTTATTTGGTTAAACAATTTTCCGCGAAATAGATAATCAGGTTTAGAATGTTTAGGATATGTTTGGTAAACTGAGTATCAGACATCTTGAATCCTCCTATGAATTGGTTCGTTAAACTAATTCTAAAGGATTTCAAGGTGTCTTTTTTTCACCGTTTATTCGTTTTTAGAGATACTAGGAGAGACTGAGACAAGTTTTGGCTCAGTCACACAAAGTATAGAAACAAAAGAGAAGGAATTATATACAGGTATAAAAATCTATCATCTGATCACAATTTATTCGTTTTGTCATCTATTTCATTGGCAATTGTATTTGAAAAACGACTCCTCTAGGTTCCCAGTCTCTTACGGACAGTTTGCCTTTATGCTGAGTGATGATCTGTTTGGCAATTGCGAGACCAAGACCATAGCCACCAGTTTCTTTAGAACGAGAGCGGTCTTCGCGGTAGAAGCGTTCAAAAATTCGTCTTTTGTCTTCATCGCTAATAGATGGCCCGTTGTTTTTGACTTCAATCAGCCAATTATCGTTGGAGATTTCAGATTGCAGGACGATTTTTTCTTTAGCTTCTGTGTATTTTAGCGCATTGTCCAGCAGAATAACTAGAACTTGGTGGATACGTTTTTCGTCGACTATCACTGGTTGATCGGCAAAGTTTTCCAAGACAAAATATTGATCGTTTATTTCTGCGATTTCCTGGAAGGGCTGGGCTAATTGACGAATAAATTCTTTGGGATTAACTGATTCTTTCTGCAGAAGCAACTGATTGGAATCACTGCGTGCCAAGGTTAGCAGGTCTTCAGTCAGGCTTTTCATTCGCCGTGTTTCATTCAGGGCTTGGGCAATTGGTTCAGACTCTTCCAAGATGGTGTGATTGGGTCGGGTGAACAATTGCTGCAGGCTGTTTTGAATGATTGCTAGTGGCGTGCGTAATTCGTGAGAGGCATTTTCAACAAATTCCTGTTGTTTGCGCCATGAGAGCATGATGGGTTGCATATTCATTTTTGAAATGTAAAAGCTTATTCCAATCGAAATCAGCCAAAAAACGACCATACAGATAATCAGTGTTGTCTTGAAGGTTTTCATGGAGTCTGCGATTTGATTGGTATTGGCTAAAAATTGAATATAGGCGATGTCTCCTCCTTTATCTGCTTTGATTGTATACGAATGAAAGGAAAGTTTTTGGCTAGAATAGCCTGCATTTTTTAAACTTAATGCTTGAACAGAATCGAGATTTTTCTTATCTAAGGTTAAATTTTCCAGTTCAGTGAACCGTCCACCAATCGTGTCTTTGTTGAGAATCGTTCCTTCTTTTGACCATAAAATGATCTGAGTATTGAACTGATTATTGCCTTCTGGTCCATTCTCTCTCAGCTGATCGCCCGGCATTTGTGCCAGAAAGGGATTGCTTTGTTGGTACCGGTTGATTTCCATCTGAATAAGATGTTCATTTTCCGCCATTTGAGTTAGTGACAGGTCTGTTTGGCGGTAGGCCGAGCTTTGCAGCAACTGTAGAGTTATAAATCCTAATAATAGGAAGATACCTGCAAAAGCGGCTACATTTAAGAAGAAAAATTTTAGTCGTTGTTTTCTTGATATTTCGGTATTCATAGCATTAATCCTTTTGTAAGATGTAGCCGACATTTCTCAGTGTTTTAAAGAACTGATCTGCACCTGACGGCTTCAAATGTTTTCTTAAGTGACTCATATATACTTCTACAACTGTAATGGTCGTATCGGAATCAAATCCCCAAATCCGATCGAAGATTTGCTCCTTTGTTAAAATCACGCCCTTATTTTGGATGAAATAAACCAAGAGATCAAATTCTTTTCCTTGAATTGATAGGATCTCATCGTCGATGGTTACTTCTTTCGTCGCAAGGTTGCAGGTAATATTTTTATAGACGATTTGATTCTCAGAAAACAATCCTAACGAACGCTTCAATAACGCTTTTACCCGCATAATCAGTTCTTCACGATAAAAAGGTTTCGTCAAATAATCGTCTGCACCTTTTTGAAATCCATTGATTTTGTCTTCTAGGCCATCTTTGGCAGTTAGAATCAGCACAGGGGTTTGGATATTTTTTTTTCGTAATTCTGCTAAGATTTCGTAGCCGTTTTTCCCTGGCAGCATCAGGTCCAGCAATATTAGATCATAAACACCAGTTTCTGCTTCAAATAAGCCTTCTTCCCCATCATAGATCTGTGTGATCTCACCTAAATCCGACAAGATTTCTTTTATATTATCTGAAAGTGTCGCTTCATCTTCTACTATTAAAAGGTTTATCATTGATTTTCTCCTTTTTCATCTATTACTTACTCAGTTTACCACGCTTTCCTAAAACAACCTTAAAAACTTTTTTGTCACGTTTAAGCTTCGGTTAAGCCAATTTGCCTATTCTATAAACAGACAAATGAAGGAGGAACCAAAATGAATTATATCAAACGGGCGATTCAAAGCCTTTGGGCCAAAAAAGGACGCAGCATCATTATGATCACCGTCTTTTCCGCCATATTAATTTTTGTATTAGCGGGGTTAACGATCCGCAGCGGCGCTGAACTGGCGACCACGAATGCGAAAAAAAGTGTCGGGGCGACCGTCACCTTATCAACGAACCGAGAGGCAATGTTCAAACAGCAATCAAATTCAGATTCAGATGATGAAAGCAGTCGCCCAGATCCAGGTAGCTTTGAACAGACACCCGTCAACTTGAGTGATGCAAAAAAAATCGCAGAATTAGCGAATGTTAAATCGTATTCATTTGAAGCAAGTACTTCAGCGGATAAAGGCACAGGGATTACACCGATCTCGAGTGATAGTGACAGTGAAGAGGAATCTTCGGATGAACAAGCTGTTGGATTTGGTGGACAGAAAGCACCTGGTGGGATGAGTCAAGGGGATTTCCAAATTAAAGGTGTTTCCGAAAGTAATTCTTACAGTGATTTTTCATCAGGAACAGCTAGCCTAGTTGAAGGCAAGGCAATCACTTCGGATGATGAAGGGACGAATAATGTACTGATCGAGCAAAGTTTAGCGGAAGCAAACGATCTAAGTGTCGGGGACAAATTTAAGATTAAAGATACCGATGATAAAGATGTTGAAGTTACTATTAAAGGTATTTACAAAACAAGTGATTCTGGCAACAGTATGAGTGCTCGCTTCAACTTTATGAATCCAGCGAACACGATTTTTTCTTCTTATACACTGGTTAACACCTTAACTGGATCGGAAGGAAAAACGATCGATTCGGCAGTTTATAACTTAGATGATCCCAAAGACATGGACAGCTTTGTAGAAGCAGCGAATAAATTGATCGATACGGATACATTCAGCTTAGAAACCAATGATCAAATGTATCAGCAAATGCTTCAACCATTGAATAATGTATCAAGCTTTGCGAAGAATATCGTGATTTTAGTAGCCGTAGCCGGAGTCATTATTTTGACATTGATTATTATGCTGTCGATTCGTGAACGTAAATATGAGATCGGTGTATTACTTTCATTAGGTGAATCACGGGTCAAAGTTATTTCATAATTTTTCGTTGAGATTTTTGTCTGCATGATCTTCGCTTTAGGGATCGCTGCAGCTAGCGGAAATGTTGTTGGCAATGCAGTCGGCAACCAGTTGTTGAGTCAGCAAACAACTTCGCAAAATGCAGATGGACAAGAAGCGAATACGGCAGGAAACGGCGGTCCAAATCAAGGTAACCAAGGACAAGCACCTGGTGGCGGAAACGGTGGTCCTAGTGGTGGTCAAATGGGAAGCAATCCATTTACACAATCAAAAGAAATTCAAGAACTAAATATTTCAATGCAGCCAACCGAGATTTTAAGTCTTGCAGGAATTGGGCTGGGGATTAGTTTATTCTCAATTGTCCTTTCATCAGCTGGAATTCTACGACTGAATCCGAAGAAAATATTGATTTCCTAATTAAAGGAGGAATTTTTAATGACACTATCAACAAAAGATTTAGGCTACTGGTATGAAGACAACCGACGATTATTCGAAAATGTTAATTTAACTTTTGAAAAAGGCAAAATGTATGCAATTTTAGGTACGAGCGGTTCAGGGAAAACGACTTTTTTATCCCTGATCGCAGGATTAGATACACCAAAAAGCGGAGAAATTCTCTATGACGACAAATCGTTGAAAAAAATTGGATTGCGGGAATATCGTCGTAAAGATGTATCAATTGTGTTCCAAGCCTATAATCTACTGCCGTATTTATCGGCAGTAGACAATGTGGTAACAGCGATGGAGATTGCTCAAAGCCAACAGACAGATAAAAAAGCCTACGCCTTAGCGAACTTGGAAAAAGTCGGAATCACTAAGGATTTAGCAGATAAAAAAGTTACGATGCTATCTGGTGGTCAGCAGCAACGAGTAGCAATCACTAGAGCCCTATGCTGTGAACACGATCTAATCGTTGCGGATGAACCGACTGGAAACTTGGATGAAGCAACTTCCAGCGAGATCGTTAAACTTTTCCAAGAGATTGCACATGAGCAAAAGAAATGTATTATTTTAGTCACCCACGAACAGGATGTCGCTAAAGGCTGCGATGTGGTGTATGAACTGAAAAATCAAGAATTCAATCAAGTATCTTAAACAAACAGAATTTCGGTTCAGCTAGTATGAATGAGTAGGAAATGAATAGAGGAGACTGAGAAAATTTTTGCTCAGTCTCTCTTTTAGTAATAGTCGTTTTTTTTAGGTTGAAAGGAATAAAGTGACCTATTAATAAAAAGAATAACAGATATAATTCTTGTAAAAGAGCGATAGATAGGAGTGTTTAGAATGGGATTGTCTCAATGGCTTAGAAAAAATTTTTCAAATAATAGAGATGCAAATAATCAAGATAAAGAAGTCAATGAAATGCTACTTAAGCTAAATAAAAAGATTCATGAATCGAAAGACTTTTGTCCGGCGACTACAGCATTAATCCGCTTGTATGACCGAGAAAAAAATGCAAAAGAAATAAATAAAGGTGAAACCAGTTATGAATCTCATACTGAAGCCTTTCATAAAGAAATACAAGTCCATAGTCAAGAAAAGATTTATCTAACAGATTATTTAAATATCTGGCTACAAATAAATGAAGCAAAATTACAGGAATATAAGTTGGATACAATGTTCGAGAAAGGAAATTTAAAGGAAATCAAAGTAGAACTAGCGAAGGATATAAAGATAAAAAGTGAAATTTTATCGCGGTGTTTGGGAGGGGAAATTACTAATTATCGGTTAAATCAACAAGCTTATCAAGAAATGTTTGGGCGAATAAATCCTAAAGGCTGTCAAAGAAACAAAGTGGTAATTGATTTTCAAGTAACAAAGAAGATCACTGATTTCTCATTGAATAAGGGGAGGGATCAGATGGAGAGTCAGACAAAACAAAAAACTCAAACGAATGGATGCCAAACGATGGAAAGTATAACCGATAAAATAAAGGACCCCGGTTTAATCGAAACAAAGGCACAATCTAGTGAGACAAAAGTTCAAGAAAATTTAGGTAGAGAATAAACAAGCACTTTGAGATTGCTTTGATAGTGTGCGTTGTGATAATTGAAACGCCCTCGAAACAGCGGGTACTGTTTTGAGAGCGTTTCTAGTGCAGAAATGAATATTCATTTATCTGTTTTTATTCATTTTCATATTCTTCAAGCTCAATACTCAAATCTTCCCATTCAGAAAGTTTTGTTTCTTGAGATTGGCGAGTTGCTTCGAGTGTTTGATTCAATTCATTTAATTTGAGATGGTCATCCAAATTCTCTGGGGACACCATTTGTTGTTCTAGTGCCTCGATCTGTTCATCTAAAATAGCTAATTCTTCTTCAATTTGAGTAATTTTACGTTGCAAACTACGTATCAGCTTTTGTTGCTCTTTACTTTGGAAATAGGTTTTCTTGTTCGTAGAAATATGCTCTTCTTCTGGTGTTTTTTCAGCTAACAGCTCTGCTATTTCCGCTTCTTCTTGTTTCTTTTCCAAATAATAATCATAGTCACCTAAATAAACTTTACTACCGTTTTCCGATAATTCGATGACTTTTGTGGCAATCCGATTGATGAAATAACGGTCATGAGAGACAAACAACAAAGTACCATCATAATCAATCAAGGCATTTTCTAATACTTCTTTATTATCAATGTCCAGGTGGTTGGTTGGTTCGTCTAAAATCAAAAAGTTTTCTTGATTCATTGCGAGTTTTGCAAGGGCGACTCGGGCTTTTTCACCACCGCTTAGCAAGGGGATGGTCTTTTCTACATCTTCACCAGAAAATAGAAAGGCACCCAAAACGCTACGAATTTCTTTTTCGGGGGTCGTTGGATGTTCATCCCATAATTCAGCTAAAATTGTTTTGTTGGTGTGTAAGTCTGCTTGACCTTGATCGTAATAGCCGATCGTCACGTTGGTTCCTAAATGTTCTTTTCCACGGATAAAAGGCAACTGATGGATGATCGATTTTAAAAGCGTGGATTTACCAATACCATTGGGACCGACCAGTGCAATGGCTTCTTGACGCCGAATATCAAGATTGATCGGTTCAGACAAAACTTCATTATGATAACCAATCGCAGCATCTTCAATTTGTAATACAACATTTCCTGATGGCTTTGCTACATTGAAAAGAAAGTGAGCTTGTTTTTCGTCTCCTTGAGGACGGTCGATTCGATCCATTTTCTCTAGGACTTTTCTGCGGCTTTGGGCTCTTTTCGTCGTAGAAGCGCGAACCAAGTTGCGTGCGACAAAATCTTCCAATTTATGGATCTCAGTTTGTTGTTTTTCATAAGCTTTCCATTCACTCGCTAATTGCTCAGCTTTCATGTCGAGGTATTTTGAATAATTCCCTTTATAGTGGCGCATTTTTTTGCGACTTAATTCGTAAACTTCTGTTGCGACTTTATCTAAGAAATAACGGTCATGGGAGACAATCAGTAAGGCACCAGTATAACTTTGCAGGTAGCCTTCTAACCAAGAGAGAGTCTCAATATCTAAATGGTTGGTTGGTTCGTCTAAAATCAATATATCTGGATGTTGGAGCAACATTCTTGCTAACGCTAAGCGAGTGCGTTGTCCTCCAGACAATTCATTGATTTTTTGATCATAAAAAGACGGATCAAATTTAAAGCCATGTAAAACAGAGCGTATTTCATTTTCGTAGCCATAACCGTTTCTATCTGAAAAATCGTGTTGTAATTTATCGTATTCTTTCAAAAGTGACTCATAGGAAGGTGTATCAGGTGTTCCTTCACTAATCAAGATTTCAAGTTCGCGCATTCGATTTTCCATTTGACGGATTGTTTCGAATGATTTAAGCATTTCATTCCAGACTGTTTCTGCTGAATCTAACCCAGTATCTTGTGCCAGATAGCCTAAAGTAGCAGCTTTATTTTTAGCAATTGTTCCTTCATCGGGGCGTTCGATTCCAGCAAGGATCTTCAAAAGTGTTGATTTTCCTGCTCCGTTACGGCCGACTAATGCGATCCGAGCCCCTGTGCTGATTTCTAAATGGATATTCTCAAATAAGATCTCTGCACCGAAGTGACGAGCAATTTGATTGGCTTGTAATAATATCATGGAATCCTCTTTTCTACTTTGTGAATTCTCTAAGAATAAATCTCTTTTTCAACTAGTAGTCTACCATAAATTCCTTGATACTGCGAGGTTCAAAGAAATGATAAAAAAATGAATAAAGAATAAAATTTCACAATATCCAAGCAATCAAATTGATTTTTTCCTATATATACTGATATGATGGATAAATCAAAGTAAACTTAAAGTAAAAGTGGAGGTAATTAAGTGAAAGATCATGTTATTCCAAAGGCAACAGCCAAACGGCTACCTTTGTATTACCGTTATTTACGAATCTTAAATAATGCTGGTAAGAAAAAAGTATCATCAACTGAATTAAGTGAGGCTGTTCAAGTTGACAGTGCAACGATTCGCCGTGATTTTTCATATTTTGGAGAATTAGGAAAACGAGGCTATGGCTACGATGTTGAAGACCTCATGCATTTTTTCGCAAAAACATTGAATGATGATCAATTGACTAATGTGGCGTTGATCGGTGTCGGTAATTTGGGAAGTGCCCTTTTAAAATATAAATTCCATCAAAGTAACAGTATCCGTGTAAGTTGTGCATTTGATGTCAACGAAGCAATCGTTGGACGGATCGTGGATGGGATTCCCGTTTACCCTATGGAAGATATGTTTGAGCAAATCAAGATCCAACAAATCGAAGTAGCAATATTGACGATACCAGCTGAGCGAGCACAAGAAGTAGTTAATCGGTTGACTGAAGCGGGCATTAAAGGTATCTTGAATTTTACTTCTGCTCGATTAAATGCGCCAGCAGACGTGTTGATTCAAAATGTTGACTTAACGAATGAATTACAAACGTTGATTTATTTTCTTCATTCTGATGCATCCTTGCAAGCGACTGAAGAAACTGAGTAACGAATGATTCAGATGACCTGGTTGGTTTACTAAACAGTCTCAAGTGATGAATGATCATTTTAGAAGTCGTGATTTCCGAAATTGATGTCTCAGTTTTTGTGAAATTTCGGCTCTTTTTTGTGGTCCGTTCGGTGGGTAACCATCTTCTTGTCACCGAACAAAAGTTCCTATATAATCATGATAGGGGTGAGTGAGATGGAATTACAGTTTCCTTTACATAATGATACATCTAGAAAAATCATTCATATCGATATGGATGCTTTTTTTGCCTCTGTCGAAGAACGGGATCATCCAGAATTTAGAGGGAAACCCTTAGTTATTGCCAGACATCCGAGTGACACTGGTGGTCGAGGAGTAGTTACTACAGCGAATTATGAAGCAAGAAAGTATGGCATCCATTCAGCGATGAGTGCGCAAAAAGCATATGAATTATGTCCACAAGCTATTTTTAAACCAGGTGACCATCAAAAATACAGTGAGATCTCACAAACTGTTCGTGAGATTTTTTACCGATATACGGATATCGTTGAGCCTGTCAGTATTGATGAAGCCTATCTTGATGTGACGAACAACAAATGTAATTGTAAATCAGCAATCAAAATTGGTCGTTTGATCCAAAGAGACATTTGGGAAGAGGTAAGACTGACCTGCTCGGCAGGTGTGAGCTATAATAAGTTTTTAGCGAAATTAGCCTCAGATTTTCAAAAACCTAAAGGCATTACTATCGTTGCACCTCAAGACGCATTGACGTTCCTAAAGGCATTACCTATTGATAAATTTCATGGGGTAGGAAAAAAAACCGTCCCTAAGATGCATGAACTTGGTATTTTCACTGGAGAAGATCTTTATAATTGTACGGAAATGATGTTGATCCAACAATTTGGAAAGATGGGCTATTCCCTTTATCGAAAAGTAAGAGGTGTCCATGATGCACCAGTCAATGTGACAAGAGAAAGAAAATCTGTAGGAAAAGAGCATACTTATGGTCAGCCACTACAAACGGAAGAAGCGGTATTAGCACAATTACGACAATTAGCTGAGAAAGTCGAAGAGTCGTTGAAAAGAGTCCAGAAACATGGAAAAACCGTAGTGTTAAAAGTGAGATATACGGATTATACGACAGTCACGAAAAGAGTCACTTTACCTGAGTATATCTATAAGAAAGAAGCGCTCTTTTATCAAGCAAGTTTGATTTGGGAAGAAATTTTAGGGATTGAACAAGGCATACGTCTCTTGGGGATCACGTTAACGAATTTAGATCCCATGACTTATGAGAATATTGTGTTACCTTTGTGGGAATGAAAAAACAGTAGAAAACGTGTTGGAAATCAACATACGTTTCTACTGTTTTTTATTCAATGAGGAGTGGGAGGACCTAAATGAACTCCTGTTTTTTGATTTGTTCATACGATTCTGTAGCATCGCTGCATTTTTCCCAAATCACTACTCTATTTTCGGCTAGCGATTTTTTGACATCGATGATGCGTTGATTACTACTACCGCGAAACTGTAGTTTTAAATCCTTTTTACTTAGTTCAAAACGTCCATCAACTAAGATATCGATTTTTGCTAAAAGAGCTAACTTGTCTTCGGAGTCTTGAAGTAGTTCGTCAAAAGTATAACCGGTCCACGACCAGATATCTTTGGTCTGACCAAATTCTTGTCGGATACGCTCAACGACTTGGAGACAGACGTCCGTGTTTAGAAAAGGTTCCCCGCCTAAAAGGGTCAGTCCTTGAACGTAATCATGGCGGAGATCGGTAATGATTTGTTCTTCCAGCTCTGGTGTGAAAGGTTTACCATAGCGGAAGTTTTGCGCTGCTTTATTGAAACATCCTTCACAAGCAAATAAGCAGCCACTCACATAAAGACTATTTCTTACGCCTTCGCCATCCACAAAGTTAAATGGTTTGTAATCAGCAATGTAATTTTGGCTGTAATCTTGTGCCAGCCATTCTTTAGGTTTAGGGTTTCGCATAAAAAAACTTCTTTCTAACATCAAAGTATGAAAAATTTACTTAAAACTCAAACCAGTTTCACAGCAAGCAATAGCAGACAAGCTAATGGACTAGCCTCAAAAAAATGCAAATAAATCGAACGGTCACGGTTCACACACCGTTCGATTTATCGTAGTCACGCTGTGAAAGGGGATTGTTTTCTAAGGAATAACTGATCGCTCTATCTTTTTTCTTAGAGTAAATTAGAACGAAATAGTAGAGAAAGATTACTTCATATGTTTGACACGTGAAGAGATCTCCTTGTGACGACCGTGAACCATTGGACGTGCTTGTGGGTTACCTAAATAGCCACAGGTTCTTTTAACGACGTCACAAGTTTTTGGATCATGATTGCCGCATTCGGGACATTCAAAGCCACGTTCGGTTGGTTTGAAGTCACCTTCAAAGCCACATTTGTAGCAATGATCAATTGGTGTATTCGTTCCTAAATAGCCAACTTTATCGTAAGCATAATCCCAAACGGCTTCTAATGCTTTCGGGTTTTGTTGAAGCATTGGGTACTCACAGTAATGGATAAAACCACCAGAACAATACTTCGGATAATCTTTTTCAAAATCTAGTTTTTCAAACGGAGTTGGGTTTTTACGAACGTCATAATGGAAACTATTCGTGTAATATTCTTTATCAGTGATGTTTTCGACTTCGCCAAATTTTTCTGTATCTAAACGGCAGAAACGATCAGTTAAGCTCTCACTAGGTGTAGAGTAAACGCTGAAATGATATCCATATTCGTCACCCCAAGCATCTGCTTTGGCTTTTAATTCTTTCACGATATCAAGGGTAAAATCTTTTGCTTCGGGATTGTTTTCCCATTCCCCACCATAAAAAGCAGAAGCCACTTCGTAAAGACCGATATAGCCTAAAGAAACCGTTGCACGACGATTTTTGAATAATTCATCGACAGCATCTGTTTTTGAGAGACGTTTGCCGAATGCACCATACATATATAAGATTGGTGCGTTAGCAGGGATCGCTTCTTTACAACGATCGACACGATAAACTAAAGCATCTTTCATGATGGCTAAGCGCTCAGAGAGGATTTGCCAGAATTTTTCCTGATCGCCTTTCGCTTCGATGGCAATACGAGGTAAGTTTAGTGTGACCACACCAAGATTCATTCGTCCAACGTTCACTTCTTGGCCATTTTCATCTTTCCAACCTTGTAAAAATGAACGACAACCCATAGGTACTTTGAAACTACCGGTTAATTCAACGATTTTGTCGTAGTTTAAAATATCAGGATACATCCGCTTAGTTGCACATTCCAAAGCTAATTGTTTAATGTCATAATTAGGATCAGTTGGGTTCAAGTTTATGCCATCTTTTAATGTGAAAATCAATTTAGGGAAGATAGCTGTCCGCTTTTCGCTGCCTAAGCCATTGATCCGATTTTGTAAGATTGCTTTTTGAATTTCTCGCTCAAACCAGTTTTTTCCTAAACCAAAGCCAAGAGAAGTAAATGGTGTTTGACCATTTGAAGTAAAAAGAGTATTGATTTCATATTCTAGACTTTGCATCGCATCAAAAATATCTTTTTTGGTTTTTGATTTCGCATACTCTACTCGACGTTCAGGTGTTTCGATCCATTCTTCTGCATCCGCTAAATGTTTTTGATAATTCAGTTCAGCGAAAGGAGCAAGTAATTCATCTGTTCGATCAGCAGAACAACCACCGTATTGACTGGAAGCTACATTTGCAATAATCTGTGAAATTTGAGCAGTAGCAGTTTGAATTGATTTTGGTGATTCCACTTCAGCATTTCCAATTTTGAATCCGTTGTTCAACATTCCTTTGAAATCGATCAAACAACAGTTTGTCATTGGTGTGTATGGATGATAATCTAAATCATGGTAATGGATGTCGCCTTTTTGATGCGCATTTGCGATATGTGGGGGCAACATTTTCAAACCGATGGATTTTCCAACGATACCAGCGGTTAAATCTCTTTGAGTATTGAAGACATTACTATCTTTATTTGCATTCTCATTGACAACTGTTTGGTCTTTATTGATCAATTTTTTGATCGAAAAATTGATATCTGTCGCTTTGCTTCTGGCAAAATCACGTTTTGTGCGGTAATTGATATATTCTTCTGCTAATTCATATTCGTTTTTTTCTAAAAGAATGTGTTCAACGATATTTTGGATCTCATATATTTTAACGTTGTCGGTAAAGCGTCGTTTGATTTCTTGAACGACTAAATCCACGATCGTTTGAATTTTTTCATAAGTAAGTGGAGACAATGAGCCATGAATTTTCTTTTCAGCTTTGACTAAAGCCTCATTGATTTTTGTTTCATCAAATTCGACACGTCGACCATCTCGTTTAATGATTGTTATGTTTGATACTTCTGAATGAAGGGGATCTGTTACTTTTTCTTCAATTTGTACACTCATTTTATTCAACTCCTGCTAAATTCTTCTTGTCTATCATAAAACAAAATCCACGAAGGAGCAACTAAATACTAGCTATATATAGTATTCAAACAGGTGTATAAACGGACAACTATACTATATGTTGTATATATTTCTTTGTGAAAAAAAGTGAAAACGTAAGTTTATAGGATTTTTATTTTGAATATACCGCTTTCGTGAATAAAATAGATGAATAAAAATTTTTTTAAAAAAGGTTATGTCTGTGAAATGATAAAAATCTAAAAAGAAATGCTCAAATGCTGTAAAGATCAGAGAAAAAAACCAAAGAATATGCTAATATGCTGGTAAGTGTGTCAGTGTGGCGAGTAAGCAAAACCCAAGGAGGAAAGCCATGGATAAAATGATCGAGGTAAAACATGTAAGTAAAAGCTATGGAAATAAGCTTTCGCCGGTAAAAGTACTTGATAATATCTCTTTTACAGTAGAAAAAGGAGAATTTGTTGGCATCATGGGTCCGAGTGGTGCTGGAAAGACGACTTTGATGAATATTCTTTCGACGATCAATCTACCAACGATGGGAAGTGTGTTGATCCAAGGAAATGAGATCACTAAAATGAAAAATAATGAATTGAGTGACTTCCGTCGCAAAAAATTAGGATTTATTTTTCAAGAATTTAATTTGATCGATACATTGAATGCGAAGGACAATATCTTACTACCATTAGCGGTGGAACGAATCTCGAAAGAAGAGATGGAAAAAAGTGTGTTGCATGTTGCTCAATTATTAGGGATCGAAGAAATCTTAAAACGTTATCCAGATGAATTATCAGTTGGTCAGAGACAACGGATTGCGGCTGCTAGAGCATTAGTTATTCAACCACAAGTCATTTTTGCTGATGAGCCAACCGGGTCTCTGGACTCGAAATCAGCCACCGAGTTACTAAATTATTTAACAACGATGAACCGAGTAGAAAAATCAACTATCTTATTAGTAACACATGATCCGTATACAGCCAGTTATTGTGATCGGATTTTATTTATCAAAGATGGGGTGATTTTCTCTGAAGTAGTTCGCAGAGGTTCAAGAAACGAATTTTTTGAACGGGTGATTGATATGCAGGCGACCATTGGGGGAGGTGGAAAACTCAATGCTTTATAAGTTGGCTGCGAAAAGTTTTCTGCGACAGTCAAGAGGGTATCTCGTTTACTTTTTTAGTCTAACGTTATCAACGATGATCTACTATTCTTTTAGTACGATTTCTTATGATCAATTATTGAACCGAAGGACACAGCAAGATTCTTTATTCAATGTTTTTTTTGGTATTGGTAGTTGGATTATCTTAATCGTATTACTTTTTTTTGTTATTAGTGCAAATCGTTTTTTCTTTAACCGCAGACAAAGAGAGATTGGGATCTATCAGTTGTTTGGTGTGAAGAAAACCCAAATCTCACTGATCTATGTATTGGAAACAATGGCTATTGGATTATTCGCCTGTACAGCAGGGATTATTTTAGGAATCATTTTCTCAAAATTATTTTCTATGATCTTGATTCGCATGATGAACTTGCAAATCATGAGTCTTTTCTTCATTTCCGTGCCATCGATTTTTGAAACATTTCTGTTGTTTTTTTTGATTTTATCTGTTGTTTCTTTGTATTCATTATGGAAAATCTGGCGCTATCCGACGATTCGAAATTTTGGCGAATACGATCATTTGGAAAGTAGCAAGTTAAGAGTTCGGACACGCCATCGTTTTTTAGGAACACTGGGTTTATTGCTGATCTCTAGTGGTTATTTCTTTGCGGTCCACTATCGGGAATTTGCTGCTAAACTTTTTATTTTTACGCAAGATCTTCGCTTTCCTTTCTTATTATTTGTTCTGATCCTGCTGTTTTGTGTGATCGGGACATATCTGTTCTTTTGTTTTTCCCTACGTGTGTTAATCGATTTGGTGAGTCGTTCTCGAATTAAGTATCGAGGGATCAACTTCTTGCTGATCGGCAATACGCAGATCCATCTGCTGAAAAGCTGGCGGATCAATTCGTTGATCACACTGATCATGGCTCTAGCTTTAACGATGATTGGCGCAATGATGAGTGCGACTGTCATCATGTCTCGAAATGTGGAGATGGTCTCACCGGTATCTTATCAAATGGATAAGGCAACAGCCGACAAGCTGCGACCGCTTCTTGCAAGTGAAGGGCAAACGATCACAAAAGAAATGACGATCAATTACAAAGTAATTGGAAGTTACTATAATGATAAGTTAGACGGGATTTCTGAGGAAAAAGTATTTCAATTGGTAAATTTGATTCCAGAAAAAGAATATCATGCCTTTCGACAATTCAATCCTAAAATGCCTAAAATTGATTTAACATCGGATAACAGCACTGTGGTATTAGATAGTATGAAAAACATCTTTAGAAATTTTTCAATGTATGATTCAACATTCTACTTGCCCGATCAAACTTTAGATATTCAAGCAACCTTACCTAATTTTTTAGGAGATGGTTCGTTGAGGTATTTCGGTCCGACACTCGTTGTCAGTGATGATTATTTTGCTAAGGCATCTGGACTAAACTATCAAGTGGTCAATTGGAATGTGCAAGGGGGAGATCAGGAAAAAATCATTGAACGTATTTCTAAAGAGATTCCTACAAGTTATGAGAACATCATTTATTATGATTATGAGATCAAAGGAGAGTCTATAACTGGAACGATTCATAAAAATGAATCGCACCAAGAAAAAGCAGCTTCAGATCAATCTTCTGATGAATACAATAATGAAGATTCACGTCTTAACTTTTCTGCACGTTTCCCATTTAAACGAACAGTTGAACAAGGAATTGGTTTAATGGCGTATGTTTCGATCTTTATTGGAATAATTGTTATTGTCACGACTGGAAGCATGCTGATGGTTCGTCAATTAGCAGAAGCAGAAGAAGAACGAGAGAATTATCAATTATTAACGAAATTAGGGATTTCTCGAAAAAAAGTGAAGCGAGTCATCTTTGGGCAAAATGCGATCATGTTTTTCCCACCAATTATTTTGGGGAGTATGCATACCTTTTTTGCCATTGAAGTATTTACTCAATATGTCGATACAGCAAATTATGGGTTAGCATATCTGATTTGTGGCTCACTTGTCTTGATCTATATCTTGTTTTATTACATCACAAGTGTCTTATATTGCAGGATTATTGAGGAGTAAATCAAGCTATATTTAAATGAGCAAAAGGTGAGTACTCTGTTTTTTTAATTTGAATGAAGAAAGACTTAAACGATTGGTTACATAGATCGCTTAAGTCTTTTTAGCTTTTTTAAAAAAAATCTTTATTTATTTGAGGTGATGCTTATATTATAATAACCGTCTTTTTATAGTTAATCTAAATTGTGACAAAATTGTTAGCAGAAAAGCGATTACTGTTAGGAAAACAAATGTTGTTTTTTAAAAAGAATGGGTAAAATTATTTTGAGATTCGATTAGGAGGGAAATATAAATTGAAAAATTGGTGGAATAATCCTCAATTTAGGTACTGGGGCACGTTTGTGGTACGAACATTATTGTATAGTGCAATTATTTTTATGTTGATTTATTTGTACCATTATAAAAATGTCCAAGGCGGATCTTTTATCTATAATGAATTTTAGGAGGAAGACGATGGATATTCAAACAATCGTTGAATCAATTGATTTTTTTGGTCAAACGGAACCAGATCGGGTCGTTTATCAGACAGAAACCACAGAGCATACCTATGGGGAGCTAAAAAGAAAGTCCGATGCTTTAGCAGCTTATTTAGACAGAAATCTACAGAAACAGGGACCAATCGTGGTTTTTGGAAATCTAGAGTTTGAAATGATCGTTTCTTTTCTTGGTGGCACCAAAGCTGGCCATGCCTATCTTCCGATTGAAGAACATACGCCGAATGAGCGAATTGAATCAATTCTTCGAGTAGCAAAACCAGCTTTGATCATTAGTGTCGGTGACTGGCAGATGGAAACAGATGGTATCCCAGTGATTTCTCGGGGAGAATTAGCAACGATCACGAAAAAAGAGAGTCAATACGAAGCAACACATCCAGTTAAAGGTGACGAAAATTATTACATCATTTTTACCTCTGGTACTACAGGTGAGCCCAAGGGTGTGCAAATCAGTCATGATAACTTATTGAGCTTTGTTCGTTGGACAATCCAAGAATTTCATCTTGAACAGGGTCTACGTTTCTTAGCACAAGCACCATTTTCGTTTGACTTATCTGTTTTTTCGATTTATCCAGCACTTGTGACAGGAGGAATGTTAAAACCCTTAGAAAAAGCGGTTATTCAAGACTTTAGACAATTATTTTCTACTTTAGCAAAGTTGAAATTAGATGTCTGGGTGTCAACTCCTTCATTTATCGATATCTGTTTGATGGAACCCACTTTTGATGCGGAACATGTACCAGATCTAGCCACTTTCTTGTTCTGTGGGGAAGAATTAACCAAAAAAACAGCGCAAGAATTATTGAAACGATTTCCTGAAGCCCGTATTTATAATACGTATGGACCAACGGAAGCCACGGTTGCTATTTCAAGTATCCAAATCACTCAAGGTATTTTAGATCGCTATGAACGTTTACCGATTGGTTATATCAAAGAAGATACCGAGGTTCAGATTGTGAATGATCAAAAAGTGCAACCGGTCAATCAAACAGGTGAAATTATTATCTTGGGTCCTAGTGTCTCCAAGGGGTATCTGAATAATCCAGAAAAAACCAAAGCTGCTTTTTTCAAGAAACAGGATCAACAAAGTTATCATACTGGCGATGCTGGGTTTCTTAATGAGGAAGGTCTTTTGTTCTATGAGGGACGAATGGATCAACAGATAAAACTTCATGGGTATCGTATCGAATTAGGAGATATCGAACACGGGCTTTTGTTAGATGAACGGATTAAACAAGCGATAGTTGTTCCAAAATACCAAGGAACTAAAGTTCAACAACTAGTTGCTTTTATTGTATTAGAAAAAAATTCGCCAGAACCAAGTTTTAAACTCTCTAAATCAATTAAGGAAAAATTGGCACATTCGGTCATGGATTACATGGTCCCTCAAAAAATCAATTACATTGATCTTTTACCACAAACGGTGAACGGGAAAATCGATCGGAAAAAATTAATAGCTGAGGTGAATCCTCAATGACCTTTCCACATATGATCCCGTACGCAGAACCTTATTATTTTCTGCTGTTAATCATCGGTTTAGTACCAATCGTGCTATCATTGTTGATTCGAGGGAAAAGATTGCCAATTTATCAAACACTCATCACCTTGCTTTTCTTATTCATCAGTTTTGGTGGTGTCTATTGGCAACAAGGTGTAGCCTTGATTGCATATGTTGTTTGGCAGACATTATTAGTTTGGGCTTACTTCGTTTACCGTCAAAAGAAAAATCAAGGTATTTGGTTTTACTTAGCGGTGATCCTAGCGATTTTCCCATTATTTTTAACAAAAGTCACACCGTTTTTTGCCCATGGGAAAGAATCTTTTCTAGCTTTTCTAGGGATCTCCTATCTAACCTTTAAATCTGTTCAGATGATCATGGAAATTAGGGATGGATTGATCAAGAACTATCAGCCTTTTCGTTATATTCAATTTTTACTCTTTTTTCCAACGATTTCATCTGGACCAATCGATCGCTATAGAAGATTTGAAAAGGATCAATGTCAGCCGCCTGCAACTGAGAAATATCTGACATTATTAGAAAAAGGTATCCAAAATATTTTTCTAGGTTTTTTATACAAATTTATTATTGGCTATTATTTGGGTCAAGTGTTGTTACCAATCGTTTCCAAAGCTGCCTTGCAACATGGTGGTTTTTCTTGGTCATTAGTAGGATATACCTATGTGTATAGTTTATATCTGTTTTTTGACTTTGCAGGCTATAGTTTGTTTGCGGTGGGAACGAGTTACTTGATGGGGTACCAAACACCAATCAACTTTAACAAACCATTCTTGTCTTGGAATATCAAAGAATTTTGGAATCGTTGGCACATGACGTTATCATTTTGGTTTCGAGATTATGTTTATATGCGCTTGATGTTTTTCTTGATGAAGAAAAAATGGTTCAAAAGTAAAATTGTAACCTCGAATATTGGTTATTATGCATTATTCCTATTGATGGGAATCTGGCATGGTCTAACTTGGTATTACATCGTGTATGGGTTGTATCATGCTACTTTGATTTGCTTAACCGACGTTTGGCTACGATTCAAGAAAAAACATAAAAAACAACTACCATCCAATTGGTTTACTCACGCTTTTGCTGTCTTTATGACTTTCCAAGCAGTTTGTTTTAGTTTATTGATATTTTCGGGCTTTTTAGACCAACTTTTGTTTAAGTAAAGCAGATGATTATCTAAGACTTAAAAATGATTTATTTTACATTATGATTATTTAAGGAGAGATTATATTATGGAAGAACAAATTTTAACTATTTTAGAAGACATTACGGGAACAGATGAAATAAGAGAAAATCGAGAGCTTGATTTGTTTGGTGAAGGATTGCTGGATTCACTTGCTTCTGTTCAATTATTAGTCGAATTAGATGGACAATTAGATGTTCAAGTCCCTGTTTCTGAATTTGATCGTGAACAGTGGGGCACACCGAATAAAATCATTGCACAAGTACAAGAATTGAAGGGATGAGAATGAAAAAGAAATTATTTGCTATTTTCGGTCCAATCCTTTTAGCCTTTGGATTGATAGCAGTTTTTTTCACTTCTTCGTATCGTGTGGATCTAACCGACCCAACAATCATAAAAAAAGCTTCTACATCCATGTCCGAAAATGTGTTAAAAGGAGATACCATCAAAAACGAAGCCTTAGCTGAAAAAAAATATGTTCCTTTTTTTGGTTCAAGTGAACTCAGTCGGATCAGTCCATTTCACCCATCCGTCTTGGCGGAGAAATACCATCGTGATTATCGTCCCTTCTTATTAGGGGCACCTGGGACACAATCATTAAGTCAGTATATGATGATGCGCTCTGCAGGAGATGATTTGAAAAATAAGAAGATCGTTTTTATCATTTCTCCACAATGGTTTGTCAAAGATGGCGTAAAAAAAGATTATTTTGATACGTATTATTCACAGTTACAAACCCTTGACTGGCTGTTCTCATTGAAAAAAATCACTCCTGCTGACCGTTATTTAGCTAGAAGACTTTTACATTTTTCTATCGTTAAAAAAGATGAAAAATTGACGGAAATGTTACAAATGATCAAAAAAGGTCAACTTCCTTCTGTTGAAAAACGAAATCAATTGCGCTTGAACTGGAATATTTTAAAAAGAGAAGATGAAATGTTCAGCAATATTGGTCTGAAAAGTAAACAAGACAAAATTGATCAGGCAATGAAGCCGTTGCCTGCTAATTATCAAGAAAAAGTTCTGGCAAACCTAGCGGAAAATATTGGGAGAAAAAGTACAAGCGACAATTCTTTTGAGTTAAAAAATGATTTTTATAAAGAGCGCATTCGTCACCACTTAAAAGAGCTGAAAAATTCTCAAAAAAATTGGGATTATCGTTTTTCACCTGAATTTTCAGATTTTCAATTAGTCCTACAGCAATTAGCCCAAGAACAGGCAGAAGCATTATTCATCATTCCACCTGTGAATCAAAAATGGAGTGATTATACTGGGTTATCTCAAGAAATGCTTCAAGGATTTGCAAAGAAAATCAAATTTCAATTGCAGAGTCAAGGCTTTGATCGGATCGCAGATTTTACAAAAATGGCTGATCAACCTTATTTCATGGAAGACACCATTCATTTAGGTTGGAAAGGGTGGCTAGCAGCAGATCAACGGATTAGACCGTTTTTAGAAAACCAACAACAACCAAGTCACTATCAATTGGATCCATCATTTTATAGTAAAGACTGGCAAAAACATTCACCAAATGATTTAAAAGAAAACCAACAGTAATGGAGTTTCGAACACGAAGTGCATAAAAGAAACGCTCGTTTACTGCTGTCAGTCCATTTAAGAGAAAATAGCGATTGCTATCGTATGCATTATGCAAAAAAGCCAGGATTATTGAAAGTTATTCGGTAAACTTTCGAGGAATCCTGGCTTTTTTCTAACTGAAAAAATCGTTCTGCTGAAAAGCACACCTAATAAATGGTATAATCTAGCTATCAATACGAGAAATGAGGGAGACGTTTTGGATAAAAAAGAAGAACAGTTATTGATTGATCTGACTTCAGCCAAAGGAGTACCAGGCAATGAAGAAGAAGTGAGACAAGTCTATAAAAAGTATGCAAAAGACTTTGCGGAAGATATTTTTTATGATGGTTTAGGTAGTATTATCGCCAAACATGGTTCTGGTGGTGGACCTAAGATTTTTATTTCCGGTCATATGGATGAAGTGGGATTTATGGTGACTAAGATCACTGATAAAGGTTTTTTGGAATTTCAAACATTAGGTGGTTGGTGGGGACAAGTGATGTTAGCCCAACAAGTGGAAATCAAAACGCAAGCTGGGAAAGTGATCCATGGCGTGATTGGTTCGAAACCGCCACATGTTTTAACCCCACAAGTAAGAAATAAACCGTATGATATCAAGGATATGTTTATTGATATTGGAGCGACAAGCGATAAAGAAGCAAAAGAATGGGGTATTCGCCCTGGCGATATGGTAACCCCATATATTGAGTATAAACGGTTGAATGGCGGTAAATTTTTACTAGCTAAGGCTTGGGACAATCGCATCGGTACAGCTGTTTCATTACGAGTTCTTGAGAATTTAGCAAAAGAAGGACATCCCAATGTTTTATTCGCAGGGAGCGATGTGCAAGAAGAAGTTGGCCTTAGAGGGGCACGCACAAGTACACACTTAGTGAATCCAGATATCGCCTTTGCTTTAGATACAGGAACAGCTGGAGATACACCGGGGATGACGCCAAAAGAAGCGGATTCGATTTTGGGTAAAGGTCCACAAATCTTGATTTTTGATGCTTCAATGATTCCACATAAAAAACTGTTGAATTTTGTGATTGATGTGGCGGAAGAAATGGATATACCATTCCAATACACCGTCATTACTGGTGGTGGGACAGACGCAGGACAGATGCATTTGACAAGAGATGGGGTACCGTCTGTGGCGATTACTGTTCCGGTACGGTATTTGCATTCACATACTTCAGTGATCCATGAAGATGATTATTTGAATACTGTGAAATTAGTGACGGAATTAGTGAAGCGATTAGACCACAAAACAGTTGAAAAGATTAGGAGTTATGATTAATGGAAACAAAGTTATCACTTTCAGATTATCGCAAAAAAGCTCGAGCTAGCCTTGCGCAACAATGGGGAATCAATGCTTGGCTAGTCTTTCTTTCGATGTTTGTTGCGGGTTTGATCCAAATGTTTTTTGAGGGATTTTTTTTCGTAGATAGCACGCAACAACAAATAGTTAGCTTTTTACTAGAGAATTTCCTTTTATTTGCTTTTTCATATGCCTTATATTACATTGCGCTGGTAGTCGTTCGTGGTGGCAGAGCAAAAAGTAATTTATTGTTTGCCGTCTTTCAAAAAAAATATTTTGGACCTATTTTAGTGATTAATTTGATCAATGTTGTGATCAATTGGATCATTAATGCCCTTGTTTTATTACCAGGTTTTTTGATTGGTGGTGTCAATACTTATACACAATTACTATTTAATTCAAACACAATTTCAACAGATGTGTTATCAGGGAATGCTTTGGACATTAGTTACGTTTTGACCACCCTGCTCATGACCTTTGTTTCTCTTTTGTTGATGAGTATTGTAGGCGGATTGTTTCAATTTGCGGCTTGGACTAAATTTGATTACCCAGAACTTTCAATCATCCAGTGTTTGCAATACGCGTGGTATTTATTAAAAGATCGTTTAGGTACTTATATCCTATTACAACTTTCATTTATCGGGTGGTACCTTGTTGGAGCCCTAGCCTTGTTCTTTGGTTTATTGTGGGTTATCGCCTATGTCAATGTGACTATTGCAGGTTTTTACGAGCAAGCAAGACTTGAAAAAGAACCCCCAGCTACTTATTTTTCATAAAACATGAGAGAGGTTTCACAGAAAAAACAGGATTCTATTACATTGATTCTGAAAGGAGAACGATCATGAAATTAACTGTATTAGGTTGCTTAGGCGCCTATCCATATAAAAATCAAGGAACGACTAGCTATTTATTGCAGTCAGCTGGCTTTAACCTACTGATCGATGCTGGTAGCGCCACCTTGATAAAATTACAAGAGCATCTTGAACCGTTAGAACTTGATGCGGTTATCTTGAGCCATTACCATCATGATCACATCGCTGATCTAGGTGTATTGCAATATTATTGGCAACTACATCCTGAAAAAGAACCAGGAGCTATCTTGCCAATCTATGGTCATACTAAAGATACTTTTCATTTTGATGAGTTAACAATGCCGAACGTGTCAGAAGGACGTGGCTATTTTGAGGCAGAAGAATTGAAAGTAGGTCCTTTTTTAATCACGTTTATGGAAACCATCCATCCAGTGGTGTGCTATGCCATGCGGATCGTCGAAGAAGCGACTGGCAAAGTCTTTGTTTTTACAGGTGATTCCGGCTATTTGGAAAGTTTTGTAGAATTTGCTGAAAATGCAGACTTATTTCTAGCAGATACTTATCTGTTTGCTGGTAATGAACGACACAAAGCGCACTTTACGTCAAAAGAAGCGGGGGAACTTGCGAAAGCAGCAAAAGTCAAAAAGCTAGTATTGACCCATTTACCTCAATTTGGGGATCTTACACAATTACAGAACGAAGCGCAACAAGCTGCGGGTGATACAGTAGAAGTAGCACTAGCAAAAGTCGATAAAGTATTTGATATCTAGGAGGAAGACAATGATTTTTGTACCGAATGACAAGCATGATCCACGTATCAATCTAGCAATTGAACAATTTTTACTCCAAGAAATGCCTGTTGATGAACCGATTTTATTGTTTTATATCAATGAACCATCTATCATTATTGGGCGTAATCAAAACACGATCGAAGAAATCAATCGAGATTACGTTGAACAACAGGGCATCCATGTCGTTCGTCGTTTAAGTGGCGGTGGAGCCGTCTATCACGACTTTGGAAATTTAAACTTTAGTTTTATCATGCCTGATGATGGCGATTCTTTCCGTGATTTTGCTAAAGTTACTAAGCCAATTATTCAAGCTCTTCACGAATTAGGGGTATCTGGAGCGGAATTAAAAGGCCGAAATGATTTAGTGATTGATGGTATGAAATTCTCTGGTAATGCAATGTATGCAACGAATGGTCGAATGTTTGCCCATGGAACTATCATGTTTGATTCTGACATCAATGAAGTGGTCAATGCGTTAAAAGTAAAAAAAGATAAAATCGAGTCCAAAGGGATCAAATCGATTCGTTCTCGTGTGACCAATATCAAACCATTTTTACCTAAAGAAAAACAAGAAATGTTAACAGAAGAATTTCGTGATGAAATTCTATTAAAAATATTCGGAGTAGCAACGCTGGCAGAGGTTAATACGTATCAGCTAACAGACAAAGACTGGATCAAAATCAACGAAATCTCTGATCGCTATTATCGTAATTGGGATTGGAATTATGGGGAATCACCTGATTTTAACTTTTCGAGACAAAAGCGGTATCCGATTGGTTCGATCGAAGTCCATCTGAATGTGTCACATGGTTTGATTGATGATGTGAAAATATTTGGTGACTTCTTTGGGTTAGGAGAGATAAAGGACGTCGAAGAAAAACTGATTGGACAAAGATATGATAAATCAGTTTTAAGTGATGTAGTAAAAACGATTGATATCAAAAAGTATTTTGGTGCGATCGAAGCTGAAGATTTTCTTGCTCTTTTATATTGATCGAATGTTAGTCATCAGTCAAAAACAGGGAACACCAATGATTGGTGTTCCCTGTTTTTTATCTTTTTTTGAGAAAGAGAACGAATATTATTTTGTCCGCTCAAACCTTCATTCAATGAATCAATTTTCCAATCCGCCAAAGACATTATACGCTTTTCTTGGGATTTGTTTTAGTCAATTGGATGATTAAACGATCAACCTGACTATCTTTTTCCTGAGTCAACGTTCCTGCATAACGTTCCGCCACATCTTGGATTATTTTTAAATCAAACTGTTCTTGTTCAGCAAAGTTTTCGGTAATTCCTTGTGAAAAGAGATTTGTTTCATAGTTTGCGCTATGTTCACAACGAATCAATAGTTGATTTTCTTTTTCCTGCATCGATAAATAAATTTTTCGATGCATTGGATCTTCAATGGCATGTGTTTCTCTAAAAGAATGTTCTAAGACATGAATCAGTATTTGGGTCAAGTCATCATCATTGACGGTCAATACTTCTGGTAGTTCGGCTTGAAACTTCACTTTGATATTTCGCTTTGATGCAATTTCTTGATAACGAGCTAAAATAAGATTAGTGAGTTGGTGAGAGGAGTAAGAGAAAATAAATTCAAAATTTCGAGCATTAGTTAAGATAGTTTGCACATAATTTTGTACTTCATCGGTTTCTTCTTCCTTGACCAAGTGTTCTAAGTTTTCCATAGTTTGGATAAACTCAGTTCTTAATGTACTGATTTCTTGAATGTGATCACGTAGCTGATCATAATGCTGTTCAAGTAAATCCGATTTTGTTTTCAAGAAATTAACAGTTCGCTGATGCTTATCAAAGCTGATGATGTACTCGATAATATTATAACAAATGATAATAATCAGAATAATCATAAATAGAATAGTAGACCAATTAATATTTGCATTATAAATACCTAATGATGGTTGGATATAAAGCATACAATGGAAAATGGCAATCAGCACAATCCACGGTGTACAAGCAATGAAAAAACGATTATTCCGATAGGCTTCCCCAACACAGACAAGCGAAGTAACTAATGTACTGATTACACTAACCGCATTAACAATGGGCATTAGTTCAGTTAATTCTCCTACTGTCATCAATGAATAAATAAGGACACCTATTTGGATGGAGACTTGTAGAAAACAAAAGAGACCATATATTTTTTGATAATGTTTCATTCGGGATAAATAATACAATACCAGAAATACTGAAGTTAAAATAGTAAATGTATCAGATAAAATCGAATGGACGATTGGTTCAAAAAGGATGCCGCTTAATATATCTTCAGAGATTGATTCAAACCCTAAGACTAACGCAAAACAACTGAGAATGATCAGTGAAATATCTAGTGTCTTTTTTTTGTAAAGCTTAAAAATGGCGTACACCAATATCCCAATTCCTAAAAAGATGGCAATGATCATGGTAACTACTTGAGGAACAGATTGGGAAAAAATAAAGCTGATGATTGGTCCCGTATTTCCAACATAAACTTTTGGTGGAATACCCGAATAGTTTTCATATGGTGAAGTAACTTCGATTTTTAAGTGTTCACCAGCATAATGTGTAGGCAGATCAATAACTGCCAAAGATAAACCAGGATGAAGTTGGTCTTGTTCATTTGTTCGATCATATAAAAGTTGATCATTTAAATAAACTTTTATCCATTGGTTGTTTCCCCGAATCACTAAGTTCGAATCATCCATCTCTTCTTTTAATATAGTTTCCATCACAAAAGTTTCATTTCTTTCAACTGTTGGAAGGTAACTAATATAATGACTATCAAAACGAAAATCAGGTTCATTTTTTAAGTAAAATTCCCATGAATTTTTTATTTCTTTGACCTTTCCACTATCAGAAGGAGTAAAAATATAATAAAAGAAATATACTGTTATCATTAAAAATAACGTTGATAATAGAATAGTGAAAAACCATTTTATCTTTAATGAGTTCGCTTTTTTAAAATATTCAATGTTATTAAAAAAGTTCATAATGTGTCCTTTCTAAAAGTAACATTTTTTTTAGGGTAAACGTTTTTTGTTTTCTAGTCAATCATAAACCTGCATAAAGTTAGATAACCAGAGTTATTTTTTAGATTTTTTTTAAAATTCTTTCAATTCGTTGTAGAAGAAATAGAGTTAAAATTGATAAAATTAAATCGTTATTATATGATGGGAAATAAGAAATGAGTAAAGGGAGTGGAAACTAGTGCCATTTTATAAAAAAATAACCTATATTAGTTCAATTACACTGATTGTTATTTTAGCGATCATTTTGAGCATTATTTTACTTCCTAAAATAGCTGGTCTATCAACCCATATTATTGAAGATCGTGGTATGAGTCCTTACTATAGCCAAGGAAGTTTGATCTATGTACGTCCGAAGAAACCAGAAGAATTGTTGGTTGGTGACGTGATTACGTACTATGAAAACTCAGGAGAGCAAATAACCACCCGACGAGTGATCGCAGTGGAAAAAGACCATCAAGACTTTTATACTAAAGCAGATAGTTCTACGCAGACCGAATCCGGTGTAGTGGGGAGAAGATACATCATTGGAACGCCCATTTTTCAGATTCCCTATATTGGCATTCTTTTATCAAAGTCAGCATTTACTTGGATGCGCTGGCTATTTTTTACCATCGCCTTTTGTTTGACCGGTATTACAGCTTGGAACATGCTAGATGAATTTGAAAAAAAGAAAAGTTTCAATCGGTTTTTTACTCATAGCCAACGAAAAGGAAAGTGAGTGTAAATTTGTTTGCAACTTGTGGATTTGTCAGGTTCTTCGTATAATAATTTGGAAGAGGAGGCAGATTATGCGTAATGAAATGATGCATCGTCCGGTAGTAAAAGAAGAGTTAGTTGATTTTATGCGGACAAAACAGAAAAAACTGTCTGGAGAACTTGGTTTGATTGAAGAAGAAGCCCATTTAGCGGAAGTACCGATCATTCCCCATGAAACAGTCGTATTCATGCAGTTTTTATTAGGGCAATTAAAACCAAAGAATGTTTTAGAAATTGGTGCAGCTATTGGTTTTTCTTCTAGTTTGATGGCTCAATTAATCAGTGAAAAAGGTCACGTCACGACGATCGATCGTTTTGATGTTATGATCAAAAAGGCCAAGGCAACTTATGAAAGACTTGGCGTAACCGAAAAAGTTACTTTACTAGAAGGACAAGCGGCTGATATTTTACCAGAACTAACTGGGCCTTATGATTTTATTTTTATGGACAGTGCCAAATCGAAATATATTGAGTTTTTACCAGAATGTTTACGTCTGCTAAAAAAAGATGGCGTATTGATGGTTGATGATATTTTTCAAGGCGGAACGATTTTATTGCCTGATGAAGAGATTCCTAGAGGCAAACGTGCCATTCATCGTAAATTAAATGAATTTTTACAGGTCGTCATGACCCATCCAGACTTGACTTCCACATTAGTGCCGCTGGGTGATGGTGTGATCTTGATAACTAAAGAAAAAGAGCAAATTCATCTACCTTAAGAGTATTTACCTTGTTACGACAAAAAGCTTGCTTTTTGTCGGACACTAGGTAAAAGAGGAACGCTTTCTATTGAGCAATCTTTTTTATTGATAAAATAACTATTTCATATTGACAGAACCAAAATGATTCTATATAATTATTTTTGTTCCGAAAAAGCTGTCATAGTAGCTCAGCTGGATAGAGCATCCGCCTTCTAAGCGGACGGTCGGGGGTTCGAATCCCTCCTGTGACGTAAAAAAAACCAAAACCGGTAGAAACGAAAGTTTCTACCGGTTTTTCTTTGTTCTGGTAGTTGGATCAAATGGGTACGTAGCAAGTATTCTTATGATACGCAGTCTAATCAGGTAGGACCTAGGTATGTGTTAAAAAAGAATATATTGGATGTTTTTCTAAGTAAAAGGAGTAGGTAAAATTTTTACTCTACAAATTCATACATTCGTGTATTTTAACTTCGTTTAAGCAGAAATCAGTCCATCCTCTATAGGTGGATGATGTTTGATATCGGGGGATCCAAGGCTTTTTTAATCGCTACAAGTGTGTTTGTTTTTTTATTTTTGAACGGTTCGGCTATACTTATTCTAAGCCGATAAGCAGAAATGAATAGGGGGAGAAAATATGTCGATTATTTCACAAATTATCATTACATTAGTCGCAATTGAATTTTTTTATATCATGTATTTAGAAACCTTTGCTACAACTTCTAAAGCAACTGGCAGAGTATTTAAAATGAGTCAAAAAGAATTAAGTAATCCGTCGGTACAAACGTTATTTAAAAATCAAGGTGTTTATAATGGATTGTTAGGTATTGGTTTATTGTATGCCACTTATATTTCGTCTGCACCAAAAGAAATGGCAAGTTTGTTATTGATTTATATTGTATTGGTCGCAGCTTACGGTAGTATCACTAGTGACAAACTAATTATTTTGAAACAAGGTGGTCTGGCAATCATTGGATTACTGACTCTTTTGATTTGAGTTAATCTTATTTTATAAAAATTTTCATGAAAACGCCTCTAACTTTGTGAAAAAGCTGACATGAGTTAGAAAAATATGCTATTCTAGTAGTTGCGTGTTTCGTAAAATTTTTATAAAAAAGGAGTCTCTAGGTTGTTCAAAAAGTATATTATTTTACTAAATGAAGAATTTGACGGATATGATCGTCAAAAATTCCAAAAAGATTTATTAGCTGGTATTACTGTAGCTGCAGTAGCTTTACCTTTAGCGTTGGCGTTTGGCGTGTCCAGTGGTGCAAATGCTGCGGCAGGATTAATTACAGCGGTTATTGCTGGACTTATTATTGGTGGCTTGTCAGGTGGTTTTTATCAAATTTCAGGACCAACAGGCGCAATGGCTGCGATCTTGATGTCGATTGCAGCTACTCAAGGGATGTCTGGGGTGTTACTGGCGACATTTTTAGCAGGACTATTATTGCTAGTGGCAGGCATTTTTAGATTAGGAACATTGACCTCTTTTATTCCAGCTCCAGTGATTACTGGATTTACTTCGGGAATTGCTATTATCATTGCCTTGGGTCAAGTGGATAACTTGTTTGGTGTCCATTCAGAAGGTGCAAATGTGATTGAGAAGTTTCTCAGCTATCAGACCTTTGGCTTTTCGATAAATTTTTCCTCCTTTATTATGGGATTATTAGTGATCATCGGAATGATTATCTACCCCAAAAAATGGGCTCAAACTATACCAAGTTCTTTGATGGCAATTATTCTTGCAACGGTTGCGATGTTCTTGTTTCACTTGCCGATAGCAACCGTGGGAAAAATTCCACAGACGTTGATCAGTAGCGATCGCTTAACGTTTGCAGCCTTTCATCTTGATTCTTTAAAAGAAGTGATGGTGCCAGCGATTAGCATTGCCTTGCTTGGCATGGTGGAAAGTTTGCTCTGTGGTGCTTCTGCGGGACGAATGGCAAACAAACCATTGGACAGCAACCAAGAACTTGTTGCGCAAGGAATCGGAAATCTAGTTTTACCATTTTTTGGAGGCATTCCAGCGACAGCTGCGATTGCCCGAACAAGTGTGGCAATTAAATCAGGGGCACAGACTCGTTTAGCTGGTATCATTCATGCTTTGGTTTTGTTTTTATCTATGATTATTTTTGCACCAATTATGTCAAACATTCCTATGCCAGCTTTGGCAGGAGTGTTGATTGTTACTGCTTGGCGCATGAATGAATGGGAAACGATCAACGTCTTGTTCACTAAGAGATATTGGTCTGGCATCTTATTATTTTTGATTACTATGGGATGTACTGTGATTTTTGACTTAAGTATTGCGATCGTCATCGGTATTATCGGTGGCTGTATTTTCTTTGTGATCAAAAGTGCGGCAATCACGATCTCGGTTGAAACAATCGATTGGGAACGAATGGATTTGCCAGAAACGAAAAAATTAGATAATTGGACAGTTGTCTATATTAGCGGACCACTCTTTTTTATGTCTGCTGAAAAATTAAAAAATACATTAGCTGATCTAAATCAAAAAGAGGGGATCATTTTTTCTATGCGTGGTGTTCCAAGTATTGATTTAACTGCCCGAGCTGTTTTTGATGAGTTTCAAGAAAAAGCTAAAATGCGAGAACAAACGATTATTTACACCTCGCTACAACCAGAAGTAGAAAAACAACTACAACATTTATGGCAAAAAGCTGGCTTTGAACAACACCAAACAGTAGCGCATGCACTCTCAGCGCTGCATGAACAATATACGTAATCAGTCATGAGTAGGAGAAATGTTTTTGAGAAGCAGGGCAAACAAAGTGTTTTTTGCAGTGTTTAATTAAAATAAGCTATAAAAATTCAAAAATCCCGAAACAGCTTTTTTCTGTTTCGGGATTTTTTACCTATGGAAGCTGTGGCTATTGATTGCTAGGATCTTTCTCGAGATAGTTTGCTAAGGTAAGCCAGTCTTTGCGGATCACGTCAGCTAATGTTCGATTGTAAAAAATAGCTGCAGGATGGAAAAGCGGGAGGATCTGGTAGCTTTTATCACTCCACTCGTAAGCATCTTTTTGTTGATTCAGTTTTAAAATAGGCCCAGTATAAAGCTGACCATGATTTTTAGAGATCGTATAAGCAGAACCTAATAACCGTTGCAAACCGATATTGCCTAATGTAGCAATCAAATGGGGCTCGACATGCTCGATTTCATAATCTAGGATCGGCGCATGAGCGAATACTTCCGCTTTCGTTGGTGTCCGATTCGGATAAACAGTTTCTGCTTGCTGAGTTCGTTTATTGAGTCGTTGGACTGTCCGATAAGGTCGACTTCTGACTGCACTAGTAATATAAACATCTTCTCTTGTCAAACCAGCTAGAGCAAGAGTTTGCATTAGTTCTTTGCCTGCTTGTCCGCTAAAAGGAATATGATTATCGATTTCTGTTTTGCCAGGAGCTTCACCTACCAGCATGAGTTTTGGGTGGAGTGGGCCTTGACCAGCAACGAAACCTTCTACCGCACGACCTTGCATACGAATCGTTGCTTCTTGAACCAATTCATCAGGATAGATCATTCGTTTACCTCCTTCGTCTTCACTAACATTATAATGAGCAAAAGGGAAAATTGCGATTGATTGACTTAAGAAAAGTTCTAGAATCTAGAGTTGACGAATGCGCTAGTTTCTGGTAATCTAGTACTGTTGTAATTGTGGACTCCACAGCTACAACCGCACAGAACGAGTTTGTAAGTACAGGTAACTGTCACTCTGGATGGCGAGTCTAAGTCTATTATAAGGAGGTGCTTTATAGCATGTACGCAATTATTAAAACTGGTGGTAAACAAGTAAAAGTTGAAGTTGGACAAGCAATCTACGTTGAAAAACTTGACGTTGAAGCAGGTGAAAAAGTTGTTTTTGACGAAGTTATCTTAGTAGGTGGCGAAACTACAAAAGTAGGCGCTCCAATTATTTCTGGTGCAACTGTTGAAGGTACTGTTGAAAAACACGGCAAACAAAAGAAAGTCGTTACTTTCAAATACAAACCTAAAAAACATTCACACCGTAAACAAGGTCACCGTCAACCATACACAAAAGTGGTTATCGACGCGATCAACGCTTAATTAGCGCTTGAGAAAGAAGGCCTGAATAATGATCAAAGGAACATTTAAACGTAATGACGCTGGTCAAATCGTTTCATTTACTTTGACAGGGCATGCTGATGCTGGTCCTTATGGGAGTGATATCGTCTGTGCAGGAGTTTCTGCATTAGCGATCAGTACTGTCAATGGGATTGCCTCATTAGCTGGTTTTGAACCAATTGTCGAAATGAATGAAGAAGAGGGCGGTTATTTATATACCGAAGTCACTTCAGGATTGACACAAGAGCAAAACAATATTGCCGAGATTCTATTAGAAAATCTCTTGTTGGGATTACAATCGATAGAAGCTGAAAATTCAGAATATATCCAAATTAAAACAATTAATGATAAATAGGAGGTGCAGACCATGTTGTTATCAATGAATCTACAATTCTTTGCCCACAAAAAAGGTGGCGGTTCTACATCTAACGGACGCGACTCAGAATCAAAACGTCTAGGTGCTAAACGCGCTGACGGACAAACAGTTACAGGTGGATCAATTCTTTACCGTCAACGCGGTACAAAAATTTATCCAGGTGTGAACGTGGGTATTGGTGGAGACGACACTTTATTTGCTAAAGTTGACGGAGTAGTACGTTTCGAACGTAAAGGCCGCGACAAAAAACAAGTGTCTGTTTATCCAGTAGCTCAAGAAGCTTAATAAACAAACTGCTCTATCTCTTGTGTAGCAAGGGGTGGAGCTTTTTTGTTAATTAAGAGAATTTTTTTGACCATACTTTTGACCATACTTTCTTAGAAGTTAATATAATTTGTTAGTTTTTGTGTTGTTTCTTCTTTTTTACTATTAGTAATGTGTGTATATGTGTCCATAGTAGTTTTTATATTTGCGTGCCCCATTCTTTCTTGGACTTCTTTGTGATCTGCACCAGCCTCATATAGCATTGATGCATGAGTATGTCTAAAACCATGCAGACCGATATAGGGTAAGCCGACACGCTCGCGATATACATTGTATCTTTCTGCTACTGCCTGATTAATTGTGAAACTATTTTCGTCATTGGTAAACTTAACGGGAATCACGGATAATGGTTATACAGGTTCTGACAAACCGAAAACAGATACTCTAGCAATTAATGCGGGCGAAGAAACGAGTGAAAAACTAAAATCAGAGATTAAAACTGGCGACACTTTGAAAGTGAATTTCTCAGCTAATCAGTGGGCGACCGGTGAGACTATTCCGCCATGGGTGAAAGGTTAAAGCTACAAGGTTCAATAAGTAGACGGCAATAAAATTTTACTTGCAGATATTCTTTCTTGGATTGATAAATCTAATGTAGAACTTTTACCAGATTCTACGACAGTTATAGAACAACCTTCAACTACAACGTACATTGTACAGTATGGAGAAACCTTGTCATCAATCGCAACCCAATACGGCACAACTTACCAAGCTTTAGCTTCATTGAATGGATTGAGTAATCCAAACATGATCTATGCTGGTCAGGTGCTAAAAGTAATTGGTGTAGCAAGTGGAACTAGTATGTATACAGTTCAATATGGCGATAATCTTTTGTCAATTGCGACTAAGTTAGGAACAACCTATCAATCACTAGCACAACAAAATGGATTATCAAATTCTAATTTGATTTATCTAGGTCAAGTACTATCATATTAAAAAATATCCCCTCAATTTTGAGGGGAAGTACATAGATATTATTACATAACGATTAAAAATGTTTCTTTGGTTACAATAAAATTTCTCTTTTTTAAAAAAGAAATTAAAAAATGATGCATTTTGATACAAAACGATTAGTAAGTATGTTAGTATTATTTGTAGAATATTGACAAAAAACAATAAACTTAAGTGTGGGATAAAAGTTGTTAGCAATTAGATGTTACCATTGTGGTAAAAAAGATACTATAAATGAATTTTGTGAAAATCAGGATTTCATTCCTATTAGTAACCATAAATATGACAACAAATGGGCAGGTCCAGGTATGTATTTGTGGGATAATTTATACAACGCAAAGCATTGGCTTAATAGTCGTAGTGATAAGAAGAATAGAAGCATTTGTAAATGTATGCTTGAAATTGAAGAAGAGCATCTGCTAGATTTAACTGACTTAGAAATTGTGGAATCTATGCAAAAACTTATAGAGTTGATGGAAAAAAACGAAGATATATCTGTTAACGATGAAGTGGGTATTAAAATATCTTTTCTATCAAATTATATAGGTGCTAAAGCAATAAAAATTTTTGGTGACTATCCCAACCTTAAGAAATCTCCATTTTTCAATGTACCATCAAAAAATGTACCCCATGTAGATATAACTACAAAGGTTATTTATTGTGTGAAAGAAGGAAACCCTGACGTACTAACAAAAAGGGAACTCGAAGAAAGCGAGTTAGAAGAGGTGATTTAGCATGGAAATGTTAGATAAATTAAACAATTTAAAAGAAAGATTGAATTCTTCGCCAGAGAATTTAAAGAAGTTTATGAAGGATTATGAAGAGTACAGAAATGAAGTTATTTATAATCAAACGAAAAGTGACTTTATTAACAATGTTGCTTTTTATTATTTAAGTGAGGACATTATTTTCGATAATAAGAAGGAAAGTTCTGAGTATGATAATAAAAAGGCAGATGTGTCAGTAAATACTTTTAAATTATCAAATGAAATTATAATGTTTAGTGATAACAAGTTTGCGGCTTAGGAGTTAATGAGACAAATGGGTAAAGGACCAGTAATTTATTTAGATGGATATAATATTGATGAAATATCATATAAAAATGTGAGTAGTAAAGAAACATTAGTAAGTAAAGAAGAACCTGAATTTTCTTTTGAATTTGGTTTTACTGAAAATTTAGAACATGCTATAGTTAAAATGACTGTCGAATTAAATCAAGGAAACAGAAAAATCATGGTGAAAATGTCAGGTAATTTTTCTATACCAGATTTAGGCTATACAAAAGAAGAGATAAAATTATTTGTTGCTCAAAATGGCAGTGCAATACTATACCCATATTTGAGAAGTGTTGTTTCAATTATAAGTACTTTGGATGGTCCATCTGCAGTAGTACTTCCAACATTAAATATGATAGATGAGCTTGCTAAACTAAGCGAAAAAAACAAAAAAGATCTTAGCGAAAGCTAAGGTCCTTTTTATTTTTATGACTTTTAATGAAAACGGTTGACAAAAAAGGTGCTTAAACATAAAAATCAATACCATTCTTTACTTTTTTATTCAAAATCCTGTGCTTATCATTAGTTAAAATGGAAATTACATATAAAAAAACGAACGTCATTCTAAATGATCGGTTAAAAAAATAAAAAATGTTTCCCGTTTAAAGTATAACAATATATGAGTGAAAAAAATCACTACTATTTGTGAATGTGGTATTGTATACTGGGATTAAAAAAGGAGTGATGAATGAAAAAATGAATTTAAATAACGTTTCAAAGCGTTTGTACAAATGGGACAATTTAAAGGCTTTATTAATTTTCCTGGTTGTAGTAGGTCATTTAATTGATCGGGCGAATCAAAAGAGCGACTTGTTAATGAAAATTAACTATTGGATATATATGTTTCATATGCCAGCATTCATCTTTGTTTCTGGTCTATTCAGCAAGAATACAATTCGTAACAAGGATTTCCGTAAAAGTTTTAGATATCTCAAATGGTTTTTCATTTTAAAAATTATATTTTTGATTAGCACTTTTCTCTCTTCAGGTTCTTTAAGCTTTTCCTTTTTAACAGAAAGCGGACTGCCGTGGTATTGTTTTGCTATTTTTGCTTTTCAATTAATCAGCATGGTTATTGATGGATATGACAAATACTGGGTGCTAGGCATAGCTGTTGTAATTGGTTGTTTGGCAGGGTATGATGCAAATTTGGGAGATTTTCTATGTTCTTCAAGAATCTTAACTTTCTTTCCATTTTTTTATGCTGGATACTTAATTGATTATCAAAAAATGTCAAGTTATCTAAACAATTTTAAGATCAAGTTGTGCGCGTTGTTCCTTTTGTCAGGAAGTTTTTTTGTCGTTTATTTTAAGTTATATGGCACCTCACTGACGATGGGATTTTTGACCGGTAGAAATGCTTATGCGAATGTAAGCGAATTAGTAGGTCTTTATGGTGGTTTTTTCCGATTTATTTACTATATTGCAGTCTTCCTTATAATCAGTAGTTTGGTTGCTTTGATAAGTAATAAACGACTGTTTATTACGAGTTTTGGAGAATTATCCTTGATCATATATATGTTGCATATACCTATCGTCAGAATAGTTAATGATAAACTTCATTTGGATTTGTTTATTAAAAGTTTTGGTGTACCGCAGAGTATTACGATTCTAATAGTAACTATATGTATTTTCTTTTTGTGCAGAATGGAGTGGGTTCATAAGCCGTTAAACAAAATTCTCTATTTTAATGTTCCTGAAAAAACAGATAATTTGGTAAAAGGAAATGGATATTTTAAAAGCTTTTTTTATGACCGTACTTTGACCATACTTGATAGTAAAAATGAAGAATAATTAGATGGTATGATGAGCGTATTATTATAGAAGACAAGTGTTTAGGTTATACGATCGGAGTTAATAAAAGTTCACTAGAAAATATTGAATTGGAAGTGATTGTTTATCCGAGCACTCAATAAACAGAATAAATTGAATAAACAATGAACTAAACTCAATGAAAAAAGTTCTCTCTTGTTGATTAAGAGGAGAGCTTTTTTTGTCTGTGTTTCATTACAATAGATAAAATGGTTTATCGGCGCAAGCACTTCGATCCGATCATTTTAAAGAAAAGCTTTAAGTTGAAGGGGACGTTTTTGGATAATTCTAATGAGACAAAGAGTAGCTGATCCAGTCAATACTTCTTTTAATAAGAGATATTTACTGTAAATAGTTGACGAAATGGAATTAAATTTATAGTATTATGTTTTGAAGCCAGTTAATGAAAAAGGGGCGAAACCAAATGGCGAAGCGCATTGATCGAATTTATACGTATGTCAAAGAAAAAACGGCTCATCTAAAACCGATTGAATATGATCAGGGGGTCACAACGAAAGAGATAGCTGAGGTTTTAGGAATCCAACGGACCAATAGTAGTAAAGATTTGAATCAGTTGGTACGTGAAGGAAAATTGTTGAAAACCGATGGACGACCTGTACGTTACATATATCAAAAAAATGTTGCCTATGAACAACCGACCGCCAAACATGTCATAAGCTATAAAGAAGAAAGAGTACCAGTAGAAAAAGCAAGGATTCAGATTGATACGAAAGATATTTTTGCTAAGATCATTGGCGCAAATGGGAGTATGAAAAACTCGGTTGAGCAAGCGAAAGCCGCCATTTTATATCCGCCGAGAGGTCTGAATTGTTTGATCACTGGACCAACTGGATCGGGGAAAACCTACTTTGCACATGCGATGTTTCATTTTGCCAAAGCCAATCACGTCATTAGTGAAGACAACGAGTTGATCGTCTTTAACTGTGCCGACTACGCTAATAACCCGGAATTATTGATGAGTCACTTGTTTGGGTATGTCAAAGGTGCTTTTACTGGAGCAGAAGAGGAAAAAACCGGAATCATTGACCAAGCAGATGGAGGAATGTTGTTCCTAGATGAAATTCACCGGTTACCACCTGAAGGGCAAGAAATGATCTTTTACTTCATGGATCATGGTACCTATAGTCGATTAGGAGAAACAACAAAATCTCATGAAGCAAATGTTCGGATCGTGGGTGCAACAACTGAGGACCCTGGTTCTTCTCTATTAGAGACCTTTGTTCGGAGAATACCGATCAATATCAAGTTGCCATCTTTTGAAAAACGCCCTGCAAATGAAAAAATCGACCTGGTTAAAATTATGATCGCCCATGAAGCCAACCGTATCCAACGGCAAATTTCGCTAACTGAAGATGTTGTTAAAGCGTTGATCGGTAGTGTAACCTATGGGAACATCGGTCAGTTGAAATCGAATATCCAATTGATTTGCGCTCGTGGTTTTTTAAATCATATCAATTCTCCAGAAATCTCGATTACGATCGATGATTTGACGGAAGGGATTAGAAGTGGATTGATCCAATTAGCAAGTAATCGAGTAGCGATGTCCGAACTATCGAAGCTATTGGAGCCTAAAATTACGGTGTACCCTAACGACACGATCATGAAGATTCAATCTGATTCTTATGAACTACCCTATAATCTTTATGACATTATTGGGGACAAAGCAGCGCTATTAAAGTCTGACGGATTAGATCAAGAAGCCATCAATCATTTTATTTCAACGGATATCAACATCCATTTGAAATCTTTTTACAAGGATCATGGATTCTCATTCAATGCCGATAATAAACTAGCTGAGTTTGTTGATCCTAAAATCATCGAAGTCACCAATCAAATATATATAATGGTAAAAAATGCCTTGCCATATGAGTTTCAGCAAAACTTTATCTACGCAATGAGTCTGCACATCAGTTCTTTTTTAAAAAGAATCAATATCGGTGAAGAGCGCCATACGAATGATAATATACGTGAAATGGCAATTGATTTTCCAGTGGAATATGAAGTAGCGAAAGAAGTTAGAAAGTATATTGAGGAGTATTTCCAAGTAACGATTCCAGATAGCGAAGATTACTATCTCACTGTCTTGCTTGTGTCGCTAAGGGCAAATCAAGCAAGCGGTCGTATTGGGGTAGTCGTGGCAGCACATGGTAATAGTACAGCAAGCAGCATGGTTCAAGTGGTCCAACAATTATTAGATGCAGACAATGTACGAGCGGTCGATATGCCATTGGATATGGATCCTAAAACGGCGCTTAGTCGGATCGAACGAATGGTGCAAGAGGTGGATGAAGGCAGTGGAACGATCTTATTAGTGGATATGGGTTCGCTTGCTTCATTTAATTCTCAGATTCAGCGAGATACAGGAATTCCTGTGCGGACAGTTGACATGGTGACGACCTCTTTGGTATTAGAGACGGTTCGCAAAGTTTCTGTGTTAGGTACGGATTTAGATATGTTATACGATTCCTTGAAAAATTTCCGAGGTTATGCAGAAATTTCGATGGAAAAAACACCTGAACCGACCGTACTCAGAAAAAAAGCCATCTTAGCTATTTGTGCATCTGGTGAAGGAACCGCACAACGAATCAAAGAATTAATCGAACGTTCTGTAAGTAAACGGCAAGATGTCGAGTTGACTGTTTTGGCACTCTCTGTTTTAGAATTGGAAAAAGAATTGCCTAAATTAATCGAAAATTACCAAGTCATTGCGACTACTGGAATTACAGATCCGCAGATTGCTGCGCCATTTATTCCATTGGAGCGGTTTATCGATCAAAATATCGAGTTGATTTTAGATCAATTATTACTTGAGGCAGAATTAGATGAAACAGAAGAAGTGCCATTGAGTGAAGAAACTGCAAAACAGACTTGTGTGAAATTTATTGAACAAAATTTTACATTTATCAATGGAACCAAATTGATTGATCCTTTATGGAATTTTAGTGATCAAGTGTCTGAGAAGCTATCGATTGAGAATCATGGATATAGTTTTAAAATCAATTTAGTTTTACACACAGTGGGGATGATTGAACGGATTTTATTAAACGAGCCATTGAATGTTGAATCAGACGAACTGGAAAAAGCGATGGAAGATCCATTGTTTTCGTCTATCCAACAATTGTTATCCCCGTTGGAAAAGACCATCAGATTTGAAACACCTTCATCTGAAGTTTATTATTCATTCAAGCTGATTCGTAATGAATTGGCAAAAAATGAATACACTAAATGAAAAATACACAAAAAAGATACACTGTTATTAGTGTATCTTTTTTGTGTATTGCTTCGAAACGCCTTAAAACCCTTTAGTGTATTGATAAAAAGTTGGCACGGTTCTTGCTTTTATATAAATGTGCCAATAGATGGTTATACACACAGAAAATGAGAGGGGTTTCTGTGAAGTAGTTTAACAAAAGGAGATTTGCTGATGGATATTCGGTTAGCGCGTATAGATGATCGTTTGATCCATGGACAAGTTGCAACGGTCTGGTCAAAATTGACCGGCGTGGAACGCATCATTGTTATTAGTGATTTAGTAGCCCAAGATAAATTGAGAAAGTTTCTTTTAAAAGAAGCTGCTCCACCGGGAATCATCGCAAATGTGATCACGGTGAAAAAAATGATTCAAGTTTATCAAAGCGGTTTACTAGCAACGACGAAAGTGATGCTTTTATTCACTAATCCTCAAGACGTTGAGAAAATTGTCTTAAGTGGTGTACAGCTGGATTCATTGAATATCGGTGGGATGAGTTTTTCTGAGGGGAAGACGATGATTACAAATTTTGTGTCAGTCGACCATAAAGATATTGCATCGTTCCAATTCTTGAATCAGCAAGGTGTAGAATTAGAAATTCGCAAAGTACCCGCAGATAGAAAGATCCTTTTGATGGAATTACTAGCAAAAGCCAAAAAGGCATAATATTGTTGTTGGAAAATGGTCAAATTCATCTGTTGTAATGGTTAGCAATTATTTTAATATTTGATTTGTTACAACAAAAAGAAGTAGGAGGTATAAATATGGTAGGGATTATCCTTGCAAGTCATGGACAATTTGCTGAAGGTATCTTGCAATCAGGTTCAATGATTTTTGGCGAACAAGAAAACGTCAAAGCAGTCATTTTAAAACCAAGCGAAGGTCCAGATGACTTGAGAGCCAAATTAGAAGAGGCTGTTGCTTCTTTTGATAATCAAGACGAAGTATTGTTCTTAGTTGATTTATGGGGCGGAACACCGTTCAATCAATCAAACACATTGTTTGAAGAACACAAAGACAAATGGGCAATTGTTAGTGGTTTGAACTTGCCTATGTTGATCGAAGCTTATGCGTCACGTTTTTCAATGGAATCTGCTCAAGAAATTGCAGCACATATCATTGAAACAGCAAAAGATGGTGTGAAAGTGAAGCCAGAAGAGCTTGAACCACAAGAAGCACCAAAAGCAGAAGTTTCTGATGGACAACCTAAAGGTGCATTACCTGAAGGAACAGTAGTTGGCGACGGTAAGATTAAATATGTTTTAGCACGTGTTGACTCACGTTTATTACATGGTCAAGTTGCTACTGCATGGACAAAAGCTGTTCAACCAAATCGGATCATCGTTGTTTCAGATGCTGTATCAAAAGATGATTTACGTAAGAAATTGATCGAACAAGCTGCTCCTCCAGGGGTTAAAGCAAACGTTATCCCAATTTCTAAAATGATCGAAGTTGCTAAAGATCCAAGATTTGGGAATACAAAAGCTTTGCTATTGTTTGAAAATCCTGAAGACGTGTTGACAGCTGTTGAAGGCGGCGTTGACATCCAAGAATTAAACGTAGGTTCAATGGCCCACTCAGTTGGGAAAGTTGTCGTAAGTAAAGTTTTATCAATGGGTCCTGAAGACGTAGAGGCATTTGAAAAACTAGAAAGCAAAGGAGTTAAATTTGATGTACGTAAAGTACCAAATGACTCTCGCGACAATATGGACGAAATTCTTAAAAAAGCTAAGTCTGAATTATCTAAAGCATAATTCAAAAAACTAATATTTATAGGAGGCTTATCATGTCTATTATTTCAATGATTTTAGTCGTATTCGTTGCCTTTCTAGCAGGGATGGAAGGGATTCTGGATGAATTCCAATTTCATCAACCTCTAGTGGCATGTACATTAATAGGTTTAGTAACAGGTAACCTTGAAGCAGGTATCGTATTAGGTGGTACTCTTCAAATGATCGCTCTTGGCTGGGCAAATATCGGAGCTGCTGTAGCACCAGATGCTGCATTGGCATCAGTTGCATCTGCAATTATTTTAGTATTAGGTGGTCAAGGTGTTCGAGGCGTTCCATCAGCTATTGCTATCGCAGTACCACTTGCTGTTGCTGGTTTGTTCTTAACAATGATCGTACGTACAATCGCTGTTCCTATCGTTCACTTGATGGATGCTGCTGCTGAAGAAGGTAACATCCGCAAAGTTGAAATGTGGCACATCATTGCAGTATGTTTACAAGGTATCCGTATTGCAATTCCTGCTGGAGCATTATTATTCATCCCAGCTCAAACTGTTCAATCTTTCTTAGAATCAATGCCTGCATGGTTAACAGACGGTATGGCTATTGGTGGGGGAATGGTTGTTGCTGTAGGTTACGCATTAGTAATCAACATGATGGCAACTAAAGAAGTATGGCCATTCTTCGTTATCGGTTTTGTTGTAGCTGCAATTACTCAATTAACATTGATTGCCCTAGGTGCTTTAGGTGTTGCTTTAGCTCTTATCTACTTGAACCTTTCTAAAATGGGAGGCTCTTCAAATGGTGGCGGAGGAAGCAACTCAGGTGACCCTCTAGGCGACATTTTGAATGACTATTAATCTTGAAGGAGGAAAATAAAAATGGCAGAAGAAAAAATTACTTTATCTAAAAGAGACCGTTTAGCTGTTGCATGGCGTTCTACCTTCATTCAAGGTTCATGGAACTATGAACGTATGCAAAATGGTGGTTGGGCTTTCTCAATGATCCCAGCAATCAAAAAATTATACAAAACGAAAGAAGAGCGCACAGCAGCTCTTAAACGTCACTTAGAATTTTTCAACACACATCCATATATTGCTTCACCTATCTTGGGTGTTACGCTAGCATTAGAAGAAGAACGCGCAAATGGCGCTCCTGTTGACGATGTAGCGATCCAAGGGGTTAAAGTTGGTATGATGGGACCTCTTGCTGGTGTTGGTGACCCAGTATTCTGGTTTACTGTTCGTCCGATGTTAGGAGCTCTTGGTGCTTCTCTAGCAATGGGTGGTAATATTCTTGGACCAATCATCTTCTTCTTAGGTTGGAACATTATTCGTTGGTCATTCATGTGGTATACACAAGAATTTGGTTACAAAGCTGGTTCTAAAATCACAGATGATTTATCTGGTGGATTATTGCAAGACGTAACAAAAGGTGCATCTATCTTAGGGATGTTCGTATTAGCCGCCTTAGTACAGCGGTGGGTATCGATTAAATTCTTGCCAGTTGTATCAACTGTTAAGTTAGATAAAGGTGCTTACATTGAGTGGGATAAATTACCTGCTGGTGGCGAAGGAATCAAGAGTGCTTTTGAACAAGTAAACAGTGGTCTAGCACTTAGTCCTGAAAAAGTAACAACTTTACAAGATAACTTAGATCAATTGATCCCAGGGTTAGCTGCTTTAGCATTGACATTACTATGCATGTGGTTATTGAAGAAAAAAGTTTCTCCAATTGTCATTATCTTAGGTCTATTCGTTGTCGGTGTAGTTGGCCATGTTGTTGGTCTTTTATAATAAGAATCTAGCTCGGGCGTAGCCCCGAGCTTTTTTTATCAAAAAGTGGATGCTGCTTGAGATTTCAACATTGAAACGATAGTATACTAGATAGATAAAATAATAGGAGTGATTAAATGGTTCAATCAATCAATACAAAAGTTGATTTGGTAATTGATGCCACTGCGTTTACTGGTTTGACTGATTATGGGAAAATCATGATTGGAGACCGAGGATTCGAATTTTATCATGCAAGAGACACTCGGAAATTTGTTCAAATCCCTTGGGAAGAGATTGATTACGTCATCGCATCCGTTATGTTCAAAGGAAAATGGATTCCGCGCTATGCCATTCAAACAAAGAAAAATGGTACATATACATTTTCTTCTAAAGAACCCAAAAAAGTACTTCGCGCTATCAGAAAATACGTAGATCCTAGTCGTATGGTTCAATCCTTGAGCTTTTTTGATGTAGTGAAACGTGGTGTCAAAAGTATCTTCAAACGCAAGTAGAAAAACACGAATGTATGCTCTTCGCAGCATGTCATTCGTGTTTTGTTTTGTGTTTCGCTTTTTCTTTTGTGTGCGGTGTCATTATCTAGGTCAGCTTCAACACTGGTTCAATCATTTGCTCCTAATAATTTTCCTATGCTAGAATGAAACTGTAAAGAAGGAGGTTATTAGTATGGGTTGGATATGGACTTTAATCGTTGGTGCAGTCATCGGAGCCATTGCTGGAGCAATTACCAGTAAAGGAAATTCTATGGGGTGTATCACAAATATCATTGCTGGATTGATTGGTTCAAGTATCGGTCAAGCAATTTTTGGTAACTGGGGACCACATGCAGCTGGTATGGCACTTATTCCATCAATTTTAGGCGCAGTTATTTTAGTGGCAGTTGTTTCATTCTTTTTTGGGAAACGATCATAATCAAATAGATTAACGCTTAGCCAATAGTTTTGCAGATAGAAGTAAATAGTTAAGGCAGATCTGAAACTGATTTGTCTTAACTATTTTTGTTTTACTAAGTTTATTAAGAAAATTTGTTTTATCTGCTGTGTCAGAAAGAAAATTTGCTATAATAGAAAAAAGAGAGTAAAGAAAGAAGGAATTTCATTTATGATGCTACGAGTAGAAAAATTGCGTAAAAAGATGCAAGAAGAAAATTTAGATTCATTTTTGATCACTAGTCCATACAATCTTCGTTATTTGACTAATTTTACTGGTACGACAGGCTTAGCGGTCATCACATTGGAAAAAGCCTTTTTTATTACTGACTTTCGTTATACCGAGCAAGCAGCAGCTCAAGCTCAAGGATTTGAGATCATCAAAAATGTAGGACCGATTTTTGAAGAAGTAGCTGACTTAGTTCAAAAAGAAGGACTACGTGAACTTGGTTTTGAAGAAACAACTGTTTCCTTCTTAGAATATTCGGTATTAGAAGAGATCATTGATGCGCAACTGATTCCTATTTCGGGCATGATTGAAGAACTTCGAGAAATCAAAGACGAAGAAGAAATTGCGATTATTGAAAAAGCTTGTAGTATTGCAGATTTGGCATATGACCATATTCTCAAGATGATTCAACCGGGAATGACAGAGATCGAAGTTGCCAACCAATTAGATTTTTATATGCGTTCACTTGGAGCGTCAGGTGTTTCTTTTGAAACAATCGTTGCTAGTGGTTTACGCTCAGCTATGCCACATGGAGTTGCTAGCAAAAAAATCATTGAACAAGGCGATTTGATCACAATAGATTTTGGATGCTACTATGAAGGTTATGTTTCTGATATGACACGAACATTTGCGATTGGTGACCCAGGAGAACAATTAAAAGAAATTTATCAAATCGTTCTTGAAGCCCAACTAGCAGTTCTGGAAGTAGCTAAACCAGGAGTTACCGGTAAGCAACTAGATGCTGTAGCTAGAGATTACATTACGAAACATGGTTATGGCGAAGCTTTTGGACACTCAACAGGACATGGAATTGGCTTAGAGATCCATGAAGGACCCAATGTTTCAGTTCGAGCTGAGAAACAATTTGTTCCAGGAAATATTATTACCGACGAACCAGGCATTTACTTACCAGGTATCGGTGGCGTTAGAATCGAAGATGATTTATTGATTACTTCTGATGGAAATCGCGTGTTGACGCATTCACCAAAAGAGTTGATTATTTTATGATGAGCGTAGCCTAAAGCATCATTCACTCAGACTTTGTTATAGAAAATCACTTGATTTAATGATACACTATAGAAGACAGCAAGCTTTGAAAACAAAGCGTAATTTGTTTGAGAAAAAGACTCTCAAATAGGCAAGTGAACAGTTTACCTTTATACGTTTCGAATGAAGAATAAGTGAAAGAACGGTTCATTCGTAGGCAACAATCTGTGTAGAGGCAAAAGGAGGAATAGATAAAATGGCAGAGGACAAAAATTTAGTTTTGAATGCGACTCAAGAGCTTGGTGAAATTGTCATTGCGCCAGAAGTCATTGAAGTGATTATTGGTATCGCTGCTTCAAAAGTAGAAGGCGTTTATGGGATGCGTGGAACATTTGCCAGCAATGTAACGGAATTATTAGGGCGTGCAGCGCATGGTAAAGGGGTCTATTTAGTAAATGATGAAGATGGGTTAAAAGTAGATCTTTATTGCTATTTAGAATATGGGGTTTCTGTTCCCAGAGTAGCGATGGAAATGCAAGAACGCGTGAATCAGCAAGTTCTTTTCATGACAGACATTGCTTTAGCAGAAGTCAATGTTCATGTGGTAGCAGTCGTACCGGAAAAACTAGAACAACCAGCAATTGAAGAACTTTTTGAAGACGAAGAGGAAGAAAATGAATAAAGAATTATCAAGACACGAAATTCGTGAAATGGCTTTACAAGCATTATTTCCATTAGATTTTAATGCTGATTTGACCAAAGAAGACGCAATTTTCCATGCAATTGAGTTGGATCACAAAGAAATGATCAATGAAGAGGAGTCAGAGTTTGTTCCTGTTTATTTAGATACATTGGTTGGCGGTGTGTGTGCGAAAAAAGGCGAATTAGACCAAACCATTGAGAAGCACCTCAAAGGAAACTGGCGCATCAATCGTATCTCTAAGATGGATTTGATCATCTTGCGTATCGCCATCTTTGAAATGAAGTACATTGAAGATGTACCATCCGCAGTCGCATTGAATGAAGCCATTGAATTAGCCAAAACTTTTAGTGATGATCAATCACGTAAGTTTGTCAACGGTGTATTATCTAATGTTTTAAAAGAGATTGAAGCTGGGGCATAGTCCCAGCTTTTTTCTATGAAAACAAGGAAACGGGTTCTAAAAGCTTGTTTATCTATGGTAGAATGAAAGCACAAAAAAATCTGGGAGTGATCGTATGGCAGAATTGATTAATGGAAAAGAACTAGCTGAAAAAATGCAAGCAGAGATTGCGATAAAAGTGAGCGAATTAAAAACAAAATCGATCTCCCCCGGATTGGTCGTTTTATTAGTAGGAGAAAATCCAGCCAGTCAGGTTTATGTACGTAATAAAGAACGTTCCGCAAAATCAATCGGGATCCATTCAAAAGTTGAACGTTACCCAAGCACGATCTCTGAAGAAACGTTGTTAGCTGAAATCGAAAAATATAATCAAGACCCAAATTTTCACGGGATTCTTGTTCAGTTGCCATTGCCGAAACACATTGATGAAGAAAAAGTCTTATTAGCAATTGATCCTAAAAAAGATGTAGATGGTTTTCATCCAATGAATTTAGGACGATTATTAGCTGGTAACCCGGATAAGATTCCTTGTACGCCATATGGCATCATGAAAATGTTCGCAGCTTATGATATCGATTTGGCAGGGAAGCGGGCGCTGGTAATCGGACGTAGCAATATTGTAGGGAAACCAATGGCACAATTATTATTGATGGCAGATGCTACAGTAACGATTGCTCATTCAAAAACGGCTAACCTTGCTGAACTTGCAAAAGAAGCTGATATTTTAGTCGTAGCGATTGGGCGAGGCCATTTTGTTACTAAGGAATTTATCAAACCAGGCGCAGTGGTGATCGATGTTGGTATGAATCGTGATGAGCATGGGAAATTAATCGGTGATGTAAAATTTGATGAAGTAGAACCTTTAGCAAGCTATATCACTCCAGTCCCTAAAGGAGTAGGACCTATGACGATTACGATGCTGATGTATCAAACCGTGCTGGCTGCTGAAGCAGGTGAGTAGATGACACAAGAATATTTAACAGTAACCACATTAACCAAGTATTTAAAAAGGAAATTTGATGTAGACCCTTATCTTGAAAGGGTCTATTTAACAGGTGAAATCTCGAATTTTCGTTTGAGAGCAAATGCACATCAATATTTTAGTTTAAAAGATGACCATGCGAAAATCTCAGCAATCATGTTCAAAGGTGCATTTCAAAAATTACGTTTTCAACCTAAAGAAGGGATGAAAGTATTAGTGGTCGGACGGATCTCTCTTTATGAAGCTTCTGGTTCTTATCAGATTTACGTTGAACACATGGAACCTGATGGTGTAGGAGCGCTATATCAAGAATTAGAAGAACGAAAAGAAAAATTGCGAAAAGAAGGTCTTTTTAAGCCGGAACATAAGCAAGCTCTTCCACGTTTTCCAAAAAGAATTGCAGTTTTGACCAGTCCAAGCGGTGCAGTTATCCGAGATATCATCACAACTGTCAAAAGACGTTACCCCATCGCTCAACTCGTCCTATTCCCAACGGTGGTGCAAGGAAATCAAGCAGCTGACAATATCGTTGAAAATATCCGTCGTGTTGAAGAACTGGGAGATTTCGACACGATGATCATTGGACGTGGTGGCGGATCGATTGAAGACTTGTGGCCATTTAATGAAGAAAGAGTAGCACGTGCCATTTTTGAGGCACGAACACCTGTGATTTCTTCAGTTGGGCATGAGACGGATACTACTATTGCTGATTTAGCAGCAGATGTACGAGCAGCCACACCGACGGCGGCAGCTGAATTAGCTGTTCCTGTTTTATCTGAAGTATTGTTGAAGCTGAAAGAACGGCAAGCAAGGCTTGAACAGGCCTTTTTGCGTCAAATTCAACGCAAACAAGAACGTTTTGAACGAGCAAAACAATCATATGTTTTCCGTCAACCGGAACGTCTGTATGAAGGACAAACAATTAAGCTTGATCAGTTCAAACAGCGCTTGTTCCAAGCGACACAACAAATTTATCATTTGAAAGAAAAACAAACGGTTCGCTTGAACCATCAGTTGGCACAAGTTGCACCGACTTATCGAGTGAAATCTGCCAAGCAAGAAACAGACTACTTAGAGAAGCGGTTAGCTGAAAAAATGGAACAATATATGCAGAGCCAGCAGCAACGTTTCCAACAAGCGATTCAATCATTAGATTTGCTTAGTCCGTTGAAAATCATGGGGCGAGGATACAATTACACAACAATCGAAGGGCGTGTCGTGAAAAGTGTGACAGAGATGAAGCCTGAGGATACGATCACGATCCATTACCAAGACGGACAAGTGAATGCTACGGTACAAGAAGTAGAAGAAGGAGAATGATCAATATGGAAAATCCGACATTTGAGGAATCATTACAAGAATTAGAAAAAATTGTCATGGAATTAGAACAAGGTGATGTACCTTTAGAATCTGCTTTAGATGCTTTTAAACGAGGAATGGAATTAAGTAAGCATTGCCAAGATACTTTAACTAAAGCTGAAAAAACCTTGACGAAAATGATGTCAGAGGCAAATGAAGAAGTTACTTTTGAAGGAAATGAGGAAGCATAATGAAGTTGGCTGATTTTTCAACGATCCATCTATCTTCTGTAGAAGAAGAAATTGTTTCTTTTCTAAATGACTACACTTCTGATGAACAGTTGAAAGAAAGTATGCTTTATTCCGTTCGCGCTGGAGGCAAACGGATTCGTCCTTTGCTTTTACTTAGTACAGTAGCTGCGTTTGGCGAATCGATCAATACAACAACTTATCAAGTAGCAGCTGCTTTGGAAATGATCCACACGTATTCGTTGATTCACGATGATCTTCCGGCAATGGACAATGATGATCTACGCCGCGGGAAACCAACAAACCATAAAGTCTACGGGGAAGCACTGGCTATTTTAGCAGGAGATGGGTTATTGACAGGTGCCTTTCAACTCATCAGTATGGCTCATTTAGCGAACTCACCAAAACTTTTACTGCTGCAACAATTAGCAATCAATGCGGGAACCCAAGGGATGGTTGCTGGTCAAGCAGCGGATATCGAGGGAGAAACAAAACAATTAACATTAGAGGAATTAATGTTTATCCACGAAAGAAAAACTGGTCGCTTGATGCACTACGCTTTATTAGCGGGAGGAGTATTAGCAAACCAACCGGAGGAAGTTTTAGCTAGCCTACAAAAATTAGCCAGTCATCTAGGACTTGCTTTTCAAATCCGTGATGATCTGCTCGATGTGGTTAGCACGACTGAAGTATTAGGTAAAACAGCTGGTAAAGATGCTAAAATGGAAAAAACGACCTATCCAGGTTTATTAGGTATCGAAGAAACAAAAAGCGCACTTGAAAATGAGATTGATGCGGCGAATCGAATGATTGATCAGTTAGAACAAACGGTGTGTTCATTTGATGGGCAACTTTTACGTCAATTAGTTCAGCAATTCAGTGTATAGAAATGGAGAAAAAAATGGAAAAAGAACGCGTAGACGTTTTAGCAGTCAAACAAGGCTTGTTTGAAACGAGAGAGCAAGCCAAACGTTCAGTTATGGCTGGTTTGATCTATAACGAAAAAAATGAACGTTTCGATAAGCCAGGGGAAAAAATCCCTGTAAGTAGTGAATTACAGATCAAAGGCAAAAAATTACCCTATGTTTCTCGTGGAGGATTGAAATTAGAAAAGGCGCTAAAGGTCTTTGATTTATCTGTAGAAGGTAAAATATTATTGGATATTGGAGCATCAACGGGTGGTTTTACCGATGCGGCTTTACAAAATGGTGCAAAAATGAGTTATGCTCTGGACGTTGGGTATAATCAATTAGCTTGGAAAATCAGACAAGATGAACGAGTTGTAGTAATGGAAAGAGCGAATTTTCGTTATGCCAAACCAGAAGATTTTCAAGAAGGAACCCCAGAGATTGCCGTCATCGATGTATCATTCATTTCTTTACGTTTGATGTTAGTGCCATTACACGAAATTTTAGTTGACGGTGGCGAAGTGATTGCTTTGATCAAACCACAATTTGAAGCGGGGAAAGAAGCAGTTGGCAAGAATGGGATCGTTCGTGACCCTCAAACACATGTACAAGTGATTGAGGATATTTTACACTTTGCTGCGATGCATGGGTATGATGTATTAGATTTAAGTTATTCGCCAATAACCGGTGGAGAGGGGAACATTGAATTTTTAGCCCATTTGAAAAAAGTTTCTGATCAAGGAACGTTATCTCCAGATGTGGCACCTGAAAAGATCGTCCAAGAAGCCCACAACCAGTTTAACCACAAATAATGACGGGCAAGCAATAAAGAAGACAGCGGATTCTTCTTTATTAAGCGTTTGAAATAAGCTATCATAGTAAGGAAGAATACGTAAAGGAGCGAAGAACGTATGCGAAAAAAAGATCGGCATCGTTTGATTACCCGGCTACTAAATGAAAATGATATCAGAAAACAAGAAGAATTTGTGGAGATCCTGAAAAACAAAGGGATTTCAGTGACGCAGGCAACGATTTCCAGAGATATCAAAGAACTCAAACTCATCAAAGTTCCTGCAGCTGATGGAGGTTATCGCTATAGTCTTCCTGCAGAAACTACTGAAGACGTTAGTACGAAATTAGAAAAGTTATTGAAAGATGCATTTGTGGCTGTTGATCAAATGGAAAAATTTGTCATTTTAAAAACTTTACCAGGCAACGCTTCTGCTGCGGCTAATTTAATTGATAAACGATATAAAAAAGAATTATTTTCCATCATTAATGATGACGATAATGTGTTGATGATCACACGAACAGAAGAAGATGCAGTTGCATTGAAAATGGATTTTTTACATTACCTTTGAGTTGAGGAGTGGTTGCCTTGTTACAAGAGATCAGTATTACTAATTTTGCGATTATTCCGGAATTGCATTTGTCTTTCCATAAAGGAATGACAGCTCTAACTGGCGAGACCGGGGCAGGTAAATCGATTATCATTGATGCCCTTGGATTACTGGCTGGTGGTAGAGGCTCCAGTGATTATATTCGCCAAGGAGCCGATAAGTGTATCTTAGAAGGGTTGTTTGAATGGCCAAGTCAAGAAGGATTTACTGAATTGATGGAAGAACTTGGCATCGAATCAGATGGTGATAACTTGATTGTTCGTCGTGATATGGCATTAACGGGTAAAAATGTCTGCCGAGTCAATGGACATATTGTTACGCTGGCAAACCTTAGAAGGATCGGAAGTTATCTAGTTGATATTCAAGGACAAAATGAACACCAGGAGCTATTACAACCAGAAGCCCATTTAAATTTATTGGATCGTTTTGGTGATCGTACTTTTCAACAACAAAAGAAAAAATATCAAAAAGAGTATGCTATCTATCGTGAGCTCGAACGAAAAATGCGGAAAGTCCAACAAAATGAAAAATCATTTGTTCAACGGATCGACATGCTTCATTTTCAACAAGAAGAAATCGCAGCAGCTGATTTACAAGTTGGCGAAGAGGAACAGTTAAGCGAGGAAAGAGAAAAATTAAGCAATTATCAAAAGATCGTGGATAGTTTTGCTAGTGGTTATAGTGCATTGAGTGCGGGAGAACCCAGTAGTGTGGATAACGTTGGTTTAGCTGTTTCTGAACTACAAAGCATTGCTCATCTAGATAATGAATATGAAGCAATCGTTGAGAATGTTCAAAGTGCTTATTATTTACTTCAAGATGCCATTGGTGACATGAGTCGCCAAATCGATCTGCTGGAATTGGATGAAAACCGATTAGAAGAAGTCAATCAACGGCTTGAATTGATTCGTCAGTTGAAACGCAAATATGGGGAGTCAGTGGAAGCAATCCTTGATTATTACGAAGAAATCACTAAAGAACTGGATTCTTCTGATTTCTCAGAAGGTCAACTAGAAAAGATGCAACTGGAATTAACTAAAAAAGAAACGTTCTTGCAAGAACAAGCATTAGCACTGCATAAAACAAGAAAAAAAATCGCTAAAGAACTAGAAAAATCAATCTTAACGGAATTAAAAAGTCTATATATGGAAAACACGGAGTTTGAAGTCCGTTTTTCATCTGAAAAAAATGGACAATTAGATGCTAATGGATTGGACCAAGTGGAATTTTACATAACCACAAATCCTGGAGAACCATTGAAGCCATTAGTAAAAGTTGCCTCGGGTGGGGAACTATCACGTATGTTGTTGGCGTTAAAAACTATTTTTTCTTCAGAACAAGGTGTGACTAGTATCATTTTTGATGAAGTGGATACAGGAGTAAGCGGTCGAGTTGCCCAAGCGATTGCAGATAAGATCTCACAGATCTCATGTCACTCACAAGTTTTGTGTATTACCCATCTACCGCAAGTCGCTGCAGTTGCCGATTTTCAATACTATATTCAAAAAGAAGTCATTGATGGGCGTACCCAAACATCGGTTACCGAACTACAACCCACACAACGAGAAACCGAAATTGCCCGAATGTTAGCTGGAAGTGAAATTACCCCACTAACAGTCGAGCATGCCAAAGAATTATTACGCTTAGCAAGTAAATAGAAAAATAGGTAGAAGCCTGAGCAGTCTAAGAGAAGAGGATATCTTAGAATGAACAGTTATTTGACTCAGAGATGCTACTTGTATGGCAGCAACTAAAACGACACTTGGCTTTCTTATAAAAAACGAACCATTAGCAAGCGAACATTCTTTCCTAGCAAGGTAAAAAACAAGTCCCGCACTTCTTTTTGGGAAGTGCGGGACTTGTTTTTTAAGCCATTCTTACATGACACTCATAACTGCAGTCAAGACAACTGAACCAATCGTTAAGATCAACATGGTCCAAACAACGAATTTAGTGATTTTTGAAAAAGTACTTGTTTGTTTATTCTCGCGCATAATTTTTACCTCGAAATTTTTTAGTTGTCTTTAGTTTAACTCCTTTTACTTTTCTTCACAAGGGGACGGTTACAAAAACTTTCCCTTTTTTAAATAATAAGCAGTAGCGATACTGATAAAAATCATCAGTAGAATAATCCATAAAAACGCATCGTCCCTTCCTGCAATAGGAAGCTTGATATTCATTCCATATAGACTACCAATGATGGTCGGGATCGTTAAGATGATCGTTAGAGAAGTTAAAATTTTCATAATATTGTTTAGATTATTAGAAACAATCGCTGAAAAGGTTTGATTCATTTGTTCAACTAGTTTTAATTGAATTCGAGCGGTAGTGCGTGATTGTTCTGTTTCAATAATCACATCATGGAGATGATTTTTTAAAGCGTGGTTTTCTTGAATCGTTTTGTTTTTTACTAAGGTTTTTAAAGTGGTCAAGTTAGCCGTTGTTGCTTCTTTGAAATAAACCAAGCTTTTTTGGATATCCATGATTTGATACAGTTGACTATTTTCTGTTGAGACACGCAATTGTTTTTCCAAGACATCGCATTGTGATTGTAAGGTGCTGAGATAAGTATTGTAGGAAAAAGTAATTTGCCACAATAATTGCATGAAGATATTTAAGTTGGCTGGTAAATCATTTTCAGTAAAAGCTTGACTAAATACTTTTTTCAAAAAGAGTGGTTCATGATTCGTAATTGTGATAAGCTTTTTTTTAGGTGTCACAATAATAGAAAAAGGGTAAGTATCTACTTGAAAATAGCCGCTTGGGCTTGTTTTTGGAAATGGGTATTGCAATAATAATAACGCTGGTTTTGTTAATTTAGTCTGATTAAATTCTTCTTCTCGTGAATTTTCAGCATCGTCTAAAATAGAAGTAATGTAATCAGACGGAATTTGAAATTGGTGTGTGATTTGCTGAATTTCATCTTCACTTGGACGTTCGACGCAATACCAAATCGTATCTGCTGTTTCTTTTTGAGTATTGACCAATTGTCGATCCTCGATAGAAAAATACTTGATCATTTTTGAACCTCCTAATACGCTCTTTCATCTATTATAACGAATATCAGAATAGAACACAGTGAAAGAGCTTGGAAAATGGGATTGGCTAGGAACAGGAAAAAGGTAGTATTAAAGGAGTGGACTCATACAATTTGGATTAGATCTTTATCTAAGAAGTAAAAATAGTAGAAAACTTTATAAATTTAAAATAAATGAAATAGTTGTGTAAAATACATCAGGTATACTTGAACCAACTATGAAAGGGAGTTTTGTTAGATGGGCACTTTTACGCCACTTGTTTTATTTTGGTATATCTTTCCAGCCATCGTGTTGTTTGGCTGTAATTTTTTAGTGAAAATTTTTTCATTAGATCGTCGTTTTAAAATCAAAGCGCCTGATCTTGCCGTTCCTTTTTTATGGGGAGGGATGCATGCATTGTCACGCAATTCTGCGACAGTTTCCTTCCTGCCTTTCTTTATGATTTCACTTTTGTTGATGGCGATTTGTATCGCTGTATTCCAGGCGTATTACTATGATGAAATTATCTATTCACGTTATCTTAAAATGACTTGGCGTTTAGCTTTCTTGTTAACAAGTGGTTTTTATGTCGTTTTAATCGTCTTAAATCTTCTCTCGTATCTTTGATAAAAAGCCAATCAAGCTGTAAAAAGACTTTTTAAAGACTTTTTGCAGCTTGATTCTTAAAATTTTTTTTACTAATAAAAAAGTTATTCTCTGATTTTCCATAAAAGGTGGTAGAAAGTGGGGGATTGTGGTAGACTAATTTTAGTTAGTGGAGAGATGGGGGTAGTTTCAATGTTCATGGGCGAATTTCGGCATAATATTGATACAAAAGGTCGTATGATCGTACCTTCAAAACTTCGTGAAGAGTTAGGTGAACAATTCGTTCTCACGCGTGGATTAGATGGCTGTCTTTTTGGCTATCCAATGAAAGAGTGGGCGAATTTAGAAACAAAACTGAACGACATGCCTTTAGCGAAAAAAGATGCTCGAACTTTTGTGCGTTTTTTTTACTCGGCGGCCACTGAATGTGAATTAGACAAACAAGGACGGATCAACATTCCCAGTACATTAAGAAACTACGCTGCTTTAACGAAAGAATGTGTTGTCATTGGTGTATCCAATCGAATCGAGATTTGGGATGAGGCACGATGGCAAGAATTTTCTGAAGTGGCAGCAGAAAACTTTGATGAAATTGCTGAAAATATGATTGATTTTGGACTATAAGAATAGGAAGAGGCTGACTAATGACTGAGACATTTCAACACTATACAGTCATGTTGAAAGAAACGGTAGATGGCTTGAACATCAAACCAGATGGCATTTATGTAGACTGTACACTAGGCGGTGCCGGACATAGTGAATATCTTTTGAGCCAATTAAATACAAACGGGCACCTTTATGCATTCGATCAGGATCAAAAAGCCATTGATCATGCAAAAGTACGGTTAGCCCCATACATTGAAAAAGGTATGGTTACTTTTATCAAAGCGAATTTTCGTGAATTAGAAGCAAAGATAAAAGAGCATGTTCCTCAAGTCGATGGTATTTTGTATGATTTAGGCGTATCTTCTCCACAATTAGATGAAGCTGAACGAGGTTTTAGTTATCATCAGGATGCTCCTTTGGATATGCGTATGGATCAATCAGCACCTCTGTCAGCGTATGACGTTGTTAATGAGTATTCCTATAATGAATTAGTAAAAATCTTCTTTCGTTATGGCGAAGAAAAATTTTCTAAACAAATTGCTCGAGAAATTGAACGAGTAAGAAAAATCCATCCGATCCAAACAACTGGTGAATTAGTAGAAATCATTAAAGATGTGATTCCTGCACCAGCAAGAAGAAAAGGTGGACACCCAGCTAAACGAATTTTCCAAGCAATAAGAATTGCAGTAAATGATGAATTAGGTGCAGAAGAAGCTTCATTAGAACAGGCGATTCGGCTATTAAAAATCAATGGAAGAATCAGTGTGATCACCTTCCATTCATTAGAAGATCGAATTGTCAAAAGTATGTTCAAAGAATACAGTACCGTTCAAGATTTACCACCCGGATTACCGGTTGTTCCTGAAGAATTTCAGCCAGAGCTGAAGTTGATTAATCGAAAACCGATTCTTCCATCAGAAGAAGAACTAAGTGAAAATAATCGATCACGTAGTGCAAAATTACGGATTGCTGAAAAAATACGAGTGAAAGAGGAGTAGCGTAATGGCAGAATTAAAAAAAGTCCAAGAATATCCATATGATTTACCAGAAGTGGTTGATCAACCAGAACAACAATTGCCAGATTCAAATCAAGAAATCGTACGCCCTCAATCACCGGCTAAACGCCTAAAACATATTTCTGTTTTAGAAAAATTAGCAGTAGTAAGTATTATTTTTTCAGTGATCGCACTATGTGTCTTAACAGTCATGTTACGAACAAATATTAGTGGTGTCGAAAAAGCAATCACAACGATTCAAACAGAGATCACTCAAAAAAACCAAGAAAAAACTAGTTTAGTACAGGAAAAAAATGAATTATCACGTACTGAACGAATCAAAAAAATCGCAGAAGAAAAAGGGTTGTCAATCAATGACGACAATTTAAGGAAAGTGAAGTAAATGAGTCTTAAAAATAAATTCCGGCGGTTTATGGAAAAGAAAAATCTAAATCCGACGAACAATCGCAAAAAAGTAGGTATCATTTTATTTGCTACGAGTATTGGATTGTTCTTTTTATTTGCCGTTCGTTTTTCTTATATCGTGATCGGTGGTCACGTGGCAGGAACCTCTTTGGCAGAAAAGACCGAACAACTTTACAAAGGGAGCGAGGTCGTAAAAGCAAAACGAGGAACGATCTATGATCGGAATGGGGTCGCTTTGGCAGAAGATGCCACTTCTTACTCAATCAAAGCAATCCTTTCAAAAACTTATACTTCTGGTGACAAAAAATTGTATGCCGAAGAAAAGAACTTTGACAAAATCGCCGAGATACTAAATAAAAATCTCTCTATAGAAAAGAACGATGCCTTACAAATCTTAAAAGATGGCGCCAAAAATAATCTATATCAAGTTGAATTTGGTTCTTATGGAAAAAATATCAGTCAAGAGACCAAACAGAATATAGAAGACGATATGAAGAAAGCAGGAGTAGTCGGTCTGTATTTTGAAGATCATCCCGCACGGATGTATCCTAACGGCGAATTTGCTTCCCACTTTATCGGCTATGCTGTTCCAGATAAAAATGAAAATGGCTTAGTTGGAAAGCTCGGACTAGAAGCTGCTTATAATGATATTTTAAGTGGTAAAAATGGGAAGATCGTTTACCAAAAAGACAACTACCAAAATCCTCTACCAGGAACAGTGGCAGAAGAAGTGAAAGCAGTTGACGGACAAGATATCTATACGACGTTGGATAGTCGTTTACAAAGTTATCTTGAAACGCTTATGGATCAAGTGAATGAAGAATACCAACCAGAAGAATTAACAGCCATGTTGATGAAAGCGAAAACTGGAGAAATTCTAGCAATGGGTCAACGACCTACTTTTAATCCTGAAACGATGGAAGGCTTAACCGGCAAGGATGCTGTTTGGCGTAATTTCTTAGTGCAAGATAGCTATGAGCCTGGTTCAACTATGAAAGTCTTCACGACTGCAGCAGCGATCCAAGAAGGAAAATTCAATGAGAATGAAACGTACCAATCTGGGAAAATAAAAGTTGCTGACGCGACAATCAACGACCACGATTTTGGAGCAAAAGGAGTTCTTACGATGCGACAAGCGTTATCTTGGTCAAGTAATGTTGGGATGGTAATGCTAGAGCAACGAATGGGCGGTACTTGGTACAATTACCTACAAAAATTAGGTTTTGGTCAAAGTACTCATTCAGGTCTAGATGATGAAGTAAATGGTGCTTTGCCAACAGAAAATATCGTTGACCGCGCAATGAGTTCTTATGGGCAAGCGATTGGTGTTACAAATTTCCAAATGATGAAAGCTTTCACTTCCGTCGCAAATAATGGAACGATGATCCAACCACGCTACATCAGTAAAGTTGTAGATCCTGCAACGAATGAAGAGCGTACAACGCAAACGGAAGTATTGGGGCAACCATTTTCAAAAGAAACGACCGAAAAAGTACGAGAATATATGCGTGACGTAGTTGAAAGCGAAAATTATGGTAGTGCATATGGGGTATATAGTGTGCCGGGTTATAATGTTTCAGCTAAAACTGGTACGGCACAGATTGCTTCTGATAAAGGTGGGTACCAAACTGGCGATACAGCATACTTATATTCCATCGTCGAAATGGTTCCATCTGAAGATCCAGAGTATGTTTTATACATTACGATGAAACATCCTAAGACTTACGATCGAATGGCTTTAGCTAAAATTGCTAATCCATTGATGAAACGTGCGATGGACTTCCAAGAAAGTGAAGAAGAAAATTCACCAGAAGCAAAAACAGAAAAAATCACTGTAGCAGATTACCGTAATCTAAGTGCTGACGTTGCCGCAGCAGATGCACAGAAAAGTGGATTGCAACCTATCGTTGTTGGTGATGGGAAAAAAGTGAAGAAACAATCTACTGCAAATGGTGATCAATTGATTTCTGGCGAAAAACTGATCTTGTATACAGGCGGAGAAAAACTAATGCCTGATGTCACCGATTGGTCCAAAGCAGATATTATGAAGTTAGGGAAAATCTTAGGGGTTGAAGTCACCTTCCATGGCGATGGTTACTGTAAGGAGCAAAGTTTAGCACCCTATGAAAAAATCACTGATAAAAAATTAAGTTTTACATTAGAAGAATAAGAATAGAATTGGGAGAGAAAAAGAGTATGGAGTGGACACAAGCATTGATTCCTATCGTTAGTAGTTGTGCAATGACTATTGCAGCAATGCCACTATTTATTGGGTATTTTCAAATGAAAAAACAAGGGCAGGCGATTCGTGAAGAAGGACCAAAATGGCATAATGTAAAAGCCGGAACTCCAACGATGGGTGGATTGGTGTTTTTAGTTGCAGCAATATTAACCGGAATTTGGGTTGGCGCTTGGCAAAATCAGTTGACGCCTACTCTTTTCATCCTACTATTTGTTTTAGCTTTATATGGTGTGATCGGATTTTTAGATGATTTCATTAAAATCTTTAAAAAACGAAACATGGGGCTAAACTCTAAACAAAAACTGCTAGGGCAGATCATTGGCGGGATCATTTTTTATCTTGTCTATCGTTCGGAAGGCTATCCTGGTACGTTAAATTTCTTTGGAATAGAGTTGCCACTTGGACTATTCTATGGGGTATTTGCTATTTTCTGGCTTGTTGGTTTTTCAAACGCGGTTAATCTGACAGATGGGATCGACGGATTAGTTGCTGGACTAGGAACGATCTCTTTTGCAACCTACGGGATCATTGCTTGGCATCAGCAACAATATGATGTCTTAGTTATTTGTTTAAGTGTGCTTGGTGGGTTACTTGGCTTTTTTGCTTATAATCGTAAACCAGCCAAAATATTCATGGGCGATGTTGGTTCTCTGGCATTAGGTGGATTATTGGCAGCAATTTCTATTATGCTAAACCAAGAGTGGACATTGTTATTAGTTGGTTTGATTTATGTTATGGAGACAGCAAGTGTAATGCTTCAAGTTACTTCTTTCAAATTAACAGGAAAACGTATCTTCAAAATGTCTCCTATCCATCATCATTTTGAAATGTGTGGTTGGTCGGAATGGAAGATCGACATCATTTTTTGGTTAGTAAGTATTGTAACTTCTTTAATAACACTATGGTTCATTTGGTAGGAGATGACAGGAAATGAAAAAAATTTCAACATATGAAAACAAAAAAGTCCTTGTTCTTGGATTAGCGAAAAGTGGATTTAGTGCGGCCAAACTGTTACATGAGTTGGGCGCACTTGTCACTGTTAATGACGGAAAGCCGTTTGATGAAAATCCAGAAGCACAAGAGTTGCTATCACTGGGAGTCAAAGTGATTGCTGGAAGCCATCCAATTGAATTATTGGATGAAGAATTTTCTTTGATGGTGAAAAATCCGGGGATTCCGTATAGTCATCCATTTGTTCAAAAAGCACAAGAACTGGGTATTCCGGTAATTACGGAAGTGGAATTAGCTTACGAGGTAGCGGAATGTCCGATTATTGGGATTACAGGAACAAATGGTAAAACAACAACAACAACTATGACAGGCTTGTTATTGAACGCTGGTGATTTGCCAGGAACAGCTCGCCTAGCCGGGAATATCGGTTATCCAGCTAGTAGTGTGGCGCAAGAAGCAACAGCTGACGATAAAATCGTTATGGAACTATCTAGTTTCCAATTGATGGGAATCACTGATTTTCGTCCCCATGTAGCAGTAGTAACCAATATTTATGAGGCTCATATCGATTACCACAAAACGAGAAAAGAATATGTAAAAGCAAAATGGCATTTACAACAGAATATGACAGAGAAAGATTATTTGATTTTGAATTGGAATCAAGAAGAGTTAAGAGAACTCAGCAAAAAGACTAAAGCAACGGTGTTACCTTTTGCGACGGAACAAAAACTACCTAAAGGTGCCTATTCTTTAGATGGTAGTATCTACTATAACCAAGAAAAAATCATGGATATTACAGAATTGGGTGTTCCTGGTTCACACAATGTTGAGAACGCACTAGCTGCCATCTCAGTTGCTAAATTATATGGTATCTCAAATGAAGCGATCAAAAATGCTTTACACCATTTCCATGGAGTACCGCATCGTACACAGTATGTGGGGGAATTCCAAGGAAGGAAGTTTTATAACGATTCAAAAGCAACTAATATTTTAGCTACTAAAATGGCATTAAGTGGTTTTCAGTTAGATCAATTAGTATTAATCGCTGGAGGTCTGGATCGGGGAAATTCATTTGATGAGTTGATACCAGCTTTAAAAGGCATCAAAGCGTTGATCACTTTTGGGGAAACTCAAAATAGATTAGCGGATGCCGGCAAGAAAGCAGGTATCCCTGTGATCAAGGCAGCTGAAAACGCAGAAGCCGCTGTACCGATCGCCCTTGAATTGAGTGAAGAGGGTGATTCGATCTTATTGTCCCCAGCAAATGCAAGTTGGGATCAATACCCTAATTTTGAAATTAGAGGCGAACGGTTTATGGAAGCTGTCAATAAACTAACTATACAAAAGTAGAAACGAGCGAGAATGAATGAAAATTTTGGTTACTGGTGGCGGAACTGGCGGGCATATTTATCCAGCACTAGCCTTCGTCAATTATGTAAAAACAAAAGAGCCGAATACTGAGTTTATGTACGTTGGAGCGCAAAGAGGCTTAGAAAATAAGATTGTTCCTGAGACCGGGATGCCTTTTCGTACGCTAGAAATACAAGGATTTCAGCGGAAACTTTCGCTACATAATCTGAAGACTATCCAACTTTTTTTAAAAAGTATTCGAGAAGCAAAAAAAATTTTAAAAGAATTTAAACCAGATGTGGTGATTGGGACTGGGGGCTACGTGTCGGGTGCAGTAGTCTATGCGGCATCTAAATTAGCGATTCCTACGATCATCCATGAACAAAATAGTGTGCCTGGCATCACCAATAAATTTTTAAGTCGCTATGTGGATCGAATCGCACTTTCTTTTGAAGATGCTGCTCCATTTTTTCCTGCAGAAAAATCGTCTTTGATCGGTAATCCTCGGGCGCAAGAAGTGGCGGATATGGATAAATCGAAAATTTTAGCCACTTATGGACTTGATCCAGAGAAAAAAACAGTCTTGATTTTTGGTGGTAGTCAAGGGGCTTTAAAAATCAATCAGGCAGTGACAGAATTTTTAATGTCGTTCGATCAGGAATACCAGGTTCTCTATGCCTCAGGCGAACGCTATTATAAAGATATCCAAACGAAAGTTCCTGCTTGTGCCAATGTCAGCATACAGCCTTATATCAATAAAATGGCAGAAGTAATGGCATCAAGCGATCTATTGGTTGGTAGAGCAGGTGCGACTTCGATTGCTGAATTAACAGCTTTAGGTTTGCCAGCTATTCTAATTCCAAGTCCTTATGTGACGAATGACCATCAGACAAAAAATGCAATGAGCTTAGTCAAAAACAATGCAGCGAAGATGATCAAAGATGACGAATTAGATGGACGTTCCCTAAAACAAGCGATTGAGGAGATCATGACCAATGATCAATTACAAAAACAAATGTCTTTAGCTTCTAAACAGCAAGGAATCCCAGACGCATCAGAAAGAATGTACGAGCTAGTAAAATCATTAATTCAAAAATAAAGGTGGTGTGGTCTTAGTGAGTAAGAAAAAAAAGCCAGACAAGCTGCCAAATGAATCTGAGGGTGAACAAAATCTAACTCCTTGGCAAAAGGCCAACCGGAAATATTTGGCAGAACACGAAAAAAAGGAAGAACAAAAAGAAGAGCAAAAAGAAGAAAAAAATGAAAATACAAATGAGCTGGCAGCATCCACTTCCGCTACTAAAGAAGCAGACTCAGCGGAAGGTGAGAAGCAAGAAGCAACCGCTTCTGATCCAATGAAAAAAGGGGACTCTGAGCCATTTGAAAAAATTGAACAACCAAAAATTGGTAGTCCTTATAATGGCTCTTTTTTAAATCGGCTACCGAATCTGAAAAATCAACGAAATAAAGTTCTTTATCGAAGACTGACTTTTATTATTTCAATCCTAACGATCCCACTGATTTTTTTGATTTATTATGTTTCCCCTTATAGTCGACTGCAAGGGATAACAGTTTCAGGGAACCAAATGATTACGAGTCAAACAGCCATTGCCGACTCTCATTTGGCAATTGATGGAAATGTTTGGAGTCAGTATTTCCATAAAAACCAATATCTTGATACATTGAAAAAAGAACAACCAAGAGTAGAGAGCGCACAATTGCATTTTAAGTCAATCAATACTTTTGAGTTGGCTATCAAAGAATACAAAGAGATTGCTTTAGTGATGAAGGCCGGCGAATATTTTCCAGTAATCGAAAATGGGAAAGTCTTAAAGGAAAAAGTAGCAAATCCGACTAAGAATTTACCAATTCTAGAGAATTTCACAGATAACGCCAAAATTAGTCAATTGGTTAAAGAATATAATCAATTAACTTCAGAATTACAAAAAGCAATTTCAGAAATCAAATATACACCAAAAGAGAGCAATAAAAATTTGATCCAACTAAATATGAATGATGGGAACCAAGTGATCGTCAATATTCAAAATCTAGCCAGTCAAATGAAATATTATCCACAAGTCGCTAAAGAGATGAAGGAAAAGGGCGTCATTGATATGGAGGTAGGGATTTTCTCTTATCCTTACAGTGAAAGCAAGAAGGAGAATGGCGGAGCAACAGATCCATCTGCGCAGACAAGTTCTACCGAAAATCTCACAGGACAATCGGGAGCATCAAGTGATCAGTCAGACCAATCTTCGGAATCAGTTGAGTCAAATCAAGCAGGTCAGTCAGAGAATACAAGTGAATCTAGCCAAATCGATGACAATTCAAGTTCATCGTCTCCAGATTTAACCGAAAATTAATAAAACAGCTTTAAAAAGTGATAATCTACTTTCTAAAAACCGGTAATTTATGGTAGAATTGAAGGCAGTGAATATATCTATTAAAGTATATTTAAAAACGGACGTTAGTTGTTCGCTTGTATATGGAATAGTAAGTAGGAGGGAATCCCGTTCATGGCAAAAACAGGAATGTATGTAGGCCTTGATATTGGAACGACATCTGTCAAAGTTGTCGTGGCTGAATATATCGACAGCCAAATGAATATTATTGGAGTAGGAAACGCAAAATCAGAAGGGATTAACCGCGGCATTATCGTTGATATCGATAAAACGGTCCAAGCGATACAACGAGCAGTAAGACAAGCAGAAGAAAAAGCAGGGATACAGATCAAAGGGGTTAGTGTTGGTCTACCAGCAAACTTGCTTGAAGTGGAAAATTGCCAAGGAATGATTGCAGTAAACGGGGATTCGAAAGAAATCACCGATGAAGATGTCAGAAACGTGGCTTCAGCTGCCCTTGTTCGTTCAATTCCTCCTGAACGTCAAATCGTATCAATTTTGCCACAAGACTTTACCGTTGATGGATTCGAAGGAATCAAAGATCCTCGTGGAATGATCGGTGTCAGATTAGAAATGTATGGCTTGTTATTTACTGGGCCAAAGACGATTGTTCATAATATCCGTAAATGTGTAGAAAATGCAGGATTGGTTGTCAATGAATTAGTCATTACACCATTAGCTTTAACAGAAACAATCCTTTCAGATGGAGAAAAAGATTTTGGGACGATCGTGATTGATATGGGCGGTGGACAAACGACAACAGCTGTTATGCATGACAAACAATTGAAGTTCACTAGTCTAGATCAAGAAGGTGGAGAGTTCGTCACAAAAGATATCTCGATTGTGTTGAATACGTCATTCAATAATGCTGAAGCGTTAAAAATCAATTATGGGGATGCTTATCCAGAACGTACTTCTGCAAATGAAGAGTTTCCAGTAGATGTGATCGGTCAATCTGAACCTGTCAAAGTGGATGAACGCTATTTATCAGAAGTGATTTCAGCCCGTATGGAACAGATTTTCAATAAAGCCAAAGAAGCGTTAGACCAAATCGAAGCACTAGAGTTACCTGGTGGTATCGTACTAACTGGTGGTGCTGCAAGCCTTCCAGGTGTTGTTGATCTGGCACAAGAGATTTTTGGTGTGAATGTTAAGCTATATGTACCTAACCAAATGGGACTTCGTAATCCAGTCTTTACTAATGTGATCAGCATCGTGGATTACTCAGCTAACTTGAGTGAAGTCTATCAATTGGCTAAAATTGCTGTGACAGGTGAAACAGTGGTCGCGCATCACACAACTGTAGAACAAGAAGTGACATCATATGATAATGATAGCTATGATGTTCCAGAAGAAACGGTCTACGACGAACCTGAACAAAAGAAATCAGACGAAGATGTAACAACTAAAATTAAAGGTTTCTTTTCAAAAATTTTTGATTAATTCATCCTGGGAGGAATAAAATATGGAATTCTCAATTGATAATAATATCAATGACGGCGCAGTAATCAAAGTCATCGGTGTCGGTGGCGGCGGTGGAAATGCTGTTAACCGTATGATTGAAGAAAATGTAAAAGGTGTTGAGTTCATCACTGCCAACACAGATGTCCAAGCATTGAAAAATTCAAAAGCTGAAACAGTTATCCAATTAGGACCTAAATATACACGCGGACTAGGTGCAGGCTCTCAACCAGAAGTTGGTCAAAAAGCTGCCGAAGAAAGTGAACAAGCTTTACGCGAAGCCTTAGATGGCGCTGACATGATTTTCATTACTGCAGGTATGGGAGGCGGAACTGGTACAGGTGCTGCTCCAATCGTAGCAGGAATTGCTAAAGAACTTGGTGCTTTAACTGTCGGTGTCGTAACTCGACCATTCACTTTTGAAGGACCAAAACGTGGCAGATTTGCTGCTGAAGGTATCGCACGTTTGAAAGAAAACGTCGATACATTATTGATTATCTCAAACAACCGTCTTCTTGAAGTAGTTGACAAGAAAACACCAATGTTAGAAGCTTTCCGTGAAGCTGATAATGTATTACGTCAAGGGGTTCAAGGGATCTCAGATTTGATTACAGCCCCAGGTTACGTTAACCTTGACTTTGCTGATGTGAAAACTGTTATGGAAAACCAAGGAACAGCGTTAATGGGTATCGGTGTAGCAAGCGGTGAAGAACGTGTGATCGAAGCGACGAAGAAAGCTATTTCTTCTCCACTTCTTGAAACATCAATCGATGGAGCTGAGCAAGTCTTGCTTAACATCACTGGTGGATTAGACATGACTTTATTTGAAGCTCAAGATGCTTCAGATATCGTAGCAAATGCTGCTACAGGCGATGTTAACATCATTCTAGGTACATCAATCAATGAAGAAATGGGCGATGAAATCCGTGTAACGGTTATTGCAACGGGTATCGACGAATCAAAAAAGGAACGCAAGTCTAGTCGTCCGGCTAGACAAGCACAAATGCAATCATCTACTCAAAAAACAGTTTTAGATATGGATCAAGCAAAACCAATCTCTGCTGAAGAAGAAAATAGCAGTTTTGGTGACTGGGACATCAGACGTGAACAAAATGTCCGTCCTAGAGTTGAAGAAACGAATTTTGAACCTATCGAAAAAAAAGAATTTGATACATTCAATCGTGAAGAAACAAAAGCAAAAGGTGACGATGAATTAAGTACACCACCATTTTTCCGTCGTAAAAAATAAAGGAGGAAGAGCACATGATTGCTGACAACTTGCTAAAAATCGAGCAAGAGATTCAGGACTCGTGTGCTCTTGTTCATCGTGATCCGAAAGAAGTCACACTAGTCGCTGTCACCAAATCAGTGGATTCTGCTACGGCAGAAAAATTGATTGAACAGGGTGTAAAAAACTGCGCAGAAAACCGCGTAGATAAATTGTTACAAAAAAAACAAGATTTAGTTAATTATCCTGATGTAAAGTGGCATTTAATTGGTAATTTGCAGCGTAGAAAGGTAAAATTGATTATAAATGAAATTGATTGCTTTCACGCATTAGACAGTTTGAAATTAGCAGAAGAAATACAAAAAAGGGCAACAAAACCCCTCGATTGTTTTGTGGAAGTGAATGTATCTGGTGAAGCATCCAAACATGGTTTTTCGCCAGAAGAGCTGGTTCCTTTTATCGAATCTTTAGTTGCTTTGTCTAAAATAAAGGTTGTTGGTTTAATGACGATGGCACCTAAAGAGGCTTCTGCTAAACAAATTCGCAAAGTATTTGGAACGCTGAAAGAATTGCGTGATCTTGTTCATTCGAAAGGTTTTTCGCATGCACCATGTACGGAATTAAGCATGGGAATGAGTCAGGACTTTCAACTGGCAATCGAAGAAGGTGCCACATTCATCCGTGTAGGAACAGCGCTATTCAAAGACGAGGAGGAACAATAATGCCACTTTTAAATAGAGGTGCGATTGCTAATTTTTTCGGATTAGCTGATGAGGAAGAGTACGAGGAGTATCCTGAAACATCTAAGCCGGCTGTAGCACAGCCTACAACAAAAAAGAAACCAATACAGCCAACACAATCTCAAATGAGCCAGCCAAGAGCTGTCTCAAAGCCACGTGCGCAACAAACAACACGTCCTGTTGCTCGTGAAAGTGTAGCGGCAAATGAAACAAAAAAAGTGATTGAATTACATCAAACACCAGCTAAAAAAACACGTAAAGAAGAAACAGCAAAAACTTCTTTTACACCTAAAACAAATTTAGCTGGAAAAATTACGGTCATGGAACCACGAGCTTATTCTGAAGCAATGGCTATTGCCAAACGAATCATTGCTGGTGAAGCAACATTAGTAAATTTCCATTTAGTAGAAGAAAAACAAGCGAGAAGAATCGTTGATTTTTTAACTGGCACTGTCTATGCATTAGATGGTGACATTAAGCGAGTAGGTGACGAGATTTTTCTATGCACGCCAACTGGAATGGAAATCGATAGTTCAACAGCACAATCTTTTGCAGACGTGAACCTATTTGACCTATAAGAGGAGGAACGACAATTTATATTATTTTTATATTACTTAATCTGCTGGGACGAGCAGCCTACTTTTACAGTCTTTTGTTAATGGTTTATGCACTTTTATCCTGGTTTCCAGGAGGATATCAATCAGGGATTGGTCGCTTTTTAGCAAAAATCTGTGAACCGTATATCCAGTTATTTGATCGGCTTCCACTTCGATTTGGTGGAATTGATTTTACGATTCTAGCTGCGATCTTGATTTTAAACTTAGCAGTACAAGGTCTTCAACATATCGTTTTATGGATAGTCATGGCAATTTATTAAAACGATCAAAGGAGTAGCTGATAGGAGGGGAAAATATGGACACTAATGTTTATCAGCATTTCCGTGCAGATGAACGTTCTTTCATCGATTCAGTAGGTGATTGGATCGAACAGGTACAAGGGCAATATGCACCTTATCTTACTGACTTTCTTGATCCAAGACAATCCTATATACTAGAGACGCTGATCCGTCAAGATAGTGAATTACACTTTTCATTTTATGGCGGTTATGAGCAAGCAGAACGGAAGCGATGTTTGATTTTTCCTGACTATTATGAGCCTACTGACGAAGATTTTGAGGTGTCACTTTATGAAATCCATTATCCGAGTAAGTTTGCTAGTTTGACTCATGGAAAAGTATTAGGTACATTGGTTGGTACAGGTATCAAACGAGCTTACTTTGGTGATATCATTTCTGATGGTGATCGCTGGCAAGTGTTCATTGCAAGAGAAGTTGAACAGTTTGTAGTAACGCAAGTAACAAAAATCGGCAAAGTATCTGTTCGGATGGAGCCAATCAAGTATACGGAATTACTTGTGCCAAAAGATGGTTGGACACAAGAAAGAGGTACAGTGACTTCATTGAGACTAGACAGCGTGATCTCGGAGATTTATAATATTTCCAGACAGCGTTCGAAGCAGCTGATTGAGTCTGGAAAAGTAAAAGTAAATTGGACAGAAAATACACGCCCTGATTTTTTACTTGAGTTATTAGATATCGTTTCGATCAGAGGATTTGGTCGAATCCAAATTCAAGAACTTGAAGGAAAAACCAAAAAAGAAAAATACAGGGTATTATTTGGTGTATTACGTAAATAAAACAAAAAGGTGGTTTACACATGGCTTTAACTCCATTAGATATCCAAAACAAAACATTCCCCACAAAAATGCGGGGATACAATCAAGACGAAGTAGATGATTTCTTAGATTTAGTTGTTCGTGACTATGAAGAAATCACGCAACGAAACCGTGAACTTGAAAAAGCAGTGAAACATTCAGAAGAAAAATTAGAATATTTCAATGAACTAAAAGATGCATTGAATCAGTCAATCATCGTGGCACAAGACACAGCGGATAAAGTTAAAACAAGTGCAAGTAAAGAGTCCGAAGTAATCGTGACATCTGCTCAAAACAAAGCGGATGAATTAGTGGCTACGGCTGAAAAACGTGCGCACCAATTAACGACAGATGCGGAAGAAAAAGCAAGACAAATCCTAACAGATGCAACTGAAAAAGCAAAACAGCTAGCAGTTGAAACAGAAGACTTAAAGAAAAAAACACGAGTTTTCCACCAACGAATCAGCTTGATGTTAGAATCTCAATTAGAACAAGTAAAAAGTCCAGAATGGGATGAAATTTTACAACCTTTCTCAAGCTATGTGTCAGATAGTCATGAAGTGATCAAAGAAGTTTTAGCAAAACAACTTGACAATGAAAATCAAACTGATGTAAACTCAGACACAGGCATCATGGAAGCACCAATGACTGCATTTGATACACAGGCGATCGATATTTCGATCATTCCTGGTGATGACGAAGAGTAGAACAGAAAAGCATTTTGTCATTCTTTTCAGCGAGCCGATGATAGTGGAAGTTCGGCAAGACCCTGCAAAGTGAAAGATCCTCTACGAAAATTGTTTCTGAAATAGGAGTAAGAAACAACGGTTGACCTCGTTATTGGTTTTTAAGAGTTACATGATCATGTAACTGAATTTGGGTGGTACCACGGCATGTTCGTCCCTTTGGATGAACATGCTTTTTTGTGTTCTTTAAAATGATGAAAGAAGGAGCGTAACTGGTTTATGAAAATGAAAGAAACCTTACAACTAGGTAAAACAAAATTCCCAATGCGTGGTAATTTGCCTAATCGTGAAGCGGATTGGCAAAAAGAATGGGAAGAAAATAAAATTTATCAAAAAAGACAAGAATTAAATGAAGGAAAGCCAAGTTTCATCTTACATGATGGACCTCCTTATGCAAATGGAAATATCCATTTAGGACATTCATTAAATAAAATCAGTAAAGATATCATTATCCGTTCAAAATCAATGTCAGGATTTCGTGCACCTTATGTTCCAGGTTGGGATACTCACGGTTTACCGATTGAACAAGTATTAGCCAATAAAGGGATCAAACGAAAAGAAATGACAATGTCAGAGTACTTAGAAAAATGTCGTGAATATGCCCTTTCACAAGTCGACAAACAACGAGAAGATTTCAAACGACTAGGAGTGGCAGGCGATTGGGAGCATCCATATGTCACGTTGGATCCTTCTTACGAAGCGGCACAAATCCGTGTTTTCGGTAAAATGGCTGAAAAAGGCTATATCTATAAAGGATTGAAACCAATCTATTGGTCTCCGTCAAGTGAATCTTCACTTGCTGAAGCAGAAATCGAATATAAAGATGTGAAGTCTCCTTCTATCTTTGTGGCTTTCAATGTGAAAGATGGCAAAGGGTTGTTAGATGAAGATACAGCTTTCGTTATTTGGACAACTACGCCATGGACATTACCAGCAAACCAAGGGATTGCAGTAAATCCAACTTATACGTACGTTTTAATCGAAGCAGATGGACGTAAATTTGTCGTTGCAAAAGATTTATTAGAAAAAGTTCAAACTGAAATCGGTTGGTCTGATGTTCAGGTGTTGAAAGAGATTGCTGGTCAGGAAATGGAATACATGACTGCTTGGCATCCGTTTTATGAGCGGGAATCATTAGTCATCTTAGGTGACCATGTAACTTTAGACGCTGGTACTGGATTAGTCCATACAGCACCAGGTCACGGGGAAGATGACTATATTGCAGGAAACAGATATAAATTGCCAGTAGTTTCTCCAGTGGATTCAAAAGGGGTTTATACAGAAGAAGCACCAGGATTTGAAGGGGTCTTTTACGACAAAGCGAATCCAATGATTACTGATTTGTTACAAGAAAAAGGTGCTTTATTAAAACTTGACTTCTTTACGCATAGTTATCCTCATGACTGGCGTACGAAAAAACCTGTGATTTATCGTGCTACACCACAATGGTTTGCATCAATCGACGATTTCCGACAAAATATTTTAGAGGAAGTAGAGAAAGTAGATTGGATCATTCCTTGGGGGAAAACACGTCTTTATAATATGATCCGTGATCGTGGCGACTGGGTTATTTCACGTCAACGTGCATGGGGTGTGCCATTGCCAATCTTTTACGCTGAAAATGGGGAAGCAATCATTACGCCGGAAACGATTGAACACGTAGCGCAATTATTTGCTGAACATGGTTCAATCATTTGGTTTGAGAAAGAAGCGAAAGATCTTCTTCCAGAAGGCTTTACGCATCCAGGATCACCGAATGGACAGTTTACGAAAGAGACAGATATCATGGATGTTTGGTTTGATTCAGGTTCTTCTCACGAAGCAGTCTTGCGTCAACGTCCAGAACTATCATTCCCAGCTGATATGTATCTAGAAGGTTCTGATCAATACCGTGGCTGGTTCAATTCAAGTATTACTACAAGTGTGGCAATCAATGGGGTTGCACCGTATAAATCTGTCCTTTCTCAAGGGTTCACTCTGGATGGCGAAGGGCGTAAGATGAGTAAGTCGTTAGGTAACACGATCTTGCCAGATAAAGTGATCAAACAATTTGGTGCGGATATCTTACGTTTGTGGGTAGCTAGTGTTGATTATGAAGCAGATGTACGTGTATCCATGGACATTTTAAGCCAAGTAGCAGAAGTTTACCGCAAAATCAGAAATACGATGCGCTTCTTGATTGCAAATACTGAAGACTTCGATCCACAAAAAGATACGATTTCATTTGAAGAATTACGTTCTGTAGATAAATATATGACTATCCGATTGAACGAAGTGATTAAAGAAATTCGTGAAGAAGGATATGAGAAATATAACTTCATGCACATCTATCGTACCGTAATGAACTTTTTAACAGTAGATCTATCTGCGTTCTATCTGGATTTTGCTAAAGATGTTGTTTATATCGAATCAGAAAATGATTACCAACGCCGTTGCATGCAAACTGTGTTTTATCAAACTGCAGTAGCTTTAACAAAATTATTAACACCGATTATTCCACATACTGCAGAAGAAATTTGGTCTTTCTTAAAAGAAGAAGAAGAGTTTGTTCAATTAAGTGAACTTCCAGGTTACCAAGAGTATCCAAATCAAGAAGAATTGATGGATACTTGGGCAGCATTTATGGACTTCCGTGATAAAGTGTTAAAAGCTTTAGAAGAAGCACGAAACAATAAATTGATCGGTAAATCTTTGGAAGCGAAGTTGACGATCTATCCAAATGAACAAGTTCGTGGATTGCTGACAGCTGTGGATGCGGATATTCCACAATTGTTGATCGTGTCACCAGATTACTATGAAGTGATGTCAGCTAACGCAGAAGTACCAGAAACTGCGGTGAAATTTGATGACGTAGCCATTTTAGTAGAAAAAGCTGACGGACAAACATGCGATCGTTGTCGTCAAATCCGCAAAGACGTAGGCGTTGATGAAAAATTACCACACTTATGTGGACGCTGTGCGCACATCGTTGAAGAAAACTATCCAGAAGCAGTGGCAGAAGGATTTGAATAAAAATTTGGTCATGTTTGGTGACTAAAGGAAAGTTATCTAAAAAACATCAAAGTTAGTAAGAATTACTAGCTTTGATGTTTTTCGTTTTAATAGAGTGATTTCATTATTCATATAGAGCCGAGAGGAGCCAAAAAGTCTGGGATATTAATCAGAACATAACTGATTAATATCCCAGACTCTTAATGTTAGTAAATTTTTACTTTTAAACGTTACACACAGCTAGTCTTCTAGCTTTCCACGATCACGGTACCAGCCATCTGGTTGCCAGATCCATTCAAACCCATCTTTTTCCAGCAATTCAAATGCAGCTTCTGGTCCCATTGTTCCAGCTTTATAATTAGGGAAGTCAGGTTCCACTTGATCCCAAGCTTTACGAATGACATCGACGATATGCCAAGATTGAGCAACTTCTTCCCAATGTGAAAAGTTTGTACCATCACCTTTTAAAGCATCTAAAAGCAGCTTCTCATAAGCTTCAGGACTGTTTTCAACCATTTCAGCGCTATTGCGGTACTCTAATCTTCTAAATTCAGTGTTAAACCCTTGTCCAACCTCTTTTCCATTTAATGTTAAAGAGAAACCTTCCGTTGGTTGGATATAAATCGTTAAAACATTTGGTGGTAATGTCCTATCTTCACAAGGTTCATCTTCGACCGAAGTTTTAAAAACATTGACTGGGACTTGTTTAAAGACGATATTGATCCGAGTTCCTTTTTCTGTCAAACGTTTCCCAGTGCGCACATAAAAGGGAACACCTGACCAGCGGAAATTGTCAATGACAAACTTCCCAGCTACAAAAGTTTCGGTAGTAGATTCAGGATCTACTTTATCTTCTTCACGATAGCCTTTAAATGTATTACCATCTAACTCACCAGGTGCATATTGCCCACGGATAAAGTTTTTTAATGCTTCAGCTTTTTCATAGATTCGCACAGCTTTCAGTGCCTTGATTTTTTCTGCACGAATTTCTTTTTCAGAAAAGGCGACAGGAGGTTCCATCGCTAAAAGTGCTAGTACTTGTAGAATGTGGTTTTGGACCATATCTTTTAAAGCACCACTGTGATCATAGTAGCCACCACGATCTTCAACACCTAAAGCTTCACCGAATGTAATCTGAATATTATCGATATAGCGATTGTTCCATTGTGATTCAAAAATGTTATTAGCAAAACGAATTGCTGAGATATTTTGGATCATTTCTTTACCTAAATAATGATCAATCCTAAAGATATCTTGTTCAGGAAAGACTTGACGGATCTTTTCATTCAGCTCGAATGCAGATTGATAATCTGAACCAAATGGTTTTTCGATGATCAAGCGATTATAACCATTTTCAGTAACGATATGTTGCGATTTAAGATGAGAAACGATCGTACCGAAAAATTCTGGAGACATGGCTAAATAATAGATGCGATTGCCAGCTAATTGGTAGGTTTCATCTAAGCGGTCAGCTAGGTCTTTTAAAGTATTGTAGTGGGTAGAATCATTTACATCATGTGATTGATAGTAGAAATGACTAGCAAATTCTTTTGCTTCTTCTTCAGTCGGATTCAAGGACTGGATCGTCGAAGCGACCACTTCACGATAATGTTCATCGCTCCAAGGTCTACGAGCAGTACCGATTACTGCAAAATGTTTTCCTAGATTTCCTTTTTTATAAAGGCGGAACAAGGAAGGATACAATTTGCGTTGTGCTAAATCACCTGTACCACCAAAGATTGTAAATAAGACATTTTTTTCATTAGCCATATGGGTGTACTCCTTTATAATTTGTCGACAAAAATCGTACTGGCTGCTTTAAAGCTGACAGGGATTTTCTTTTGTTGATTTTGGATTGTGATCGGTCCTTCATAAGCGGCAACATCTACAATCTCATATTCTTCATCAATGTTTAAGTCAATCGTCACAAGATAGTCCAATAGTTCTTTTTCATCCAACACTCGAGCGATGCGAACTTTAGAACCAACTGGATAAGACTCTAATGTTTGTCTACGTTCTTCATGAACCACTTGTTCTTTTTTAGGAATAATTCCACCATGTGGACAGTGCATAGGATGATTCAAATAGTCTTCTAAATGGTCAGCAAGTTGTTCTGAAGTCACATGTTCCAACACCTCAGCATCATCATGAACTTCGTTCCAGCTATAATCTAAATGTTCGACTAAAAAAACTTCCCATAAACGATGTTTGCGAATCAAACTACTTGCCTTTTGTAAGCCAGTCTCCGTAAGTTGAACTCCTTGATAAGGAGAATGCTCAACGAGTTGTTCTTTCACAAGTTTGGAAATCATTTCGCTAACAGAAGCTGGGGACACAGCAAGACTGGAAACGATTTGTTTATTATTTACTTTTGTCGTGTCTCCGCCTAATTCCAAAATGATTTTCAAGTAATCTTCTCGATTTGGTGTCATGTTTAATCATCCTTTCATGGTATGAAACCATCATTAGTAAGTTTATCAAAAAAAACATCAAATGACTATTTTTCTAGACAAAAAACGTAAAATAAACGAAGAAATACAGAAAGGTAAATCAATGATGAAGGGAATGAAAAGAGTTTGGGATATAGGACTTGCTCTAAAAGTCGTTCAAGAAGTGGCTCTATCAAAAATAAGCCGAAGAATTCCAAAAACAGGAGGAGATTTTTGGAAATTCTTCGACTTATTTTTCAGAGTTAGCCGCTCTTGTCACACCCTCTTTTGAGGAACTATTTTGTTTTGTCAACGTATAAGAAGTATCGGATGATTCATCATAAAAGGTCGTATCACTGTATGATAGGATCAAATAAAAACCATATTGATCTCGCAAGACGAGTTGCTGAGGGGTGAGTTCGACCAATTCCGTTACTAAGGAGTGACCGTTGATAGATAAATCAAACGTTTCTGTGACCAGTAGTTGTTGTGTTTGTTGATTTTTATCTATAAAGGTCCAGGTTCCATGATATTGCATTGGATCAAAGTCTTTGGTGGTTGGCTGTTTCTTTTTCAGAAAGAATTTTCCAAATAAAATAGCAAAAAATGCAAGGATTCCATAAAGTGTTTTTTTACGTATCATACGACTGTCACTCCTAACCTCTTTTAATTCCAACGATCATTTTCTGTCAGTTTCATTGTACCTAAAAAAAATAAAGATTTCTCTAGGACTTTCGACTGGTTTTTCAAGAGTTTTTTGTGAAATTATGGTAGGATACATAGTAGGAAGAAAGGTGACCGTTTTTGAAGTACCAGCAAGTAGAAATCGCTTTTTTTATTGAACGACCGAATCGTTTCATCGCTCATTGCTTGAACCAACAAGGAGAAGTGATCGTAGCCCATGTGAAAAACACTGGAAGAGGTAAAGAAGTCCTGCTCCCAGGAGCGAAAGTAGCGGTTGCATATACACCTAGTTTAAAACGGAAAACAGATTATGATTTAATTGCTGTGAAAAAAGGGGATAACTGGTTCAATATCGATAGTCAACTTCCCAACCGTTTGGCATTAGAAGGAATTTTATCTGGAACAATCCAGTTGCCATCGTTGATCGGAAAAATCGTTAAGTTCAAGCGTGAAGTCCGCTATCGACAGTCCATATTTGATATTTATTTAGAAACAGATTCAGGAAAAAAAGTGTTCGTCGAAGTAAAGGGAATGACTTTAGAAAATAAAGGAATTGGGGCGTTTCCTGATGCGCCAACGTTACGAGGTTTAAAACATGTGAAAGAATTAGTGGAAGCGCGACAGGAAGGCTATGAAACTTACGTGTTGTTTATCGCACAGTTTGAACACCTTCATCTGGCAACAATCAACGAAGCAATGCAACCGGAGTTAGCCAATATCATACGCTACGGACAGTTAAACGGCGTGAATGTTTTAGCCTATAATTGTCAGGTAACAGCGGATTGTGTCAATTTGAAACAAGCCATACCATTTGATGTAGAGGCATCGTTTGAAGACCCGAATAAATAGAAAGAAGGTAAATGAAATGATCAATTTAGGAATTATTGGTACCAACTGGATCACCCATCAATTTGTGCAAGCAGCATTAAGCACGAAACAATATGAATTAACAGCAGTTTATTCGAGACATTTAGAAAAAGCACAAGAATTTGGCGCCAAGTATGAGGGAGATATTGCCTATGCGACAGATTTAGAAACTTTTTTTGGTCTGGAACATCTTGATACGGTATACATTGCTTCGCCTAACAGCCTGCATTTTCAACAAGCAAAACAAGGCATTTTAGCAGGAAAAAATGTCATTGTTGAAAAACCGGCATTTAGTACGCCTAAAGAAATGGATGAGATCATTCATCTAGCGAATGAGAAAAATGTTTATTTTTTTGAAGCTGCACGAAACATCCATGAAGCAGGATTCAAAAAAATTGCTGACTATCTTCCATTGAAAGATGAGATCCTCGGTGCCAACTTTAGTTATATGAAATATTCTTCTCGTTACGATCAAGTACTAGCAGGAGAAGTACCAAATATTTTCTCTACCCGTTTTTCTGGTGGTGCGCTGATGGATCTGGGCATTTATCTCGTTTATGCTACGATAGGATGGTTTGGGATGCCTTCAGAAGTTCATTATTTTCCACGGAAAATCTCAACTGGTGTTGATGGACTGGGTTGGGGGATCTTGCGTTATGAGACCTTTGATGTCACGATTCAACCTGGTAAAATCGGTGATTCTTACTTACCTTCAGAAATCTACTTTAATTCAGGAACATTAGTCATGAACGGGGTCAATGCGATTGAAAAAGCAGAGTTCCATGATCGAGAACATCAGGAAATTGATGCATTAGCAATTACCGCAGCTGAAAATCCCATGGCAGAAGAGGCAGCTGATTTTGCCAATGTGATCAATCATCCAAACGATCCAGCTTGGGGATTACGATATGAAGAATGGATCGAACTTGCTCGCAATGTGAACCAAGTAGTTTACGATCTTAGAATAAATGGTGGCATCAAATTTGATGCCGATAATGAGGACGATTTTTAAAATGAATGAATTTGTAAAAAACTTTCCACAAGCTTGGCAAGAAAAATGGCAGGAAAAGGGATTTCAAACACCCTCTCTGATCCAACAGGCTGCTTTTCAACCGCTTAAAGAAAAAGAATCAATTATTGGTATTTCACCAACCGGCTCAGGCAAAACATTAGCTTATCTTTTACCTTTGCTGCTGAATGTCCCTAAAGAGGGGGGAAGTACTTTACTAATCCTTGTTTCTTCGCAAGAATTAGCAATTCAAGTCGCAGAAGTGGCTCGTGAGTGGTCAAAAGGATTGGCATTAAAAGTCCAATCACTTGTGGGCGGAGCTAACGTCAAAAGGCAGATCGAAGGTTTGAAAAAACGACCAGAAGTCTTAGTAGGGACTCCTGGACGGGTGCTGGAATTGATGAAGACCAAAAAATTAAAAGCTCATCAGTTGCAAACGATTGTTTTTGATGAAGCAGATCAATTGTTTGATGAGGGGAATCGTTCATTAGTGGAACAAATTTTGCGACAAGCCCCTGTGGACTATCAATTAGTATTCTTCTCAGCAACAGCTGATCGCTCAATCAGTAAAATTGAAGAAATCACAAAGGCTTCCATCCCAGTTGTTGATGTCACAAAAGACGATGACTCTAGAAAAGGTCAGCAACATTACTATTTAAGGATACCACCTCGTAAAAAAGAAGAGTATTTGAGACGGCTTGCTTATGTCACAGATTTTCATGGACTAGTCTTTTTCAACCAACTCAATGAATTAGGGACAATGGAAGAAAAATTACAATTTCGTGGTGTTTCAGTTGGCAGCTTAGCTTCCGATCAAAATAAATTGTTACGTAAAGCAGCACTTGATCAATTCAAGAATAAAAAAATCACGATGTTGTTCACGACTGACGTAGCAGCCAGAGGATTAGATATCGAACAATTACCTTATGTTGTGAATGCCGAAATTCCCTTAACGGAAGAAGCTTATCTGCATCGTTCAGGGCGAACCGGACGGATGGGGAAAGACGGAACCGTGATCACGTTTGTGCAAGATCATACAGTTAAAGAGTTGAAAAAATTAACACGTCATATGGCGATTGATATGGAAGAGATTTTTCTTCATGGTGGACAATTAGTCAAAGAATTGCCACAAAAAGAACTCTCACAAAAAGAAGAAGTCAATGACAAAAATACAAAAAAAACTGCTCCATTTGGTCCTTCGAAAAAAGAACAAGTTGAAAAAAATAGTACGCCAAAGAAAAAGCTTAAAAACAAACAAAAAAAGCAGAAAAATAAAGGAGCAAGGCGCAAATAAGCGCCTTTTTGTGTTATTATATTGAAAACGCAATCAGCGTTATTTGAGGATAGTGGGAGATTGTATGAACGAAAGACAAGAAGAAATATTGGATCTATTGCATGAGAAACAGCAAGGATTGACGGCAAGTGATGTGGCAAAACATCTAAAAATCGATCGAAGTAATGCAAGTCGATATCTCAGCGATCTCTATAAAGACCGCTATATTATCAAAAGTTCCGGCAGACCAGTCGTCTATTCATTGCCTCCGCAAAAAACAGCCTCTGACAAAGTTCACGTTGATGCATCGACCCAAGTGACGTTTGATACACTAGTTGGTGAAAATGATTCTTTGAAAGTAAGCATCCAGCAAGCTAAGGCAGCCATATTATATCCTCCTCGAGGATTGCATACAATCATTTTTGGTGAGACAGGAACGGGTAAATCGATGTTTGCAGAATGTATGTATCATTTTGCGATTGATTCTGAAATGCTCTCAGAAGATGCACCTTTTGTTTCCTTTAACTGTGCGGATTATGCGCAGAATCCACAGTTACTGTTTGGACATATTTTTGGAATCAAAAAAGGAGCTTATACTGGGGCATCGCAAGATAGTCAAGGGTTGATTGCGAAAGCGAATGGTGGGATCTTGTTTCTTGATGAAATTCATCGTTTACCACCAGAAGGACAAGAAATGTTGTTTACTTTTATTGATAAAGGGGTCTATCGTCCGTTGGGAGAAAGCGCCCACGTCCATGAAGCATCTGTTCAGATCATTGGAGCAACCACCGAGTCATCCGAAAGTTTTTTGACAACCTTTAATCGCCGAATTCCTATGGCAATCACATTACCAAATTTGGCTTCTCGTTCATTAGATGAACGTTATGAAATCATTTCTTTATTTATCAAACAAGAAGCCAATCGTTTGAATCAACGTATAGATATCGAAAAAGAAGCCATTTTGGCATTTATGCTTTATGATGCAGAAGGAAATATCGGACAAGTCAAGCGTGATTTGAAATTAGTATGTGCGAAGTCATTTTTACATTATCGGACACATAATGAAGAAAAACTGATCATTCGTAAAGAAGAACTGTCTCTCCAAGTACAAAAAGGGTTGTTGAAAATCAAAGAAGTACCTGAACGTTTGGATCGCTTTATGGATAGTAAGAGTCAATACCTGACTTTTGAGCCTGGTTTTGCTGATGTTGTTTGGTCACAAGATCCAGAACGAAACATGCAGGTCTATAATGATATCGAAGAAAAAATGCTTTCTTTATCAGAAACGGGTGTCGAAAGTATTGATTTAGAAACTTTGATCTCGAAAGATGTGGATGCTTATTTCCAAACTTATGTCAAAGAGTTGACAAAGAGTACGATTCCAAAAGATCTGTTACCAGATGATATTTGGCGGTTAACCAACGAGTTATACGATGTTGCAGAAGCTAGGTTGGATCGAATCTACAATGAAAAAGCTCGATTTGCCTTTGCCCTTCATTTGCAAAGTACATTGGATCGGGTCAAAGAAGGACACATGATTGTTCATCCTGATCTCAACAACGTACGCAAAAATTTTAAAAAGGAATTTCAAGTAGCCATTGATTTATCTACGATCATTGAAGAAGAACAACAAATTGAAATTCCGTTTGACGAAATTGGTTTTATCAGTATGTTTCTTTCCATTAATCTTGGCGAAAGTGAACCAGTAAAAGAAAATAAAGTTGAGGTCTTAGTTTTGATGCACGGCAGACAAACCGCCTCAAGTATGTTGGAAATGGCGCAAGAATTATTAGGAACGAAATTAGGTACAGCATTTAATATGCCGTTAGCCATGGAAGTCCAAACGATGTATGAAGAAGTGCTGGCTTATGTTCAAAATCGTCAGGCAAGTCTGACGAATGGATTGATCTTACTGACGGATATGGGTTCTTTAAATACCTTTGGTGACTTGATTTTTGAAGAGACTGGAATCAAAACGAAAGCAATTACAATGAGTAGTACGATGATCGTGATTGAGGCATTACGGATGGCGAATGTTGGTCGGAGCTTGGAAGATATCTATCAAAGTATCCAGATTTCCTTTGAAACGATCGTCAAGGACCAATTCAAAGAAGAACAAACTGAGACCTATGAACGTAAAAAAGCGGTGATCGTTACTTGTTTTACTGGGGAAGGTGTAGCAGCTAAATTATACCAGCGGATTGTTCCTGTAATCGACCAGAAAAAGGTCGAAGTGATCCAAATGCAGTTTTTAGAACGAGAATCATTTAAGCGACACATTGATGCATTATTAGAAGAATATGAGATCAAAGCCATTGCGGGCACGGTAGATGTGGATTACCAAAATATTCCGTTTTTCTCAGCGTATGATGTCTTCAACGATGAGAAATTGAATATGCTCAAGCGGATCGCTGATGATGAAGTTCCAACTGCCAAAATCGTTGATTCATTAAAAGATTCTTTAAATTCGATTTCTTCGGTAGAGATTTTGATCCATTCTTTACAAAAAAACATCCAGCAAATCCAAACGGATCTCTCAATTATAGTAGAGCCAGGAGTAGACATTGGGATCGTGATTCATTTAGCCTTTTTACTGGATGGACTGATCAAGCATGAGAAGACCCGAGAATTTGAGAATCTGTCTACTTTCTCAAAAATTTATCGTTTAGAAATGGACATCGTTCGAACGAATCTTATTGGATTGGAACGGAAATATCAGGTGAATATCCCAGAAAATGAGATTGCCTTCTTAACGCAAATGTTTATTGAAAATAAAATTAAAAAATAAAACACACTAATCTATTTTTTTACACAGATAACATCAGTGTGCGCACAGAAAAGAAGGACCAAAGGCTATGAAAACGCTATTTTGGTTCTTTTTTTGTTTGGCATGCTTCTTGCATTATAAAAATGTGTAAAAAAAATTAAAAGGAGTGGAGAAAATGGCGAAAAAAACGATTATGTTAGTATGCTCTGCGGGGATGAGTACAAGTTTGCTAGTTACGAAAATGCAAAAAGCTGCAGAAGAAAAGGGAATGGAGGCAGATATTTTTGCTGTTTCAGCTTCAGACGCTGATAATAATCTTGAAGCAAAAAATGTCGATGTCTTACTTTTAGGACCTCAAGTCCGGTTTATGAAAGCTCAATTTGAGCAAAAATTAGCACCGAAAGGGATTCCGCTAGATGTAATCAATATGCAAGATTACGGCATGATGAATGGTGCAAAAGTACTAGAACAAGCCGAAAATTTGATGCAATAAATCTATAGGAAATGGAGGGAAAAATGTGGAAGATCAACAAAATCTCGAAGCCATCATGGGACTCATCATGTTTGGTGGTAATGCCAAGAGCGATGCAATGGAAGCGATTTCTGCGGCTAAAAAAGGTAATTTCGAGTTAGCGGATCAAAAAATAATGGATGCAAAGGAATCATTAGTCCAAGCCCATCATTCACAGACGCAAATGTTGACACAAGAAGCACAAGGAAACCATGTTCAGGTCACGTTATTGACCGTACACAGTCAAGACCATTTAATGACGTCGATTGCTTTTACTGATTTAGCAGAAGAACTTATTGAACTTTACCGAAGAATCAATGTCGAATAAAGACAGATGAATGAAAATAGAACCTTCTTTTTTGAACGGAAGAAGAAAAAATTTTGAACGGATTTTTTTAATTTGGTATGAGGAAGCAATTCTTTATATAAACAACTTATAGGAGGATATAAAAATGAACGGATTAACAAATTGGATGGAGAAATACATCCTTCCGGTTGCCGCAAAAATTGGTGCGCAGAAACATTTAGTTGCTTTGCGTGACGCTTTTATCGGTACTTTACCTGCAACAATGGCGGGATCAGTCGCTGTAATGATCAATGCAATTATTCGAGATTTACCACAGCAATTTAATAGTACGTATGCAGATAGTTTAGCAGCGGACAAAGGAATTTTTGCAGTATTAAATGTTATTATTGGAATTAATGGATTTGTATGGAATGGAACTTTAGCAATTGCCGGCTTGATTTTTGCCTTTTCTTGGGGATACAATCTTGCGAGAGCTTATGGGGTCAATGACCTAGCCGGAGGGATCGTTGGTCTGGCAACTTTGATCCAAGGAATTTCTTTTGGTCCTTCATTGTCAGCCGCTTTGAACGTGAATGTTCCGCAAAATATCGTTGATGCCATCAATGGAACAGAATTAGGGGCAACGATCGCAGATGGAAATTTATCTGTTGGTCTTTGGGGTTGGCTAAAACTTGATCATTTAAATGGAAACTCTTATTTCACAGTCATGATCATGGGTGCTATTTCTGTCATTATTTTCTGTAAATTAATGTTAGCCAACATTACGATCAAAATGCCAGATTCTGTACCACCAGCAGTATCGAAGGCTTTTGCCGCAATTCTGCCAGCAACGATCGCTTTATATGTCATTGCTATTATTAATTATATCGTTGGCCGTATCGCTGACGGACAATTGATCATTGATTTAGTTCAAAAATATATAGCTGAACCCTTCTTGGGATTATCTCAAGGGATCGGTGCTGTATTGATCGTTACGGTCTTTGTTCAGATCTTCTGGTTCTTTGGTATTCATGGACCAAACGTATTAGCTCCAGTTTTAGAAGGAATTTGGGGTCAAGCACAATTGATCAATATCGATATTTTCCAAAAAGGTTACAATGGAAAAACAGGAACACCTGCAGTCTTAGATGCAATTGAAGATGGTAAGGCTTATATGTGGGTTCGTGGATCCTTTGATGCCTTCGCTTGGTTCGGGGGTTCTGGTGGTACGATCGTTCTATTGATTGCTATTTTACTCCTTTCTAAACGTGCTGATTATTTAACAGTTGCTAAATTGTCGATCGGACCTGGTATTTTCAACATCAATGAACCAGTTATGTTTGGTTTGCCGATTGTATTGAACGCTATCATGTTCATCCCATTCTTATTAGCACCTGTTGTTGCAACAGCTATAGGTTGGGGAGCAACTTACTTTGGTTTGGTCGCCCCAGTATCGCAACAAGTCACATGGGTTGTTCCACCATTCTTACTCTCGTTCCTAGCTACCGGAGCAGACTGGCGTGCGCCAATCGTGACATTAGTATGTATGGTTGTTACTTTCTTGATCTGGGCACCGTTCGTTATCTCAGCGAATAAGATGGATCCAGCAGCAGGCGAACAATAAAAATCAATGAGCAGAAGCATTTTTTGCTTCTGCTCTCTAAACAATAATCTAGGAGGAACTAAAATGATTTCAATCGCAAGTGCCATGCAACAAGATGCTATCAAAGAGTTATTAGAAGGTTACAATGAAGATGGCTTTTCATATACATTTAAAGAAAAACAAGGGATCAAATTGTTTTTTGAGACGAGCGCACAAGATAAAGAAGCAGCAGCACAAAAAGCAAAAGCATTAATCAAAGCACAACCATGGGGCACTGTTTTATATTTTCAAGCAACAGCAGTTTAACTGGTTGTAAGATAGGAAGGGTTCAAAATGATGAAAAACGGCTTATTTTTATGTAGTATTGGTTCACTGATCGTATTGTATTGTTTAAATCCTAGTTCGCAAAACTATGATTTGTATAGTATGGCTACAGGACTATTTCTGGCAGGTTTAGGTATACATTTCTTTTTAAAAGGGAAAAAAAGAGAAGAAGCAAAGGGGAAAAATAGCTAATGGAAATCGTTAAAACTTTAAATATTCCAGCATCCTTTTTCTATGATAAAGTGATGGACTCTGTCCTTTTTGATGTACGTAAAGCGACTGGAAAATCGGTTACTCGTAAACAACTTAAAAACCTTGAATACGTCAAACAATTCTCACAAAATAGCCGCGCTCGCATCAAGATCGAGGAAGTTATTGAAAATCAGTCGTATAAATTTCGAACATCTACCACAAAAAATGATTATGTCGTCCATTATCAAATCAAAGCGTTAGATGATAAAACCTGCGAAGTACGTTATACGGAACAAATGCAATCATATGGGATGCTACAAAAATTGAATGATATGATTTTAGGAACGATGTTGATGTATTTTAAAAAACGTCGCTTCAAAAAAATGTTAGTAATGATCGAAGAAACTTACTAGTAAAAAACTAATTGTGGCAAGAAGCAGTTGATTCAGCTAAATAGTGATTTATTGAAATAACATTTTTATTTTGATAAAGTGACTATGGTTGGATCACTGAACTTGACACAATTTTTTATTGTTTTTGATGGAAGGGGTAACAAAAATGGCAAATGAAGTAAAAGAACTTGGTGTTGCTTATCAAGAAGCGATGTTTGAACTAGCAACCTATGCATTTAATGCGCAGGATACACCTGCAAGACGTGAACGATTCAAACTGATCGTTGAAAATTCATGGAATTATGGTTTTTTTGACGAGGAAGAGCAACTCACTAGCCAAGTAATGGCGACGCCTTTTTCTGTTGAATTTTATGGGCAACAGTATTTAATGGCAGGAATCGGTTATGTAGCATCTTATCCTGAAGCTAGGGGACAAGGCGGGATCAATCAAATCATGGAAAAAATCTTAAAAGATTGCCGTGAAAGAAAAGTAAGTCTTTCTTATCTTGCTCCATTTTCTTACCCATTTTATCGTCGCTACGGTTATGAGCAATTGTTTGATAAAATCAATTATCAATTGGATAGTCGAGATGTACCGAACGTGAAAAAGACGGCTGGCAAAATGAAACGAGTGACTTTTGAACAAGCAAAAGAAGTCATAGAAATGATTTATAAACAAATGCCAGTGAATCAACGTGGTGGATTAAGTAGAGAAGACTGGTGGTATACTTATAAGTTTAAGCAAAAGACAGATAATCATTATGCGCTGTATTACAATGAATCTGGTCAAGCAACGGGATATGTGGTTTACCAGTTAACCGCACCAACATTTGTAGTAGTGGAATGGGGCTATTTGAATCATGAAGCCTTTCAAGGATTAGTGAGGTTTGTTAGTTCCCATAGTGGGGCGTTTGCTTCTTTTGACTATGCTTGTGGTTATTCAGGTAGTGATCAAAATTATTTGCTTAAAAATCCTTTTGCACAAATGACGATCACGCCATATATGATGGGCAGAATTGTTGATCTTGAGTTGTTTTTGAAAGACTATCCTTTCAAAAAACAAGCGCTCACTTTTGCTTTAGAGGTAACAGAAGATCCTTACGCACAGTGGAATGAAGGGATCTTTGAGATCACTGTATCAAATGCAGAGGTGAAAATTGAAAAAGTAACAGAAACAAAATTACCAACCATCAGTGGAACCATTCAACGCATGACTCAATTATTAATGGGGTATCGTCAGATGGAAGACCTTGTTTTTTACAATCACATCCAATTGTCAACTGAAGCTCTATTAGAAATGGCGCCATGCTTTCCAAGTCAGCAACCTATTCTAAATGATTATTTTTAAAATGAACGTAAAATGTTTGTTACTCAACGCATATAACGCCCTCCAAGGTTTTCGACGAATTCTTGGAGGGCGTTATCGTATAAAAAGTTATTTTGAAATTTTTTCGATATCATTCTGAAAATCAGATTGCTTTTTTGCCACTGATTTATCTCATTTCTCTACAGCAAATCTTCTTTTTTAGTAAACTTGAATTTGCGACTTTCTTTTTTCTGAGGTTTTTCATCTTCATGCTGTTTAATGGCTTCTTTTGATAGTTGTTCTCGTTCTTGTTTAGAAGCATCAAAGCGTTCAGCATATACTTCTTCTTTTGGTTTGTCATTCATAAATAAAACCTCCCTCATCACTTGTTGGATAATTCTATTTTATCACTCGTCAAAAGCTAGTGGAAACGTTTTGCTTAGGAAGAAAAATGATTTTTCTAAGAGAAGCTTGCATGTGATTCCTAAACAAGCTAAAATAATACTATTGAGAACTTGTTCCTGTAGCTCAGTAGGATAGAGCAATCGCCTCCTAAGCGATAGGTCGCTGGTTCAATTCCAGTCAGGAACGTTAAAAACCTGTAACCGTTGTGGTTCAGGTTTTTTTGTTTGTGTGGGACCAAGATAGTTTTCTACGCTACATTCGATTTTTCTGGTGAATGAAAGACAGCTTTTCTAAATTTTTTTGATAAAGGAAAAGTAAACATACAAATAAGCAATAATAACTGGCTCAAAGTGATGATAGTTAAGCAAACTGTTTGGTATTTGACCAGTAAATAAAAATGGATGCCTAATTCGATAATATTAATCAAGATAAGGTACAAGTAGTATTGTTTCTTTATTTTACATTGATAAATACAGTAGAAACTGAACCGATAATCTAAACAAACCAAAAATAGCAAAATGAATTTGTGGATTGTTGTGAGCAGGTCATGTTGATTAGCTAAACGATGAAAAAACAATAACGCAGTTGGCAGAGGGATATAAAGCGTTAATAGTAAGACAAAAAAATAAACAATAAAGGGCATACTATCTCTCCATCATTTTTTCTAATTTTTAATAATAAATGTTGTTTTTGTCAATCTTATCAAAAAACAGAAAATGTATTAATAGAATTTCGTGATAGATAGTATAAATAATTTTTATAAAAAACTTGAACAACAGGATCAAAAAATCGCTTATTCGACCATCTTTCAGTGAGTAGCGGGGAAAAGTGTTGTCTGTAATAGAAATAATCATCACAAAAAAGAGAAGAAGTCTGTAGTACCCCCAAAAGTTAGACCAAAAATCTAACTTTTGGAGGTCGTTTAAGATTTCTCCTCTTTTTTTGTATCGTTTTATCAGATTAAGCCCAGTCACCATTTCTAAATACTGGAACAGTAGAACCGTCTTCACGGATACCGTCAATATTCATTTGGTCAGAACCAACCATAAAATCAACATGGGTTTGGCTGCGGTTAAGACCAGCTTGCGCAAGTTCTTCATCGGTCATTTCAGTACCACCTTCGACACTAAAGGCATACGCAGATCCTAGAGCTAAGTGATTCGACGCGTTTTCGTCAAATAGAGTATTGTAAAAGATAATACCCGATTGAGAAATTGGCGAAGGATCGGGAACGAGCGCTACTTCTCCTAATGAGCGTGCGCCTTCATCAGTGTTGAGCAAGGTTTCCAATACTTCTTGACCTTGTTCAGCAGAAAAATCAATGACTTTTCCAGCTTCAAAAGTAAACTTCATCCCTGAGATGATCGTACCTGCATAGCTCAATGGTTTTGTACTAGAGATATAACCATCGATCCGTCGGTAATCAGGTGCAGTAAACACTTCTTCAGTAGGCATATTTGCCATGAATTTTTCTCCACGGGAGTTGTAACTTCCTGCGCCTTCCCAAAGATGATTTTTTGGTAGACCAATGACGATATCTGTGCCAGGGGCAGTATAGTGCAGGGCAGTAAACTGTTCTTGATTTAATTCATCGGCTTTTTTTGCTAATTTTTCATCATGTTCTTTCCAAGCCTGTACAGGATCTTCTTCGTAAATACGAGTTGTTTTAAAAATTTGATCCCATAACGCATCCAGTTGTTCTTCTTCTGGTAAATCTGGGAAAACTTTAGCTGCCCATTGTTTACCAGCCGCAGCGACTACAGTCCAGCTTACTTTATTTGCTTGGGTCGCTTTTCTTAGATTCATCATTGCTTTGCCAGCGGCAGTTTGATACGTAGCGATTCGTTTTCCATCTACGCCACCAAAAGCATCTGGATCGGCAGATACAACACTGATTCGGCTAGCACCTTTAGCGATCCAATCATCAGTCTGATCAATTTTATATTGTGGAACAGTTTCAAGACGGTCTTGTGCAGCGTAAGAAAGAAATTCTTTTTGGATCACGTCGTCCGTCCATTGTACGATCACTTCAGCTGCACCTAAACGATAGGCTTCTTTGGTGATCAAGCGAGCTAATGGGGCTTGATCGACGTTGATTTGTAAAACAACTGTATGGTCTTTTTCGACGTTTACGCCGGTTTCAACAATTAATCGTGCATATTTTTCGAGGTTCTCATTAAAATTTTCTAACATAATCCATTTCCTCCTAATGTTTCATCCAATAGCTATTTGTATGATAACATTTAATTCTTTTAGAGACAATCTGCCAGAATCGTAAAATAAAAAAATGGGTGTTCTTCTAAATGATGTCTAAAATTTATAAAATTGATTGTTTTTAAAGTAATTTTTTAAAAATAAAAAAACAAGTTGTGCATAACAAAATAATCATGTTACAATTAAATTAATCAATGGTGGAAGCGTTATAAATAATTTCAAGGAGATTAAAAAATTATGGCAAGAAAAAAGACGATCACAAAAGATCAGATTTTGGCAGCCGCTTTTGAAGTGGCTACCACAGAAGGATTTTCAAAATTTACGGCAAGGAATATTGCAAATAAAATGAATTGTTCGACTCAACCGATTTATCTTGAGTTCAAAAACATGGATGATCTGAAGCAAGCCTTATTTGCTCAGATTTACGAGTACTTGAAGCATGAAGTGTTCCCAGTTGTACATACAGGAAATACCATTATCGATTTAGCTGTAAACTATATTGATTTTGCCAATCGAGAGAAAAAATTATACAGTTCTCTGTACTTAGAAGAATATGGTGGGGGAAGGGAGATGCAAAACTTCTCTTATAATTATTTTGTCGAGACGGTCAAGAAAGATCCAGAGTATGCTGATCTATCTGCGGAACAAATTGAGTCTTTGCATAACACAATTTGGATCATCGCTACAGGATTAGCGGCACTGATGTCTTCAAGTATCATTCATCCGACCAAGGAACAAATTGAAAAAATGATCCAAGATAGCATCAATGCGACGCTAAATACGAAAGAAACGATCCAAGTGAATTAAACAAACTACTTGAAGTATTTCTCGAAAGTCTTTCTCAAACATACACATTGATTTTTTGAAATTAAAAAAGCTTCTAAAAACATGATAAAAAGAACGTGTGACGCTAACTCTCTCCAGCATCACACGTTCTTTTTATCAAATAATTGAAGTTTTGCCAAAAGTTCTCAGCTGTGAGCTGACTGCTTTGGCCTATAATTTTGAAACAAGCGCCTTAGCAAATGCTTCGAGTTTTTCGATGTCTTCTTCTTCAGCGTTTAAATCAACTTTAACATTTTCTGTTCCTTTGACTGCTCCTGTTTTCGCAAAGGCAGCATCAAAGTCATCTACGGACTTACAAAATTCATCATAAAAAGTGTCTCCAGAACCACAAACGCCATAGATTTTTCCAGACAAGTCAAGTTCTTGTAAATCTTCATATAAGTCTACGATCTCATCTGGTAAGTCACCATCATCGTATGTATAAGTTGCGACGACACAAATATCTGCATCCTCAAATTCATCTGCATCCACTTGAGTACACTCATTGATTTCAACATCAATATCTAAATTTTCAAAAGCTTCTGCTACGATATCAGCAATTTCTTCTGTATTGCCAGTCATACTTGCGTAAACGATTTTTGCTAAAGCCATGGGTTGCCTCCTACTTATTGATATATGATCCTCTAACATTTACAGATTATACCAAAACCTTTACTAAAAGAAAACAAGTCATGTGAAGAGAATCTGATTTGGCGAACGACCGGACACTATGGTAAAATGAGGAAGATTTGTAAAAAGGAGACGAAAATATGATTACATTGAAATCAGCACGAGAAATTGAAACAATGGCTGAGTCTGGCGCGTTGTTAGCGGATGTACATAAAAATCTGCGAGATTTTATCAAACCAGGCGTGACGAGTTGGGATATTGAAGTTTTTGTTCGTAACTATATTGAAAGCCATGGTGGGATTGCGGCTCAAATTGGATTTGAAGGCTATGAGTATGCGACTTGTATTAGCATCAATGACGAAATTTGTCATGGATTTCCACGTAAAAAACCGCTGAAAAATGGCGATTTAGTGAAAGTGGATATGTGTATCGATTTAAAAGGCGGCATATCTGATTCTTGTTGGGCTTATGTAGTGGGAGAGTCAACACCGGAAATTGACCGCTTGATGGAAGTGACAAAAAAAGCTTTGTATCTAGGAATCGAACAAGCGCAAGTTGGGAACCGAATTGGCGACATTGGTCATGCTATCCAAACTTATGTTGAAAGTGAAAACTTAGCGGTTGTCCGTGACTTTATTGGTCATGGTGTGGGTCCAACGATCCATGAAGAACCTGCTGTCCCTCATTATGGTGAAGCAGGAAAAGGTCTACGGTTAAAAGAAGGGATGGTTATTACCATTGAGCCAATGGTTAATACTGGAACTTGGAAAATGAAAATGGATCCAAATGGCTGGACTGCTTATACAAGAGATGGTGGCTTGTCTTGCCAATATGAACATACACTGGCAATTACGAAAGATGGACCAAGAATCTTAACTTCTCAAGGTGAAGAAGGTACGTATTGAGAAGCTAGATCAATAAGGAGAATTTGATGAAATTATTAGGGAAAATAAAGCAAAACGAAAATTTAATGCGTTTTATTGCAACAACAAAAAAACGGATCACTGATTCAGAAATGGGTACCACGTCAGTTGTTGTGGCGTATTATTTATTATTGTCTTTATTTCCCCTAATTATTGCGTTTGGTAATATTTTGCCATTTCTAAAGATCGATCAAGAGACAGTATTGACTTATGTGCGGCAAATCATCCCTGAGACGGTCTATCAGTTTATCGGTCCTGCGATTCGAAATTTGTTAACGCAAAGTTCCGGTGGCTTGTTGTCGTTATCTGCTTTAGCTGCTTTGTGGTCTGCCAGTCAAAGTATCAACGCTTTACAAATTGCCATGAATAAGGCTTATGGTGTAGAAAATAGAAAGAATTTTTTGATCGTCCGTTTCTTTTCATTAGTAGTGATTTTGCTTTTCATGATTGCGATTAGTGGAGTAACGATTTTTTTAGGACTGGGTCAAATGATACTTGAAGCGCTCCAACCGATTTTTAATTTTTCTGGCAATGTGATCATCCAGTTCCAAACTTTGAAATGGCCGATTACCTTAGTTGTCTTATTTATCATTATGTTTTTGATTTATGTGATAGTACCGAATGCGCAATTAAAACTAAAAGCAGTGATTCCGGGAACGATTTTTGCTACTGTCGGCTGGATGTTGCTATCTCAGGTGTTTGGAATCTACGCAAAATACTTTGCAACAAGAGTCAGTGGATACCAAATCATCGGGAGTTTCATCGTCTTGATGCTATGGCTCAATTTTGCTGCTACAATCATTATATTTGGCGGAATCATCAATGCTGTTGTGCAAGAATACATAACAGGTAACGAAATCAAGAAAAGACGAGTTTCCACAAATAAATGGTGGATTCGTTTCAAAAATAAATTTTCTCATAAAAAAAAATAGAACTGCGAGTTTTTATTGCTTGAGTGTTTTATAATAATTCTAGACTCTTAATTAAAGTAGGTGCCAATATGCTTGTTTCATTTAGTATGGTTGTCAAATTTTTTTTAACAATCTTGTTATCTTTAGTACTAACGCCCATATTTAAAATTATTTCTGTCCAAACCGGAATGGTGGATAAACCGAATGCGCGACGTATTAATGAAATACCTATGCCTTCAGCTGGGGGACTACCCATTTTTATTTCATTTGTCGTATCCACCTTATTGTTTTTTCGTGACATCATTCCCAAATTTTATATCATTCCTATTTTACTAGCTTCCTTAGTGATCATTCTAACGGGAGTACTGGATGATAAATACGAGTTGACGCCTAAACAAAAGTCCGTCGGGATCTTATTAGCAGCGTTGATCGTCTATTTTGTGGCAGATATTCACATTGATTCAGTAACATTGCCCTTTTTTGGTTATATCGAATTGGGTTGGCTGAGTTTTCCTGTGACCATTTTTTGGATTTTCGGTATCACTAATGCAATTAATTTGATTGATGGATTAGACGGCTTGGCAACCGGAATCTCGTTGATCGGGTTGATTACAATTGGTATTATCGGATATTTTTTCCTACATGCTTCTACAGTATACATACCAATCGTCATATTCTGTTTAGTGGCAAGCATTATTGGCTTTTTTCCTTATAATTTTTATCCTGCCAAAATTTACTTAGGAGACACTGGGGCATTGTTCTTAGGATTTATGATGGCTGTTCTTTCTCTACAAGGTCTGAAGAATGTAACATTTGTTTCTTCTATCTCATTATTGATTGTGATGGGCGTTCCAGTAACAGATACATTTTTTGCGATTATTCGCAGAAAAGCGAACCGTGTCTCTTTTTCTACAGCAGATAAAAAACACCTACATCATCGATTATTGAGTCTAGGTTTTACGCATAAAGGAGCAGTTTTGACCATTTATGCTATGGCATTGATGTTTTCATTCACTGCCATGATCATGAACTATACTGGGCGTCTCGGTTCGATTGTTTTGATCGTTTCGATGCTATTTGCGGCTATTTTATTGTTTGAGTTGATTGGATTGATCAACGAGAAGCATCAGTACATTCTTAAAACTTTACGTTTTTTAGGCAATAAAGAATATCGAACACAAGTCATACAGAAATATAAAAGGAAATGGACTAGACACTAATGAAAATAAATCAAAAACAACCGATTTTAATTAGCATCGTAACGGCTAATAGTCAAAAGATTTTTCAAACGTTAGATACGCTTCTAGCCAGCATAAATGACCAAGCCATGGTTGAGATCTTGATTTTCGATAATGCTTCGTCGATTGACTACCAAGAACGATTGAAAGAATATCTAAAGTATCCGTTTGTCAAAATCTATTTTAATCAGGAAAATAAAGGATTTGGTTATGGACATAACCATAATTTATTAACGAGTGACTTTTCTTATGCTGTGATCTTTAACCCAGATATTCTGGTGGATCAGCAGACAGTCGTTGACTTGGTCAAACTTTTGCAGGAACATCCAGAATGTGCCATGTTAGCACCTAAAATATTGAATGAAGATGGAACGACACAACATTTGATTCGCCAAAAATTAGATGTATTCGATTATGTATTGCGGTTTATTCCGGCTCGTTTTGTCAAGCAGTTGTTTGCTCAACGTTTAGCAAAATTCGAATGCCATGATTTGTCAGAAACAACCAATAGCTACGTGCGTATGATCTCTGGTAGTTTTATGGTCGTTGATGTCAATAAATTTAAAAAAGTCAACGGGTTTGATAATCGCTATTTTATGTATTTTGAAGATAATGATCTTTGCTTAACTTTTGAAAAAGCAGGAGAAAAACTCCTTTATACGCCGTTATATACGATTGTTCATTTATATGGAAAAGGCGCTCATCGCAATTTTAAACTTTTTCGTATCTTTTTACAGTCAATGGTGAAATTTTTCAATAAGTGGGGGTGGACTTTCTTTTGACCATACCCAAAATAGTAGTCGTTATCGTATTATACCAGCAGCGTTTTAGTCAATCGCCTTCTTTTGATCTGCTCATGAAAGCTGTCAAAGAGAAGAAGATCCAACTGGTTGTTTATGATAATAGTCCCGTTATGCAATTGGAGCCATTATTAGAACAAAACGAAGATATAAGCTACTATCATGATCCATCAAATCCTGGTCTGGCTACGGCTTATAATTATGCGTTGAATCATGCACAGCAGAATATTCGCTATTTCGTTACACTCGATCATGATAGTCAATTGACTGCAACGTATTTTGATACGCTATTAACGATTGATTGGACAGATGAATTGGTTGCAGCAGTTCCGTTGGTTTATGCTGGAAGCAACCAAATATCGCCTGTTTTTGCGGATCGCTATATCAATCGTCAAGTTGAAAAGGTTGAGCGATCACAGCTCAGTCAAAGACGAATCATGGCGATTAATTCGGGCGCTGTTTTTTCTATCAAATTTTTAAAGGAAATTGGCGGTTTTAATTTAGATTTTCCCCTTGATTTCTTGGATCATTGGCTTTTTTGGACGATCTATCAGTTCAAAAAGACGGTTTTTATCTTACCTGAAAAAATGGAACATGATCTTTCAGTTCTTGATTATCAGAAAGTTTCTGTTACAAGGTATCAGTCGATACTGAAAGCTGAAAAAACTTTTTATCAAAATTATGATAAAGAAATGTTACCGCGTCATCGAAAACAATTATTGTTACGTACAGTAAAACAATTTTTAACAGTCAGAAATCGTAAAATATGGCGTTTGACATTACAATCATTTACTGAAAACTGAAGGGTGTGAATTTGTGCGATCAGTTTGTATGGCTACCTTTAATGGTGGCAGATATTTAAGAGAACAATTGGATAGTATTTTAAACCAACTGACACTTGAGGATGAATTGATTATTTCAGATGATGGATCGACAGATGAAACTTGTCAAATTATAAAGGAATACACGCAACTAGACAATCGAATCAAATTTGTTGAAGGACCAAGGCAAGGTGTCATTGCCAACTTCAACCATGCCATTCAACAATCTAAAGGTGACATCATTTTTTTAGCAGACCAAGATGATGTTTGGCTACCTAATAAGGTGGCTAAGATCACCGCATATTTTGAAGAAAATCCGCAACAATTAGTAGTAGTGAGTGATCTAGTGATTGTGGATGGTCAACTCAATGAGATACACGCGTCGTATTTTTCCTATCGGCATTCCCGAACAGGCTGGCTCAATAATTTGATTCGAAGTAATTATATCGGTGCCGGCATGGCTTTTCGATCTTCATTAAAGAAAAAAATAGTACCGATTCCTTCTGAAGTACCAATGCATGATATGTGGATTGGAATGTTAGGTGGAACTCGTGTTGGGTTTATTAGAGAAACATTGACACTTTATCGTAGACATGATTTTAATGTGAGTGAAATCAAAACAAACACTAAACTAACCCAAAAAATTACCTGGCGGTTGAATCTGATCAAGGCGCTTGTGAAGAGAAAATGGTTTGGAATTAATAAAAGATAGTTAAATCGTTAATAATTCCATGACAAATAACAAGTTTGATGAGATAATAACAAGGTGAATTTTAAATTGAAAAGGAGAATTTATACTCATGAAGGGAATCATTCTTGCTGGGGGAAGTGGTACACGCTTATACCCTCTAACTAAGGCAACTTCAAAACAGTTGATGCCAGTCTACGATAAACCAATGATCTACTATCCAATGTCTACACTAATGCTAGCGGGTATCAAAGAAATCCTGATTATCTCTACTCCTCAAGATACACCAAGATTTAAAGAACTGTTTGGTAATGGGGCAGAGTTAGGATTACAAATTGAGTATGCAGTGCAAGAAAGTCCAGATGGGCTAGCACAGGCTTTTATTATCGGTGAAGAATTTATCGGTGATGATAGTGTGTGCTTAGTTTTAGGAGATAACATCTATTACGGTGGTGGCTTATCTAAAATGCTTCAACGCGCTGCTTCTAAAGATACTGGAGCAACAGTGTTTGGTTACCACGTTAATGATCCAGAACGTTTTGGTGTTGTAGAATTTGATGAAAAGATGCAGGCTCTGTCAATCGAAGAAAAACCTGCACTACCAAAATCAAATTATGCAGTAACAGGGTTATATTTTTATGATAATGATGTTATTTCGATTGCGAAAAACATCAAACCTTCTGAACGTGGTGAATTAGAGATCACTGATGTAAACAAAGTCTATCTAGAAAAAGGAAAACTATCTGTTGAATTGATGGGTAGAGGTTTTGCTTGGTTAGACACTGGCACGCATGAATCTCTTCTAGAGGCATCCACATTTATTGAAACGATTGAAAAACGTCAAAATCTCAAGGTAGCTTGCTTAGAAGAAATCGCCTACCGAATGGGATATATCACTAAAGAGCAATTACTTGCATTAGCTCAACCGTTGAAAAAAAATCAATATGGTCAATATCTTTTACAGTTGGCCAACAATTAAGGGAGTCTGAAGTAATGAAAGTAACTGATACTAATTTAACAGATGTGAAGATCATTGAAATGGATGTTTTTGGTGATCATCGTGGCTTTTTTACCGAAAGTTATTCCAAAGCAAAATTTGTTGAACATGGTTTAGATTTTGATTTTGTTCAAGATAATCATTCATTATCGGCAGAAGCTGGTGTTATCCGCGGACTGCATTTCCAAAAAGGAGAAGCAGCACAAACGAAATTGATTCGGGTAACTTCTGGTGCTGTTTTAGATGTGATTGTCGATATTCGTAAAGGAAGTCCAACCTATGGTAAATGGGAAGGCTTTATCTTATCTGAACACAACCATCGACAACTTTTGGTGCCTAAAGGTTATGCTCATGGATTTGTGACATTGACACCAAATGTCAATTTTCTTTACAAATGTGATAATTACTACAATGCACAAGCTGATGGTGGGATTGCCTTTGATGATCCAGACTTAGCGATTGATTGGCCTATCGATCTTTCCAAAGCGATTATGTCTGAAAAGGATCAGCATCATCCAACTTTAAAAGAGTTTGAAGCAGAAAATCCATTTGTTTATGGTGAAATTTAGGATTGCAAGGAGAATTTTTATATGAAAAATATCATTGTTACTGGTGGTGCCGGATTTATCGGCTCAAATTTCGTCCACTATGTGGTCAATCATCATCCAGAGGTTCATGTTACGGTGTTAGATAAATTGACTTATGCTGGGAATAAAGAGAACTTAGCAGGGCTACCTAGTGACCGTGTAGAATTGGTCGTTGGTGATGTTGCGGATGCAGAATTAGTGGATCGTTTAGTCAAAGAAGCAGACGCCGTAGTCCACTATGCAGCAGAATCACATAACGATAATTCGCTAAAAGATCCATTTCCTTTTGTCCAAACCAATATTATTGGTACGTACACCCTGTTAGAAGCTTGTCGTAAATACAATGTTCGTTACCATCATGTATCCACCGATGAAGTGTATGGGGATTTACCTTTACGTGAAGATTTACCAGGTCATGGAGAAGGCGAAGGGGAAAAATTTACAGCTGAAACACCTTATAATCCATCAAGTCCATATTCTTCAACTAAAGCGGGCTCTGATCTATTAGTGAAAGCTTGGGTTCGTTCATTTGGGTTGCAAGCAACGATCTCAAATTGTTCAAACAACTATGGACCGTATCAACATATTGAGAAATTTATTCCTCGTCAAGTTACTAATATTTTAAGTGGTATACGTCCAAAACTATATGGTGAAGGAAAAAACGTTCGTGATTGGATCCATACGAATGACCATTCATCTGCGGTTTGGTTGATTTTGACTAAAGGAAAAATCGGTGAAACTTATTTGATCGGTGCCGATGGGGAAGAAGATAACAAAACAGTCATGGAATTGATTTTGGAACTTATGGGACAACCCAAAGATGCTTACGACCATGTCAACGATCGTGCAGGACATGATTTACGTTATGCAATTGATTCGACAAGGTTACGTGAGGAGCTAGGTTGGCAACCTGAATTTACCAACTTCCGTGATGGTTTAGCTGATACAATCAAATGGTATGAAGAACACCAAGATTGGTGGAAGAAAGAAAAAGAAGCTGTGGAAGCAGCCTATGCCAAAAATGGTCAATAAATGATGATAAATAAGCCGGATTTAATGAACTCTCAAAAAATTCGGGTAAAAAAGGCACGCATGAAGTTGTAAAACGTGCAGAAAAAAATTAGTATAAAAATAGGAATTGTTTATTGGCAATTGTAAGGGGAGCTGTGACAGATGTTGCAGACCCCTTTTTAAAACAAAAAAGAGGAGAGATCAGAATGTTCTTATTAACCGGAGGAAATGGTCAACTTGGAACGGAATTACGCCATTTATTAGATGAAAAAGGAATGGCTTATGTGTCAACTGATGCTGCTGAGCTGGATATTACTGATGCAGAAAAAACAATGGAGTATATTACAAACTTAAAGCCAGAAATTATTTTTCATTGTGCAGCGTATACAGCCGTTGATAAAGCAGAAGAAGAAGGCAAAGAATTAGATGAGAAGATTAACGTTGATGGAACTAAAAATGTGGCATTGGCTGCAAAAGCAGTGAATGCTAAATTAGTATATATCAGTACGGATTATGTCTTTGATGGCAAAAAGAAAGACCAAGAATACCGCGAAGACGATCCAACTAACCCATTGAATGAGTATGGTCGCACAAAATTACTAGGGGAACAAGCAGTTCAAGAAATCTTAGAAGACTATTATATTATCCGTACTTCATGGGTATTTGGTGTTTATGGACATAATTTTGTCTTTACAATGCAACGTTTAGCCGAAACGCATGATCGTTTAACTATTGTTAATGATCAATATGGTCGCCCAACTTGGACTCGAACACTTGCTGAATTTATGGTATATGTGATTGAAAAACAAGCACCTTATGGCGTATATCAGTTATCCAATGATAATAGCTGTTCATGGTATGAATTTGCCAAAGAAATCTTAAAAGATACGGATGTCGAAGTAGCACCAGTCACTTCAGCAGAGTATCCACAAAAAGCAGTTCGCCCACAATATTCTGTGATGAGTCTAAAGAAAGCAGAAGATCTAGGCTTTGTCATTCCGACATGGCAAGAAGCATTAGCAAAAATGTTGGAAGCAGCTGAAAGTTTGAAATAGCAAACTTGTTTTTCCGTAAAAAAAAGAACAAACTAGAAATTGGAGAATCGCATGGAAAAACAAACAAGACGCGCGCAACGAACAGCCGCGAAGCCTGAGCGCACAGATCATTCTGTTCTTGATGTCTTTCTAAAACTTCGTTACCTCATCGGATTGCTAGTCATTGTAGTTATTGTAACGTTTAATTTGAATGGTAGTTCATTGGGTGTATGGGATAAATATGTATCGCAACGAGATGACGGAAAGAAAACTGATGTCATCTTCGGGCAAAATAGGGAAGTTCGTTCAGATGAATGGCTCGTGCAAACACCTTTTTATCTTTCACAAGCTGAAAATGACTATCCTTTAGTAAATCCCGATTATTCCTTAAATGGACAAAATATGATCATTGCTTATAATTCTCCTGTTAAAGATATCACAGTTATTGGTAAACCATTCAATTGGGGATTCTTTTTCTTGGGAAGAGATCGTGGGCTTTCGTTTTATTGGGCAATGAAATTAGTGGTCATGGTTTTATTGGGATATGAAGTTTTAATGATTTTGACAAAAAGAAAAAAAGCTTTATCACTCATAGGCGCCTTTGCCTTAACTTTCTCACCAGCAGTCCAGTGGTGGTTCATGCAACACGTGGGAGATCTGATTTTCTTCACATTAGGACTAATGGTTGCTTTTTATCATTATTTTTACCAACATCAAAAAAAATGGGTACGAGCAATGATGATGAGTTTGATCGTCATATTTGGTCTAGGTTTTATCCTGGTGATTTATCCAGCCCATCAAGTTATGCTTGCTTATTTTCTTGTCTTTTATTTTGTTGGGTTATTGCTCTATTATGGGAAGCGAATCACTTGGGATTGGTTTGATGCAGTACTGATCATTGGGGCAATATTATTTATAGGTGGCGTACTGATCCACTTTTGGTTAACCTCTAAAGATGCGTTACTGGCTTCTTTAAATACCTTATATCCAGGAAAACGAGTAAGTACAGGAGGAAAATGGCATTTAGGAGAGTTCTTTTATTTTCTGACAAACTGGAAAATTTCGTTTAAAGATATCAATTTTTCTAATAATTCTGAAGTTGCTCTGTTTTATCATTTCTTCCCGACCGTCTTTTTAGCAAGCCCATTTGTTTTATTTGGTAAAAAAAATAGTGAACAAAAACTGTTTGGACGGATTTTAATGCTCTTTTGTCTGTTTTCAATTTATTGGATTACTTTAGGATTACCAAAATGGCTCGCTGAACTCACTTTATTATCTTACGTGCCACCTTTTAGAGCAATCTTAACCTTTAGTTTTGCAGCTTGCCTCTTAACCATATGGTTTATTGCCTATATTTGGCAAGAAGATGTGATCCCAACATGGTATAAATTTTTCCTATTGTTGGCGAACGCGGGAATCTTTGCGTATGCTTTGGTCAATTCCAAAATGACAAAATACTTTACCGAATTAGAGATCACCATGATTGTGATTGTTGGTACGTTAATCCTAGCATTTATTCTGTTCCGACGTTGTCGATTGTTCTATCTTTCGTTTATCGCTTTGATTGTAGCTTCAGGTTTCTTTGTGAACCCAGTTGTAGAAGGAACTGGTGCGATCTTTGAAAAGACTCTGGCAAAAGAGATAAAAGCAATTGATCAGGCAGATCCACAACAAGTATGGTTAACAGAAGATGAGCTGTATAACTTTACACCAACATTAGGCGTAAAAGCTTTTAATTCGGTACGCTTTTATCCAGACATGAAGGCATGGGCTAAAATTGATCCAGATAAAAAATATGAAAAATATTATAATCGATATGCCCACACACGTGCCTTTATTGCTAAGGAAAAAACTTCATTTGTTTTAGATCGTCCAGATATGTTTTCTGTGACCCTCAACTTTAAAGATGCTGAAAAGCTTGGAATCAAATACGTGGTCAGCAAACGCCCGTTAACTGATTATAATCAATTGTACCAAGCACAATTCACTCAACTATACGGTCCTGATAAAGATGGTTATATGATTTTTGAAGTAACCTATCCTGAAAACGATCCATCTACAGCCAATAATGCTGTGAATAATACGGATAACCAAGTAGATGAATGGTCGTATACAGGCGGTTGAGAAAGTAATTATTAGGTATTGAGTAATTGATATGGGAGTGTAAGGAAGTAAATTTCTTTACTGCTTCTTCTGAAATTGCTCAGTACCTATTTTTAGGTTCCATGTTTTTTCTTTTAAAAAGAATGGATGAAGCACTAAAAGTGAGTTTTTTATCAATTAATCTAAAAATAGCATTGCCGTTTGTTTTTAAAAAACAGTATAATAAAACAGTATGAAAGGAGGATGGAGATTATTCAGACGGTTATTGGAAAATTAATAAATAAAATGAGTGTTGGATTACTGATTCTATTTCTTTCTGCTATTTATTTTGTATGGACAGCAGGCCTAGGCAATGCTCAAGCGCTTTTTTTATATGACAACAGTGCGCAATTTGTTACGTTTGGCATTGTCATTTTATTTATTTTAAACGTATATAAAGGACGAAGAGCTGACTTTATTTTTTTAGCAGCGGCAATGCTTATTTATTTTCTGTTTGATCATTTCCGTGAAGTAAGAGCAAGTTCTATGAATGTAGATCTTTTGATCCCGCTAATCATAGTCTTTTGTTTGACGGTTAAATGGATTCAGTTTGATAAGTTAGATCGTTCGATTTTTATTTTAGTATGTTATGTCTTTCTTGGCATTACGTTATACCGCATTTTTACTGAAATAAAAATTCCTGATGGTGAAAGTATTTGGTTGCCTGATAATAAAGTTTCCGATATTTGGATCAACACGAATACGATTGGTAGTACTTTAATGACCCTCTCCTTACTGATCAGTGGGTTTGCCAGTTCATTTGAGCGCTGGTATGTTCGGGTATTCGTTGGATTTCCGAGTGTGATTGCTGGGATTATTGGTATCTGGGTCTGTCAATCAAAAGGTGCTTTAGTTGCGATGATCGTATTTGTTTTACTGGATATTTGGCCAAAGCAATTGTACAAAGTAATACGAGCGCCATTTTTAGCCTACATGATTGTCACGATTTTTGCGTTGCCAGTTTCTTACTTAGCAGCTCATTCCGAGCATCTAAATCTCTTTACTGGTCGTGAAGAAATTTGGTTGAAATTCTATGAGACTATTTCAGAAAAAAGTGAACAAGTCTGGGTTGGAATGAAACCGTTCATTTTTCAACGTGGAAATCAATTTTTAGGAAATCACAATAGTTATAATTCATTTTTAAATCTATATGGATTGCTGGGTGTCATCATCGCAGGGGTACTAGTATTAATCTATGTAGGTCGATTGACCTTAAAAGCAGATTTATCGAATGGACAAGTAACCTTTTTATGGGCATTCTTTGCAGTGATGATCCAATCCTTTATGGAAGATACTTTAACTTCTTTTCCGTGGGTACCTATCATCTATCTGTTATTGGGAATGGCAAGTCACCGGTATGATGATTTAAAAAACGTTGCAAACAAGCGGAAAATAGCGAATCAACAAACGAGGGAAACGACAGACGGCTCTCTATCAAGAGTGGCACGCCGACATTAAATATTTAGATAAGAGCTAGTTGAAACAAGTTATTCTTGGGTCAGCTAGCTTTTTGCTTCATTGCAATTAAATTATTTCTTATGTAAAATAAAAATGTTAGCGTAAAGTTGCTTAATAGAAAATTAAGAAACTAAGAATATCACAGTCCGTGAGTAAAAGTGTGGTAAAATGGCACATGACTGTAATTAACAGAATTTGCTTGGAGGAACACAAATGTTTAAAGATCTGTTTTTATTTATGAAGGATATCTACCAGAATAGAAAGCTCTTGCTTCAGTTTTCAGTGAATGACTTTAAGTCTCGCTATGCGGGCTCTTTTTTGGGAATTTTATGGGCATTCATTAATCCTGTCTTTACCGTATTGATTTATTGGCTGGTCTTTGGTTTTGGATTAAAGGCAGCGATGACAGATGGAAAATATCCTTTTATTGTTTATTTGATTACGGGAATGATCCCATGGTTCTTTTTTTCTGACGCGTTTACATCAACGACGTTAGTTTTCAGAGAATACACTTATTTAGTAAAAAAAGTTGTATTTAATATCCGCATTTTACCAACTACAAAAATTTTATCGAATCTATATGCACATCTTTTCTTTATTTTCGTTGGTTTAGTGGTGGTTATTGGACATGGAATCTATCCAACCTGGATGACGCTCCAACTGATTTATTATTTATTCTGTATGTGTGCTTTTTTAACCGGCTTGACATGGTTGACAGCATCGATTCAACCATTTCTACCAGATATCGTGCAATTGATTACGATTTCTCTACAATTGATTATGTGGACATTGCCGATCCTTTGGAGTCCGAGTCAGTTCAATCCAGTGATCGTTCAAATCTTAAAACTAAACCCACTTTATTATGTCGTGCAAGGATATCGTGAGTCTTTCTTAGGACAAGCTTGGTTCTGGGAACACGGAATGTATACTCTCTATTTCTGGGTATTTACGCTAGCTATCTTCGTTATTGGATCTGCTGTGTTCCGTAGATTGAAACCACATTTTTCAGATGTGCTGTAAGGAGTATGAATATGACTGAATATGCGATTAAATTAAAAAACATTACAAAATCTTATAATATGTACGCAAAACCATCTGACCGTTTTCGTGAAGCTTTGAATCCCTTCAAAAAATCTTACCATGACGTTTTTTATGCGTTGAAAAATATCAATGTGGAAATTAAAAAAGGGGAAATGATCGGCTTTGTCGGAGAAAATGGTTCAGGAAAATCCACCATGCTCAAAATCATTACTGGCGTTTTGACGCCCACATCTGGAACAATGGAGATTGAAGGGAAAATATCTGCACTATTAGAACTAGGTTCTGGGTTCAACCCCGAATATTCTGGCTATGACAATATTTATTTGAATGGCATGGTGTTAGGTTTTTCTCGTGAAGAAATCGATGGAATGGTCGGAGACATCATTGAATTTGCTGATATCGGCGAACATATTTACCAACCAGTAAAAACATATTCCAGTGGGATGTTTGTTCGTTTAGCCTTTGCGGTAGCTATTAATGTCAATCCAGATATCTTGATTGTCGATGAGGCTCTAGCTGTAGGGGACCTTGAGTTCCAGTTGAAATGTATGGAGAAATTTACTGAAATCAAGAACTCAGGTAAAACGATCTTATTCGTTTCCCATGACATCAGTTCGATCCGCCGTTTTTGTGATCGATCCTATTGGCTAAAAAATGGTGAAGTAGTTGAATATGGGGATACCATGGATGTCACAACAAACTATGAAAACTTTTTAAAGAAAAAATCAGTCAAAACAGTTGATCGAAATAAAAATCAAATGGAACGTTTTGCAGCGCCTGACATCGTTGATGTACTGAGTGCGGAATTATTGGATAAAGAAAAAAATCCTGTTGACGTGCTTGATCAAGGCGAAACACTGTATGTCAAAGTAACCTATGAAGTAAAAGATGATTCGATCAAGAATCCTGTTTTAGGGATTGCCTTACGGACCGTCGATAATTTTTACGTTTGTGGTTTAAATACACTGTTGGACGGCATCAAAATCCCTTGGAAAAAAGGCAAAAATGTTTTCTATTTAGAATATGAAAAACTAGGCCTGCTAGCTGGTGAATATTATTTTGATGTGGCAATTTTTGAAGAAAATGCCACCGTACCTTTAGTTTACAAAACAAAATATATGAATTTATTTGTTAATGGCTCATATATTGGGGAAGGAATCGTGGTCTTAGACCATAAATGGGAAGAAGGTTATCTAGCCGATGAAGTATGATTTTGAAATGGACTTAGATGAACAAAGTAGTGTAGGGAAAATTGCTGCCCAAATTAAACCAGGCAGCAAAGTCTTGGAATTTGGACCGGGAAACGGCCGATTGACCAAACATTTAATCGGAGCCAAAAATTGTCAAGTAAGTATCGTCGAATTAGATAAAGAATTATTCGATTTTGTCAGTGAATTTTCACAAGATGGTTTTTATGGAGATATTGAAAGTTTTGAGTGGGCAAACTATTATGCAGGGCAAACCTTTGATTATATCCTTTTTGCCGATGTTTTAGAACATTTAGTGAACCCAGCTGAAACATTAAAAAAAGTGAGAGAATTTCTCAATGAAGACGGAGAAATTTTAATCACATTTCCGAATTTAGTCCATAATTCTGTGCTGATCCATTTATTCAACAATGAGTTGCCATGGGCTTCTTATGGCTTATTAGATGAAACACATAATTCTTTTTACACACACGAAGGTTTTAAAAAAGTGTTTGAAAAAGCTGGTTTATCTATTAATATTGAGGATTACCTTTACTTAGCTGTCGGAGACACAGAATTAAATTCAACTTATGAAGAATTACCCGAAGCAGTTCGCTATGAGTTCAAAATGCGACCTTTCGGAGAAGTTTATCAATACTTCTTTTCTTTGAAAAAACACACTGAGAATAGTCACATCTCACAACCACAAAATTCGAATTTTGTTCGAATGGTGGAAGTGATTCAAAAGACTGCAAACAAAGAAGTCTCCCAAAAATATCCTTTCAACAATTATACGGGAGAAAACCAAACATTGACTTTTCCAATTGCCGGGGATGTCGAATCGGTCATTTTTAAATTTGCTGATCAACCAAGTTTTATCGAATTTAGCGGGGAGTTGGCGGGGAACAAAATTGATTTCATCCAATCTAATGCAGTAATCAAAACACAAAATGATTGCTATTTATTTGATGGTGAAGTAACGCCACAATTTACTCTATTTGATGTCGCAGGTCAAGAATTGACGATCCATTGTCATTATCGGTTTATCGGGGAATTGACACAAACCATGAAAGAACTACTTGAGGCAGTCAAACCTTTAGCGCAGATCGAGCAACGTCTAATGGCACAAATCACTTCGCTGAAAAAAGAAAATGAACAAGTGCGATTGACAAATGAAAAATTAGATAACGAATTACAGATGACGACTGACCGTTATTGTAAACTGATAACTGAGGAAGAATTCGCAATTAAACCAAGAAACCGCAAGCTTCGATCGAAAGAAACAGCAAAGAAAATTCAAGCAAAGGCGATTTCTCTATGCGTGGATAGCAAGCATTGGGATCCAGAAACGAAAATTTTGACAATCAATGGTTGGGGAATTTCTAACGCACAACGTCAGCCGTTATCCTATAAGTTATCTGTGAACCAAGCACCATTTTTTCAAGCCTTGCAGTTTGAACGACCAGAAGTAAATGAGGCGGAACAATTGCCAGCGGGAACAAAAGCTGGTTTTGAATTGCAAATAAGATGTGAACGAGAAAAATCTTTTTTAATTGAAGCTGTTGCTGAAAATGGCGAATCCTGGTTTATCGAGATATAAGAACGAACTTATTTTTAATAAAGGAGAACAAAAGCTCGTGCAAAAAAAAGAGATTGCTGTATTTATAGACCGAATTACTCGTGAAAGAGCAACTGGGGATTTATTGATTGTTGGCTGGGCGGTCGATGAGGTGACGAAAGAAATTCCGATCATCAAAGTCGATAAGGACAAAGTATCTGCCGAAGTCACCAATGTTGTTCGTTTGGATATCAATCATTTATACAATCTGGATGTGAAAACACCAAGTGGTTTCAACATCCGATTATCTGGAAGAATGAAAGGTAAAGCGATTTTAGATTTCCAAACAAAATCCCATCAAAATGGGATCGCGGTGAAATTGAATGGTCGTTATCCGTATGACGATGGCCTTGAAACAAACTGGGAAAAGAAAAAAAGATTGCTTCAAAAAGGATTCAATTATGCACGGACACACGGAGTGAAAAAAGCGATCCGACGTGTCAAGTTTGAAATGAAACCAGCTTCTGTGGATTATACCGAATGGATCAAACGTCATGAACAGTTTGATCTCCAAAAGCAACGTCAAGATGCTAAAGGATTTGAATATCGTCCCTTAATCTCAGTACTTATGCCAGTCTACAATGTCGAAATCAAATGGCTGGAAAAATGTATTGATTCTGTTTTAAAACAAACGTATGATCACTGGGAACTATGTATCAGTGATGATGCATCAACTGATCCTAAAATCAGAAAATGTTTAGAAAAGTATCAAGCTAAAGATCAACGAATCAAAGTCGTTTTTAGAGAAAAAAATGGGCATATCAGTCTAGCGACCAATTCTGCTTTGGAAATGGCAACAGGGGAGTTCATGGCGTTGTTAGATAATGATGATGAACTACCGCCTTATGCGTTGTTTGAAGTCGCAAGCGTCTTGAATCAGCGTCCTGAACTTGATGTCATTTATAGCGATGAAGATAAGATCGATGCAGAAGGTCAGCGTTTTGATCCTCATTTTAAAGCGGATTGGTCACCAGATACTTTAATGGGCAATAATTATATTTCACATTTAGGGGTTTATCGTACCAGCTTAGTTAAAGAAATCGGTGGATTTAGAAAAGGATATGAAGGTTCTCAAGATTATGACTTGGTACTACGAATCACTGAGCAGATCCCAGCTGATCACATTTATCACATTGATAAAGTACTGTATCACTGGCGCACGATTCCGGGATCTACTGCCAGCAATGGTGAAGCGAAGAGCTATATTTATGATTCTGGAGTCAAGGCATTGACTGATGCACTCGATCGTAGAGGAATTAAAGGAAAAGTTCGTCCTGGACGAATCTCTGGTTTCTACGAGGTCAATTATGAAGTGCTGCAAGAAGACTTAGTTAGTGTCATTATTCCCACTAAAAACGGATATGATGACTTAAAATTATGTATCGACTCAATTATTGACAAAACAACCTATTCCAACTATGAGATCATTGTTGCTGATAACGGTAGTACCGATCCTAAGATGCAGGAACTATTTAAGGAATACCAGCAACGACTAAATGAACGTTTTATAGTGGAATTGATCGATATACCTTTCAATTATTCTAGGATCAACAATCTAGCGGCAGAAAAAGCAAGTGGCAAATATTTATTGTTCTTAAACAATGATACGGAAGTTATTGAGCCTGAGTGGATGACCAATATGGTTGCCTATGCGCAATTTGATCGAATTGGCTGTGTCGGTGCCAAACTTTACTACCCAGATGATACGACACAACATGCTGGTGTGTTAGTTGGTATTGGTGGCGTTGCTGGTCATGCGTTGAACAACTATGACCAAACACACTGTGGTTACTTTGGTCGGTTAGTCATCGATGTCAATTACTTAGCGGTAACAGCTGCCTGTATGATGGTCAAAGCCAGTGATTTTCATGCGGTCCATGGCTTTGATGAAACATTAGCAGTCGCTTTCAATGATGTGGATTTATGCCTGAAAATTTATGAGCTAGGTCGATATAACGTTTATGCCCATCAAGTTGAACTTTATCATTTTGAATCAAAATCAAGAGGCTATGAAGATACGCCTGAGAAGCAAAAACGTTTTGCAGGTGAGATAAAGAAAATGCAAGTGAAATGGCCAGGATATATCAACCATGATCCTTTTTATAACGATAATCTGACAAAAGAAGGAATTGGAGATTTTTCATTAAGACCAGATTAATTAAGAAATGAAAATAGAAACTATCATGCAATCAGTTAAGAAAGCATGGTAGTTTTTTTTTCGTAAAATGAGATATTAAAAGCAAGCGTTATAATTGTAGAGCAGTAGTTTTTTGTAATTCTGTTACAATTTGTTTATTCACTAGGCTTTTAAACCCTGCTATGGTAAGATAATAGGTGCATTATTTTGTGATTAGGAGTGTATATATGAATAAAAATGGGGAATGGAGTGCTGCAAGACGAATATTCATTATTTTAATGGATGTTTTGATGTACAATGTAGCCATATATAGCAGTTTCTTACTGAAATTTCATGGGGAAATACCCATGCGGAATTTTGAAACTTTTCAACATTCAGCAATCTTTATTTCTGTTATATTTATTGCCTTGAATATCTTATTGGGCGTATATGTTTTTTATAATCGAACGGTCAGCGATATCGTGTTTGTCACGGTTATTGGTCAAGTCTTAATGACATTGGGGATCATGGTCGTCACCTTTGCTGGACGCTGGTTTGCTTTCCCACGAGGCGTAATTTTATTGTCATTTGTGCTAGCGACCATTTTATTGAGTCTTTACAGAATATTAATTTATAAGTTGTACTTGAAAGTCAGTCGTGATAAGAAAGTCGTGATCGTTGGATCAGAAAAAGATGTGGCACCGGCCATACAAAATTTCAGTTCTAAAAAAAATAATAAGCATAAAGTAGAAGCGGTTGTCATCGATCACTACTATGAAAATGTGAAAAAAATGATTGATCAAATGGATATCGTCTATCTGGCTTCACATATTGAAGAAGCAGAAAAAGTAAAAATCTATCAACTAGTGACAAAAAATGAGAAGAAATTATTTCTCAATACGACATTTGAAAACTTAACGATGATCAATCCAAACATCATGAACTTTGAAGATGAAAGTATTATTGAAGCTTCAGGATTCAGGATTCCACCAGAATATGAATTATTCAAGCGGTTGTTTGATATTATCGTTTCGTTGATTTTACTGATCATAGCCTCACCTTTCATGTTATTAACTGCTATTTTAGTAAAAGTTACTTCACCGGGTCCGGTTATTTATAAACAAATTCGGATCACTAAAAATCAAAAAGAATTTTCAATCTATAAATTTCGCTCGATGACTGCGACTGCAGAAGCCAAATCAGGACCTGTTTTGGCTAAGAGCAACGATGCTCGTGTCACTCCAGTGGGTAAATTTATCCGAGCAGTTCGTTTTGATGAATTACCACAAATCTTTAATGTATTAAAGGGAGACATGTCGATCGTTGGTCCTCGACCAGAACGTCCTTTCTTTGTTGATCAATTTAATGCGGAAAATCCTTATTACTATTTGAGACACAATGTACGTGCTGGGATAACGGGTTATGCGCAAGTTTATGGGAAATACGTATCAGATTACAACAGTAAATTACGGTTTGATTTACTTTACATCAAGAAATATTCTTTATTGCTCGATTTAAAAATATTATTACAAACCATTAAAATTCTTTTTGATAAGATGTCTTCTCAAGGCTTGGAAGAAGATGAGAATGTTCATTCATTGGCAGAGATTGCTTTTCCAAAAGAGAAAATCTTTCGCTAGTTGAGAGGTAGTGAAAAATGAGTAACCCAAAATTTAGTATCGTCATACCCATTTATAATGCTGAAAGCACGATTGCTCGTACGATCGCATCTTTAAAAGAATTTGATTTTACTGATTATGAAGTTTTGTTAATCAATGATGGTTCGACAGATCAAACGGAAGCAATCATTACGAGACTTATTGAGAACGACCCTAAATTTCGACTGATCACAACGGCTAATCAAGGGCCTGGTTTAGCAAGAAATGAAGGGATTATGCAAGCCCAAGGAACTTACATCTTATTTTTTGATGCGGATGATACGCCGAAAAAAGAAGTTTTATCTGATTATGACAAGCTTTTAGCTAAACATCCAGACACCGATTTGATCGTTAGTTCGTTTATCTTTCGAACGATGGACGGAGAACAGATTATTTCAGAAAAAGAAAATTTAGTGACGGAGCATCATTATCAAAGTCATGATAGTTTTATAAAAGACATGTATCGATTAATGAACGATCAGTTGATGTATGTAGTTTGGAATAAATGTTATCGAAGGGATATTTTAAAACAGAATCAGCTTCTTTTTAAAGGATACAATAGCTGTGAAGACCGTATTTTTAATTTGCATTATTATAAATATTGTCAAAATGTCCTGATGAACCCGAAAATTTCTTATATCTATGAATTTGAAGGTGGCAAAGGAATCACGAATCAGTACCGTCCCAATAAATTTAGTACCTTCAAAGAGTTCTACCAATTAGCAAATGAAGTGACGAATGAAGTCGATAAGCCAGGAATGGCAGCTCTCCATTTAAAAGGAACGACGTCGGTCATCTTTTCTATCTATGGCACTTCGACACGGACAGCAAAAGAAAAAAAAGCTGAAGCAAAGCAAATATTAACGGATCCAACTATTGTTGAGGCGAAAAAAATTGCTTGCACCGACTCTACAGTAAAAAAAGTAACGAAGCAATTGTATAACCTGCCTTGTTCATTCTTTTTAACTGCTGTACGCATCGGAAGTTTTGTTGAAATAAAGATGCCAGGATTGATGGCAACACTAAAACGAGTGTATTAAATAAGCGACCGGAATAGCAGGGTGATATCATTTGCTTTTCAATCGAAATAAAAAAGCAGTGACAGCTGTCATGGCTTTATTCTCACATTTATAAAAGTGTTAGGATAAAAGTTTCTTCTAACACACTATTTATTCGAGTTTGGGTCTTTAGGTTTTCCTTTTGACCCACACTCTTTTTTTGCAAATTTAGACAGATTCTATTTCGGATAAAAAAATAGTTATGATAAAATAAAAATAGAGGGAGCTGTAAGTATGTATAGTAATGATCCTGAATTAAGAAATGTCCAGCAGGTAGTGTTAGAGATCGCTCAATATTTTGTCGATTTTTGTAATAAACACGACCTACTTTGTTATTTTTGTGGCGGTGGCTGTATTGGCTCTATCCGTCATCAAGGTTTTATTCCTTGGGATGATGACTTGGATTTTTTTATGCCTAGACAAGATTATGAAAAAATAAAAGAACTATGGCCAAAATATGCTGATGTTGAACGTTATCCGCTATTGGTTGCTTCTGAGAATTACAATGATCATAATTCATTTATGACCATCCGAGATGCAAATACCACATTTGTCAAAACGTATCAAGAAGGAATGGCTATTCCTCATGGTATACCGATTGATATTTTTCCTTTGGACGGTGCGCCTGAAAAAAGTGCGCAACGGAAAATCCAAAAAATGTGGGCGCTCGTTTATGCATTGTTTTGTTCTCAGGTTGTACCCGAAAAACATGGGGGAATGATGGCAACAGGTAGCAAGGTGCTTTTAAGTACGTTCTCTTCGCCCAAAATCCGCTATAAGATTTGGCGTTTTGCAGAAAAACAAATGAGTAAGTACTCATTCGGATCGACACCTTATGTCACAGAATTATGTGTCGGACCTAAATATATGGGAAATATTTACCATTTGGAAGATTTTAAATCAGCGATTGTTGTTCCCTTTGAAGAGACAAAAATGCCAATTCCTGTTGGGTATGACCGCTATTTGAAACAGGTCTTTGGTGACTACATGCAATTGCCCCCTGAAGAAGAACAACAGCCTCATCATGAAGCTGTTATTGTTGATACTAAAAAAGCTTACAAAGTAAACGATACAGTATGAAGGAGAAAAGAGATGAAACGGATTTTTTCTGGTGTACTTTTATGTACATTATTATTAAATAGTTCTATTTCCAATACTTATGCAATTGAAAATATAGCTAAAACTTCTCAATCTAGTCAAGAACAGAAGGCTATGAATGAAGTGGGAACTGAAGAAAAGCAAATGAACGACTCGTCTGATTCAGCAACACTTACCACAACTAACGATACAAAACAATCGGATAGTTCGACAACTACGGAAACATCTACGGCTGAGACTTCTTCGACAGAATCCAGTATGACCAGCAGCTCGACAATCCCCACTCAAGAAAGTACCAGCACTTCGGGTTCCGAGACCACCAATTCTACGAGTGATTCTATCCAGGACCAGACAGATGCCAATCAAGTTGATCCAAGAGAAGATGCTGAACTCGGGAAAAGAGGGACAAATCATAAAAAAGGTACTTATGCCATGCAACCGTCTGGAAATCAGTATGGGATTATGTCGAGAACGCTGCATCCTGATAATGTATATGCAGATAATCCCAATTTACCAAGAAAAGACTTCATTGATGTCGCTAGTTGGAATGGGACAATCTCTGTTGCTGAGTATCAAAAAATTAAAAGTTACGGGGTTACGGGAGTAACCGTCAAGCTCACCGAAGGAACATCATATACTAACCCGTATGCGCAAAGCCAAATCAACAATGCTAAAGCTGCGGGGCTCAGTGTGTCTGCTTATCATTACAGCGTGTATACATCTGTTCAAACAGCTCAGGCAGAGGCAAAATATTTTGCACAAGCAGCGTCAAAATTAGGTTTGCCCAAAAATACGATCATGTTTGATGATGCAGAAGATCCGCACTTGATTTCCGAAGGACGTGATACACAAAAAAATGCTTTGGCTTTCAATCAACAACTAAAAAATCTTGGGTATTCTAATGCTGCACTATATCTTAGTAGAGGTTGGCTAGATAGTGGGTACATCAATCCTGCTCCCTTTAATAAAGAACGTATATGGGTCGCACAATATCCTTATACACCAACACAATCGATGCAGTGGAACAATGATTATGGTGCTTGGCAGTGGTCGTCTCAAATGTTTTTCCCAGGTTTGGCAAATTATCAATCTCGTCCTTTTGACATGTCGATGATTTACAGTTCTTTTTTTGGAACACCAAATACAGGAACCGGACCTGACCTAAATAAATATTATACGACAAATCCTGGAAGAGTCATCGTCAAGAAGGATGATTGTTTTTACAATGATGTGAATTTTACCAGTCCTGGAATGACTGTTAAGGAAAATACTTTAGTTACTGTGAAAAGTATTCAAACAACCGCTAGTGGGATTCCACGCTTATTTACAGATCACGGTTATTTAACAGCAAATAAATCATATGTTGTAGCGGCTCAAAGCAATATTGATTCTTATTTTACAACGAATCCTAAAAAAGTCCGTTTGAAGACAGATGATTATTTTTATGCAGATACAGCTTTTACCCAGCGTTTGAATAAAGTCACGAAAGGTACAGTGGTGGAAGTAGAAAGCTTAGCTTACACGGACTCTGGTATTTTCCGATTAAAAACAAAAAATGGCTATTTGACTGCGAATAAAAATTTGGTCGAACAGTATCGTGATATCTCTGATATGTACTATATGACAAATCCAGGACAAGTCATTGCTCAGACAAATGATCGTTTTTACCAAGATGTCGAGTTTACAAAACCAGGAGAATCAGTCTCAGCTGGTACGGTCATCAAAGTAACGGGAATTGAAAAAACAAAGAGTGGGATACCTCGATTAAAAACAAATAAAGGCTTTTATACAGCAAATAGAGACTACGTGATCGCAACTGTAGCATCAATTGATAATTACTATACGAAAAACCCTGTTCGAATCGTCATGAAAGCCAATGATACTTACTATCGAGACACAGACTTTCTCCATAAAGGAAAAGCAGTGACGAAAGGGTCGCTTGTATCTGTTACAGGTGTCGTATACCGTGAAGGTCAAGTACCACGATTGCTTACGCCCGATGGCTATTTGACGGCTAATAAAGAGTATGTGCAAGAAGTGCCAGATAATATCTCAAACTATTATTATAGTAATCCAGGATATGTGGTCATGAAGACAAATGATACGTATTATCATGATGTCAATTTCAGTCAAAAAGGGGATGCAGTCTCTAAAAATGAATTGATTGAAGTGCAAAATGTGGTATTTACAAGTGGTGGAATCCCACGGTTAAAAACGGCAAAAGGCTATTTGACAGCTAATAGAGGTTATGTAACACAATTAGTGAGTGACAGTGATAATTACTTTATCGAAAATCCAAGAAAAATTGTTATGTTGAGGGATGATCGCTATTATTCTGACATAGACTTTAAACAACCAAGTACCGCAATTGCGAAAGGTACGGTGATCGATGTCTTAGGTATCGAGTATACAGCTGGCGGAATCCCACGATTAAAAACCAATAAGGGATATGTTACAGCTAATAAAGGGTATGTTACAGCTGCTGCGAATGCAAATGATAATTATTTTGTGACGAATCCTAAAAGAGTTCAACTGTTGATGAATGATTACTACTATAAAGATCTCAGTTTTACGCAAAAAGGAGCAGCAATTAGCAAAGGAACGATCGTAGAGATCCAATCAATCGAATATACTCCATCAGGACTTCCACGATTAAAAACAGCTGATGGTTATGTGACTGCAAATAAAAAGTATGTTCAAAAAGTAAACTAAAAATAAATAAATCAACACATCAATCGAATGTTCTATCATTCTTTTGATGTGTTGTTTTTTTGTATAATACTTATATTTCACCGAGGCTCAGTGGAAAACATTGAAAGTTATTGGCAGTTGTGAGAAAATGTAAAAGGTTAAATATGGTTTTTATTGAACGGATAGTGAAATAATAGGCAAGTTTTCAATACCTATTTAGTATAAATACACATAAAAGAAAGGAATTTATCTCATATGATTACAGCTATAATTATTGCCGGTGGCGTTGGCAAACGAATGGGGCAGGATATACCAAAACAATTTATTAATATCGAGGGGAAGCCCATCATTATTTATACATTGGAGTCATTCCAACACCATCCACAGATTGATCGAATTCTTGTTGTATGTAAATCAGGTTGGGAAGAAACCATGTGGGCTTATATCAAAGAGTTCAATATCAGTAAAGTCCAATGGGTGATTACTGGCGGATCTAAAGGACAAGAATCAATCAATAACGGTGTACAATTTTTAAAAGATTATTCAGAGGATGATGACACAATTATCATTCATGACGGTATCCGTCCATTGGTGGATGAACTCGTCCTATCAGATGTGATTGTGAAATGTAAGGAATATGGAAATGGTGTGACTTCATTACCGTATAATGAACAGATTTTTATTAAGAAAACCGAAGAAACGACACAACAATATGTGGATCGTAATACGTTACGACGTGTTTCAACTCCACAAGCATACCAATATGGTAAATTACTTTCTGCTTATAATCGGGCGGTCAAAGAAAATATTGGAATGACAGACTCATCTTATACCAATACGATGATGGTGGACTTAGGTGAAACCTTGTATTTTGCGGCTGGTTCTGATAAAAATATCAAATTGACCACAACCGATGATTTAGAGCTTTTCAAAGCATATTTAAAAATGAAAGATTAGGTGAAGAGGATGTCTTTAATAAATAATCCACTATATAAAGATGATTTGCTGAAGGTAGTCGAACATACTCCTGATTTAAAAAGTTTGGATGGTCAATCTTTACTCATGATTGGTGCCTCAGGTATGATTGGTTCTTTTTTAGTCGATACGTTAATGTTAGCAAACCAGTATTTAGGGGTTAATATTAAAGTATATGCAATGGGAAGAAATCGTCAAAGATTGGAAGAACGATTCTCTCCGTATATCTCTGATCAAAATTTTGAGATCATCGAAGGAGACGTGACAGATCCGTTGCCTTTTTCTATTAAGGCTGACTATATCATCCACGGTGCAAGCAATACCCATCCAAAAGCTTATGCAACCGATCCAATTGGCACGATTATGACGAATCTTGCTGGTACAGAACAAGTATTGAAACATGCTGTAGCAACAGAACCGAAAAGAGTGCTTTTCCTTTCAACTGTAGAGATCTATGGCGAAAATCGTGGAGACGTTGAAAAGTTTTCGGAAGATTATTGTGGTTATATTGATTGCAATACTTTACGTGCCGGCTATCCGGAAGGTAAGAGAGTCAGTGAGTCCCTTTGTCAGGCATATATTGCGAAGCATCAATTAGATATTGTGATTCCAAGATTATGCCGTACATTTGGCCCAACGATGTTGTTATCTGACTCTAAGGCTTCTTCTCAATTTATCTTGAATGCAGTGCATGAAGAAGATATTGTATTAAAGAGTGAAGGAAACCAGTATTTTTCCTATATTTATGTAGGTGATGCTGTTTCAGCGATGCTTCATCTCCTTATTCACGGTCAGATTGGAGAAGCTTATAATATCTCTAATGACAGTTTTGATTTGCATCTAAAAGAGCTTGCTCAAAAACTTGCTGAAATTAGTGGGAAGCAAGTCATTTTTGAATTACCTGATGCAATTGAACAACAAGGCTTTTCTAAAGCAAATACGGCTATTTTAAATAATGAAAAAATTAAAGATACTGGCTGGTTCCCGATCTTTAGTCTAGAAGAATCACTGAAGCATACAGTACAGTTAGTTAAGGATGAAATACATGTGTGAAATTAGTATCATCGTACCTGTTTATAAAGTTGAAAAATATTTAAAAAAATGTGTAGATTCCATTCTCGCTCAGACTTTTTCCGATTTTGAACTGATTTTAGTGGATGACGGTTCACCTGATAATAGTGGACGTATTTGTGATGACTATGCAAAGAAGGATGCTCGTGTACGGGTCGTCCACAAACAAAATGGTGGATTGAGTAGCGCAAGAAACGCGGGAATCGAAGTAGCCAAAGGAAAATATTTGGGCTTTGTTGACAGTGACGACTATATCGCAGAAGATATGTATGAACTTTTATATAAAGCAATCATCAAGGAAGAGGCAGACTTATCGATCTGTGGTATTTATGATGTCTACGAGGGAAAAGATCCGATAATCAAACCCACAATCAAAAAAACAGTAACCGCTGAAGAAGCGTTATTATTAATTTTACAAGGAAATATCATCTCTGTTCATGCAGTGAACAAACTCTATAAGCGAGAACTGTTTTCAACTATCCGCTATCCAGAGGGAAAATATCATGAAGATTCTTTTATTATTGTAGATTTATTGAATCAATGCCACAAAGTAGCCATTGACTCTGAACAAAAGTACTATTATTATCATCGTCTTGGAAGTATCAATACAGAAAGTTTTTCAGAAAAACAATTTGAATTTATTGAAGCTTGGGAAAACAATGAAATAAAGCTCAAAGACCGAAGTCAAGAAATCAAAAAAGCAGCACATCAACGTGTTTGTTTTGCTAACTTTTTAGTTCTCGATAAGATTATAGTAGCAAACGTAACGGATCGTCCGGAAACAAAAGAAATCGTAAGTTATTTAAGACATAACTTTCGATTCATTATGGAGAATGAGATATTTACCAAGAGTCGTAAGTTTTCTACATTACTCTTAATGATTAGCTTACATTTATATAAGTTTCCAGTAGAATTTAGAAGGAAACATATAACTAAAACTAAAGATTAACCGTTACGGTGATTGATCTTTTATACTAATGGAGGATAAAATGTTTACTAAATTTTCAAAGCAATTCCATAGTATAGGACAAAAAATAGCATTGCCCTATATTGTTTTTTTTGAGCTTGTCTTAATCTGTCGGATGGTTAGTGTTTATTCCACACTACCACCAAAAATCGATTCCATCTTTTCGATGATTATCATGTTATTATCAGGAATCATTTTCCTTAGCCACTTTTTACCAATGATTCTCGAAAAAAAGAAAATAAAAATTGAATATTGGTTAATTGTTTTTATAGTGATTCTAGCAATCAGTACATTGTTGAATCGAGAATATGCTTTCACGGAAAACATCAAACTGATTATTTGGCAATGTATCTTTTTCTTTTGTGTATTTGAAGTGGGAAGAGAAAATAATAAAAAACTATTTACTGTGTTTGAAACGATTCTTTTAGTTGTTTGGTCTGCACTTGTCCTATTTTCTCTTTATTTGTTTTTTGCTCGTGTAAGTTTTTCTACGCCAGTTAAATCATTGTATTATGGCATGCGAATCGGTTTTTTTGAAAATCGTCTTTATGGGATTTTTGTTGATCCAAACTATGCGACAACTATTTCATTGGTTTGTATTATTTTTGCCCTTAGAAAAGCTATTTTTAATCAAAAGCTATGGGTGAAAGTTCTTTCTATTTTTGTTATGTTTGTTCAATTTAGCTATATTTCTCTCTCAGGTTCAAGATCTGGTATGATCCAATTGGTAGTTGCGGCCTTTTTTGGTGTTTTCTTCTTTTACTTATTTTATCAGTCGAAAAAAAATCAATCGTTAGTATTGAAAGTAGTAGGAGCAACAGTCCTAGCTGCGATTAGTTCAGCCGTTGTTTTTGGTGGCGTATCATTGATGAAAACAGGTTACGTCAATGTAGCAAACCGTGTGGAAATCACAAGTCCTAAGGTCGTTGACTTTTTTGAAAAAGATTCAGAGAAAAAAATTCCTGACGAAAAATTGGTCACTACCGAAAGACCGGATGTTGTTGAAAATAAAGATATTTCTAACAGTCGTTTTGCTTTATGGAAAAGTGCAACTGAATTGATGCGACTTGAACCCATTTTCGGAACAACACCAAAAGGTTTTGTGGCAATTGCCAAAGCTAAAATCCCAGAGACTCATATTGCTAAAACTGGGCAAACACCTCACAGTGCCTTTTTCTATCTATTAGCAGCAACTGGTATCTCTGGAACAATTGTTTTTGTCCTGTTTTTACTATCAAAAATGTGGCAGTCTTTGCGGATTCTATTTGCTACAAAGCAAAAAAATTATCTAGAATTTCTGATAGATAATCAAATTGTGTTGATCATCTTAGTCTCTAGTTTATTGATTACTGAAATTATACTAACTAGACGTTCTGCAACATTTATTTTCTGGTTGTATTTAGGAAAACTGCAATATGATTTCGATCAACAAAAACAATTGAACAGACTGGAAAAATAATTAAGGTAATAGGAAAAATCCTTGCAGAGAAACAAAGGATGCAAGGATATTTTCTATTATTGGTCAATTTGATGATCAAAGGCAAATAAATATTCCCGTTCGTTAGTAAAAAATTTAATTGGATATAGGAGACTTCTTATGAGAGAATTAACAATGGCAGAGGTACAAAAAAAAGCAGTTGATATTTTAGTTTATATTGATAAAATCTGTCGTGAAAACAACCTAAAATATACCATATTTTATGGAAGTCTGATTGGTGTTGAACGCCATCAAGGTTTTATCCCTTGGGATGATGATATTGATATCGTGATGCCCCGACCAGATTATGAAGAATTGCTTTTGATCTTAAAAAATGATACAAATTACAAGTTGTTGTCCTTTGAAACAAGAGAAAATTTTAGATATCCATTTGCAAAAGTGATTGACCCAAAAACTGTAGCTAAAACAAAGCAGTTTTTTAGTGGGGAAGAACCTGATTTAGGCGTTTTTGTTGATATTTTTCCTATTGATGGCATTCCAGATTCTGCTACAGAACGTCAAGCTCTAAGAGAGACAACAGAGAATTATCGTCTAAACTTAATGGACACTTTGGGATTAGCTTATGCTCGAAGCTTTGATTTTTTGAAAGCAGTCGTAAAATTAGTAGTGCGTTATCCTCATCATAAAAAATTATTGAAAATCGGCGATAATGTCTATTGGCAAAAAAAATACCAAGAAGCTGCTAAAAAAATCCGATTTGGAGATACGGACACATGTGGTTATTTAGAATGGATTCATATTGATTGGGGTGTTTTTCCAACGCAATGGTTTACTGAATATGAAGACGTCGAATTTGAAGGACACAAAGTAATGGCTATCAAAAATAGAGGAGATTTTCTTACATTGCGTTACGGAGATTACATGACAATGCCACCGGAAAATGAACGCGTGACACACCATCCGTATAACTTTTACGAAAAATAGCCTCTCGAAATGGTTACAAAAAGTAAGACGAAACAACAAAGTAGCATCTTTAATACTATATCTTAGAAGGAGTGAAGTAAATGCGTGAAAAACTGCAAACAACTGTTGTAATGGCTACATATAATGGCGAAAAAAATATTATAGAACAGCTCAATTCTTTGAAAAATCAATCTCAAAAAATTGATGAAGTTATCATAAAAGATGATTGCTCAACTGATCAGACAGTCAATATTGTACGAAAATTCATTGAAGAAAATCAGTTACAGGCTACCTGGCAATTGATTGTTAATGAAGAAAACGTTGGATGGCGAAAAAACTTTTTTAAACTGCTGGATTTAGCAAGTAAAGATGTTGTGTTTACTTGTGACCAAGATGATATTTGGCATGAAAAAAAGATTGAAGAAATGAGTCGTACTTTTGCGAATCAACAAGTTCAAGTTTTAGTATCAGATTATCATGAATTAGTAGAGCCAGGTGGTTTAGCCGAAGAGTTAAAACGGGTTGATACAGAAAAAATAGATGGACAATCAGAAGAACGAGTGGTTTTTAATGAAAACAACTTATTCCTAAGACGTCCAGGCTGTGTCTATGCTATTCGCCAAAGCTTTATTGCGAATGTGATGCTTTATGCTTCAAGAATGGAGAATGCAGTCCATGATATGTCCATGTGGGGAAGTGCTGTTTTAAGCAATGGGTTATTTCTCTTAAGAAAACCGTTGATTGAATGGCGTAAACATGGTCAAAGCTCTTTTAAAAAAGAAATTGACCAAGCAAACAAAGTAACAGCCTACCAAAAAAGACTAAATACGTTACGACGAAGATTGCAACGTGTACATGCAGCGAATAACTATTTAGCTAATTTAACTGATATAGATGATTTTGAGAAGAAACAAAAAATGCTCTTGTCAATGATTGATGAACTAGAAATGCGTATTGCTATATTAGAAAAGGAACAGTTATCAACAATTCTTGCTTCTTTCTTCCGCTATAAGCGTAAATTTTATTTTGGTACTGATATCTATCATCTTATAAAATATAAGTCAGGAAAGTGAGGTATCAGCATGAACCATAAAGCAAAAGCTGTCGCAAAAAATCTATATTATACCGTAGCAGCTAACTTTGCTACATTAGGTATTTCTGTCCTTTTAAATTTATTTGTTCCAAAATTATTAGGAGTGACTGAATATAGTTATTGGCAACTCTATGTCTTTTATTCTTCTTATGTAGGATTCTTACATTTTGGTTGGATTGATGGTATTTACTTGAAAATCGGTGGAGAAGAGTACAAAGACATTGATAAACGTTCTTTAGGATCACAGTTTTGGTATTTAGCGATATTTGAATTTTTTGTTTCGATTTTCGTTATTTTATGGGCTTACTTCTTTATGCCTGGAGAATACCAAGCACTGATCTTGATTTTGACAGCTGTTGTTTCTGTAGTGACTATCGTTAAAACATTTATTCTCTATATTTTCCAATCAACAAATAGGATTAAAGAGTATGCACAGTTATCAAGAAATGATCGCTATTTATATGTTGTCTTAATTGGTATATATTTTGCCACAGGTGGGCGGGAATTTTACTGGTTGATCATTATGGATATCATTTCAAAATTAGTGATTACAATTTGGGGAATGACCCGAATAAAAGATATGCTGCAAGTTAAAATGATTGGTCTAAAAGAACTAGTACCTGAAATCTTAGATAACATTAATATTGGTAGCAAATTAATGTTGAGTAGTATTGCTAGTATGTTAATTATGGGTACGATCCGTTTCTTTGTTCAACAACAATGGTCAATCCAGACTTTTGGTAAATTATCTTTTACTTTAAGTATCTCTAATATGTTTTTGACCTTTATCAATGCGGTGGGGATCGTCATGTTCCCGCTTTTAAGAAGAACAAATCGAGATCGTCTCTCTTCTTTGTTTCAAACACTAAGAGGTGTATTTGTTCCTTTGACGTATGCTATTTTGATTTTTTATATTCCAGCAAAAATCGTTTTAGGCATGTGGCTACCTGAATATGAAGTTAGTTTAAGATTCATGGGGATCTTATTTCCAATCGTTATCTATGAAGGAAGAATGTCCTTATTAATCAATACCTATTTGAAGACATTGCGTAAAGAAAAAACGATTCTAATGGTAAACGTCTTGACGTTGACCTTATCCTTACTTCTTTCTCTATTCGTCATTTTCATCATAGGGAATTTAAACTTAACTGTCGGATTAATACTTGCTAGTTTAGCATTCCGTTGTAATTTAGCTGAATTTTTCTTGTGTAGAGATATGAATATTAAAATTGGTGCTAAAATGTTTTTAGAAACCTGTCTAACTTTATTATTCATTTTTAGTAATCTTTGGTTTGATGGCACTTATATGAGTATGGTTGCCTATATTGTGATATATATCATTTATTTAGTGATTGTCCATCGTGGTTTTTTGAGCGACTTAAAAGATTTGCGATACTTAGTCAAAGATCATTAATATAAAGAAGACAGTGAGGGACTGTGACAAAAGACTTGTCACAGTCCCTTATTCTTGCAAAAGGTGATAGAGAAATACATTCTTGACCAACTTCTGCCAAGGCAATAACAAAGAAGCAGCGTTTAAATAAGAAAAATATTATCTACTATTAGAATATTTTATGCATGGTATGGTTTTCTTGTTAGACAGGAGATAACTATTGGAAAGGGAACAATTAGTCTATGATCGCTCTATTTAGGGCATATATATAAGATAGTATTCTCAGAATAAACGTGTTACACTAAACTTATCTTTTATGTAAATCAATAATTGGAGTGAAAATAGTGGAAAAAATATTGATTACCGGTGGGGCTGGTTTTATCGGTTCTACCTTAGCCAATCACTTAGGTAAAGAAAATGTAGTGATTGTTGTTGATGATTTATCAATGGGAAAAGTAGAAAATCTTGAGATGGATAGAAACATCACGTTCATCGAAGGTGATGTAGCGGATTCAGTATTGATGGAAGAAATCATCCGTGCCAATCAATTTGACTACATTTTCCATTTAGCGGCAGTTGCTAGTGTGGCAGATTCGGTTGCCCGACCAGTAGAAACACATCGAGTTAATTTTGAAAGTGTGCTGATGCTGTTAGAATTGATCCGGAAATATCAACCAAACTTAAAACGAATCGTATTTAGTTCTTCAGCAGCAGTTTATGGGGATGAACCAACTTTACCAAAAAAAGAGGAATCCATTATTCGTCCATTAACCCCTTATGCAATCGATAAGTTTGCAGCTGAACAATATGTTTTGGATTACTGTCATTTATATGATGTTCCAGGAAGTGCAGTTCGTTTCTTCAATGTTTACGGACCAAACCAAAACCCAAATTCACCTTACAGTGGTGTGATTTCAATCTTAGTTGATCGTTATAAAAAACAATTAGCGGGAGAAAAAACGTCATTTACTTTATATGGAGACGGTAGCCAATCAAGAGACTTTGTCTATATCGATGATGTGATCCAAGCTTTACTTCTGGTAGCTAACAAAGAATCGGCTTTAGGCCAACAATTTAATGTCGGAACGGGAAAAGCAACTACATTATTAACATTGATCCAGACGATTGATCAAATTTTAGAGACGGAATTAGCTTTAGAATATCAGCCAGAACGTTCAGGAGATATTCACGATTCATTAGCAGATATTTCTAAGATTCAGTCTATTGGTTATCTACCAAAATATGATGTATTAAGTGGTATGAAAAGCTATTTAAAAACTGAAATATAGTGAATAATAAGAGTCGACAGTTCTTATTCGTACACTTGAAAAGTGGATGGAACGAAATCTTAAACTTTGAGAAATAGAACTATGATAGTCGGCTAAATACAGTCGCCATGCAAAAGTCAGATAACATTCTAACTTTTGCATGGCGATTTTTTTAATAAAAAAATTTTTGAACTATGACGTACTTAATTTTTGGGACGATAATCTTTTTCGTTTTCAGGATTAATTTTCTTCTAATATCTTGGACCCTTCAATTAAATTATAAATTCGATTTCGCAAGTCTAGAGCAGTTAATTTTATTTTTTTATCTGATTGGTCGTTGCTTTCCATGACAACCGCATCTTTCAAATCACGTTTGAAAACAGCGACTGAATGGAAACGATTGATGTTTCCTTGTGCCAAAACATAATCATTACCACAATAGACACCACCACGATATGGGTGGCCAGTAGGACTGGGTTTCCATAATGTAAAAAGTAATTTCTGTGGGATCATTTTACCTGATAGAACTTTAGTGAAAAACGTATTTAAATCAAGCACCGACATACTGATATTTCCAGTTCCTAATTCATTATGGATCGCTGTTTGCGATTCAGTTAATGGCTTCCAGTAATCATCACTAGCAGACATTTGATAGGAAAGGGCATGATGCGGAGAGTTTTTGACTTGATCATAAAAAGCGGTCTGTTTCAAATCCAAAGGTTTGATAATCTCATTCTCTACTAATTTTTCATAAGGTTGGTGAGTTAAGTTGATTAAAATACCCGCTAAAATTGTAAAGTTTAATGGTTCATAACGATAAGTATGGTAGTCAACTAATTTTAGATGTTGAACCGCAAATTGAACGACTTCTGTATCTGATAATGGGGTAGTAGGTTTAGCTGTAGGTTTCAACCCAGATCTCATATAAAGTAGATCTTCAATGGAAATCTTTTGACTATTCGGAATTTGAGGATAAAACTTAGCCAATTTCGTATTCAAAGAAAGGTGTCCTAATTCTACTTGTTTGAGAATTAACAGAGCTGTCATCGCTTTTTGAATCGAACCAATTTGATAGTAAAGATAAGGGCTGTTTAACTGATCATTTTCTTTGTTCGCATAACCATAGCCACGCTCAAAAATCACATGATTATTTTTCTTTACATAAATTGAGCCAATGTAATCATGTTTGATTAACAGGTGGTTGATTTTTTCTGATAATTTTTTTTCTTCAGGTGTAAGCGATAATGTCTGTTTAGGTTTTAGTGAATCGAAATCATTTCTAGCTTGTTCTTTCGTATAAATACTCCATCCTATAATCATACCGGTGGAAAGTACGCTGATACTGAGCAATACTAGAATGATAGAGAAAAAAGGAAATGCCCCTTTTTTTGCATGTTTGCCTTTTTTTATCATTGTGTCATAAGGTCCTTTCATTTTCGCTAATAGTTAAAATAACTATTGTATTTATTGATATTAATTTTAATCTGTTTTTATTTGATTTACTACTTACAATTTTGATAGAATATTTAAATAAATTAATTCACGTCAATCAAAATATCATGTATAATAGATGAAGTTACGAAGTTGATAGTAAGGAGGAGTTGTTTTGTCAGAAAACAAACAACGTCCAGAAGAGAAAAAAAACAGATCAGACCAATCTGCTGAAAAGAATGCAGTCATTAATCAGAGAAAAAATTTGCGAAAAAAAGAAGAAAAAATCGTTGGTAAAATCATTTTAGTGATCGTTTTGACGTTGCTAATCATTGGAGGCGTCCTTGGATTCACTATTTACCGCTATGTGGATAGCGGGTTGAAACCATTGGATCCTAAAAATGATCAACTTGTTCAAATTGAAATACCTAGCGGTTCATCAAATAAACAAATAGGTGAGATACTCGAACAAGATCAAGTGATTAAAAGCGGCATCGTGTTCAATTACTATACTAAATTTAAAAATATGACTGGCTTTCAAGCTGGATATTATCAAATGGCACCAAATATGACTTTGGATGAGATCGGAAAACAATTGCAAGAAGGTGGCACCTCAGAGCCAACTAAAGTAGCAGATGGCAAAGTCGTGATACCGGAAGGATACGACATTGAACAAATCGCTGCTAGAGTAGCGAAAGTCACTGGAAAAGATAAACAAGAATTTTTAGATTTGATGAAAGATGAAACGTTTTTCAATGAGCTTTATAAAAAATTCCCAGATTTATTGGACAGTGCGAGCAAAGCTCAAAATGTCAAATATCGCTTAGAAGGTTATTTGTTCCCGGCTACTTATGATTACTACAAAAAAATGTCGTTGAAAGATTTAGTCGTTCAGATGGTAAACAAGACAAATAGCGTGTTACAGCCTTATTTTACAACCATCAAACAAAAAAATATGACGGTTCAAGAAGTCCTGACGTTGGCTTCATTAGTTGAAAAAGAAGGGATTAAAGAAAACGATCGTAAAAACATCGCCCAAGTATTTTTCAACCGTATCAAGGCAGATATGCCTTTACAATCAGATATCTCTGTTTTATATGCCTTGGGAGAACACAAAGAAACGGTATCTTATAAAGATACGGCTGTTGACTCTCCATATAATCTATATACGAACACAGGTTATGGTCCTGGACCATTTGATAACCCTAGTGAAGCAGCTATCGAAGCCGTATTAGAGCCGACTCAAAATGATTACTACTATTTTGTGGCAGATATCAAAAAAGGCGATGTTTATTTTGCAAAAACTTACGAAGAACATTTGGAATTAGTTGATAAATATGTCAATAATTCGTAGAATAGTATTTGTATCATCGACTATTTATTTAAAATAGAAAAACATTTACATTTTAGGAAAAGCGTGGTAATCTTTTTTGGATTATATTCCTCAAAAGATTACTTTTTGCGGTATTCCATAGATCAAGAAGGAGACGTTATACATGGTTGAGAAAGTTTACCCGATGACTCTAGAAGGCAAAGCCAAACTAGAAGAAGAATTAGAACAATTAAAAACAGTTAAACGCGGAGAAATCATTGAACGCATTAAAATCGCTCGTGGATTTGGTGATCTATCTGAAAACTCAGAGTATGAATCTGCTAAAGATGAACAAGCGTTTGTTGAAGGACGAATCACAACAATCGAAAATATGATTCGTTTTGCTCAAATCATTGACAATGACGGTGTTGATGCAGATGAAGTATCAATTGGTAAGACAGTGACATTTATTGAATTACCGGATGGTGAAGAAGAAGAATACACAATCGTAGGAAGTGCAGAAGCTGATCCATTTTCTGGTAAAATTTCTAATGATTCACCAATTGCTCAAGCTTTGATTGGTAAATTAGTCAATGATGAAGTAACGATTGCTACCCCTGGTGGCGATATGTTAGTTAAAATCGTTAAAGTAGAGCAAGCATAAGAAATACTTGAACAAAAATGAAGTTGTGACATCTACAACTTTGAGCAATAAGCCGAAGAATCAGAAAATCGTTTCTCCGATTTTTGGGATTCTTCGGCTTATTTATTTTTCTAAGGAATGAGTGTCCAGAACCATTTGACTTAGGACAAACTTTACATCTCAAGTCCTATAGTATATTTCTAAAAAAATAGCTATGATAGAATGAGAATGTGCATGAAAGGAGAATAAAGATGAATAGTTCTTGGCGTTTTTTTATCGTAGTCGAGGCTTTATTATTACTATTTGCAGTTTGGCAAATTGTGAACAACGTAGAATTACTTCTTCTCGTATTGTTTGGTGCATTGAACATATATTTAGCATTAAGAAAATATCCACGATCTGGATTTCGAAATTTTCAATTGATTATAGGGAGTTTGATCGTTTTCTTTAGTTTAGTCAATAGCCCTGCACTATGGTTGATGGCAGTATTTGCGATCTTGTTTATCGGACTAAAAGGGGTTGAAATTTCTGGGATTGATCTAACAAAAAATACCTTTTGGCGAAAGAAACAGATGATCATGGTACAAACCGATCAATTAAAAACACATAATAATGAACGAAAAAAACAACAATTATTTGGAAATCAACGTATTGGTAATGATGTTTATGAATGGGATGACATCAATATTGCTTTAATTTCAGGGGATACGATCATTGATCTTGGCAATACATTGTTACCAAAGGATGATAATATCGTTATTGTGCGAAAAGGAATTGGCAGAACGAGAATTTTGGTACCTTTAGGGATTGCCATCAGTTTAGAGCATGCGACACTTGTTGGAAATGTTTTATTTGAAGAGGAACAATTTTCATTAAAAAATGAATCCATCAAAATTTATAGTAACGATTATGATGAAAACCCAAGACGGTTAAAAATCATCACGAATACATTACTTGGTGACGTTGAGGTGATACGTGTATGATGAGCAGATTATCAAAATTAATGATGGCAATCTATGCCTCAGCGGCTTCTTTTTTAATCATCTTGTTTTCGTTGTTCACTTATTTTTATGCAAGTAACCAAACGAATTGGTGGCGTGCCATTTTAAGTGCAAGACTATTGTATGTGCCGCTGATTTTTCATTTGTTTGCTATTGCCTTAGGTGTCGGATTAGTGGTTTTTTTGATAGTATCACTTATCCAAAAAGCAAAGTATGGTAAAATTGAAGAAAAATTAAGAGCATTATCTTCTGGTAATTATGAGTCTAGTCATTTGAATGAACCCATTCCCAGTGCAAATGATGATATTTATGTACAAGATATTGATAAAGAAATAACCAAAATAAAAGAAAAAATGATTGAAGTTTCTAGTGAACTACAAATTATCACTAGCAGACCCCAGTATGTGGATGGACAGACAAGAGAGGAAATCTTAGAACTAGAAAGGCATCGTTTAGCCCGGGAACTCCATGATTCTGTCTCACAACAATTATTTGCAGCGATGATGATGATGTCTGCTTTAACAGAACAAGCCGAAAAAACAGATAGTTCAGAAATATTTCGCAAACAATTACGTATGGTTGCTGATATCATCAATGCTTCTCAATCTGAAATGCGCGCGCTCCTACTTCATCTTCGCCCAGTGAATCTGGAGGAGAAGAGTTTGAAACAAGGAATTGAGCAATTATTAAAAGAACTACAAAATAAAATTCAAATTTCATTGAAATGGGAGATCGAAGACGTAAAATTGTCCAATTCGATTGAAGATCATCTTTTTCGTATCGTGCAAGAATTATTATCCAATACCTTACGTCACGCTAAAGCAAATGAATTAGAAGTTTATTTACACAAAATCAATAATAACTTATTGTTACGAGTGATTGATGATGGTACCGGGTTTAATATGAACGAAACGAAAACAGGTAGTTATGGATTAAATAATATTAGGGAACGAGTAGCAGGTATTGGTGGAACAGTTAAAATTATTAGTTTTAAAGGACAAGGCACCAGTATTGAGATCAAAGTTCCTTTGATCAAGGAGGCATAATTGAAAATGATACAAGTATTACTCGTAGATGATCATGAAATGGTTCGCTTAGGAGTTTCCTCTTATTTATCGATTCAAGAAGACATTCAAGTGATCGGTGAAGCAGAAAATGGTCGAGAAGGCTATGAAAAAGCAATGGAATTACGACCTGATGTGATTTTGATGGATCTTGTTATGGAAGAAATGGATGGGATTGAATCAACTAAAGCTATTTTAAAAGACTGGCCTGAAGCAAAAATAATTATTGTGACCAGCTTTATCGATGATGAAAAAGTTTATCCAGCCATTGAAGCTGGTGCAGCGGGATATCTATTAAAAACTTCTACCGCTCATGAAATTGCAGATGCGATCAGAGCAACTCAAAGAGGGGAACGAGTGTTAGAACCTGAAGTAACAACAAAAATGATGGAAAAAATAAGTAAGAGAAACGAGCCAATTCTTCATGAAGAATTGACAAAACGCGAAAATGAAATCCTGATGCTGATAGCAGAAGGAAAAAGCAATCAAGAGATCGCAGATGAATTATTTATTACTTTAAAAACAGTCAAAACCCATGTCTCAAATATATTAGCAAAATTAGAAGTAGAAGATCGAACGCAAGCAGCTATTTATGCTTTCAAACATGGATTAGTTAAATAAATTGTTTATTCTACAAAAGAAAGCTTACTTTCGTTTTTAGAAAGCCTTTGCTATACTTAAATAAAATAGGTAAGGGAGGAAGCAAGTGAAACAAAATTTTGCAATTGTCGGGCTTGGACGATTTGGTGGCAGTATTTGCCGAACCTTAGTTGAAGCAGGACAAGAAGTATTAGCTATTGATAGCAATGAAGATCGAGTCAATGAATATATGAATATCGCTACTCATGCAGTTGTAGCAAATGCACAAGATGAAATGACATTGCGTTCACTAGGAATCAGAAATTTTGATCATGTGATCATTGCAATCGGTGAAGATATCCAAGCAAGTATCCTCGTTACATTAATGGTCAAAGAGATGGGAGTTCCCAACATCTTAGCTAAAGCTCAAAATGAATATCATGCAAGAGTGTTAGAAAAAATCGGAGCAGATCGTGTGGTTCACCCGGAAAGAGATATGGGGATTCGTATTGCTCATAATCTTGTTTCAAAAAATATATTGGATTACTTAGAACTATCGGATCAATTTTCTCTTGCAGAAATTCGAGTTTCTAATCCCAAATTTTTTAATAAAACATTAGCGGAGCTGAATTTTAGGCAACGTTATGATCTAACAGTTGTAGCAATTCGACGCTTTGATCGTTCGGTCGTTGTTTCACCTTCAGCAGATGAATATGTCAGAGAAAATGATAATTTATTAGTAATTGGGGAAACCGAAGATGTAGATATATTAGACGATAAAATGAATCAATAAGGAGATGCAGGAATGAAATTATCAGTAACAGATAATGCACGTAAATGGTTCGAAGAGGAAGTAACTATCCCTGAAAATTATGGGATTCGTTTTTTTGGGAAAGTCTACGGCAAGACAGAAGTACATGATGGTTTTTCTATCGGAATGTCTGTCGAACAGCCTGAACGACCAATCAAAGAAGAAACCATTGACGGGATGCTGTTTTTTATTGAAGAAGCAGATGACTGGTTTTTCAAGGGGTATGATCTTGTTGTTGATTATGATGCATCTTTAAATGAGCCAACTTATCATTTCAAAGAACAATAAAACAAAGGAGCGTTTCTTTAGCTACCATTAGCTTGGAAAACTCCTTTTTTATATTTACCTCTTTTTTCATAAGACTGAGTCACGAAACACTTGATTACAATTAGTAATAGAAGGGATGCGTAACTAAGATGGCAGAAAAAATTATTTATTTAGATCGAGGATTTAGACAAGAATTTATTGATAAAATGACTGAATTAGCGCCTAATTATGTCATAAAAACTGAGCTTGAACCTACAGATTTGATGAATGTTGAAATTAGTTTAGGGTGGAATCGCCAATACGAAAGAGAGCTATTAGCATCTCCAGGGTTAAAATGGGTACATTCGATCTCGGCAGGGGTAGACACTTTACCACTAACGGCATTTTCTGAAAAAGGGATCTTACTTTCAAATGGTAGTGGTATTCATAGTGAATCAATAGCTGAACACATCATGGGAGTGATTTTAGGCTATTCTCGAGGGCTGTTCCAAGCACAAAAAGCACAAGCAAAGAAAGAATGGTTAGGAACTCATGTCCATTATCAGCCATTAGAAAAACAAAAATTATTGATCATCGGAACGGGGCAAATCGGCAAGATGGTTGCTGAGAAAGCAGACAGCTTTTCTATGGTCAGTTATGGGATAAATACTACCGGGCATCCAGTAGAAGGATTCAGTCAAACGTATTCCTTAAACGAAGTGGAAAAAGTAGTAGCTGATATGAATATCATTGTAAATATTTTGCCTCTGACAGAGCAGACTAAGGGCTTCTTTAATTATGAATTATTCAAAAAATTCGCTTCCCATGCGTTATTCATCAACGTTGGACGTGGGGCTTCTTTAAAAACAGCTGATTTAGTTCAGGCATTAAATGAAGAACAACTCGCCTTTGCAGCATTGGATGTTTTTGAAGAAGAACCATTACCTGAAAAAAGCCCATTGTGGGAAATGGATCAAGTATTGATTACGCCGCATATCGCTGGCTTAACCTCAGATTTTCAAAATAAGTTAATGACAATCTTTCTAGCCAATCTTAAAAGCTATGTCACAAATCAAGAGCTTAAGATAAATGAAGTGGCATTACAAAAAGGATATTGATCCTTACTTAGAAAAATAGTTGACATTAAAAAACGACTTTCTTTGACTAGCGTTGCCGCCTAATCGAAGAAAGTCGTTTCCTATGTTTGACATTCGTGAACTACATCATTTGGCTTTTTGGCCAGCCTTTTACCGCCTGTGCAAAAATAAAAAGTCCTGCTATTGCGATAAAAGCACTTGTGTCAAAAGCCGGTAAGAAAATCATTAAGATCGTGGCTAAGACTGTTGGTAGGGTGATTGAATAGATCATCGTTTTTAAACAATCAAGAAATGAAGCGCCAGTCAAACGTAAGCGTGCATAAATATAAGCTGCAAAATTAGCTAAAAGTAAAGTAACGATTAAATTCAAAAAGCTTGGATAAATAGAAATTAAGAAAGTCACTATCTTGATCCAAAATGGAATTGTTGCTTCACTTAAGGTTGTACGCAATTGTTTTCCTGTTAGATTTTTTAAGGCATCATTTTTATAGTCAAGTTCAAGTGAGTTATTGTTTAGAAAAGTAGTACCGGTATTAGGCAAAGCTACGACGAGTTTATTTTTTAGTAGTCCAACACTAAGAAAATTTCCGACTAAGTCAGAAGTAATATCTTTTTCAGATCGTTTGCCTTCCGGATCAAAAGTAAAGATGATAGAATTTGTTTGATAGATGAAACCTTCATGATCTGCTGCATCAATTTTCCCGTTTTTTATGGAAAAATCTGGAATCTTGGTGGCAATTTTCTGACCATCTTGTTTGATGTTTTCTAGCACTTGAAACACTTGATAGGAAATAGGCAAAGCCATGATGATGCTAAGGACCAAAAGATAAAGAACCGATTTAGCAAACGGGGTTTTTCTAGCATTTTTGAGCTCTTTAAATTGCGTGAATGAGCTGATAATTAATTGTTTTGTTGTCATAGTTACTCCTTCTATACATAATGTCATCATTAGCAATTCTAGCGAAGTCTTAGAAGAAATACAAGGGGAAATACCAATTGGCAATCTTCCTTTAAGGTTCATGTGAGAACCTGCTTTTATAAAAAATAACGAGAATGTTAAAATTTGCTAGTTACAAAGATGAATTTAAGGAATAAAGATGAAAACCAGAGACAAATAAGGTATGATGAATAAGAATTGATTAGTAAGGTAGGATGAACGATGAATTTTTATTATCGAGTGAGACAATTTTTAGAAGAAAAAGGTTACTGGGAAATATTTATTTACCTATTTTTTGGTGGTTTAGCAACAGTCGTGAATATCGTTACTTTTGCAATTGCATTACAGATGCTCCATCTAAGTATGCCGATAGCGAATACTATTTCTTGGATTTGTTCTGTTTTATTTGCTTTTGTAACGAACAAATTATGGGTATTTCATTCCAAGTCACCTAATTTTTTTCATTTAGTTATTGAATTTAGTAAATTTTTGTTCTATCGGATTCTTTCTTATGGTATGGATATGGGTTCCATGTTGCTGCTGATTCAGGTGATGCACACAAATGATTATGTGGCTAAGATTATTACCCAAGTCATCGTGGTAGTCGCCAATTATGTCTTTAGTAAATTGTTTATTTTTAAAGGGACAACCATTATTGAGGAAGAACTTCCTGAAAAAGAGAAGTAAAATCCACAGTAGGCATAATTTTTGAAGAATTCCTTGCTCTTTGTTACTCTTTGTAGTGTAGACACTATGAACAAACACATTGAGGAGGAATTTTTTTATGACTTACACATTACCAGATTTACCATATGCATTCGATGCGTTAGAACCTTATATCGATGAAGAAACGATGCACTTGCATCATGACAAACACCATAATACTTATGTAACAAATTTAAATGCAGCGATTGAAAAACATCCAGAACTAGGTGAAAAAACAATCGAAGAACTACTTTCTGATATGGATGCTGTCCCTACAGATATCAAGACTGCTGTACGTAATAATGGTGGCGGACATGCAAACCATTCTTTCTTCTGGAAAATCATGGCACCAAATGCTGGTGGCGAACCAACTGGTGCAATTAAAGAAGCGATTGATGAAGCCTTTGGTGATTTTGCAACATTTAAGGAAGAATTTAAAAAAGCTGCAGCTGGCCGTTTTGGTTCAGGTTGGGCTTGGTTAGTGATGGAAAATGGTAAATTAGCGATCACTTCAACAGCCAATCAAGATTCACCATTAATGGAAGGCAAAACACCTATTTTAGGTTTAGATGTTTGGGAACATGCGTATTATTTGAAATATAAGAATGTACGACCTGATTACATTGAATCTTTCTGGAACGTTGTGAACTGGGAAGAAGTAAACAATCAATTATCAACTGCCAAATAATCATTTTCAAGCCTAAAAAAAAGAATGAAAAATAAATTGAGCAAGTCTTGCGAGCGTTTTCTAAATTCGGTATAATATTTATGCAAGGTTTCTTGCAAGAACTTTTTTGGAGGCTATACATTTATGGAACATGGAACAGTTAAATGGTTCAACAATGAAAAAGGATTTGGGTTTATTACAGTAGACGGCGGAGACGATGTGTTCGTACATTTTTCAGCAATTCAAGGAGACGGCTTCAAGAGCTTAGAAGAAGGTCAAGAAGTTGAATTTGCAATTGTTGAAGGCGCACGTGGCCCTCAAGCTGCTGAAGTGACTAAATTATAATAACTTGTTGAAGAAAAGCCCGCTTAGCGGTCTATTCAAATAATAAAAAGAAGATGGCGTCTGCCATCTTTTTTTTATTTTATAAAAACCCAAGTTAGTTATTCGTTGACTAGTTTCTTGATTTTTTGGCTTAATAGATAAATCTGCTCACTAGACATATCAGTCGGAGCGACTAAACACGGGATTGTTTCTTCATAGGTCAGGATCTTTAACGGCATATCGGTTGTTCGAATGATTAAGTCTGGCTCAAACAAAAGATCATTTGTAAAAACCACATTTAAGTAAACTCGTAATTGTTCTTGCAACATACTCATATAACTCAGTTCAATACTTAATGGCAAGTCACTTTCGTACTTTATCTTTATTTCTTTATCAAAGTATGTTGGAGAAGTAATGATCATAAAAGCTTCGATCAAATGACAGGATTGTACCCAATACAGCTCTTGTTGCTGTTTTTGGAATTGGGAAGCTAATTGATTGATTTCTCGATTGAATGCTGGGTAATTTTCTTCTACAAAGACTGATAAGTCATGTTTAATGGTGGAAAATCGGTGGAACAACAGCCCGCTCATCCCGTTGGCAAAGATCGTACTATTTAGTAATTTTTTCTTTAGGTTGATTTGTGTAGATTTAAACCCAATTTCATAAATATAGCTATAGAAACTATTTTGAAATTGTTTGATCGCTGTGGCTTTTTTTAGATGGAATTTCATGGCTCGTTCTAAGTGATCATCTTTTAAATAAAAAGCTGGGCGTGCTTGTAACCAAAGAAATAAAAATTGGACTTCCAAAAGATCGAGCTTGGCTTTCACGCTCATTCGTTTAAGGAAATGGGTAATCTCTTCAAAGCTATCCCAAATCTCTTCTGTAAAATCAGGAAGTTCTCTCTGATTCATCTGATTTCCTTGTGCTGATCGGACGAAAGTGATAGCAATAATAAAGCACCATTCAATCATTTTCAGTTTATTTGGTTTTTGTTTTGTCAGCTGAAAAGCATACTCAATCCCTGCAAAGGTTTCATGAAAATCAACGGTTGGAAAGGGCCAAACGACCCCTTGATAGTATTGCCACAAAAATAAATAAATAAGATAACGGACTTGTGGTTCACTACCTTTGAGATACACGAAGCCTTTTGAAGTCTTTAATTGTAATTGATAGGTAGTAAGCAACTGATTGATTCGAGTAAGATGTCTTCTTAAGGAGGGAATACTAATCTTTTGCTCTGTGGCAAAGGAAACCAGATCAACTCTAGGTTGAAGACAAAGGTCTTTTAACAATTGAAAGATGGCGGAATGTTCCAAGATTTTTAGTAGTAATAGTTGATACTCACTGATCGTTCCAGAAAAAGTGAAGCCTTTTGTACTTTTTGTGATGTGATCGTCAGATAAAACCTTAAGATAGTCACATTGATGAAGCACAGAACGTTTGTCACAATGAGCTGTTTTCGATAATTCCTCTAACGTACAAGTAACTTGTGAGCGATATAAGTTGTCCAAGATCGTTAATTGGACTTGGATATTCCTTTCTAACATGACAGAGAAATTCATTTATTTTTCCCTCCTATATTTTTATACTCGAAATTTTCCGAATGACAAATTATTAAATTTTGTCATTTTTTTTTACGAAAAATGAGAAAAAAATTTATTATAATCATTTTTTATAAAAAATAGCCAAAAAAATAAGTGAAAAATACGTTATTTTAATTTGGGCTGTTAGTTTTTTTCATGAATGTACAGATAGAGAAATTCCTTAATGACATTATAATTTATCCAAGCATAAAAACGAAATGTTATGCAATATTTTTACATATTTGCTACAGTTCCTTTTTATTTTTAAAATAATAAAGTTATTTTAAAAAGATTAAAACTTAATAATAGATTTTTAATTTAACGATTGCTAAAATCTTTGTAACTTAAGTTAACTGAAGTTTTTTCAGAAAGATATCTTTTTGACAAAAAGAAAGGAGGCCAGTTCCTAGCGGAAATAATTGTTGTTAGTGATTGATTAAGTGGGGGATAAAGCATAAGTAAATAATGGAAGCATCTAAGGGGGAAAAAAATGAAAAAGGATTATAAAAAAAGTATGGATCAAAAAGCTAGAGCTAAACGTCGATCCAAAAAATACTTATTAGTAGGAACGTCTATTGCTGCAGGGATGCTGTTGGGGACAGCACCTATTTCAATTGCTACACCGTTGTTTACTGTGGGTTCACAACAAGTATATGCTGACTTGATTAGTGGCCAGTTGTTCAATAATCTAACGACGTCTAATACCAGTGGAACAACAGCAAGTGCACCTTTTCCATTGGCTGGAACGACTCGTAATGTTGATTTTGTTATTTCAGCTAATAATGGGATTGATCTAAGTGTTCTAAATGGCTCGAGACGAGCAGTTTTAGCAATCCCAACTGAAATGCAAGGTTTAGTTAATCCAAATGGGACGGGTACTTTCCAAACAGATATTTTGTTACCAGGAGAAGAACTACAACCACTATTGTCGATTGTAGATGGGGCGGTAACTACCCTAGTGTCTGCTGTTGAAAACATTGTTAACCTTAACCCGTTGGCATCAGTCAATTTAGATGAAGTGTATGCTCAACTAGCATTATTAGAGAACCTTAGTACATTGACGTCAGCTGAAGTAGCTTTGAATCTTCAAATGCAAGGGGACGAATATATCTATGGTGAATTAGATGGCTCATTAGAAACAATTATTCGAGAAGGGCTGACTGAAATTTTAGATGGAATCAATGATGCTGTCCAAGCAATCCAAGCGACACCGAATGCAGGAAGCGGTGCTCTTGGTACGATAGCAGCAGGTACGATCAATACAGCGTTGTCCGCAACGATTAAACCAGCGTTTAATCTTACTTTTGCTACTGCAACAGGTTTAGTTGGTGTGGGGTCATCATTGATTGGAACATTAGCTGATGCGAGCGTATTAGGTGAAACGACGGTCACGATTCCGACATTGATTCAGGATCCTAATTATAGTGATTTAGCGGCAGCCGGAGTAGATATGTCTGTTCCTTATGAAGCTGGCTTCGTTGGAAATATTGTAAAAGCAGATGTTTTATCTATCGATATCGCCTCTAGCTCTGATGGCTATTCGCCAGTTTTTTATCAAGCTGCTGAAGTAACACCACCATATAATGTTGTTGTTACAGGGAACTCAACTGATGGTTATGAAGTAACTGGGATGGCAGATCCTAATGCAACAGTTCGTATTTATGATCAAGAGAATAATTTGATTGCAGAAGGACAGGCTGATGAAAATGGAAACTTTACGATTCCAATTGCAGCCACAGATGTGTCACCTTTAGAAGACATCCAATTAATCGCGTATGATGAAAATGACAATCCAAGTTTACCAGCTGCTGCTGTGATCCCAGACGATGAAGAAGCCGACGCCGATGCTGACGCTGATGCGGATGCGGATGCAGACGCCGATGCTGATGCAGACGCCGATGCAGATGCAGATGCAGATGCCGATGCTGATGCTGATGCAGACGCCGACGCCGATGCTGATGCTGATGCGGACGCCGATGCCGATGCCGATGCGGACGCCGATGCCGATGCCGATGCAGACGCCGACGCTGATGCAGACGCCGATGCCGATGCAGACGCCGATGCAGACGCCGATGCGGATGCAGACGCTGATGCAGATGCCGATGCCGATGCCGATGCTGACGCCGATGCCGATGCCGATGCCGATGCCGATGCGGATGCGGACGCCGATGCGGATGCCGATGCTGACGCTGACGCTGATGCCGATGCCGATGCGGATGCCGACGCCGACGCTGATGCGGATGCGGATGCCGATGCTGATGCTGATGCGGACGCCGATGCCGACGCCGATGCCGATGCGGATGCCGATGCGGATGCGGACGCCGATGCGGATGCGGATGCAGATGCTGACGCTGATGCAGATGCAGACGCCGATGCCGATGCGGATGCCGACGCCGATGCGGATGCTGACGCCGATGCGGATGCAGATGCTGACGCTGATGCTGATGCTGACGCCGACGCTGACGCTGATGCCGACGCTGATGCTGACGCCGATGCGGACGCCGATGCCGATGCAGATGCCGACGCTGATGCGGATGCAGATGCAGATGCAGATGCAGATGCAGATGCTGACGCCGATGCCGATGCTGATGCTGATGCTGATGCAGATGCCGATGCGGATGCCGACGCTGATGCGGATGCAGATGCTGACGCCGATGCCGATGCCGACGCTGACGCCGACGCCGACGCTGATGCAGATGCGGACGCCGATGCGGATGCCGATGCTGACGCCGACGCTGATGCAGATGCTGACGCCGATGCCGATGCGGATGCTGACGCCGATGCTGACGCTGACGCCGACGCCGACGCCGATGCCGACGCCGATGCCGACGCTGATGCCGACGCTGATGCAGATGCAGATGCCGACGCTGATGCCGATGCGGATGCAGATGCAGATGCTGACGCCGATGCGGATGCGGATGCTGACGCTGACGCCGACGCTGATGCAGATGCTGACGCTGATGCCGACGCCGACGCTGATGCCGATGCCGACGCCGATGCCGACGCTGACGCTGATGCCGACGCCGATGCCGACGCCGATGCCGATGCTGACGCTGATGCGGATGCGGATGCCGACGCTGATGCGGATGCCGATGCAGATGCCGACGCTGATGCAGATGCTGACGCCGACGCCGATGCTGACGCCGATGCGGATGCCGATGCTGACGCTGATGCCGATGCCGATGCCGACGCTGATGCGGATGCCGATGCAGATGCCGGCATGGGAAGTGCAGGAAATGGTACAGATACGGATCAGAACGGCGACCCAGGAATGGTGCCAATCAATACTTCTGGTGGATCAGGTTCAAATCCACCACAATTACCTTTGCACTATGGTGGGACAAGTCATACAAAACCATTGAATTACCATGACGGCTCAACACTAAAAATGTATCCTAAAACCTCTGATACGGTAAGTTCATCTGTTTCTTGGTTAGGTGGCTTAGTATCGTTGATTTCGGGAATGGGTATTTGGAAAATGAAAAGAAATAAAAAGAATAACTAATAATTAACGGAGAGGTTATAACTATAGAAATAGATTTAAAAATCATAATGGATGTAGTTATAACCTCTTTATTCTTGATAGGGGTGAGTCTATGCCAGTTCAAACAGATAAAAATGATTTAGCAACCATCCAAGAAGTACTTGAAAAAGTAGTCATTCATACGGAGAAAAAATTATTAATCGTATCCGTAGGAGATTTTAGTAAGCGTGGTAAGACTTATGAATTTTACGGAAACAATCTAAAAACAATTTGGAATAATTTTCTAACAGCTTATCGAACCTATCATTTTGAGACAGAAACGTATCTGAGGTTGGATGTAGTGACGAAAGAAGAGCAAGTTGATATTCAACAAGTCAAAGAACGGTTAAACAAAATAAAAAGGAATAATTACATCGATTTTAATTTGCGAATAGATGGAATCAGAAAAAGAAGTTTTTTAAAAGAAGAATTAGTAGCAAATGCAATCATTAAACCAAGTAAAGCACATATAGTTGGAAAAAATCATCCTGAGTTACACATTGATTCCCAAAATTACCGTGGCTATGTCAAGCGTAAATATGGACGTGAAGAAAGTGATTTAAGCTACTTAGAGCGTTCAAAGTGTTATTTTTTTGAAACAGCCTCCTTCTATTTTGAAAATGGTGAAGTATTCCCTTTGAAAGATTATGGCAATGGCAATCAAGTCAGAGAAGTGACTACAGAAAATCTTGATGATATTACGGAACTAGTGATTGAACAAGGAACGAATTATTTAACCAAACAGTTGACTCCTACTGGTAAATTCATTTATGGCTATTATCCTTGCTATGATCAGTTACTAAAAGGGTATAATTCGGTTCGCCATTTTTCATCTTTGTACGCATTAGCTGAATCGGCAGAATATTTATCCGACCAGGAATTGATGCAACGAGTCAAAGAAGGATTACTATGGGGATTGGAAAATCTTACTTCTGAAGTCAATGGTCAGCTGTTGATTAAAGATTACTTGAATAAAAAAGTAGAGTATAAGTTAGGAGCCCAGGCGACAGCAATCTTGGCTTTAGCAAAATATTCAGAAGTGACTAAAGAGACCATCTTTCATAGTTCCCTTAGTCGTTTAATCACGACTGTTTCAGAAAAATTTATCACTCCAGATGATCAGACGATCCATGTGTTGAATGCCGAATTAATGACAAAAGAGCGTTTTAGAATTATTTATTATGATGGTGAAATTCTGTTTTCCCTCTTAAGAGCACATGCGATTTTAAAACAAATTGAGATTTTTGAGATTTGTGAAGGATTGATGGAACAATTTGTCGCAAATAATTATCAAAAATACCATGACCACTGGTTAAGTTATGCAACGAATGAGATGCTTAAATATCAAGAAAAAGATACTTACTATGAATTTGGTATTAAGAATGCAATGGTCAACATCAACTTTATCGATCAACGAGATACAGCTTATCCAACCATGCTTGAGTTACTAGTAGCAGCCTCAAAAATGATCAGCAAATTAGAAAGAAGTCCCTTAAAAGATAAGCTTTTTCCGATAGAAAAAGAATTTTTTGAAACGAAAGCACGAATCAATACGGTAATGAAAAAAAGAGTGTTACATGAAATCACAACAGGAGTCATGTTTCCAGAGTTTGCACAGTTTTTCAAACAACCGCAAGTGATCAAATATGGTTTTTTTGCGCGTCATGATCGTTTCCGTATGAGAATAGATGATGCAGAGCATTTTCTATCTGGTTTGATCAATTACTTATGCCTTTAAAAAGAGAAGAGGAGTGAAGATAATGGTTGGTTATATTCGATTTGCTGCTTTAGCATTGATTGGTCTTTCCTATTTAGGGTTTCGGCTGAAAAAGAAAAAAGACCATCAATCAGAAACTTTAGAAAATGATTGGAGTCAGTATCAAAAAAATGAAGAGGGGTTGTATCCTTGGGAAGAAGATCAAGATGACTCGCCACAGAGAATTGAAAAAACAGCAACAAGGTATGTGAATCAAGCAAGACCAAGACGAGGAAAATGGTAGAGAGAATCTAGAACAAAGTAGGTGTAAAAGAATGTGGAAGATCCAAGAATTATTGGCTGATATCGATGGTGCGTATTTACAAAAGTACGACCATCTTGATCAAATAATTAACAACTTTGAGTACTTTTCTGGACATTTAAACAAAAGAACCAATTATAATACCACAGCATTTGTTTGTTTGACACCAGAAAGAAGAAGTTACATCAATCGAAAGACAGTGGCTTGGCGAGATGGGAACGAGCAAATCAAAGGAAGGGAAAATGAGTTTGGTTTAATCATTACTGAAATCCCCATTGATGACCCAGCTGTGAGAACGCCTCAATTTATTGTTAAAAATAGTTGGGAATTTTTACTACAAATTTCAGAGAAAATCCGAAGCAATTATTTACAACCAATTGTAGCAATCACTGGTTCGGCAGGAAAAACATCCACACGAATGATGATCTCACATTTATTCCAAAATGAAAAAGTGTTAGAAAATCGTGGGAACCACAATGTACGTTTTGCGATTCCTCTATATCTAAGCAAGCTAATAAGTGAGCCAGATATGTTGAACTTAGAAGTCTCTGTCAATGCGTTGAACTCTTATGACACTGGATCAATGTCTAATTTAGTGCAACCAGAGATTGCGATTGTAACCTCAATTGGAGAAGCACACCTTAGTTCATTAAAAGATACTATCGGAGTGGCACGACATAAGGCAAAAATTTTTGAAGGACTGAAGCAAGATGGCACTGCAATCATCAATACAGATATTGGTGAGGAAGAACTAGCGATTCTAATGACAGCAGCCAAAAAAAGAACAGCAGAGATTCTCACGTATTCTTTGTATGATCAAACAAAGGATGTCTTCTTAATTGAAACGAGACAAGAAAGAGAGTATTGTGAAATTTTATTTTCTTTTTTAGGACAAGAATTTTCGATGAACTTGTCAGTTGCTTCTGCAGGTATGATTTCTAATGCTTTTGCTGCTTTATTGACAGTCTGGAAAATAAAAGGCGACATTCGATCGTATCTGCCAGCATTTACTACATTTAAGCCATTGTCTAAGATTCTCGATAAAACGAATTATGCTTCCTTGAATGGAACGAATTTCACATTTATTGACGACACCCATAATGCTTCTTTGCCTGCGATGAAAAATGCTATCGATTATTTTGATGAAGTTCGAACCTTTTATCAAGGAAAAAGTATTTTGGTACTTGGACAGATTGCTGACTTAGGAAGTACTGCACAAGTAATCCATGAATCACTGAAAGATTCGATGGAACATTGTGGAGCAGATCATATCTTAGGTTATGGTGAGCATTTTAAAAAGATTTTTGAGGAAGAACAAATACAAGATCAACGATTCAAATGGGTCGCTACTTTACAAGAGTTAAGTGATTATCTAGAGGAATTACTAATCGAAGACAGTCTAATTTTAGCGAAGGGGTCTGTAACAGGGAGTGATTTTCATGATATAGATCGTTACATCCGTAAAATCGCTAATAAAAAACAGTTAAAAGCTGTATAAAATAGGTGGTATCAATTTGTAAAAAAGAGACAATGTCTGCTGAATGGCATCGTTTCTTTTTTTGCAAATAAAACGACAGATCCAAGATGACCATTGTAATTAAGAAAGAGAACGAGTAAGAGGCATTTCAGTACTTCAAAATAAAAGCGTTTTGAAATACTTAGATTCAAGCTTTTCTCTGTAATGATGCTATGGTATGATAATTAAGAATTCAAAAAATTACATATTAATTAGTTTTTTATTCACGACTATTTTTTTAAAGTTTTATTATGATTAAATAGGTAGTTTGCTGATTTATTAGTTGTATGAGAAAATATTTTAAGAAAATGTGAGATAGAGGTGCATTATGAAGCGGTGGCAAAAAGTCGTAATAGCTTTACTGGGAATTCTCGTTGTTTTTATTGGCGGAGTCTCAGCTTATGGAATTAAACTCATGGGTGAAGCAAACCAAACAGTCAATCAAATATCCAAGGGATCGAATCGTCAGTCAACAAAGCGTAAAGATAAAGTGAGTATTGACGATAAAGAACCTTTTTCTGTCCTTTTGTTAGGACTGGATACTGGCGGATTAGGTAGAACCGAACAAGGAAGATCGGATACAATGATGGTGGTAACGGTGAATCCCCAACAAAAAAAATCAACGATCGTCAGCTTAGACCGTGATATCTATACCAATATCGTTGGTCATGGTACTGTTGATAAGTTGAATCACGCCTATGCTTTTGGAGGCGTTGAAATGGCCATGGACTCAATCGAACAGTTACTCGATATCCCCATTGACCATTATGTAACCATTAATTTAGATGGAATGGAAGATTTGATCAATGCTGTCGGAGGTGTGGAAGTCAATAATAAAATTGATTTTACATTAGATGGTGTTCATGTTCCTGTAGGTAAACAAGTATTAGATGGTAAGAAAGGCCTTGCTTATTCACGGATGCGTCACGAAGATCCTAAGGGGGATATCGGACGTCAAGCACGACAGCGTGAAGTCGTTACCAAAATTGTTAATAAAGTATTGAGTTTAGATGGTGTCAGCAATTATCGGAAAATTTTAAAAGCGGTCGAAAAAAATGTCACAACTGACCTAGATTGGGATGATATGCTAGATGTAGCAACCAATTACACACCAGCATTTGAAACGATCAAACAAGATCAATTGCAAGGTAAAGATGCAACCATTGATAGTATTTACTATCAAATTTTAGGTGAAAATGATTTATTAAGTATCCAAAACGAATTGAAAAAACAATTAAACATCAAACCAAGTAAGACATTACCTAATTTAAAAAATGACAATGCTTCTATCATGTTCTACAATGACTCGCAATCCGCTGAAGATTCGAACGAGACTGCGACAAGTGAGAATAACTCAACTTATTCAGGAAATTCGCAAACAACAAATCAGTACAACGAGTATAATCAAGAATACAATCAAAGCGCCGATCAAAATTATGATCAGTACGGCAATCAGAACTACAATCAGAATTACAACCAAAACAATGAACAAACTTACCAACAAGAAAATAATGAACAAGGATATAATTATGGAAATGGGTATTAAGTAAAAAAAGCATTCGCAACAGTCATAACCGACTGTGCGGATGCTTTTTTTTTACTAGTTTAAAAATAAAATAGAATAGTTGAGAAGCGTAGCAAATAATACCCAGAGATAATATGGTACCAGTAACCACATCACTAAGCGATAGTGGTTCCATAGTTGATAAAGCAGTATGGAGAGAAGGACCACTAATAAAGTAATATCTAGTGCAGCAATCAAGGTGTTTTGCAAGTTGAAAAACAAAGCAGACCAGATAAAATTACATACAAATTGAATAACAAATAATGTAATTAATTTTTGTTTGACTCTTTTGTTTTTCATTACCAATAGTAAATATAACGAAATTCCCATTAAAATGTACAGCACTGTCCACATAGGACCAAAGATCCAACTAGGTGGTGCAAAAGGAGGTAGCTCAAGTGAATAATAATAACTACCTGGATTACCACTTAGTATCCCCGATAAGAAACCTAAAATCACTATGCCAACAGTACAAACCCAAAAACGATAATCTTTCAGTATAGCCATATTGTTTTAACTCCTTTCTATAATTCTAGTTTACCATGAACGTTTTAAACATACTTGAATTTGATTTGGAAGGTTATACTTTTGGTTTAGTTATTTTAAATCAGTTATTATATTAGAATATTAACCCCTATCTCTTATTGAATAAAGAAAAGCATTGTCGTTGTAATGTTGTAACTCCGAACATTATTAAAGAAAATAGTCAATTAGATTAAATAACGTTAATTGTTAAATTTATTGTTATTTTTGATGTTATTTATCTGATAAGATAATATATGTAATCGATTACAAAACAGATGATAATAGCACTGATCACGAGAGGAGAAGAAGATATGGGAAATAAAAGAATCAAAAAAATGTTAGCGGGAGCAGCTCTTTGTAGTCTGATGATTGCGCCATTATTATTGAATATGGAAGAGGCGTTTGCGACAGAACAAAGTACGAACAAGCAAGCTGGTTTTGGCGTTGGTCAAGGGATCAAATGGGCGGATCAAGTAGTAGCACCATTTGTCGATATGACGGCATATGTTTCAGGCAGCAATCTATCAAATAACGGAGCGCTTAATTTAGCTGCAGTGGCAAAAAGCACTGGACAAAAATTCTTCAATTTAGGATTCATGCAATCAAGAGGTATTAAAAATGGCAAGATCGACTGGGCCTGGGGTGGATTTGGAGGCTTAAGCGAAAGTGATAGCGATCAATGGCAATATGAAGGAATCAAAAAATCCATTCGTGAATTAAGAGAAGTTGGTGGCGATGTTGCTGTATCATTTGGTGGTCTAAATTCTGGCGCATTTTGGGAAACAACACAAGATTCAACCATTTTAGCAAATGCTTATAAAGAAATTATTGATGGTTATGGATTAACTCGTGTTGATTTCGACGTAGAAGCTGGGGCAATGAATTATGCGCATAATTTAGCTAATGCTAAAGCGATTAAAAAAGTCCAAGATGAAACAGGTGTTAGTGTGACCCTTACATTACCAGTGATGGACTTTGGATTGGTATCTACAGGTTTATCTGTCTTGCAAGCCTATCTTGAGGCAGGTGTTGATCTAACTACCGTTAATATCATGACGATGTGTTACGGTAGCGTTGTTCCCGATTATGCGCAAGGTTCACTAGATGCAGTGGACAATACGAAAAAACAATTACAAGATTACTACAAACGTTATGCGAACAAAACGTTAACTGATGCTCAAGCTTATGCTAAATTAGGAACAACCCCTTCCGTTGGATTTGAAGGAGACACACATCCATACTTTACAACTGATATGTTCAATAAAATCGTCCAACATGCAAAATCAAGAAAACTCGGGATGGTTTCTTATTGGTCAATGAACCGTGATGCCATGGTCGATGGTGGTCAAGGTCAAGTCAAAAATCAATATGAGTTCTTAACTGTTGCCCAACAATTCACTGATGGAACGACTGGTGGAGAAAATGACCCAGTAGAAACGCTAACTAAACCATCAATTCCGGTAAATTTAACTAGTAGTAATGTTACGCAAAATTCAGTGACTTTAAACTGGACTAATAATGCTTCAAAAGAAAAAGTCACTCATTATGAAGTTTATCGAAACAATATTCGCATCGCTACAAGTGCAACGAATACATTTAAAGATCAAAATTTACAAGCAAATACAACCTACAGCTATAAAATTAAAGCAGTTAACGCTGCAGGAACCTCTGACTTTAGCCAAGCAATCTCAGTGAAAACCACAAGTGAAAGTACGCAAGGTGATACTTGGGTTATCGGAAAATCATATAAAATAGGCGATATCGTTACTTATAAAGGACATCGTTATCGCTGTATCCAAGCACATGTATCAAATAGTGGCTGGCAACCAGATATTACAGAAGCTTTATGGGTAAGAATCTATTAAAAGTTATAAAAGCATAATGTTTGATTCTTTTCTTAAAAGCGCTTACAATGAACCTATCAATGAATGGGAGGTTCATCATGAAAAAGGTTAATATCTTAATGTTTGTTGGCGTTGTTATGTTAGGTTTGTTTGGATTCGGTGCATCTGGCTATGCTCATGGCTATATTACCTCACCTGGAAGTCGTGCTTATTTCGGAACTGCAGCAGCTGGTAATTTGAACCAAAATGTTGGACGAGCAGAGTGGGAGCCACAAAGTATTGAAGCACCAAAAAATACCTTTATTGATGGGAAAATAGCAAGTGCTGGGGTTACTGGATTTGAGCCACTAGATGAGCAAACAGCAACTAGATGGCATAAAAATATCATCAATACTGGCAACTTGAATATTACTTGGTTTTTAACTGCGCAGCATAGTACAAGTACTTGGGATTACTATATCACTAAAACTGGTTGGAATCCTAATGCACCATTGAAAATCAGTGATTTTGAATTGATATCAAAAATTGATGACAAAGGTGCAAGACCGCCACAAACTGTCAAACAAACAATCAATATTCCAAAAGATCGCAAAGGCTATCACGTGATCTTGGCTGTATGGAATATTAGTGATACAACCAATGCTTTTTATCAAGTAATTGATGCGAATATTCAATAATAAAACATAAGAATCTTTTGGGTTCAATTTCAGCGAATATGTGCTAGAAATACCAATTATTCAAAGACAAGTGTAGGAGACTGAGGCAAAACTTGCTTCAGTCTCTTTATTTCTAAAAATGTGTAAATGGTGTTCAATCATCAGCTCCTCGAAATAAGCCTGAATTTTTCAAAACATGAGAAGCTGTTTCGAGATTTTCATCTTTAAATTTGAGAAGCAGTTTTCGGAAATTCGTTCTAAATTCTTGATGCTAAACATTGTTGTTTCAACCTTCTTTTGTTCATGAGTGAATGATTTTGGTTAAGGAAAGGTTTAATGTATGATAGAGCTACAACAATGCTTCATTAAATGGAGTATTGGTAGTTTTTAGTAGGGGGAAAAGTATGATGAGATTTTTTAAGAAGAATACGCAAGATACAAGCGATGAAACTAATCATGTTGCACCACTTGCTAAAGAAACACTTGACCAGCAAGAGTTCGACTCTTTCTTTGCTGAAGTGTTAAAAAAAATGCCACAAAAATCAGCTAGAGTGATCCTTAATGCTTATGACCAATCGAAAATCGTAGCAGAAAAAATCCTTGCAAAAAATCAAGCAAAATTTGATCATGTATTTAAAGATTTCTTAAAAGGAGTCGATGAAACGACACGCAAAAAAAGTCATAGGATCATTCACGCGGCTTCGTTAACAGCTGCAATCATCGGTTGCTCTCCAATCCCTTTTTCAGATGCGTTTTTATTAGTTCCAGTTCAATTGACTATGATGGCTCGGCTACATAAACTTTTTGGACAACCTTGGTCAGAAAGTTTAGGGAAAAGTGTTTCTAAAGAACTTGTAGTAGTCAGTTTAGGAAGAAGTGCTGTCGGAAATATTGTCAAATTTGTACCAGCAGTTGGAACTGTTACAGGGGCAGCGATCAATGCCACTGTTGCAAGTGCCATCACCGAATCACTAGGGTGGACCACCGTAAAGATGCTGAATGATGGGGAAGATATATTTGAACAAGTCATGTCATTCAAAGGACAATCCCAGACATTGTTTCGTGCATTAAAAAGTATCAAAAAGTAAATATTTAGTGGATAAATTGAATTAGTAAGAATTAAAAAAGTGGACAATCATGAACTATTGCATAACAAAAACATCCAAAACACAGAGCTGTGTTTTGGATGTTTTTTATTTACTTAGGTTGGGTTAAGTCAGACGAGCAGAAAAAGTACCGAAAAAAGTTCAGCTAATTTTTGCTGGTAACACTTGATCTTCTAGTCAATTTTACAACGACTTCACATCGAGCCGTTTGGGGAAACATATCCACTGACTGCAAATATTCCACTTTGAATTTCTTACTTAATTGTCCCAGATCTCGTGCTAAGGTTGAGACGTTGCAGGAAATATATACTAATTTCGTTGGCGGATAGTTGAGGATCGATTGAATCAACTGGGGATCAAGCCCTGTACGAGGGGGATCGACAATGATCCCATCTGGTTCAAATCCTTCTTCAAGCCATTTTGGTAATAATTCTTCAGCAGTTCCAACTTCATAATGGGTATTAGTATACCCTAAACGTTGAGCGTTTTTACGTGCATCATCAATAGCCTGAGGAATCACATCCATTCCACGGATTTCTTTCGCTTGTTTTGCTACACTTAAACCAATCGTTCCCACACCACAGTAAGCATCTACGATCGTTTCATTTGGTTGGATCGCGAGTGCTTTGATTCCTTCATTATAAAGGACTTCTGTTTGTTGCGGATTCAACTGGAAAAAAGCTCGTGGTGAGAGATCAAAAGTAACTTCATTGAGATGTTCTTCAATAGCATCTTTTCCCCAAAGGTGGATTGTTTCATCGCCCATTACGAGAGAAGTTTTAGCAGGTTGAACATTTTGCATGATTGAAACAACCTCTGGCAATTGTTGGTTAATGTCACGGATGATTGCATTTTTTTGTGGAAATTTTTGACTGCGAGTAATAAATACAACTTGTAATTCACCCGTTTTTATTCCAACACGTACCATGATCGTCCGAAAAATGCCACTATTGCTCCGTTCATCATAGATAGGAAGGTCATACTTATTCAATAACTCGACGACCGTATTCATCACTTTCTGTGTCTGTGGTTCTTGAACTAAGCAATCGATTAATGGCACAAGTTCATGGGAATTTGCTTGATATAGCCCAGCTTCGATTTGTTGTGTTTTCTTATTTTTTCTTAATTGGAATTGTGCTTTGTTTCGGTAATGCCATGGTTCTTCCATGCCAATCGTTGGACGTAATTCGTAAGAACGAAAGCCAGCCGGTTTGAATTTTTCTAGCGCTTGCATAAGCAAATCTTTTTTGAAATCAAGTTGTGCCTGATATGCTAAATGTTGAAGCTGACAGCCACCACATTCATAATACACTGGACAAGGCGCCACCACTCGATCCTTGCTTTGCTTTTTGACTTTGATTAACTGAGCTTCCGCATAGCGAGGTGTTGCTTTCGTGATCTTGACAAGGACTTCTTCTTTGGGCAGTGCATAAGGGACAAAGATGATCAAACGTTTGAAATAACCGATCCCTTCACCGTTGATACCCAGTCGTTTGATTTTTAAAGGGATGGTTTGGCCGTTTTTGACAATGGTTTCTGTCATAAGTATCTTCCTTTTTTCTAATAGTGTGGTTTTATTCTAACATATTATTAATAGCGATGGGGATTTTCTATGTTATGATAAGAATATACGTTCGAGGAGGTAACTCAATGATAACAGTTACTAGGATCAGTAAAGGCAAAGGTCCATTTTATCAAGTCGAATTATCTGAAGGAGATTCTTTGAAGGTTTCAGAAGATATCTTGGTGCGTTACCGCTTGTTAAAGGGACAAGAATTAACAGAAGAAACAGTTGAGGAAATCAAGAAAAGTAGTGGGTTTGACTTTGGTCTCCAACAAGCGCTCAATTATCTAAGTTATCAATTGCGTTCGGAAAAAGAAATTAGAACTTATTTGAAAGAAAAAGAGATTGAACTAGCTGACCGTAATAAGATCGTGGATCGTTTAAAGGAATTAGATTTGATCAATGACCTCGTCTATGGTGAAAGCTACGTGCGGACAAATGTACGACTAAGTGACAAAGGACCAAAAAAAATAGCTCAGCAATTACAACAAAAAGGTTTGAAACCGGAAATCATCGAGCAGGCGCTGTTGCAATATCCAGAAGAAGAACAAATAGTGATAGCATCGCAAACGGCAGAAAAATTATTCAATAAAAATCATGGGAAAAGTCATAAAGAACTTTTTAGAAAAATTCAACAAAACTTGATGACAAAGGGATTCACCCAAGAGGCGATCCAACAAGCCATCGCCCATTTACCACAAGAAACGGATGAAGACGCTGAATATGAAGCATTAGTTTCACAAGGGGATAAGTTATGGCGTAAAAATGAGAGATTTGAACCGAAAAAACGTAATTTAAAAATCAAACAAAGCTTATATCAAAAAGGATTTGATTTAGAAATGATCCAACGATTTATCGTAGAAAAGGAAGAAGCAAGTGAATAAAGAATGGGAAAAATGGACGGAAGAGGAAAACGCACAGTTTCAAACGCAATTTGTTGGCTGGTACGAAAAAGAAAAACGCAATCTACCTTGGCGCTATGATCGTGATCCTTATCGTATCTGGATTTCTGAAATCATGCTTCAACAAACCCGTGTAGATACGGTAATTGCTTATTTTTATCGCTTTATGGAATGGTTTCCGACGATTGAAGCGTTAGCTGCGGCACCAGAAGAAAAACTTTTAAAGGCTTGGGAAGGATTGGGGTATTATTCTCGCGTTCGAAATATCCAAGCTGCTGCCCAACAGATCATGACAGAATTTGATGGACGTATGCCACAAACACCAGAAGAAATCAGTTCATTGAAAGGGATTGGCCCTTATACTACAGGCGCTATTTCAAGTATTGCTTTTGGTTTGCCAGAACCAGCAATCGACGGGAATGTCATGAGAGTCGTGAGTCGCTTATTTTGTATTGAAGCTGACATCGCCAAAGCTTCTAGTCGGAAAATTTTTGATGAGGCGATGCGTAAGATCATTGATGAAAAGCATCCTGGTGAGTTTAACCAAGCAATGATGGATCTAGGATCGGCCATTTGTACACCTACTTCACCTAATTGTGAATCATGTCCGATCCAATCATTTTGCTTAGCTTACAAAAAAAATGAGCAAACCTCGTTTCCAGTAAAAACAAAGAAAGCCAAACCGAAAGATGTCTATTATGTGTGTGCAGCGATTCAAAATGAGGCGGGAGCCTATTATTTTGAGGAACGACATACGCAAAGGTTATTAGCAAACATGTGGACGTTCCCGATGGTCGAAGTCACAAAAGAGAAATACGAATGGTTGCAGGCTGAATGGGCTCAATCTCATGAACCAAGCTTATTCGATCAAGACAAAGTTGCAGAAGAAGAAACGGAGCTACCCTTTCATTTTAAAGAACAATTGATTTGGCAAAAGCGGCATTTGGGAGAGGTAACGCATATCTTTAGCCATTTGAAATGGCACGTATTACTATTTTACGGTCGAATACCTTCTCAATCAAATGACAAATTTCCTAAAACTGAAATAACACAATGGTTATTACCAGAAGACTTCGATAACGTGGCTTTTCCAAAAGTACAGGTCAAATTAAACGAACAATTAGAGAAAAATCGAAACAATAGTAATCCTTTCTAGGCAAAGCTCTTTTTTATTGATATAATAATTACGATGTCGGTGTAATGAACACCCAAACACAAAGCATGAGATGCTGCGTAAGGAAGGGTTGCTATGGGAGTCCCAAAAGAAGGTGAGTTTGTAACGATCCAAAGTTACAAACATGACGGCAAATTGCATCGAACGTGGCGTGATACCATGGTATTAAAAACAAGTGAGCATTCGATGATCGGTGTCAATGATCATACTCTAGTTACAGAGTCTGATGGACGTCGTTGGGTGACTCGAGAACCAGCAATTGTGTATTTTCACAAAAAATACTGGTTCAATGTAATAGCAATGATTCGAGAAAAGGGGGTTTCCTATTATTGTAATCTAGCTTCACCTTTTTTGCTGGACGATGAGGCATTGAAGTATATTGATTATGATTTAGATATCAAAGTTTTTCCTGATGGAGAGAAACGATTACTAGATGTCGATGAATATGAGATGCATAGCCAAATGATGAATTATCCGAATGATATCGACTTCATCCTAAAAGAAAACGTGAAGATCTTGGTTGACTGGATCAATAATGGTGAGGGCCCTTTCTCCGAAGGCTATATTGATATTTGGTATAACCGTTACAAGCAATTGTCGCGCAAGTAAACAAAAAAAAGCAGTAAGCGCAAAAGTTTTGCGCTTACTGCTTTTTTGCTATGGGTTCTTCAACATAGACACTGATGATGGAAGAAAAAGGACAAGGGATGATCCTTGCTTTGATAGCCTGTCAATAATTAAAAGACTTTTTTCATTGCGATATGAGCAATACCAGCATCTTCAAATGGTTCTCCATAAGCAGTGAATCCTAATTTTTTATAGAAATTCTCAGCTGTTGCTTGGGCGCCTAGCAAAATCGTATTATATCCTTGACTTTTGGCGAAAGCTTCAGCTTCAGCTACTAAAATTTGACCTAATCCTTGATGACGATAATCTGCAAGAATCGCCATTCGTTGTAACTTCATTTTTCCATTTTCTAATGGTAAAAGCCGAACGGTCCCACAAGGTAGATTTTGGTCTGAATAAAGAACAAAGTGGATGCAATGTGCTTCATTTTGATCAATTTCTCTAGTTATAGGAACGCCTTGTTCTTTGACAAAAACTTGGTTTCTAATACGAACGGCATCAAGGTAAATATCACTTAATGTATCTTTTGTTTGAACGACTTTCATCCGAAACCCACCTTTCATTCGTTTAGTATACTGTAAAGAAAATAAAATGAAAAGTGGATAAAAAAACAAATATCAGTAAGAATAAAAGAAATTTTCACACAAATAATATATACTAGTAAAAAAGACGAAAGGAGGAAGTATATTGTTTGAAAAATTGAAACAATCAAAATTGATGTTTTGGTCTTGCGAATTACTCATTATCGCCACGTTGATCTTGGTTTCTTCAAAAATCAATTTTATCTTTCAACCAATTGGAACGTTTTTCTCAACATTATTCGCACCAGTCTTGATTGCTGGATTTTTGTATTATTTGTTGAATCCTATTGTCAAACTATTGATGAAGATCAAAATCAAACGCATTTGGGCGGTAGCAATCGTATTACTTTTGCTTGTCGCAGCGATCATCTGGATTTTGCTCAGCGTGATTCCTAGCTTGATCCAACAAATTTCATCCATCGCATCGAATATTCCTGACTTTATTAGTCGTGTAGAGACTTGGTTAAATAATATGGCCCAACTACCGATCTTCAAAGAGGTAGATATCAATCATTATTTGAATCAATTAGATATTTCTTATGCTAAGATTATCCAACAGTTCCTCAGCGGGATTTCAAACAGCTTAGGATCGCTTGTCGGTACGATCGCTTCTGCTACAATCGTGATCATCACAGCTCCATTTATTTTGTTTTATATGTTGAAAGATGGAGAAAAAATGGTTCCGACAGTCAAGAAATTCTTTCCTGAAAAGAGAAGAGATCAAATTGTTGAATTACTTGGTCAATTGAACAAAACATTAGCTAACTACATTAGTGGTCAAGCGATTGAATGTCTTTTTGTCGGAACATTTACTTTTTTGGGGTATCTGATTATAGGGGTCAATTATGCCTTTTTATTTGGCGTCATCGCTGGTTTGACTAATTTGATTCCTTATCTAGGTCCTTACCTAGGCTTAGCTCCAGCATTTTTAGTGACAGTATTCAATGATCCTGTTAAAGCATTGCTTTGTTGTGTCGTTGTCTTGATCGTTCAACAATTGGATGGAAATGTGATTTATCCAAATGTCATCGGAAAATCATTAAAAATCCATCCGCTAACGATCATTATTGTGTTATTAGTAGCTGGAAACATTGCTGGTTTGATCGGTATTTTCTTAGGTGTACCGTTTTATGCCATTTGTAAGACGATTATTTCTTATGTCATCAAAATTGTTAAAGAAGACCAGCAAAATGAAAAAAAGAAAAAAATTGCAACAACATTGGAATAACGTATCAGCAATTCCGACTAATTGCTTCATAGTTGTTTTTATTGCAAAGAAAAATTCTTTGTGATAACATTTTAGCGTGGCTATCTTTATAGTCACGCTTTTTTTCTATCGTAAACAAAAAAATTAAAAAATATAAGGAGAGAATGCGATTATGAATGCTGACCCTGAGAGTCAGTCGCTGTTAGCGCAAATTTTATTACTGATCATTTTAACTTTGATCAATGCTTTTTTAGCTGCTTCCGAGATTGCTGTTGTTTCGATCAACAAAAATCGAGTCGAGCAAAAAGCGGAAGAAGGAGATGTTAAATCTCAAAAGCTTTTAAAAATATTGCAGAACCCAAATAACTTTCTGTCAACGATCCAGGTAGGAATCACGTTAGTCAATATCCTATCCGGTGCTTCGTTAGCCAATACATTATCAGAAAAATTAGCACCATTATTAGGTGGTAGTGTAGCAGCAAGAAATATTGCCAATATTATTGTTTTAGCTATTTTGACCTACGTATCGATTGTTTTTGGTGAATTGTATCCTAAACGAATCGCCTTGAACAAATCAGAAGAAGTAGCCAACTTTACTTCAGGAATCATCCGTCTGATCGGTGTGGTTGCCAAACCTTTCGTCTGGTTATTATCTGCATCGACTAGTTTACTAGCTCGTGTCACACCAATGACTTTTGATGATGAAGATTCAAAAATGACGAGAGATGAAATGCGGTATATGTTGGAAACTGAAGGTGTACTTGATAATGAAGAGTTAGAAATGCTGCAAGGTGTTTTTTCTTTAGATACCAAAGTAGCTAGGGAAGTAATGGTTCCTCGAACAGATGCTTTTATGATCGATATCAATGACTCCGTTGAAGAGAATGTCAATGAAGTTTTATCAGAAAATTATTCAAGGATTCCGGTCTATAATGAAGACAAAGACAAAGTTGTTGGGATTCTTCATACGAAAAACTTATTGAAAGCTGCTCATAAATTTGGCTTTGAACATTTAAATATTCAAAAAATCATGCAAGAACCTTTATTTGTACCAGAGACAATATTCATTGATGATCTCTTGTACGAAATGAAAAAAACTCAAAACCAGATGGCTATTTTACTGGATGAATATGGTGGAGTCGTTGGTTTAGCGACTTTAGAAGATTTACTAGAAGAAATCGTCGGTGAAATTGATGATGAATCAGATGAAGTCGAAAAATTATATGAAAAGGTTGCTGAACATGAATACGTGATCCAAGGACGAATGTTGATCGATGAGTTCAACGAAGTATTTGACAGTAACTTACACATGAGCGATGTTGACACGATGGCAGGCTATTTAATCACTGCTTTGGGCATGATCCCTGATGAGGGAGAAAAATTATCGTTTGATGTAGACAACATTACCTTGACTTCTGAAGAAATGGAAGGTTCTAGAATTTTAAAAATTCGCGTGGTGTTCCATGATCCTAAAGAAGAAATTGTGGAACCAGATGAGGACCGTCGTTTATTTTATAAAGATTTTGATGAAAATGAGCCGAGAAGATAAGATATGTTTCATCCTTGCACAGAAGAGATTTTGTGCAAGGATGTTTTTTTCTTTTTTTCAAAGTTGATACGTAAATCAGTGTGGTTCCCTAAGTTGAGGGGTAGTCAGAAGCAAGAGAGGCAGAGCTTTACCCTTTTGTAAAGATTACTAAAACATACAATAAGATCCTATGCTCCCAGTTAACTTATACATAATATAACCAGTATATTTAAATGTTTTGTTGGTTGACAATAAATTTTTGCTAGAGTATTATGAAAACGCAAACACAAGTTTCATGTGACTAGGTTATACTAGGCATGGAAAACACGTACGGAGTCTTCCGTCGTTTTTTCATGCCTATTTTTTTATATGTTTAAGTGAATCAGTGAGGAGGTGGGGAAAATGTAAAGTAGTGTTTTTAGTAGAAAGACAGATTTTAAATATTTTACGAATAAGCAGATATGAGCGATTCTTCCAATGATTTATCACAATTGAAACTAAAAAACTAAGAACGAATATTAGGTAGTTCTCTCAAGTAAAAGTAGTATGTACAAAAGTTGCAAAGAATGGATAAAAAATTGATGATCATTCATTTTGCCTCACGACTTAAAATTTTTTATCGACTATTCTATTTAACTAAAGGAGGAATTTTTTAATGAAGAAGGCAATCATTTTTGCTTTAACAGGATTGGCGCTTGTTGTTACATCTTTTTACAGTCCAATCGTTTGTGCTGAAGATACTGAAGATTTTTTGTTTCAAAAGAATGTTACCTACTCAGGAGTAGAAGGTGGGAAACAAGGAGATAATTGGAAATATCCGCAATTTGTAGGTGAAAAAGCGGTTGATGGGGATATATCGACGAGATGGTCAGCGGATAAAACAGATAATCAGTGGCTGACTGTTGATATTGGAGAAGAAAAAACAATTGGTCAGGTGGTTTTACACTTTCATGCGGAGAGTCCAGAATATGAGGTATTAGTTTCTAACGACAATCAAAATTATCAATCCATCTATAAGGAGGAGCGTGGAAGTGGCGGGAAAGAAGCAAAAAAATATATTGAAGTAGCGAATGTAACAGCTCGATATATTAAATACCAACAACTAAAAATGTGGAAGCACACGAATGGTCAATATTATGGTTCGAGCATTATTTCAATGGAAGCTTATCGTCAAGCACGTTTACCTGATGGGATAAAGTTTTCGATTGATTCAGCCGAAATCAGCGAGAAAAGATCTAAACAATTAACTTACATATTAACACCAACAGGCGTCCAAGTTCCTGAAAAACAAATTGAGTGGAGCAGTAGTGATCCTAGTATTGTCAATGTAGACAGTCAAGGAAGAATGAAAGCACTCAAAACCGGAGAAGCAAAGGTGACTGTGAGAATCAAAAATACGGATTTAAGTGATACGATTCCAGTTACGGTTATTCAAGAAAAAGCAGAGTATCGTGAAATGCGTGAGAGATGGAAAGCACGCTTGCTAGGATCTAAAGAAGATCATGAAGAATTTGATCAGGATTCGGACGTAAAAAAATATCGAGCGAGAATAGCCAAAGATAGTTTAGAATTATGGCAAACACTTAATAAGTCAGAAAATAGAACTTATTTGTGGGAGAAAAAAAGTTCAGACACATTATCAGCAGACTACACCACTCAATTTACCAACATCAAAAAATTGACATTAGGTTATTATGATCCTTCGAGTTCATTACATAAGAATCAAGAGGTTTTTACGCAAATTTTGAAAGCAATTGATTTTATGATTGAAACCAAAAACTACAATGGAACTTACTGGAGTGGGAATTGGTGGGATTGGCAAATTGGATCAGCACAACCATTAACAGACACACTGATTTTATTACATGATGATTTAATCGAAAAAGATGATGCAATCTTAACTAAATTTGTTGAACCTTTAAACCACTATGCGCAAGATCCTAAAGTTCAATGGCCTAGCTATACGGCTACAGGAGCGAACTTAACAGATATATCTATTACCGTCTTAGGAACAGCCATTTTATTAGAAAATGATTCCCGAGTAGAGGCAGTTCAAAGCGCTGTTCCATCCGTTTTAAAAATGGTGACAGGAGGAGATGGCTTATATTCAGACGGCTCATTAATCCAACATAGTCATTTCCCATATAACGGAAGTTATGGGAATGAATTGCTGAAAGGCTTTGGACGGGTTCAAACGATTTTGCAAGGGACACATTGGGAAATCAAAGATGACAATATAAATAACTTGTTTCAAGTAACCGATAAAGGTTATTTACAATTGATGGTAAATGGAAAAATGCCCTCAATGGTATCAGGACGAAGTATTTCTAGAGCTCCTGGGACGAATCCCTTTACCTCTGAATTTGAATCTGGAAAGGAAACAATCGCCAATCTTACATTAGTAGCGAAATTTTCGCCAGAAATTTTACGCAAGAAAATTGATTCGTCTATTAAAGCATGGCTTGAGCATAGTAGTTATTTTTATGATTTTTTTGAAAACCCAAGAGACTTTGAAGCGTTGATTGATCTTAAGAAAATCATGAATGAGCCTTCGATAACTAGTAAAGAAGAACGAAATCTCGTGAATGTTTATGGTTCAATGGATCGGGTGTTTCAAAAAAACGAGAGTTATAGTCTCGGAATAAGTATGTACTCTAGTCGTATTGGAAATTATGAATATGGAAATACTGAAAATAAAAAAGGATGGCATACGGCTGATGGGATGGTTTATCTTTATAACGGTGACCTCGCTCAATTTGATGAAGGTTATTGGGTCACTATTGATTCTTATCGCTTACCAGGTACCACTATAGACACAAAAGTGTTAGCAGAAGGTGCTTCTACTGGTAAAAAGAGTCCTCAGTCTTGGGTGGGAGGATCGAATAATGGCAAAGTAGCTGCAGTCGGAATGTTTTTAGATAAGAAAAATGAAAATATGGATTTGGTAGCAAAGAAATCATGGTTTTTGTTAGAAGATAAATTGATTAATTTAGGCAGTGGAATCAGCGGAACAACGAATGCGACAATTGAGACGATCCTTGATAATCGAATGATGGATTCAAGTAACATGCAAATTATCCAAAAGAAAACAGCTGATTCTACTTGGATCAATCTTACTTCGACAAATCCACTCAATAATTTAGGTTACATTTTTCCAAATACCATGTCGAACGTTGACGTTCAAAAAGAAATTCGATCTGGCAAATATTTGGATATCAACGAATATTTTGTCAATAATCAATCATATACAAAAGAATTTGTAAAAATCATCAAAAATCATGGAAGTAACGCTCAAAATGATACTTATGAGTATTTGACTGTTGCTGGAAAGACAGCAGAAGAAATGGCAGAAATGGCGCAACATAAAAGCTATAATGTGTTAGCAAACACACCAGAAATCCAAGCGATTGAGACAAAAGACTATCTCATGTTGAATGCTTGGAGTGGAAATCAACAGGCAGCTTTTGTTCACGTATCTGAACCTGCATCCATTATTGCAGAAAAATTGAGTAATGATACTTATCGACTGTCAATTTCGAATCCTGTTCAAAATAATAAGGTGATTGAATTTTCGATTGAGAAAGAGATCATTGAGGTTATCGAAAAAGAGTCCGAAATTACCATGGATTCAGGAGCATTTCTATTTGATAGCAAAGGGCTAAAAGGAAGTTCGAGATCAATTACTATCAAAGTTCCTTCAGAAGTAGATAAAACGGCATTAGAAAAAATAGTCGAAGAAAATCAAAACCGAAACGAAAGCGACTATACAAAAGAAAGTTGGAAAGTCTTCACTAAGGCAATGGAATTAGCCCAAGCGGTGTTAACAGATCCAAAAGCAACGCAAGCTGAAGTAGACGAAGCAATCCAAGCAGTGAATAAAGCCATCGAGCAACTGCAAGAAGTAACTAAGGTAGACAAAACAGCATTAGAAAAATTGGTCGAAGAAAACCAAAACCGAAACGAAAGCGACTATACAAAAGAAAGTTGGAAAGTCTTCACTAAGGCAATGGAATTAGCCCAAGCGGTGTTAACAGATCCAAAAGCAACGAAAAGCGAAGTAGACGAAGCAATCCAAGCAGTGAGTAAAGCCGTCGAGCAACTGCAAGAAGTAACTAAAGTAGACAAAACAGCATTAAAAAAATTGGTCGAAGAAAACCAAAACCGAGTTGCAAGTGGTTATACAGCGGAAAGTTGGCAAGTGTTCCGCAAAGCGCTGGAAGCAGCGCAAGCAGTGTTAGCTGATTCAAATACTACGCAAGCCGAAGTAGACGAAGCAATCCAAGCAGTGAGTAAAGCCATCGAGCAACTGCAAGAAGTAACTAAAGTAGACAAAACAGCATTAAAAAAATTGGTCGAAGAAAATCAAAGCCGAGTTGCAAGTGGTTATACGGCAGAAAGTTGGCAAGTGTTCCGCAAAGCGTTGGAAGCAGCGCAAGCAGTGTTAGCTGATTTAAATACTACGCAAGCTGAAGTAGACGAATCAATCCAAGCAGTGAATAAAGCCATCGAACAACTGCAAGAAGTAACTAAAGTAGACAAAACAGCATTAAAAAAATTGGTCGAAGAAAACCAAAGCCGAGTTGCAAGTAGTTATACAGCGGAAAGTTGGCAAGTGTTCCGTAAAGCTCTGGAAGCAGCACAAGCAGTGTTAACTGATCCAAATACTACGCAAGCCGAAGTCGAACTAGTGATGAACGATTTGGTGCAGGCCATCGAACAATTAGAGAATAAAGAAACTGCATCATCCTCTGAGGAAGATAAAAACATCAATAATAAAGCAGAGCAAGGTAAAAATACACAAGAGGGCAACAATGAAATAGGTAAATCTTCTATTAGTGAAGAGACTGGTAAGGAAGGTTTATTACCAAAAACAGGTGAAAAAAATAACCAAGTTATTCAAAAATTAGGATATACAATTTTATTAGTGGTATTCGTTAGCTTGTTCCTATTTAAAGGTAGAAAGGAATCTAAGAGGAGTCAAAATAAATTAGGCAAGTAATCTGATGAAAAACACAAGGTAAAATAAATAATCGTTTGTCTGTAGATGATTGAAATAGACAGTTGAACTTGGAACAAAAGCCTGTTCCAAGTTCAACTTTTTTCGTTTAATCTGTTTTCAGTTGTTATAGTAGCAGGAAAAGCTTTATTTTCTCTTATTGAAAAAGTCGTTTATATGATATTCAACAGAGAAAGAGAGAAGACTCATAACAAGTGTTTATTTTTTGATAGTTTCCATGATATACTTGGTAAGTTGAGATAGCTAGTTCGATCATTCCCTCGAACAGGATGACGAATAAGATGATAATGATGTAACAGAAATGGAGTAAAACATGAATAACCCTAACTTAAAACAACAAGTAGATAACCGACGCACGTTTGCGATTATTTCCCATCCGGATGCTGGTAAAACAACGATTACTGAACAATTACTTTTATTTGGTGGCGCAATACGTCAGGCAGGAACTGTCAAAGGGAAAAAGACTGGTAACTTTGCAAAATCTGACTGGATGGAAATTGAGAAGCAACGTGGAATCTCAGTTACCAGTTCTGTGATGCAGTTTGATTATCATGGTAAAAGAGTCAATATCTTAGATACCCCAGGGCATGAAGATTTTTCTGAAGATACGTATCGGACATTGATGGCTGTCGATAGTGCGGTTATGGTCATCGATAGTGCCAAAGGGATTGAAGCTCAAACAAAAAAATTATTCCAAGTCGTTAAAAAAAGAGGAATCCCTATTTTTACCTTTATCAATAAATTAGATCGAGATGGTCGCGAACCATTAGAACTTTTAGAAGAATTGGAAGAGTTGCTCGATATCGAGTCTTATCCAATGAATTGGCCGATTGGTATGGGGAAAGGCTTAGAAGGACTCTATGATATCCACCATAATCGTATTGAGTTTTATCGTCCAGAAAACTATAATGATGAGCGCCTTGTTGCCTTGGATGAAGAAGGATTGCTGCCAGAAGGCCATCCTTTGACGGAAAATTCATTGTATGAACAAGTTCTTGAAGAAGTAGAATTGTTGAAAGAAGCAGGAGATTCTTTTAATGAAGAAAAAATTGCTCGGGGAGATCAGACACCGGTCTTCTTTGGTTCAGCGTTAACAAATTTTGGTGTGCAAACATTTTTAGAAACCTTCGTGGAATTAGCCCCTTCACCTTACGGACATCAAACACAATCAGGACAAGAAGTTAGTCCTTATGAAGAAGAATTTTCAGGTTTTGTCTTTAAGATCCAAGCCAATATGAATCCAGCTCACCGAGATCGGATTGCTTTTGTGCGAATCTGTTCTGGAACTTTTGAACGTGGGATGGATGTTCAATTAGAACGAACAGGTAAAAAATTGAAGTTAAGTAATGTGACGCAGTTTATGGCTGACTCAAGAGAGAATGTCGAGAATGCTGTAGCAGGGGATATTATCGGGGTCTATGATACAGGAAATTATCAAATTGGCGATACTCTTTATGAAGGAAAATTGAAGGTGGCGTATGAAGAGTTACCATCCTTTACTCCGGAATTATTTATGAAAGTCACTGCTAAAAATGTGATGAAACAAAAATCATTCCATAAAGGTATCTATCAGTTAGTCCAAGAAGGTGCGATCCAACTCTATAAAACTTATTTGACGGAAGAATACATCATTGGCGCAGTTGGACAACTTCAATTTGAAGTATTCCAATACCGGATGCTAAATGAATACAATGCAGAAGTGATCATGTCACCTATGGGTCATAAGATTGCCCGTTGGATCGAACCAGAAGATTTAGATGAGAAGATGAGTTCTAGTCGTAATATCTTGGCACGTGACCGTTTTGATCAGCCATTATTCTTGTTCGAAAACCAATTTGCTGAACGTTGGTTTGCTGACAAGTACCCAAATGTCAAATTAAAAAGTTTAATGTAAAGCGCTCATCACATGGTGGTGCTTTGGGAGTACTATGAAAATAGCCGGGAGAGAATAACTAAATAATCCGGAGGAATTTAATGATGATTAAAGTAATGTCGATCTTTGGAACACGTCCAGAAGCAATAAAAATGGCACCTTTGATCAAAGCGCTGGAAAAAGATGAGCGCTTTGAATCAATCGTGACGGTTACAGGCCAGCACCGTGAAATGTTAGACCAAGTGTTAGAAGTGTTTGAAATTACTCCTGATCACGATCTAGATGTGATGAGTGTCAATCAAACACTCACCGCTATTACAACGAAAGTTCTTTTATCATTAGAACCAATCTTACAAGCAGAACAGCCTGATATCGTCTTAGTTCATGGAGATACGACCACAACATTTGCTGCAGCAACCGCAGCATTTTATCAACAAATTAAAGTCGGACATGTCGAAGCAGGATTACGAACTTGGAACAAATGGTCACCGTTTCCTGAAGAAATCAATCGGCAAGCCACAGATGTTTTAGCGGATCTCTACTTTGCGCCAACCAATGAAAGTGCTGATAATCTTAGAAGAGAGCACCACGATGAAGCAAACATCTTCGTTACTGGCAATACGGCGATCGATGCGATGAGGTACACCATCGTGGCGGATCAAAAAAGCGATCATCTTTCGAGCAGCTCTACTAAACAATTATTAGTAACAATGCATCGACGTGAGAACCTAGGCGAGCCAATGGCGAACGTTTTTCAAGCATTAGGAAGGATTGCTGAAGAATTTTCTGATGTATCCATTATTTTTCCGATGCATAAAAATCCTAAAGTACGAGAATTAGCTGATACTATTTTAGGACAATATGAGAATGTTCAGCTGATCGAACCATTAGATGTCATTGATTTTCACAATTGTGCAGCCAAAAGTTATCTTATATTAACTGATTCAGGCGGAGTTCAAGAAGAGGCACCTTCTTTAGGTGTTCCGGTTCTTGTCTTACGCGATACCACTGAACGACCGGAAGGTGTAAAAGCCGGAACTTTAAAACTCGTTGGTACAGACGAAGAGACAGTTTATGACGAGACAAAACAATTGTTAACTGATGTAAAGGCTTATGAAAAGATGGCACAAGCAAAAAATCCTTATGGAGATGGTTACGCAAGTCAACGAATCTTAGAGGCTATCGCAGCCTCATTTCATTGATTACAGGTTACCAAAAAAGCAAAAAAAAAAATTGGTAAATTCTTTGAAATAAAATGAATTAAAATAAAGATGTGTACATATAAAAAGAAAAAAGGGGGAGTCGGATGGAAACACTGGAGCAACGAAAACAACGTAAAGCAAGAAAAAAGTTAGAAATGCAGCGTTTATGCAGGCTGTTAGATGTTGAAGGTTGGGAGCATAATGAATCGATCGTTAACGAAGTAAGAGCAATCGTTCGACTAGGAAAAACACCAAAAAAAGAAACCAATCATTCTTAGAAGATCCAGCTCTATAAATGAGCTGGATCAAGGATAAAATCAAACATTATCCTTCGATCCTTCTAAAAAAGGTTTCTTTTTTTGTTTATTTGTAATCATCACATTGCAACCTCAGTGTGGGGATGATGTTTCGGAATCGAGATTTCAACTAAGTCATCTAATTCAATTACTTGGATTTCGTTTTCTTGATATAGGGCGTCATGGATTTTATTGAGGAAGTACGTTTTGACTTCTTCAATTTCTTTGGGTTGTATTTTTCGTTTTTCATTAATCAGTAAAATCTCGTTATGTTCCGGTGCTTCAGTGTAAACAATCATTGTATTGCCTGCAGTGTAAACCTTCACCATATGAGCATCTGTATTTTCCAATTGGTTTAAAACCAAACGTGAATGACTATTCGTTACATTGACAAATTTCATGGCGCTCACCTCTTTTATGTAGATTTTAGATACAACTTAATTTCATTATAATTTTTTTCTAATGAAAAGAACAGTATTTTGCTTTTTGTCAAAAAACAATCAAAAATCCGCTTTGAGCAATGAAGCACCCGTGAGAAAAGCTGTCGCTTTTTCATGGGTGCTTCATTTTTTATCAGTCGCAAAGCGAAGTTTTTGTCAGATGTTTAGTTTGCTGGCTCGTTTGTCGTTTCTTTGACTAAACGTTCTGGTTTAGAAGTGATCACAATTTTTTCTTCTTTATCCAATTTTGCTTTTAGTTCATGGATTGAAGGATGGTCTAAATAAAATTCAGCAATTCCATCTTCGATTTGTTCTTGGATCGTTCGACGAAGAGGGCGTGCGCCCATTGCTGGGTCATAGCCTAAGTCAACAAGTTTTTCTTTGACATTTGTCGGCACTTCGATATGCAGTTGTTGTGCTGCTAACATTTCATTGACTTCATCTAGCATCAAGGTAACGATGGTCATTAAGTTTTCTTTTGATAGCGCGCTAAATTCGATGATTCCATCGAAACGGTTCAAGAATTCAGGTGTGAAGTAATTGTTTAGTTGGTTTAAAACAGAACGAGTAACCCCTTCACGAGCTGCTCCAAAACCGACATTTGCTTCGACTTTACCTGTACCAGCATTACTTGTCATAATGATGATCGTATCTTTAAAGCTTACTGTCCGACCTTGTGCGTCAGTCAAACGGCCATCATCCAAAATTTGGAGGAACATGTGTAACACATCAGGATGTGCTTTTTCCACTTCATCCAATAAAATCAAGCTATAAGGATTACGACGTACTTTTTCAGTAAGTTGACCTGCCTCTTCATAGCCCACATAGCCAGGAGGAGAACCAATCAATTTAGATACACTGTGTTTTTCCATGTATTCAGACATATCAAAACGAATCATTGAATCTTCGGAACCGAATAATTCAAATGCCAGTTGCTTGGCTAATTCAGTTTTGCCGACACCAGTTGGACCTACGAATAAAAATGATCCGATAGGGCGGTTTTTCTTGCTCAAGCCAACCCGATTACGACGAATAGCTTTTGCCACACGATCTACGGCATCGTCTTGTCCAATCACATGTGCTTTTAGATCAGTTGCAAGATTCTTCAATTGTGTTTGCTCTTTTTCTTTTAGATCGCCAACGGGGATGCCCGTACGTTCTTCCACAATTTTTTCCATATCTTTTTCTGTGATAACAGGCGTTTCTTCATCTGTTAATTGACGTTCTTTCATCTTTTCTAATTTACTGATTTGGTCACGATAATAAGCGGCTTTCTCAAAGTCTTCTTCTTTAGAAGCTTGGATTTTTTGTTCCTGTGCTTCTTCAAGTTTTTTATCAATGGTTTTAGGATCAACGATTTGAATCGTTAAGTTTTTCTTTGAGCCAGTTTCATCAAGCAAGTCAATCGCTTTATCTGGTAAGAAACGATCTTGAACATAACGATTTGAGAGAATAGCTGCAGCTTCGATTGCTTCATCGGTATATTTGACGTGATGGTAGTCTTCGTAGCGTTTTTGCAATCCTTTTAAGATACTGATTGTTTCCTCAACAGAAGGTTCAACGACCCGAACCGGTTGCATCCGTCTTTCTAAAGCTGCATCTTTCTCGATGATGCGGTATTCATTTAATGTAGTGGCACCAACCATTTGTAGTTCGCCACGAGCTAGAGCTGGTTTTAAAATATTTCCCGCATCCATGTTCCCATCACCGGCAGAACCAGCACCGACAATTTCATGGACTTCATCAATGAATAATATGACATTTTCAGCCTGCTTAATTTCTTCGATCAATTTTTGCATCCGTTCTTCAAATTGTCCACGGATACCAGTTCCTTGAACCAAAGAAACCACATCTAAACGAATCACTTCTTTATCCATTAATTTTTGCGGCACATCGCCATCTACGATTTTTTGTGCAAGTCCTTCAACTACGGCAGTTTTACCAACACCAGGCTCACCGATTAATACCGGATTGTTTTTTGTTCGACGGTTTAAAATCTCGATCACACGTTTGATTTCATCATCACGGCCGATCACAGGATCAATGTCACCTTGACGAGCTTGTTCGGTGATGTTGATTCCGTATTCTCCTAAAAGACCTTCGGAATTTCCTTGTTGCGGTGGTTGACCGCCGTTAAAGTTGTTGTTACCACCAAATTGGGTCGGAGGAGTTTGTTCATAGTTTCCTTGCTGTTGCATTTGGCGGGACATGGAGCGGAATAAGTCGTCCAAGCTGCCAAAACCAAAAGGATCATTTTGAGCCATACTAGTCAGACCTCCATTTTGTTGATTTTTAATTTTTTGATAGCAACTTTGGCAGTAATCAAGTTGCGTTCTCTGTCCGTTTACTGTTGCATATAAGTGGATCGTTGCTTCATTTTTCCCACAATTTTGACAAAGCATAAATGATTCACGTCCTTTCACATGATTCACATGTTTCCATTCTATTTTACAACGCGTGACTACGAAGGTAAAAGAATAACCCTCATTTACTCAAAAGTTGAAAAGGTAAAAAATGTTATTGACCATTATTGACCTTTGGCTATAATTATACTAAATTTTAGGACGCGTGCAAGTATTTAGTTTTTCAAAATAAATGAAGAAATGAATAAGTCGTTCTTCGATAAAAATGATAAATAGAAGGAGATATTTCACTTGGCAGAGTCTATTTTTGTTTGCTTGTTTACTGAGGGATCAGTAAAGAGAATCAAAGCTACTAAAAAAAGAAGTGAGGTAGAATGAATACGGTTGTTATCCTATGTATTCATATTTTTAAAAGTAGTGCTAATTATTTTCCACACTTTTAGTTGAATTTAAATGAAAACTGTTGTATCTATCGGGAAAAAATGGTAATCTTTACAAATGAAAGGGTACTACTTATTAGTGTTCTTAGTAAACTGCTAAAAAAGAAAACCCTCACATAAAAACAACACTCACTTAAAGGAGACCGATTAATATGGAAAAGAAAGAATTTCACGTAGTAGCAGAAACTGGAATCCACGCACGTCCAGCTACATTATTAGTACAAACAGCAAGCAAATTTAACTCTGATGTAAACTTAGAGTATAAAGGTAAATCAGTAAACTTGAAATCTATCATGGGCGTTATGTCTTTAGGTGTGGGTCAAGGTTCTGACGTTACAATCACAGCTGAAGGTGCTGACGAAGCAGACGCAATGGCAGCTATCGTTGATACAATGAAGAAAGAAGGATTATCTGAATAATGGTTGAAATGCTAAAAGGGATTGCCGCTAGTGACGGCGTTGCCGTTGCAAAAGCTTACCTGCTAGTTCAACCGGATTTAACATTCAGTAAGACAACAGTAGAAGATACAGCAGCTGAAGCATCTCGTTTAGATGATGCTTTAGCAAAATCTACTGAAGAATTGCAACAAATTCGTGAAAAAGCAGCGCAAAGCTTAGGTGAAGCAGAAGCGCAAGTATTTGACGCACACTTGATGGTTCTGTCTGATCCAGAAATGGTTGGTCAAATTAAACAAAACATTAATGATAACAGCGTAAACGCTGAATCAGCATTAAAAGAAGTAACTGATATGTATATCAGTATGTTCGAAGCTATGGAAGACAACGCTTATATGCAAGAACGTGCGGCTGATATCCGCGACGTTGCGAAACGTATTTTAGCGCATTTACTAGGTGTGACATTACCAAATCCATCAATGATTAACGAAGAAGTAGTTGTTGTTGCTCATGATTTGACACCAAGTGATACTGCTCAATTAGATCGCAATTTTGTTAAAGCGTTTGTAACTGACATCGGCGGACGTACTTCACACTCAGCGATCATGGCACGTTCTTTAGAAATCCCAGCGATCGTAGGTACAAAAGAAATCACTGCTAAAGTCAAAGAAGGCGACATGTTAGCTGTTAACGGGATTGAAGGCGATGTAATCGTTGATCCTACAGCTGAACAAAAAGCTGAATTTGAAAAAATCGGTGCTGAATACGCTGCTCAAAAAGCAGAATGGGAAAAATTAAAAAATGCTGAAACTGTTACTGCTGATGGCAAACATTTTGAATTAGCAGCAAATATTGGTACACCAAAAGATTTAGTTGGTGTTCATAATAACGGCGGGGAAGCGGTTGGTCTTTACCGTACAGAATTCTTGTACATGGATTCTCCTGATTTCCCAACTGAAGATGACCAATATGAAGCATATAAAGCAGTTCTTGAAGGTATGGAAGGTAAACCGGTTGTCGTGCGTACGATGGATATCGGTGGCGATAAAGAATTACCTTACTTACAATTGCCTCATGAAATGAACCCATTCTTAGGCTATCGTGCATTACGAATCAGCTTGTCAGAACAAGGTGACGAAATGTTCCGTACACAAATGCGCGCATTATTACGTGCATCTGTTCATGGAAACTTACGTATCATGTTCCCAATGGTAGCGACTCTTAAAGAATTCCGTGCTGCAAAAGCAATCTTTGAAGACGAAAAACAAAAATTATTGAATGAAGGCGTGGAAGTATCTGATACGATCCAAGTCGGCATCATGATCGAAATTCCAGCAGCTGCTGTCTTAGCTGACAAGTTTGCTAAGGAAGTTGACTTCTTCTCAGTAGGAACGAATGACTTGATCCAATACACTATGGCAGCTGACCGTATGAACGAACGTGTTTCATACTTGTATCAACCTTACAACCCATCAATCCTACGTTTGATTAAAAACGTGATCGATGCAGCGCATGCTGAAGGTAAATGGGCTGGTATGTGTGGCGAAATGGCTGGGGATCAAACCGCAGTTCCGCTACTTGTAGGTATGGGATTAGATGAATTCTCAATGAGTGCAACATCAATCTTGAAAACACGTAGTTTAATGAAACGTTTAGATACAACGAAGATGGCTGAACTTGCTGATCGTGCTTTGAAAGAATGTGACACGATGGAAGAAGTCGTTGAACTTGTAAATGAATACGTAAAATAATATTACGAGTAAAAGCTGGTACAGCGATAGTAGCTGTATCAGCTTTTTACAATGGGATTTTTACATATAGGTAAAAATAAGGAATGAAAAATAGAGTTATTTTAAAATAGGGCTTAAGTTTGAGTGACAGGTTCAGCGCTATGTTATACTATATAAATGAAGGAGGACGTAAGGTGAAGGTATTATTATATTTTGAAAGTGAAAAAATACTTGCGAAATCTGGTATTGGACGAGCGCTTGACCACCAAAAACGTGCTCTAAAAGAAATGGGGATTCCCTACACGCTAGATAGTAAAGATGACTATGATATCTTACACATCAATACATATGGTATCAATAGTCACAATATGGTCAATAAAGCAAGAAAAGACGGCAAGAAGATCGTCTATCATGCTCACTCAACAGAGGAAGATTTTCGTAACTCATTTATTGGCTCTAATCAATTATCGCCATTAGTAAAAAAATATTTAGTGGGATTATATCAAAAGGCGGATTATCTCATCACACCTACGCCATATTCTAAAAGATTACTGGAAAGTTACGGCATAGATTTACCGATCCAATCGATATCAAATGGGATTGATCTAAAAAAATATCAACCAGATCCAATCAAAGAACAAAAATTTCGCGACTATTTCAAATTATCACCAGATCAGAAAGTGATTATCTGTGTTGGCCTTTTTTTTGCTCGTAAAGGGATCATTGATTTTGTAGAAATTGCAAAAAAACTCCCAGAATATACATTTATTTGGTTTGGACATGTACCTATGTATTCGATCCCAAAAAATATCCGACAGATTGTGAAAGAAGAACACCCAGATAATGTGATCTTTCCGGGATATATTCGGGGAGAAATTATTGAGGGTGCATACTCAGGCGCTGACCTTTTTTTCTTCCCATCTTATGAAGAAACAGAAGGAATTGTAGTATTAGAGGCACTAGCAAGTAAGCAAAATGTTCTTGTACGAGACATTCCAGTCTATGATGGCTGGTTAGAAGATAAAAAAAATTGTTACATGGGTCGCTCTAATGAAGAATTTACCGTATTGATCAAAAAGATCGTGGAAGAAGAAGTTCCTAGTCTAGTGGCAGCTGGATATCAGACTGCCCAAGCACGAAGTATTGAGAAAATTGGTGAGCAACTGAAACTGGTGTATACACAAGTGTTAGAAGAAGCAGATTCTTCCATAAATGAAAGACAAAATAATAAAGGGTAGTTTGGAGGCAAAAAATCATGAAAATTGGCTTTTTTACCGATACCTATTTTCCGCAGGTAAGCGGAGTTGCTACATCGATCAAAACCTTAAAAAATGAACTAGAAAAACATGGACATGAAGTCTATATTTTTACGACAACCGATCCAAATGCTGATAAAATAGAAAAAGACGTCATTCGTATGCCGAGTGTTCCATTCGTTTCCTTTAAAGATCGGCGAATAGTGGTACGAGGTATGTGGTACGCTTATTTAGTAGCGAAGGAACTTGAATTAGAACTGATTCATACTCATACAGAATTTGGTGCAGGGATTTTAGGTAAAATGGTTGCTAAAAAGCTGAAAATACCATTGATCCATACGTATCATACGATGTATGAAGATTATCTACACTATATTGCTAAAGGCAAAGTGATACGTCAATCTCATGTCAGATATCTCTCCCGCTTATTTGTTAACCATACAACAGGGGTTGTCTGTCCCAGTGAACGAGTAATTGATACATTAAGAAGTTATGGTGTTGTCGCACCACTTCGAGTGATTCCTACAGGGATCGATATTGAGAAATTTAAAAGGGAAGGAATCACGCAAAAAGCTATCAAAGAAATCAGAGAATCGCTGAATATCAAAGATGATGAGTTAATGATCTTATCTTTAAGTCGTATCTCTTATGAAAAAAATATTCAAGCATTGGTCCAGGGGTTTCCCCAAGTTCTAAAAGCGTATCCCAATGCACGAATGGTGATCGTTGGCAAAGGGCCTTACCTTGAAGAGTTGCAAGAGCTAATCAACGAACTAGCATTGGATGAATTTGTCCAATTTACTGGAGAAGTCGATAACGAAGATGTGGCATTGTATTATAAAGCAGCTGATTACTTTGTTAGTGCCTCAACTTCAGAAACACAAGGTTTAACTTATACGGAAGCAATGGCTTCAGGGACACCTTGTGTAATTGAGGGAAATGCTTATCTTAATCGTTTGTTTGATCATCCCTCCCTTGGGAAAACATTTGAAACCGATGAGGATTTCGCACCAGCACTTATTGATTATATAAAAAGTGAAGTCCCTCGTGACCAAAAAGTATTGGAATCAAAATTATATGATATTTCCTCTACGCACTTTGGCGAAGCGATGATTGAATTTTATGAAGATATGATTATCTATCATGAAAAAGAAATGCAACGAAAAGAAGAAGAGGCATCCATCGAAAGAATAAAAATCAAATTAAACTCATTTAAACGATAAATTTAGGTATTTATCCTAAAAAAATCTTTGTTTCTGGCGTATACTTAGCATAGAGACAAAGATTTTTTGATTTTTAGGAGGTCACGAATATGAAATTAGGTTTTATCGGGACAGGAGTCATGGGACGCGCAATCACTGAGCATCTTATGAACGCAGGACATGAAGTAACTGTTTATAATCGAACAAAAGCAAAAACGGATGAGCTAGTCAAAAAGGGAGCCATTTGGGCTGAAACACCTAAAGATGTCACTAAAAATAGTGAGATCATCTTTTCGATGGTTGGTTATCCCAAAGATGTAGAAGAAATTTACTATGGCGAAAATGGGATCTTTGCAACGGATGTCCAAGATCGAATTTTGGTTGATCTAACAACTAGTACCCCTACGCTTGCAGAAAAAATTGCAAAAACAGCCACAGAAAAAGGTGCAGCTGCTTTAGATGCTCCAGTTTCAGGTGGAGATCTGGGTGCGAAGAATGCCACTTTGACAATCATGGTTGGTGGTGAAAAAAGTGTCTATGAAAAAGTTTTACCTTTGTTTCAAGTGATGGGATCTACTTTTACTTTACATGGGACAGCAGGAAAAGGACAACATGCGAAAATGGCAAATCAAATCATGATTGCAGGGACTATGACAGGCATGACCGAGTTACTTGCTTATGCTTCAAAAGCAGGACTTGACTTTGAAAAAGTCATTGAAACAGTCTCAGGAGGCAGTGCGGCAAACTGGTCATTAAGTAATTATGCTCCTCGTATTTTAAAAGAGGATTATACGCCAGGATTTTTTGTTAAACATTTTATTAAAGATTTGAAAATTGCGTTAGATGAAGCAGATAAAATGGCATTGAAGTTACCAGCGACAACGCAAGCTTTAAAATTATATGAACAATTAGCAGATCAGGGATTTGAAAATGACGGTACTCAAGCATTGATTAAGCTTTGGTGGCCTGAAGGAAAGAACCCAGAAAAAAAATCTTAAAAAACTCGCTTTTTTTGGAGAAAATCAATGCAAGTCGTCTGTGCTTTTGTTACAATATAACAGAAATAAGAAAAGGAGGACCTCCGATGGCACATTCACAATTAGTTGCAATCATTAAACGACTGGAGGCAATGGTCGAATCAGCAGATAATGAACTGCAAGTCCGTCGTTTTGAAAAAGAGGGCGTTGAAAAATGTACAGTTACTTATGACAAAGCAACTGAAACATTTGAATTAACTGAAACAGATTCACATCAACAATATGAATTTGACAATATCGATATCGTTGCAATGGAAATTTATGACTTGATCCAATAAAAGATCATGAAAGAAGCGTTCAGCTCTGAGCAACCAAGAGAGGATTTTTTAGAAAATTTTCTCTTGGTGCTTTAGAGCTGCTTTTTTTATGGCTTAATGGATCAGGCTTCGTTCGTAAGAAGTCTTCTTGAAGTGACCAGGATGGGCGTGTTCTATCCACAAGCGTTTGTATCAGCAAGAGATTGCTCCGATGAACAGAAGAAAAAGTCTGACGCCTATTTTTCCTTAGATTTTTTTCGGCTAGTGAGAAGATTAGGGGAATAATTGGTTAAATGGATAAAACAACGAAAAGAAACCGTGAACTGTAGACCAATGTTTGGTAGTTCACGGTTTCTTTTTATTTTACAATTCATTTTGGGCGAGAATTTTCTTATGGTAACTCATTAGTATAAGGACGGGGTCAATTTCTTCTTTTTGCAACTGTCGCTTCAAGGACAAACCAGCTTTTGCATTTTCATAATAAAAATAAGGAGATTCATCATTAGACGTAATGGCCGTTTCAGCCAGTTGACCGTAACAAATCAAATAATGTTTTTGTTTCGTTTCGTCCGCTGCCAGAGGTAAATGGAAAGTGATTTTAGGCGTCCTTAGAAATAGTTTTTGCGCCTGTATTCTTTTAATGAAAGCTGTGGATAACTCAATATCTTGTTGGATTTGGGCAGCTTTTTCAAAATTCAATTGTTCGATAAAATGATTTTGCCTTTTCTTCAAGTAAGTGATTAGTTTTTTATTGCGCCCTTGCAACAGATTTTGAATCTCTTTTTTCTTTTGTTCAAATGACAACTGATTCATTTCCGGTAATTGTGTATTTAAAGCTAAAAGGCTGATTTCAGACAGCCACGGCATCTGATAGGTTTCTTCAATGATGCGTAAAATAGCCGGCATTTTTTTGTAAAGTCGAAAGGGACCGTAAGTACGGGCAAGTGGCATATCCGAAAGGGAAAAACCATTATTTGTAATATGTAAATAATTATAGTTACTAAAATAGTTCATTTGACGGTTGTAAAAAGGGCGGTAGTACTGGATTAATTGACATTCTAACAATAGTGCATCTAATTCAGTATCCACGACGACAAAATCAAAGTCAGCGATATGATGAATCAATCGGCGAACTTTTTTTGAATGTTGTTTACTATGACGAAAATAACTACTTACACGATTTTTTAATTGTTTTGCTTTTCCCACGTAAATCACAGTTCCGGTATGATCTTTCATCAAGTATACCCCAGGAAGCAAGGGGAGTTTTTTTACTTTTTCTTTCAACGTTCTTTCTCCTTTTTTATCAAAAAATACTATATCAAATTTACGGCAAAGGAACAACCTTTTCGTTTGCTGAGTCTTAAGTAAAAATAGTTTGATAATCAAAATATTTATTTGAGAAATATTTTTAATGTTTAAATGGGTGATTGTTGATTTAATAGGATTTTAAAATGAATTTTTTCTTAGAAAAAGTTCATAATCGAAAAAAATGAGCTTTTTAGGTTGCATTTTGAAAAAAGTTAAGATATAGTTTGAACATCAAATGATTTGATAATCAAACTAATTAGTGGATGGTGGAACATGGAACCAGATTTGAAAACAGTAAATGATTATCTTGTTAGTGTCTTCAATGATATTTTGACAATCGAAGAATCTGAATTAAAAAAATCTCAGTTCAAAGATTTGTCAATTACAGAGATGCATACGATCGAGGCAATCGGTATGTACAAGAAAAAAACGACTTCAGAAGTAGCCAAAGAACTGTCGATTACTGTTGGGACCTTGACCACTGCTATCAATAAGTTAGTAAAGAAAGACTATGTTGAACGCATTCGAAGTGAAGATGATCGACGAGTGGTGAAATTAGGACTGACAAAAAAAGGCAAACTTTTATATCGTGTCCATCAGCACTTTCATCGTGAAATGGTCAAAAATATCTTGGATGGCATGGCTACCGACGAACAGCAAGCTTTACTGGCTGCATTGAAAAACTTGCATGATTTTTTGCGAGATTACAAGTGAGGATTTTTAATGGAACAATTTGGAACGATCACAGCAACAGCTAGTGTCCTTCCCGAAAAAATCATTACCAATGATGATCTTTCCAAAATGATGGACACTTCAGATGAATGGATTTCATCGCGAACAGGTATCAAACAAAGGCGTTGCGTCACAGATCAAGAAACTTCTGATCTTTGCTATTTAGTAGCAGAAAAGCTCATCAAAAAAAAGAACATCGATCCGACAGAACTTGACTTCATTCTTGTAGCAACCATGTCTCCTGATTTTACGACACCCTCTGTGGCTGTCCAGGTTCAAGGTAAACTTGGTGCAACAAATGCAATTGCATTTGATCTTAGTGCAGCATGTTCAGGCTTTGTTTATGCTTTAAGCATGGCAGAGAAAATGATTCGGTGCGGTTCAAATAAAGGATTAGTGATTGGTGGCGAGACATTATCCAAATTAATCGATTGGTCTGATCGTTCAACGGCTGTCCTGTTTGGTGATGGTGCTGGTGGTGTGTTACTTGAAGCTGGTACAGAGCAGAAAATAATTGCAGAACATCTGGAAGCAGATGGCACTCGAGGATCGTCACTCACAGCTGGCTATCATTCGAACGGATCACCGGTGTATGTAAAGGATGCAAAAGGCTCTTTTTATTTATCAATGATAGGAAGAGATATCTTTGATTTTGCTGTAAGAGACGTTGCAAAAAACATTAAAGACATCACTCAAAATGTGTCAGTTGATTATCTGCTTTTACATCAAGCAAATCTTAGAATCATTGAGAAAATTGCACGCAAGGTAAAAATACCGCAAGAAAAATTCTTAACCAATATGGATAAATACGGAAATACCTCTGCTGCAAGTATTCCAATCCTATTAGATGAAGCGGTAGCTAGTGGGCAAATCACTTTAGGAAAAAAACAAAAAGTAGTATTTACAGGTTACGGTGGAGGTTTAACATGGGGAAGTATCCTCATGGAACTGTAAGCTGATAAAACATAAAATTGTAAACAATATCGGAGGAATATATATTATGGTATTCGAAAAAATTCAAGAAATTATTGCAGAAGAGTTAGGAAAAGAAACAGAAGAAATCAAATTAACAACAAACATCCAAGAAGACTTAGAAGCTGATAGCTTGGATTTATTCCAAATCATTAATGAAATCGAAGACGAATTTGACGTGAAAATCGAAACAGAAGACGGCATCAAAACAGTTCAAGATTTAGTAACTTATGTTGAAAAACAAACTGCATAATCATTTAGATTAGGTTGGGGGCTGGGACATTTTCCTTAAATAGGAGTGTCTTGGTCCTTTTTAATAAATCAAGACATGAGCATATATCCTAAAAATATTGGAGAAAATACATGAAGACAGCATTTTTATTTAGCGGACAAGGCGCTCAGTATCCAGGCATGGGACAAGATCTCTATCAAGAAACTATCGTCAAAGAAACGTTTAATGAAGCAAGTGATATTCTAGGCTATGATATGGCGGAATTGTGTTTTTCAGAAAATGAACGACTCAATCAAACCGCTTATACGCAACCAGCAATCTTAACGGTCAGCATTGCTTTTTATCGTTTGTTGAAAGAAAGAGGGATTACACCTCAAGCTGCTCTAGGATTAAGTTTAGGCGAATATTCCGCTTTAGTAGCTAGTGGAGCTTTGTCGTTTAGTGAAGCAGTCGCTTTAGTGGCAAAACGAGGGGCTTTTATGACTGAGGCTGCACCACTTGGTAGTGGGAAAATGGTAGCTGTTATGAATGCACCTGTAGAAGTGATTGAAGAAAGCTGTTTGGAAGCTCAACGATTAGGAATTGTTTCGCCTGCAAATTATAATACACCCCAACAAATCGTAATTGGCGGTGAAGAACAAGCAGTGGATGAAGCAGTAAGAATCATGCAAGAAAAAGGCATCAAACGAATGATTCCACTTAATGTGAGTGGTCCGTTTCATACAGCAATCTTAGCGCCAGCAGCAAAAAAATTAGCCGTTGAGCTAAAAACGATCACTTTTAATGAGCCAACAATTCCTGTCATCAGTAATACGACAACTGAAATCATGAACAAAGATCGGATACCGACTCTGCTTGAACAACAAGTGATGAAGCCGGTACATTTTTATGAAAGCATCCATCAATTAAAAGAACTTGGTGTGGAACGTGTGATCGAAGTTGGACCAGGTAAAGTATTAAGTGGCTTTATGAAGAAAATCGATAAAACGATTCCGGTTTTAAGAGTAGAAAATCAACAAACTTTAGAAGAAACAATGACAAGTATCGGAGGCATGTTATGGAGCTAACAGGAAAAAACGTATTTATAACAGGTAGCACAAGAGGAATTGGTGCTGCTGTGGCGCTAGCTTTTGCAAAAGCAGGCGCAAACATCGTTTTAAATGGACGAAAAGCAATTCCAGAAGAAAAAATCAATGAGATCAAAGCTCAAGGTGTGAACTGCATCGGTGTTTCTGGCGATATCTCAGATTATGAAAAAGCTGGTTTGATGGTAGAAGAAGCAGAAAAACAATTAGGATCAATCGATATTCTAATCAATAATGCAGGGATTACGAACGATAAATTATTGATGCGCATGTCAGCAGAAGATTTTAAAGCTTGTTTAGATATCAACCTAACAGGAACATTCAATATGACACAACACGTTTTAAAGAAAATGATGAAAAAACGTGAAGGTGCAATTATCAACTTGTCAAGTGTTTCAGGCTTGATTGGTAATGTCGGACAAGCAAATTACGCAGCAAGCAAAGCAGGTGTCGTTGGTTTTACAAAATCTGTTGCTCGTGAGGCGGCTGCACGCGGTGTTACATGTAATGCCATTGCTCCTGGTTTTATCGCTACGGATATGACCGAAGTGTTATCTGATAAAGTCAAAGAGCAAGTAGTAAAACAAATTCCAATGCAACGTTTTGGCAGCGTGGAAGATGTTGCGAATGCTGCGATTTTCTTAGCAGAGAGTCCTTATATCACAGGACAGGTCATCAATGTTGATGGCGGTCTCGTGATGCACGGATAAAAAGGAGGAAAACAATAATGAATCGAGTAGTAATTACAGGCTATGGTGTCACTTCACCAATCGGTAATGATGCTGAAAGCTTTTTAGATAGTTTGCAAAAAGGAACGAATGGGATTGCTCCCATTACTAAATTTGACGCCACAGAAACTGGAATCACACTAGCAGGTGAAGTCAAAGATTTCCCATACGATAAATATTTTGTAAAAAAAGACAGCAAACGGATGGACATGTTCTCGATTTATGGGATCTATGCAGCACTAGAAGCATTAGGGATGAGCGGTCTAGATAAAGAGAAAATCGATCAAGATCGTTTTGGTGTCATTGTTGGTTCCGGTATCGGCGGATTGCCAACGATCGAAAACCAAGTGATCCGATTACACGAAAAAGGCGCGCAACGTGTCTCACCAATGTTTGTTCCAATGGCTATTGCAAATATGGCTGCCGGCAACATTGCACTACGTGTAGGTGCTAAAGGGATTTGTACAGCAATCGTTACTGCTTGTGCGAGCGGAACGAATGCTATTGGTGAAGCTTACCGCAATATCAAACATGGTTATTCAGATGTCATTCTAGCTGGTGGGGCAGAAGCAACAATTTGTGAAATGGGAATTGCTGGCTTTGCTGCACTAACAGCTCTATCGAATGCTGAAGACCCTACTCGTGGTTCGATTCCTTTTGATGAAGAACGTAACGGTTTTGTGATGGGCGAAGGAGCGGGTATCTTAGTGATCGAATCTTTAGAACATGCTCAAGCTCGTGGTGCAAAAATCTATGGAGAAATCGTTGGTTACGGCGCTAATTGTGATGCGTTCCATATGACTGCTCCTACACCAGATGGTTCAGGCGCTGCCAAAGCAATGAAATTAGCCATGGATGAAGCGGGTATTAAGCCAGAAGATGTTGGCTATATCAATGCCCATGGGACAAGTACACCCGCTAATGATCAAGCAGAAGCAAAAGCGATCCAACTAGCATTAGGTGATTCATTCAAAGAAACATATGTCAGCAGTACGAAATCCATGACTGGACACTTATTAGGTGCAGCTGGAGGGATTGAAGCGTTAGCTACTTTAATGGCGCTAGAACATCAATTTATTCCACCAAACATCAATGTCCAAAAACAAGATCCGGAAATTGACTTGAACGTTGTCATCAATGAAAGCAAACCAGCGCAATTGACTTATGCAATGAGCAATTCGTTAGGCTTTGGTGGTCACAATGCGGTCTTGTGTATGAAACGCTGGGAGGAATAATCTTGAATATCAATGAGATCAAGGAATTAGTCAGTCAATTCGATCAATCTACTTTAACTGAATTTGATTTAAGAGAAGGTCAATTTGAATTATATATGAATAAAAATGAATCTAGTCGTGGAATGGGAACGATGGCTCCAATGCCAGTAGCCACAGAAGCGCCTAGAGATACGGTAGTACCTCAAACACCAATCCAACAAACGCCAGTTAGTGAAGCACCTCAAGCATCTGTCGAAGCATCACAAGAAAGTTTCGAAGGTGTCGAGGTAAAATCACCGATTGTTGGAATCGTCTACTTACAACCTGCCCCTGATAAACCACAATTTAAGTCAGTGGGAGATAGTGTCAAAAAAGGTGAAGTGATTTGTATCATTGAAGCAATGAAATTGATGAATGAAATCACAAGCGAAGTCGATGGGAAAATCGTTGAGATTCTTGTTGAAAATGAAGCGGTTGTTGAATACGATCAACCACTATTTAGAATTCAACCAAATTAAGCAAAAGAGGAAAGAGGAGCAATATGAACATTCAAGAAATTAAAGAAATCATACCACATCGTTATCCGCTATTGCTGATTGATCGTGTCGAAGAAATGGTGGAAGGCGAACGAATCATTGCAAAGAAAAATGTGACGATCAACGAACCATTTTTCCAAGGGCACTTTCCAGAAGAACCTGTGATGCCAGGTGTCTTGATCGTTGAAGCGATGGCACAAGCAGGAGCAGTTGCGTTATTATCCTTGGAACAATTTAAAGGAAAGACTGCTTATTTTGGTGGTTTAGACAAAGCAAAATTCCGTCGAAAAGTCACTCCAGGGGATACACTGTATCTTGAAGTAGAAATTACGAAAATCAAATCTTCTGCTGGTATTGGTAAAGGAATTGCAAAAGTGGATGGCAAAAAAGTTGCTGAAGCTGAATTAACTTTTATGATTGGATAGGTGAGTTATGTTTTCAAAAGTTTTGATAGCTAATCGTGGCGAAATCGCCGTACGAATTATTCGCGCTTGTCGTGAGCTTGGTATTCAGACTGTTGCTGTTTACTCACAAGCAGATGCTGACGCATTGCATACTCAATTGGCAGATGAAGCAATTTGTATTGGTCCTGCAAAAGCGACGGACTCCTATTTGAATGTCCAAGCAGTTTTGAGTGCAGCCATCGTGACCAAAGCAGAAGCGATTCACCCAGGTTTTGGGTTCTTATCTGAAAATAGCCGTTTTGCTTCTATGTGTGAAGAATGTAATATTGCTTTTATTGGTCCAAAGAGTCGAACGATCGATGCGATGGGGAATAAAATCAATGCACGTCGCTTGATGCAAGAAGCCAATGTACCTGTTATTCCAGGAAGTGATGGCGTATTATCAACAGTTGAAGAAGCACTAACAGTAGCGGATAAGATTGGTTATCCGGTCATGCTTAAAGCTGCCGCTGGCGGTGGCGGAAAAGGGATTCGTAAAGTTTTATCAAAAGAAGAATTACCGCAACATTTTTCTTCTGCGCAGCAAGAAGCAGCAGCGGCTTTTGGAAATGATGAAATGTATTTAGAAAAAATCATTTATCCAGCAAGACATATTGAAGTACAGATCCTTGGTGATCATTATGGGCATGTCCTTCATTTAGGCGAACGAGATTGTTCTCTTCAACGAAATAATCAAAAAGTATTAGAAGAATCCCCTTCAGTGGTCATCTCTCAGAATAAAAGAGATGAATTAGGAGCTGCGGCAGTTCGTGCAGCCAAAGCGGTTAATTATGAAAATGCTGGAACGATTGAATTTTTAATGGATGAAGCGGGAGAATTTTATTTCATGGAAATGAATACGCGGATCCAAGTCGAACATCCGGTAACTGAGATGGTTACAAACATTGACTTGGTAAAAAAACAAATTGAAATTGCTGCGGGACAACCGTTGGAAATCAAACAAGAAGATGTGCGATTCTCTGGTCACGCTATTGAGTGTCGAATCAATGCAGAAAATCCGGCTTTTCATTTTGCACCATCACCTGGAACAATCAAAAACCTTTTGTTACCAGCAGGAGGCATGGGCGTTCGAGTTGATAGTGCCGTTTATTCCGGCTATACGATTCCACCTTATTATGATTCAATGATCGCTAAGGTGATCGTTCATGCAGACACTCGCTTTGAGGCGTTGATGAAAATGCAGCGAGCGTTGAGTGAAGTGGTCACCGATGGAGTGATCACGAATGCGGAGTTCCAAATGGATTTAATCAGTCATCCAGCAGTTATCGCAGGGGACTATAGTACCGCCTTTTTACAAGAAGATTTTTTACCGAACTGGACACCTGAAACAGAGATAGGAGAAGAGTAGATGGCTTTATTCAAAAAGAAAAAATACATTCGAATTAATCCTAATCGAGCAGAACAACCAACGAATGCGCCGTCTATTCCAGATAATATGTGGGCTAAATGCCCTAATTGTAAACACATCATTTATACAAAAGATATTGGTGATGAGAAGGTTTGCCCTCATTGTAGTTATAACTTTCGTATTGGTGCTTGGCAACGATTAGCATTGATCATCGATGAAAAAAGTTTAGAAGAATGGGACACGGATTTAGTAACAAAAGATCCCTTGAACTTCCCTGATTATCAAGAAAAGATCCAAACTATGCAAGAAAAAACAGGATTGCATGAAGCGGTATTGACAGGAAAAGCAACGATTCACGGTCTGCCATTTGCGATTGGTGTCATGGATTCTAATTTCATCATGGGCAGTATGGGAACCGTTGTAGGTGAGAAAATCACCCGTTTGTTTGAACGGGCTGAAAAAGCTGGCTTACCCGTTGTCTTGTTTACTGCTTCTGGAGGAGCCAGAATGCAAGAAGGTATTTTTTCTTTGATGCAGATGGCAAAAATCTCAGCAGCTGTCAAACGTCATAGCAATGCCGGTTTGTTTTATCTAACAGTATTGACCGATCCAACTACAGGCGGCGTAACAGCGAGTTTTGCAATGGAAGGCGATGTGATCTTGGCTGAACCCCAAAGCTTGATTGGTTTTGCCGGTAGACGAGTGATCGAACAAACGATCAAACAAGAATTACCGGAAGATTTCCAAAAAGCAGAATTTCTACTTACCCATGGATTTGTTGATCAAATCGTTCCTAGAAAAGAACTAAAAGAAACGATCCATCATTTGTTGGAAATGCATACGCAGAAAGGTTGGATAAATCATGGATAAAACAGCACATGAGATCGTTCAACTGGCGCGTGAAAAGGATCGTTGGACGAGTCTTGATTTTTTTGAAGATATCTTTGAGGGGTTTCAAGAATTTCATGGCGATCGTTTGTTTGGAGACGACGAAGCAGTCGTTGGTGGGGTTGCCAAATTAGATGGAAAACCTGTCACAGTTATTGGGATCCAAAAAGGACGAGACCTTCAAGAAAATATTCGCAGAAATTTTGGTTCGCCTCATCCAGAAGGCTATCGTAAAGCACTTCGTCTGATGAAACAGGCAGAAAAATTCCATCGTCCTATTATCACACTGATTAATACTGCTGGTGCCTATTGTGGTGTCGGTGCAGAAGAACGTGGTGAAGGAGAAGCGATTGCCAGAAACCTATTAGAGATGTCTGATCTAAAAGTACCGATCATTGCAATCATCATCGGTGAAGGTGGAAGCGGAGGAGCATTGGCTCTTGGCTTAGCTGATGAAGTTTGGATGCTTGAACAGACGATTTATGCTGTCTTATCTCCTGAAGGTTTTGCATCGATTTTGTGGAAAGATGGTAGTCGAGCAGCTGAAGCGGCTGAATTAATGAAAGTTGCGGCAGCTGAATTATTAGAATTAGATGTCATCGATCGTGTGATACCGGAAACAGTAAATGGGCAAGCTTTAAGTAAAGAAAAAGTCAGTCGAATGTTACAAAAATCATTGATTGAAAAATTGACCGAACTATGTCAAACTTCCACTGAAGAGTTGCTTGAACGACGTTATCAAAGATTCCGTAAATTTTAAACAGTTATAAAGAATAAAACAAACAGTTATGCACCAAATTGAATGAATAAAGCAATCGACCTACCCACCGTTTCCTGTTAGATGACAGGAGTAGCTTTGGAGGTCGATTGCTTTTTGAGTTTTTCGACTCTTTGTCATTAAGGACTGATGAATGGTGTGAAATCAAATCTGGGTCAGAATGAATCTCATTCTGTCTCAGATTTTTTTGTTAGTTCACGTTGATAGTTTTTTTATTAACCTGTCTGCTTTTTTAAAAAACATTGGAATACAAGGATTGGAAATTATCCTCTATCATTCATCAGAGATTTCATAAATGGGAATGCGATAATCGCTCTGTTGAATATAATTATGTGTCTACCATTTGGTTGGCATGAATATGGGCTCTATAATTTTTTAAGGAGACTGGGACAGAACTTGTCTCAGTCGCTTCTAGTATCTCTAAAAACGAATAAACATGAGACAAAAGCAGCGTATTCGGAAAATCTGCTGAAATTTACGAAAAATTTGAGAAGCACCAAGTAGGTAACAATCAACAGCAAAAAACTAGTTTTTGTGTTTCTTGTCAATTTTCGGGAATCCCTTCTTATTTCTTGATGCTAACTACTTTTGTCTCCACTTCCTTTTTTGATATATTTAAATCTTTCTCCTGTCTAAAAGGTTGCAGGTTATTCTGCCACTTATGAACCTTTACATAAATCGTAACATGTAGATGCAAAATTTCTTCAGATGATAAGTAGTAGAGAAAGCTTGAATGATTTCCTCAATCAATGAAAAAAATACATACAACAAAACAGTTATGGTAAACGATCAAAATTCAAGAATATTAATTAGTTATATTGAGCGTTTACTCTTGATTAGAACAAGTAAAATAAATGCTACAGGGGAGATGATCCATACGATTTTGTCAGCTTCGTAACAAAATGGACATTGGGAAGAGACATCAATTGAAAACAGGGGAAACACCTAAAGCTGATGAAGTGGTATTGACGAGAAAATAATGATCAAAAATAAGAGCAAAAAAGGAGTAAATATGAGTAAGAAAAAATTAACAGCAAAACGTAAGAAACAGCTATTAACGATGTTTGCGGTGGCTGGTGTGATGGGAAATACCGGGATCGCACCAACGATGGCATTAGCGGATACTTTGACACCAACAGCTGAAACTGCTACTGAACAAACACAGGCGAATGAAGCAAAAGAAGTCATCGATCAAACGATACAAAACGTCACAGATCCGTTAGTAAACCCAACGGATTCAACCACTACAGCTAGTGATTCGTTAGCAACAACCGATGAAGCAGCTGATGAAACAACGGATGACACCCAAGACCAAGCAAAAGAACAAGAGCAAGCAACAGCACCGACTGCCGACAGCGAAGGGGATGCAACTAATCCAACAGTTGAAGCACCAAAAGTAGCGCAAAAAGCGAATGTGGCAGCTGCTTCTAAGATAACAGGCACGTGGGGTACCAGTCCGTATACTTTTGATGAAAACACAGGAGTATTGACAATCGGAGCAGGTGAGTTAAGTGGCTATAAAGAATCACCATGGATCAGTGGAACAGTGGATCTTGAAGCCATCAAAAAAATTGTCTTGGCTGGGAAAGTAGTTGCTCCGGAAGATTCTAGCTACTTATTTAGTACAGGTACCCCTGGTAAGGATCTTACGAATGTAACTGAAATCGAAGGGTTAAGTCAACTGGATACCAGTAACGTAACAACTATGAGTAATATGTTTTATGGTATGAGCAGTGTAACAAGTTTAGATGTAAGTAGCTTTGATACCAGCAAAGTAACAGATATGGGTTTTATGTTTAAAGATATGAGTAACATAACAAGTTTAGATGTAAGTGGCTTTGATACCAGTAACGTAACATATATGACTTATATGTTTAAAGATATGAGTAACATAACAAGTCTAGATGTAAGTGGCTTTGATACCAGTAAAGTAAACGATATGGCTGATATGTTTGCTGATACTTCACTTAAGAAATTAATTCTAGGAGATACCTTTAAATTTGTAGAATCATTTTACGGAAAAGCAGGACTTACTTCTGCCTGGAAGCGAGAAGATGGTAAAGGGAAGGTTTATACAGCAGAAGATTTCATGAACAACTATGGCACCGGTGACTTGACTGCTGGCACGTACGTTTCTGCTACAGGATGGTGGGGTACCAGTCCGTATAATTTTGATGAAAACACAGGGACATTGACGATCGAAGCAGGTGAGTTAAGTGGCTATGAAAAATCACCATGGAACAGCGGAACAGTGGATTATGAAGCAATCAAAAAAATTGTCTTGTCTGGGAAAGTAGTGGCTCCAAAATATTCTGGCTATTTGTTTAGTTCAACTTACACTGGTAAGCAACTTAAGAATGTAACTGAAATCGAAGGGTTGAGTCAACTAGATACCAGTAACGTAACAGATATGCGTTGTATGTTTTCCGATATGCGTAGCGTAATAAATCTAGATGTAAGTGGGTTTGATACTAGTAACGTAACATCTATGAATTATATGTTTAAAAATATGAGTAGCATAACAAGCCTAGATGTAAGTGGGTTTGATACCAGTAATGTAACAGGTATGTATATGATGTTTCAAGGTTTAAGTCGCGTAACAAGTCTAGATTTAAGCAACTTTGACACTCACAAAGTGACAGATATGCGTGATATGTTTGTTGATACTCCACTTAAGAAATTAATTCTAGGAGATACCTTTAAATTTGTAGAATCAGGCTCCGAAAATGCAAAACTTACTTCTGCCTGGAAGCGAGAAGATGGCACAGGGAAGGTTTATACAGCAGAAGATTTCATGAAAAACTATGGCACCGGTGATCTGACTGCTGGCACGTATGTTTCCGTTGAAACAGGCACGTGGGGCACTAGTCCGTATATGTTTGATGAAAATACAGGGGTATTGACGATCGAAGCAGGTGAATTAAGTGGCTATGAAGAATCACCTTGGAACAGCGACAAAGTAGATAGTGAAGCCATCAAGAAAATTGTCTTGGCTGGAAAAGTAGTGGCGCCAGAAGATTCTAGCAACCTATTTTCTTATTCGTACCTTAAAAATGTAACTGAAATCGATGGGCTGAGTCAGCTGGATACCAGTAACGTAACAGATATGCGTGAAATGTTTCGTGGTATGAACAGCATAACAAGTTTAGATTTAAGTGGGTTTGATACCAGTAACGTGACAAATATGAAGTGGATGTTTGGCGGAGGACTAAGGAGCGTAACAAGTTTAGATTTAAGTGGGTTTGATACCAGTAATGTAACAGATATGTATGCTATGTTTTACGATATGAGTAACTTAACAAGTCTAGATTTAAGCAACTTTGACACCAGCAAAGTAACAGATATGAGTTATATGTTTGAAGGTATGAGTAGCGTAACAAGTTTAGATTTAAGTGGGTTTGATACCAGCAAAGTAACAGATATGAGTGATATGTTTCTTATAGTTCCGCTTAAGAAATTAATTCTAGGTGATCACTTTAAAGCGGTTGAAGACACTAAGTTATCAGCACCGAAAGCACTGAACGATGGAGATCAGCTGACAGGAAATTGGATTCGTGAAGATGGTCAGTCCAAAGGCTATTCACCTGCTGACTTTATGGCAAATTACGGCACTGGTGATTTAACGGCAGGAACTTATGTGGCAGAACTAGTGAAAAGTGAGTTGAAACCACAAGAATATCATGTAGGAGATGTCAATATTACTGGAACCTACACAGGGGATATGTCTCTCGGCCGATTAACCGTTAATGGCAAAGTTGTCAGCTGGGGCGGTAGCTTCAAGGATGGTCAATTCAGCTATTATGTTGGTGCTGGCAAATTAAAATTCGGCGACAAAGTCGTATTAGATGGCTACAACAAAGAGAAGAAATTGATAGATTCCAAAGAGATTGAAGTGATTTCCGAATCTTCAGGATCAATTGATCAAGTGGACGAGTATCAGTTGGGTGATTCAACCATTACTGGAACTTACACGGGGGATATCCATAAAGGGAAATTAGTAGTAAATGGAGAAGTCGTTAGTTGGGGCGGAACCTATAAAGATGGCAAGTTTAGCTATTATGTGAACTCTCAAATCATCAAAGCAGGGGATCAAGCAACGATTCAAGGCTATGATAAATTCGATACACCACTAGGGGACCCACAACCAGTGACTATAGGAGAACAACTGGGTCAATTAACAGAAGCCCATCGTGTGGGAATCAGTACAGTGATCGAAGGAAACTACACAGGCGATGTTTACCAAGGAATCTTGTTGGCCAATGGCGAAAAAGTTAGTCAAGGCGGTAGCTTCAAAGATGGCAAGTTCAGTTATTATGTAGGAAACCTTAAAGTGTCAGAAGATGATCAAGTAGTCTTGATGGGTGCCAACAATCGAGGACAGCAAATTCCAGGATCAGAGATTGATGTCACTATTCAAACACCAACAGCTGAAATCAACGAATTGACTTATAAAATCGGCACACAAACGATCAAAGGAGCCTATGGTTCTGATACTCAAGTTCACCAAGGGCACTTGTTTGTCAATGGTAAACTGATCAGTAAAGGTGGGAGCTTTAAGGATGGGGCAATCAGTTATTATGTGAAGCCAGACCTAATCAAAGCTGATGATCAAGTAACAATGAATTTCTATGATGGCAGTGGCAACTTATTGGCTGAAAACCAAACAGTTTCTGTTAATTAAGGAAAAAACAAATTAATGTAAGTCTAAAAACTGGGGCATTGATTAGAAAAAATCTGATCAATGTCTCAGTTTTCTTGATTTAAGATACGCTCAAAATTCAAACAGGTTGAGCTAAATGAGGAATACCGGAATGTGTACAGAGGTTTATATTTAGTAAAATAAGATCTGTTTAGAGACCATACGATGATTCTAAGATTATTTAGAATTAATCAGCTGCATAATTAGTTGGTCAAACAAGCTGATTGAGAATTACTTAGAATAGGAAACTTAGTTGAGCACAGAAGGGGTTGAAACAAACATGTTTAGTATCAATTAATTCCGACTAATTTTCCGAAGATGCTGCTTTTGTCTCCGTTTCTTTTCTTTGGATAAGTGCAAGGTTCTACTAGCATTCCAATAGTGTGAATGAATTTTGCGCAAACAATCCAACTGCAGACTAGAATACACTCAGAGTGAACGGCGGTTATAACGGACTAGATTCCCGCTGTTTTTGTTATCAAGATAAGGATTCTAATGTGAGTGTAGATAGGATCTAGAAGACAATAATCTAACTGATTTTAATCCTATTATCAGTAGAACAATGAAAAATACTAGTAATCAGACATGGAATTTGATTCCCAGATCTAATTGAACTCTGATAAATATTATTTGCACATAAAGAGTGTTTCGCATCAAGAAGTAGAATTTCCAAAATTTCCTTCTTGAATGTTTGATGACTTTTGTCTTCTTGCGGGAGATTAACTAATCTTATCTGTGGTTACATCTGTAAAAGAGCTAAGGATGACTTTTTCGTTCTTGGCTCTTTTTCATTTTATTGAAAACTATTCTAAAATAATTATTCTTTTATTTGTTTTATATACAATATATTCGCCTTAAAATACATTTTTTTAAATAAATATACAAAAAATGCTTTTTTTTTGAAAGTTTCATGCTATAATTACTTCACTTAATACAAAAGTTTTAACGTAGGAGGAAAATGACATGAAAAAATTCTTTGGGATGTTAACGGTACTGTTTACACTAGCGACTTTAGGTGCATGTGGCAGCAGCAATACGACTGCTCAAGGTCAGGAAAAGGATCAGTTAGCAGCGATTAAAAAAAGCGGGGTACTAAAAGTAGCTACGTCGGCTGATTACGCGCCGTTTGAGTTTCATACGATGGTTGACGGGAAAGATAAAATCGTAGGATCTGATATTGACTTAGCTAAAGCAATCGCAAAAGAACTAGGAGTAAAAGCTGAAGTATCAGATATGAATTTCAATACCGTTTTAGCTTCCTTAAAAGAAGGGAAAGCAGATCTCGCTATCTCTGCGATTTCTGCCACAGATGAAAGAAAACAACAATTAGACTTCACAGACAATTATTACAACCCACCACAAGTGGTGATCATCAACAAAAAAAATAAAGAAATCTATCGCAATGCGAATGACCTAAAAGATAAAAATGTGGGTGCTCAAAAGGGATCAATTCAAGAGGAATTAGTTAAGACGCAACTGAAAGGTGCGAAGCTTGTGACAATCGACAAAGTTCCCAACATGATCGTTGAAGTTAACCAAGGCTCATTAGCTGCGACAGTCGTTGAAAAAACGATCGCCGAATCATATATCGCCCAAAATCCTGATCTGATGATCGCTGATATTTCACTTGAGCCAGCTCCTGATGAAGCCTTTGCTATTGCGTTACCTAAAGAAAGCAGTGAATTACAAAAAGAATTAAACCAAATCATCAAAAAGTTGAATGACGAAGGAAAAATTGAGGAATTTATTCAAAAAAATAACGAATTAGCTGAAAAAACAGCGGCAGAATAGAGGTCAGTCAGAGTGGATTTTTCTTTTTTAGATAAATATTTTCCTTATTTTTTATCAGGTACAGGAATAACAATCATGATTTCGATCGTCACAGTGATCTTGGGAACGGGTATCGGTTTACTGATGGCGTTACTAAAATTGTCCAAAAAGAAACCGTTGAATGTTTTAGCTAATGTCTATATCGAAGTGTTACGAGGAACACCGATGCTTCTACAAATCATGATCGGCTTTTTATTGCTTCAAGGATTTTTTCCTTCAAAAGATCTAGAAGTAGGTGTTTTAACTGTTGATCTTGGCCGCCTGCTTCCAGGAATGATCGTGTTATCTTTAAATTCCGGTGCCTATGTGGCAGAGATCATCCGTGGGGGGATCCTGGCAGTGAACAACGGTCAAACAGAAGCCTCCTATTCATTAGGGTTGCGTCCAGCACAAACGATGCGTTACGTGATTTTACCACAAGCATTAAGAAATATTTTGCCTCCTTTAGGCAATGAATTTATTACGTTGATTAAAGATTCTTCCCTATTGACTGCGATCGGAATCAATGAACTGATGGGAGCGGCGCAAATCGTCATATCCAATTCGTATGTTCCATTAGAGCCTTATTTTATAGCAGCAGCCGTTTATTTCATCATGACGTTTGCTACTTCTCGGTTACTAAATCGCTGGGAGAAAAAATTAGGTAAAGGATACCAAGGATGAAGGGTGAAAATAAATGGCCAAATCATTGATCAAAATTACACATTTAAATAAAAAATACGGTGAACAGGAAGTACTGAAAGACGTTTCCGCTGAAATTTATCCAGGAGAAGTCGTGGTACTTTTAGGACCATCAGGCTCGGGAAAAAGCACTTTACTAAGATGCATCAACTTATTAGAGATACCAACTTCTGGTGAAATCAAGTTTGAAGGAATGACAATTACCGACAAGCAAAATGATATTTTTAAAACAAGAGAAAAAATGGGAATGGTTTTCCAACAGTTTAATCTATTCCCTAATATGACGGTTTTAGAAAACATCACTTTGTCACCAATCAAAGTCAAAAAGCAATCAAAAGAAGAAGCAACAAAGATTGCTAGAGATCTGCTAAAGAAAGTAGGTCTGCTAGAAAAAGCCGATACTTATCCTCAGTCTTTATCTGGGGGACAACAACAACGGGTCGCCATTGCGAGAGCTTTAGCCATGCAACCCGACGTCATGCTATTTGATGAGCCGACTTCAGCTCTTGATCCGGAAATGGTCGGAGAAGTGTTAGAAATCATGCTGCAATTAGCTCGTGAAGGGATGACTATGATCATTGTGACTCACGAAATAGGCTTTGCAAAAGAAGTCAGTGATCGAGTTCTATTTATGGATGGAGGAACCATTCTTGAAGAAGGTACACCGACGGCTATTTTTGAACAAACCAGTCATCCACGAACAGTCGCATTTTTATCCAAAATATTATAAAAGTCAGTAACATCCAAAGAATAAAAAATCGAATGAAAACTCTCGAAACAGTTTCTCGTGTTTGGAGAGTTTTTATTTTATCAGTGTAGTCAGACGGATGATTTCTTCTCTTTTAAAAGTGTTTGGTGACTTCGGTCTGTTCATCATTTCAGTTTAATAGTTGTTTATTCAGAAGGATTCAGGTGTAGAGGTAGTTTTTTTGGAAAGAATGAAGTATAATATAGGGCTGAGGAGTACATTTCGTGCTCCTTCATTTTTTGCAGATGAGGAGACAAAATGTTTTCAAAATATAAACCAACATGGATGGTCGATGCCATCTACAAGATAACCCCTGCACAATTAAAAAACTTAGGGATTAAAGCAGTTTTGACTGACTTGGACAATACGTTGATCGCTTGGAACAATCCTGATGGGACAGAGGAATTACTCGACTGGATCTTAGAAATGAGAAATGCTGGTATTCCAGTAGTGGTTGTTTCAAACAATAGCTCTGAACGAGTAGCACGAGCGATCGATAAATTTGAATTGACGTATGTTGCTCGGGCATTAAAACCTTTAGCCGTAGGAATGAATCGAGCAAAAAAAATGTTGAATCTTTCAGATGATGAAATTGTGATGATCGGTGACCAAATCATGACAGATATCCGAGCAGCTAATCGTTCGGGTATCAGAAGTATCTTGGTTAAACCAATTATTGAAACGGATAGTTGGAAAACACGATTCAATCGTTTTTGGGAACGCAAAATCATGGCCTATTTATTAGCACACAATCCTGATATGGGCTGGCGAGGTGGAATTGAATGAACGAAGAACTACAGTGTATTGGGTGTGGAGCAACGATCCAAACCGACCATCCTAATGAATTAGGGTATACACCAAAAGCAGCATTAGAAAAAGGACTAGAATCAGGTGAGGTCTATTGCCAACGTTGTTTCCGGTTAAGACATTATAATGAGATCCAAGATGTTTCACTGACAGATGATGATTTTTTGCGCCTGCTGAATGAACTAGGACAAGAAGATGCCTTGATCGTCAATGTTGTCGATATCTTTGATTTTAATGGTTCTTTGATCCCTGGACTACATCGCTTTGTAGGTAATAACCCAGTGCTCTTGGTCGGAAACAAAGTGGATATTTTACCTAAATCACTGAAGAAACCAAAAATGATCCAATGGATGAAAGAGCGTGCACATGAAGCTGGATTGCGTCCGGTTGAAGTATTATTGACAAGCGCAAAAAAAGCGAATGAAATGGAAAATCTACTCAAAAAAATCGAAGAGTATCGTGAAGGTCGCGACGTCTATATCGTTGGCGTGACAAATGTCGGTAAATCGACATTGATCAATCAAATCATCAAGAACACAGCAGGTGTCAAAGATGTGATTACGACTTCTCAATTTCCAGGGACAACTTTAGATAAGATCGAGATTCCTTTAGATGATGGTCACTTCTTGATTGATACTCCTGGGATTATCCATCGACATCAAATGGCGCATTATCTTGGAAAAAAAGATTTAAGGATCATTGCACCAACGAAAGAAATCAAGCCTAAAGGATACCAATTGAATGAAGGACAGACACTCTTTCTCGGCGGTTTAGCAAGGTTTGATTTTATCAGTGGGCAACGAGGTTCATTTATTGCTTATGTTTCAAATGATGTCATTATTCATCGAACGAAATTAGCAAAAGCCGATGAATTTTATGTGAAACACGTCGGTGGATTATTACAACCACCTCGTCCCGATGAAGTAAATGAATTTCCCGAATTGGTTCGTTTTGAATTTTCGGTAAAAGAAAAAACAGATATCGTATTTGCTGGCTTAGGATGGATCACAGTGACACAACCGGCAGTCGTAGCAGGTTGGGCGCCAAAAGGTGTGAATGTGATGAAACGAAAGGCCTTGATTTAAGGAAGAAGGAAGAATATGACTTTAAGAGGAAAACAAAAAAGATTTTTACGAAGCCAGGCACACCACTTACAACCGATTTTTCAAATTGGTAAAGGTGGAATCAATTCTGCCATGATGGTTCAGATTGAAGAAGCGCTGGAAAAACGTGAGTTAATCAAAGTAACGTTATTACAAAATACCGATGAGATTCCTGAAGAGGTAGCTGGTATTTTAGAAGAAACAGTCAGATGTCAAGTTGTTCAAATCATTGGACGAGTTCTTGTATTATATAAACCCTCTTCAAAGGAAAAATATCAACGTATCTCTAAAGAAGTAAACGCAATTTAAGGAGTGGTTAATATGAAATCGCAAGCGGAAGCTTTTGTCGAATCTCAAGTATTTCCTCAAGAGATGCCTCAAATTTTTGAAAAACGCAAACAGGTGGGGATTTTAGGTGGTACTTTTAATCCAGTTCACCTGGCACACTTAGTTATGGCAGAACAGGCAGGGAAAAATTTAGGGTTGGATGAGGTCTATTTAATGCCCTCTTATCAACCACCACATGTGGATGAAAAAACGACAATCGCTGCCAATCATCGCTTAAACATGCTTGAACTTGCGATAGCAGATAATCCTTTTTTAGCTATTGAACCGATCGAGTTATCTCGAAAAGGCAAAAGCTATACTTATGATACGATGAAAGCTCTGACACAAAACAACCCTAATACCGATTACTATTTTATTATCGGTGGCGACATGGTAGAATATCTACCAAAATGGTATAAAATCGATGAACTAATGACAATGGTCAATTTTGTTGGTATTCGTCGAGCAGGTTACTCAACCGAAACGCCTTACCCAGTGATTTGGGTCGATGTGCCAACCATTGATATCAGCTCAACTAAAATACGGCAGAAGATCCAGCAAGGTTGTTCCGTTCGTTATCTAGTACCTGATAAGGTCATTGAGTATATCGAGAAAGAAGGGCTATATCAAGATGGACTATAGTAATAAATACACAACTTACTCAAGAGAAGAGTTGATGCAAAAAGTCCAAATGCGAATGAGTGAACGACGTTTCAAGCATGTTCTTGGTGTGGAAGAGACGGCGATTGCCCTTGCCGGCAAATACGGCTGTTCATTAGAAAAAGCTAGTATTGCTGCTTTGACACATGATTATGCGAAAGAACGGCCTGATGATGAATTTATTTTAGTTATCAAGCGAGATGGCTATGACCCAGCGCTTCTTCATTATGGAAATGCGATTTGGCATGGTTTAGTTGGCGCCTCTTTTGTTGAAAGAGAGCTTGGTATCACAGATGAAGAGATCCTTCATGCCATTCGGGTTCATACCACTGGTGCGGCTGAAATGTCTTTATTAGATAAAATCATCTATGTAGCAGATTATATTGAACCTGGTCGCTCGTTTCCTGGAGTCCAAGATGCGCGTGAAATAGCGTTGATCGATTTAGACGAAGCGGTAGCTTTTGAGACAAAGCACACATTAGCTCACTTGATTGAACAAGAACAACAGATTTATCCAAAAACAATTGAAACATATAATCATTGGGTAGCTAAAAAATAATCTCTACCCATTAGGAGGAAATTACTATAAATAGCAAAGAACAACTACAAATTGCAGTGCAAGCTGCCGATTCAAAACGTGCAGAAGATATCGTTGCTTTAGATGTGAGAGAAGTATCTTTACTAGCAGATTACTTCATGATTTGTTCGGCAAACAGTGAACGACAACTAAATGCAATTACAGAAGAAATCATTGAAAAAGAAGAAGAAAACAATTACGAAGTAAAACGTATCGAAGGAAAAGAAGGCGGAAAATGGATCCTGATCGACTTAGGAGATCTGATCATCCATGTTTTCCATGCGCCAGAAAGAAGTTTCTATAATTTAGAAAAATTATGGTCAGATGCACCACTTGTTGACCTAAATGAATGGATCGATTAATATGGCTTACGAAACATTTGCTTTCGTTTATGATGAGGTAATGGATGAAACCTTATATCAACAATGGTTAGATTTCTCAAAACGACACTTACCAAGTGAAACATGTAATATTTTAGAATTAGCTTGCGGAACAGGTGCTCTAGCTGTTGCCTTTGCTAAAGCTGGGTACCATGTCACAGGGTTAGATCTTTCAGAAGAGATGTTGATGATTGCTAGCCAACGTGCGTTTGAAGAGGAAACACCAATCCAATTTGTTGAAGGAAACATGCTTGATCTGTCAGAAATTGGTCAATACCAAGCAATCACTTGTTTCTCAGATTCTTTGTGCTATATGAAGAATGAGCAAGAAGTGCAGCAAGTATTTGACGAAGTGTATCAAGCGTTGGAAGAAAATGGACGTTTTATATTCGATGTTCATTCTATCTATCAAATCGACACGGTGTTTCCTGAATACAGTTACCATTATCAAAATGATCAGTTTGCCTTTTTATGGGATAGCTACCCAGGTAAGGAAAAGCATAGTATTGAACATTTCTTGACTTTCTTCGTGGAAGATCCCGAAGAAGCAGGTAAGTTCATTCGAGAAGACGAACTGCATCAAGAGCAAACTTATTCTTTGGATAATTATTTAAGAATGTTAGAAAACAGTGGCTTTTCTAAGGTAGAAGCGTTTGGTGATTTCACCGATGAACAACCAAAAGAAGATACAAAACGTCTCTTTTTTGTGGCATATAAGGAATAGGACACGAAAAAAGTCTTTTGCTGAATACGAAATATTACCTTATCGCGAGGTGTAATCGCAAAAAAACTGCCGTGAATCGCGTTGTTTCAGATAGTATTATAATAGTTTAAAAGTAACGAATAATGGCCGAGACGAGTAAATCATCAACAAAGTCTACGCCAAATAGTGACGTTTTTCTGCTAAAAAACGAAAAAAATACTTTAGAAATATCTTGATGAAAAATAAGCTGAAGCGTCATTTGAAAAGCAGGAGAAACGATTTTTCGATTTCTCCTGTTTATTTTTTTACAGTTAAAAACCGAATTGATCATTTTGGGATTGACCGAAAGAATGAACTGTTTGTTTTATTCCTATTAAGAAATGGAGGAAATGCGATGAAAATTTGTGGCATTATTGTTGAATATAATCCTTTCCATAATGGGCATCGCTACCATGCGGAAATGGCTCGTGAACAAACGGGCGCAGATATCGTGATAGCAGTGATGAGTGGAAATTTTTTACAGCGTGGTGAGCCTGCAATTATCGACAAATGGTCCAGAGCAACTGCTGCCCTCCAAAACGGAGTGGATTTGGTCATTGAACTACCGATAGAATGGTCTGTGCAATCAGCAGATTACTTTGCCAAAGGAGCTGTGCGATTATTACAGATGCTCGGCTGTACACATCTTTGTTTTGGTACAGAAGAAGAGTCGACATTTAATTACGAAGCTTTTGGGAAATTTGTACAGCAAAACCAATTAAGGATTGACCGTGAATTTCAACGTTTATCTGACCAAGGAATGAGCTATCCGCAGAAGATGACAGCAGTGTTCAACACACTTTATCCAGAAATCGCTCTCGATTTTTCTTCTCCTAATCACATTTTAGGGTTAAGCTATGCGAAAGAAAATGCCCAGTATGCCCAGCCAATGAAATTAGTACCGATTACCAGAAAAAGTGCTGGTTATCACGATGAAGAATGGAGCAGTTCCTCCATCGCAAGTGCGACCGCTATTCGCAAAGCGCTCAGTGAACAACGCTCCGTAACGAATTTTATACCTGCTGCCACCGCAGCGATGATCGAAGCAGGTTCGCAACAAACATGGGCGAATTACTGGCCCTTGTTACGTTATCGTTTGCTTTCTACGGAGCTAGCCAATTTGAAAACTATCTATCAGATGACGGAAGGACTTGAAGTGAGAATGCAATCGGCTGCGAAGAAAGCCACTTCTTTCGAGGAATTTGTCACTTTAGTCAAGACGAAAAGATATACTTGGACGAGAATCCAACGTTTAGCTTGTTACGTATTATTGAACATCCATCATGAGGAAATCCATGACCAACAAGACAAATGTTACTTGAATATTTTAGGATTCACCAAGGCAGGACAACAGTTTTTAAAAGAAAAGAAAGAGATACCCTTGATCTCAAAAATCGGCAAAAAAGAAGCAGAATTGGCACATCTTTTGGTTCGGAGTGATCAAATCTATCAACTCGGTGGGGCGATACCTGAACAAAATTTTGGAAGAAGACCTTATGTTTCGAAATAAACCTGGTTGGTGGGAACAAAGTGAAATGACTAACCTGAATGAAAGTTTAGTTCAATATTTTGAATATATCGCTTTGTAAAAAATTCTTTGTCTAGCTTGTTGAGTAGCTATTCCAAGAGACGACTATAATCGATCATACAAGGAAACACCTCCCTAAAAAATGACTAGATTTAGAAAAAATACTTCACAGAATCCAGATTCACAAGTATAATGGAACAGGACGTTTTTGTGCTTAACCACTATCAGAAATGAACGATCAAAATTAGAAAGCGAAGTGAGAATATGGGACGTAAATGGGCAAACATCGTAGCGAAAAAAACCGCAAAAGATGCAAATAATAGCCGAGTTTATGCGAAATTCGGGATTGAAATCTATGCAGCAGCAAAATCAGGTGATCCAGACCCACACGCTAACCAAAAACTACGTTTCGTCATTGAACGCGCGAAAACTTATAATGTACCTAAACATATTATTGACCGTGCAATTGAAAAAGCAAAAGGTGCGGGAGATGAAACTTATTCTGAATTACGTTATGAGGGATTCGGACCAAATGGCTCAATGGTCATCGTTGATACCTTAACAAACAACGTGAACCGTACAGCTGCTGATGTACGTGCTGCTTTTGGTAAAAACGGCGGAAATATGGGTGTTTCTGGAGCTGTTTCTTACATGTTCGACAATACAGCGATTTTTGGTTTTGCCGGCGAAGATGCAGATGAGATCCTTGAATATTTGATGGATAAAGAGATTGATGTACGTGATGTCATGGAAGAAGATGGACAAATCATCGTTTATGGTGAAGTTGCTGATTTCCATAGTATCCAAGAAGCATTGAAAGAAAAAGGAATCACTGATTTTTCAATTGCTGAGATCCAAATGATTCCTCAAAATGAAGTGACACTTTCACCAGAAGACCAAGAAACATTTGAAAAAATGATTGATGCGTTGGAAGAGTTGGAAGATGTTCAACATGTTTTCCATAATGTAGCATTGGAAGACTAAACGATAAAAACGAATGAAGGTTGTGAAAGCATCGGATAGCTTTCGACTTGCGATTTATCCGTTTTTCGTTTTTACACCTGCTAATAGTCTGGGACGATTCGTCTCTCAGACTATTTTTTTACGCTTAAAAGAAGATCATTCGTTCTGAAAAAACAGTAGTTTATGACGAATCAATGATTTTATCTTTTTTTCGTATGTTTTATTTTTTATTCTGTTTCGTCCTGTGTTATTATTGATATAGACGTATTATTGAAAAAATGATACATAGGAATGTGGATGTAGGCGGGGAAATTTTATGGAAGCAAAAATTAGTTTAGAGCCTTTTGAACGTATTTTAAGCGGTTACCAAAAGATCGAAGAATTAGCTGTGAATATCACAGACTGTTCAAAATTAGCAAAAAAATATGCCCATTATGGTGTAGAAGGTTATCGTTTAGGAAATTACGTAGGTACTGGTTACCTTAATCGCTATTTGGAATGTATGGTTGATCGCGTCCCCATGTTGATTTACAAAAGAAATTATTTAATCCCTTTACTTTTTAGACGTTCAGATTCAACCTTTCGATTATTTGAAGAAAATTATCGTATGGAAGCTTTCTTTCGTTTGTTAGAATGGAGCTTAAAACATCAACCAACAAAAATCTTAATTGAAAAAAATGAAAAATATGATTCTAAAAAAGTAAAAGTGATCGACAGTGCTTATCTAGCTTTTCGTTTATCAGAAATCCTTGATAGTGGAGGCTATCCGATCAGTAACTTCCGATCAATCGAACAGTTTATTGATTGGAATCGAATTTATCGGCTGATAGATAACGGGGGGATTGGGCGTCATAGTAAAGTCTTTGATCCTGAGTATCCTGAAAATATAGAAGAATTGCGAATGATTATTTCACTAGTTAAATTAAAGTATCCAGATACTGAATCATTTGTTTAAAAGGCGAGGTTGTGACTAAGTGGTTAGCTTCTTATTCTTGAAGCTACTTCTTTAACACCGTTTATTAAGAATAAAGGGCTGTGACAAAAATTTTGTCACAACCCTTTATTTTTATATATTGATAGTGGTATATAATGCTGGGTCCATGGATTCAATCAAAGGACTTTCAGATTCAGAAGTAACTAAAACGAGTTCGTGCATGGCTCTTGTACACATGGTGTAAAGAACTAATTGATCTTGGTCAGTGGCAAAGTTTGTATCATCGATTCCCCATAAGAAAACGCGATCAAACTCGAGCCCTTTTGCCAAGAATGCTGGTAGTAGGACGATTTGTCGTTTCATAAAATCTGTTTCATCAGAAATCAATTGGACACGATCTTTTAAGTATTCGGGCAACTGTTCATAGAGTTGTTCACACTCAGTCTGTGTTTTACCAATGATTGCGGTACGCCAGTAACGGGTATTTTCTTGAGTCGTTTCAAGCGTAGTTTTTAACCAATTTAATCGTTCTTCTAAGGAGGAACCTTTCACGATAGAAGGAAGCGTACCTTTGCGAGCCGTCGTTTCTACTTGATTTTCCTCAGTAAGAAAATGATTCGCAAAATCCGTGATCTCTTTTGTTGAACGATAGCTGGTCGTTAACTGGAAGTGTGTGATTTCTTGGTCTTTGAATAGTTGATCCAAAGAGCCAGTAATCGTTTCATTGCCGAAAACATTTTGATTTAGATCACCACAAAAAGTGAGATTAGCTTTTGGATAGATCGCTTGTAAAAGAGCTACCTGAGCGGGAGCGAAATCTTGCATTTCATCGATAAAGATATAGCGAGCTTTTTGTATCACAGACACTGGATGGATGCGACGCATCAGCAAGAAGAATAATACTGCATCTTCTTGTCGTAGTTCTCGTTGACGAAGCTTCTCTTTTAATAAGGCTGAATGATCGTTCCACATCGTTGCGCTAATGTCATTTTTAGCCAACAGCGCCTGAGGTACGGTTTGTAAAAAGTGAAGGTATTGTTTGGTCAAATTGACAAATTGAAACTGATTGATACCGCGGTAGATTCGACGGAATCTTTTCTTCACGATTTGATTCGCTAGTTTTTTCCGTAAAGACTGTTCTTTTTGCTCCGTATACTCAAGGTTCGGATCATTCGCATATAAGTCTTGCAATTGTTCTTCTGCTAATTCTTTGACCCATTTTTGACGCATCTCATCTTTTTGGAGTCCACCCAATTTTTTTAATAATTTTGTTTGCAACAAGGAGAGACGTTGATGTAACGGTAAGAGTTCATTGGTTTCTTGATACCATTTGCGGATCGATTCTTTTGCTAAAATCGTCCGACCGTTAATTTTCATATCTCTAAACAAGGGACCAAAACCAGTAATATGATCGATATAACGATCAATCTGATGGATTAGTTGAAGACCGCTTTTGAAGGTTTGGATCGGGTCCTTGTCTCCAGATAAAAAACCAACTTCTTGTTGCTCTTCTTCTAACAATGAAAATTCAGGTAATAACTGTTCCAAATAAGACTTGAAGGTTTGCGTAGGTACACCACTTTCACCTAAAGAAGGCAAAACAGTCGAAATATAGTCAGAGAAAAGATGATTAGGAGAAAAAAGTAAAACGTTCTCGGCATCTAACCATTTTCGATTGTGATAAAGTAAAAAGGCGATCCGTTGTAATAAAGCGGATGTTTTTCCACTACCAGCGATTCCTTCGATCAACATCACTTGACTTGTTGTATCACGAATAATGGCATTTTGGGCTTTTTGGATCGTAGAGACGATATTTTTCATATGCGCACTTGAGGCATCGTCTAGGATCTCTAGTAAGAAATCATCGTTGATCACTTCAGAAGTATCCACCATCGAAATAATTTTTCCGTCTAAGATTTTAAACTGACGTTTCAGCAGTAATTCAACATTGATTTTTTCAGTATCTGTTTCATAGAAGGCTGGTCCAATTTCCCCTTCGTAATAAAGGTTAGCAATTGGGGCACGCCAGTCGATTACGATTGTTTCTTCAGAGAGATCTCTTAAAGAAGCGATTCCTAGATAAAGTGTCTCTGCGTCTGTTTCTTCTTTAAAATCGATTCGGGCAAAGTAAGGGTTGTCTTCCATAACTGTTAACGTTTGGAGCCTTTTTTGCTGCGATTCAAGCGTATGGTATTTTAAAAGCAATTCTTGCTCATGTTGGCGGTATTCGACAGCTGATTCATAAAAGGATTCATTAGACCCACCTCTGATCTTATGGCTGGCGGTGTCTTTCGTAGAATCTTGCATCTCTTGGGTAAGAGATTGTTGTTTAGTGTTTAATAGCTTTTGTTCAAGCTGGATCAACTGAATGGTTTCATCCACGTGTTGTTGTTCTAGTTGTCTTTCATTCATTGCGTATATTACTCCTTCCGCCGTAAATAACGAATTAAAAGTATAGCACAAAAAGTGAGAAAAAGGTATCTTTGACTATTCGTTTGAAGGAAAGTGAAAGAAGAAAATCAATGAGAGTGAGAGTTGTTTTCAGTTAAGTGTAAATAATTTTCATTCTAGTTCTAAGTCAGTATCCTAAAATTGTAGGGAGTGAACAATATGACACATTTTAAAAAATTTTCAATCACCGTTTTGATAGGAATGACGGCACTTATTTGCGAATTTATTTTTAAACGACCCACACTTGCATTTCTGATTATCGCGATCACGGGTGGTATTTTGGCTTTCTTTATGTTTATTGAGATGATTAAAACATTACGTTCAGGTAAATATGGTGTGGACATTCTTGCTATCACAGCGATTGTTGCGACATTAGTGGTAGGAGAGTACTGGGCCAGTTTGATGATCCTGATCATGTTGACTGGCGGAGACAGTTTGGAAGACTATGCCAATAAAAAAGCTAGTCGAGAATTGCAAACGTTATTGGACAATACACCACGCACAGCGCATCAATTGATGAATGACCAATTGAAAGATATTCCAGTAGAAGCTGTTGAGATCAATGATTTATTAGTGGTGAAACCAGGAGAATTAGTGCCCGTTGACGGAAAAGTAGTGAAAGGTGAGTCGCAATTTGATGAGTCTTCATTAACAGGTGAAGCCAAACTTGTATTAAAAAAAGCAGGCGATGAACTGATGTCTGGCTCAGTCAATGGGGACGGTTCCGTTCAAATGATCGTTGAAAGAAGAGCAGCTGATAGCCAATACCAACAAATTATTAAATTGGTCGAAGAATCAAAAGAAAAACCAGCTCATTTTGTACGCTTAGCGGATCGTTATGCGGTGCCTTTTACATTGATAGCTTATTTGATCGGAGGTATTTCCTGGTGGGTCACGAAGAATCCTGTTCGTTTCGCAGAAGTTCTCGTTGTTGCTTCACCTTGTCCTTTGATTTTAGCTGCACCGATTGCCTTAGTGGCTGGAATGAGTCGTTCAAGTAAAAACGGAATCGTCATCAAAACAGGAACCGCCTTGGAAAAATTAGCACGAACCAAGACAGTTGCATTTGATAAAACGGGTACCATCACTAAAGGGGTCCTCGAAGTAGCAAGTATTCACCCAGAAGCTGGTGTAACATCAGAAACGCTCTTGGTCTATGCGGCAAGTGCCGAACAAGAATCAAGTCATATCTTAGCCCGATCACTAGTCCATGAAGTCGATAACGAAAAGTTAATGCCAGTGAATGAATTAAAAGAGATCACGGGGCAAGGAATACAAGCTAGAGTAGATGGACGTTTCGTTAAAGTTGGCAGAGCTTCATTTGTCGGTGCCAAAGAAAGCCAATCTACTAAAACAGCTATCTATGTTGCAATTGATGACCATTTTTCGGGTACGATCTTATTTTCAGACGTGCTGCGTCCAGAAGCACAAGCAACGATTGAACAATTGAAAACAATGGGTGTAGCGGATTTGATGATGATCACAGGGGATGGACCGGCTATCGCTGAATCAATTGCAAAGGAGGTTGGGCTCACGGCTGTTCATGCTCGTTGTTTGCCGCAGGACAAATTGAATATCCTTGAGAGTATTCCCGAAAGTGAACGTCCCGTAACGATGGTGGGCGATGGGGTCAACGATGCTCCAGCTTTGACGATCGCAGATGTTGGAATAGCCATGGGCGCACACGGATCAACGGCAGCTAGCGAAAGTGCTGATGCGGTGATACTAAAAGATGATTTGACAAAAGTTGCTACTGCTATAACGATTTCCAGAGATACGATGAAAGTAGCGAAACAATCTGTTTTAATCGGTATTTTTATTTGTGTTTTTTTAATGCTGGTTGCTAGTACGGGGGTAATCCCCGCTTTGTTTGGAGCGGTTCTCCAAGAAGTGGTAGACACTGTTTCGATTTTAAGTGCATTGCGGGCTAAAAATGAGCGATCCCACACGTAACATCAGAAAAGACCTTTTCTCTTTGCTTTTTTTGCGGTATGATCATAGCATAGAAGAAGGGTTGAAAAGACCACTTACATTTAAGATAGCAATCATTAAAAGGAGACGAGACAATGCCATTTGTACACGTAGAACTAGTTGAAGGACGTAGCCCAGAACAATTAGAAAATATGATGAAAGATATTACAGAAGCTGTTCATAAAAATACCCAAGCACCAAAAGAACATATCCATGTGATTATCAATGAAATGAAAAAAGGCACTTATGGTGTAAATGGTGAATGGAAAAAATAAGTCACACCCACACTTGATTTTTCTTTTTATTAGTGGTTAAATAAACACATAGTTGATTGATGAGAAAGACAACTGAATTTGAGAGTCTTCGATAAGAGAGGAAAAGCCAGGCTGAAACTTTTCCAGAAGAAAACCAAAGGATGACCACTTTCGAAACCTTTGTTGAAACAAAGGCGGTCGTACCGTTATAACGCTCAAGGAACGTGTAAACGTTCGAAATTAGGTGGAACCACGAATCTTTCGTCCTAGTATCTCTTTTATGAGGTGCTGGGACTTTTTTATTGGTGTCAACTCATTCAATCAAAAAATCAAAGGAGGCTATTTTAATGATAAAAATTACTTTTCCAGATGGCGCAGTGAAAGAGTTTGATGCGGGAATCACGACTGCTGAGATTGCTGCAGGTATTTCCAAAAGTTTAGCTAAAAAAGCATTAGCCGGTAAAGTGAACGGTCAGTTGATTGACTTGAATCGTGGCATCGAAGAAGATGCGTCAATCGAGATCGTTACACCTGACCACGAAGATGCATTAGCATTGGTACGTCACTCAACCGCACACTTGATGGCACAAGCTATGAGACGCTTGTACCCAAATATCCATTTCGGTGTCGGACCAGCAATCGATTCAGGATTTTACTATGACACAGACAACGGTGAAAACCAAATCAGTGCCGAAGATCTTCCAGCAATCGAAGCAGAAATGATGAAAATCGTGAAAGAAAACTTACCGATCGAACGTAAAGTTCTTTCTAAAGAAGAAGCTCTGGAAATCTTTGCAAGTGATCCTTATAAAGTAGAATTGATCAGTGAATTACCAGATGAGGAAGTAATCACTGCTTATCAACAAGGAGAATTTATCGATTTATGCCGTGGACCACATGTCCCATCAACCGGTCGTATCCAAGTCTTCAAACTATTATCTGTAGCTGGAGCTTACTGGCGTGGAAATTCAAACAATCAAATGATGCAACGTGTCTATGGGACAGCATTTTTTGATAAAAAAGACTTAAAAGAATTTATTCGTCTACGTGAAGAAGCAAAAGAAAGAGACCACCGTAAATTAGGAAAAGAACTAGATCTATTTATGGTATCACCACAAGTTGGTTCAGGCTTACCATTCTGGTTACCTAAAGGTGCAACGATTCGTCGAACAATTGAACGTTATATCGTTGATAAAGAAATCAGCTTAGGTTACCAACATGTCTACACACCAATCATGGGAGATGTAGAATTGTATAAAACATCAGGTCACTGGGATCATTACCAAGAAGACATGTTCCCACCAATGGATATGGGTGATGGTGAAATGTTAGTTCTTCGTCCGATGAACTGTCCGCATCATATGATGGTCTATAAAAATGCGATCCATTCCTACCGCGAATTACCAATCCGTATCGCTGAACTAGGCATGATGCACCGTTACGAAAAATCAGGTGCGCTATCAGGTTTACAGCGTGTTCGTGAAATGACATTGAACGATGGGCATACCTTTGTACGTCCTGATCAAATCAAAGATGAGTTCAAACGTACGTTGGAATTGATGGTCGCAGTTTATGCTGACTTCAATATTACAGACTATCGTTTCCGTTTGAGCTATCGCGATCCGAACAACACGGATAAATATTTTGATGATGATGCTATGTGGGAAAAAGCGCAAGTGATGTTAAAAGCCGCAATGGATGAATTGGAATTGGATTACTTCGAAGCAGAAGGAGAAGCTGCTTTCTATGGTCCAAAATTGGATGTTCAGGTCAAAACAGCTTTAGGAACAGAAGAAACATTATCAACGATCCAATTAGACTTCTTGCTTCCAGAACGCTTTGATTTAACTTATGTTGGTGAAGATGGCGAAAATACACATCGTCCAGTAGTTATCCACCGTGGGATCGTTTCAACGATGGAACGTTTTGTTGCTTATTTAACTGAAGTTTATAAAGGAGCTTTCCCAACTTGGTTAGCACCGATCCAAGCAACAATCATTCCTGTTTCAGTTGAAGCGCATAGTGACTATGCTTATGAAATCAAGGAACGTCTACAAATGAAAGGTCTACGTGTCGAAGTAGATGACCGCAATGAAAAAATGGGTTATAAGATTCGTGCATCACAAACACAAAAAATACCATATCAACTAGTCGTTGGTGATAAAGAAGTGGCTGATGCAACGGTCAATATTCGCCGATATGGTAGCAAAGAAACTTCAGTAGAAGATCTCAACATGTTCGTTGATGCGATGGTTGCTGAAGTCCAAAATTATAGTAGACAAGGTTAATTTCAATAGTCGAAAAAGTGACCTGACTACCCTAGAATGTAAGATCAAACCGATGGTATCGAAAATCGAAAACGATTTTTGATACCATCGGTTTTTTACTAAGTGAATTGTTACGCTTCTCCCATATCTTTTTAAGAGTTAAAGCTAAATCGTGCAATTTGAAACAACAAAGCGATAATGAGAATCTTTTTTTCTGAAATTACGAAAAGATGAATAAGCAAGCCTTTCATCTTATGCTATTATTAGGTTGAAAAGGAAAAAAGGAGGGCTGAAAATGGGAACTTTTTTTACAAATAAAAGGCTAAATAAAAAAGGAAATAACGTAGCTCAAAATGAGTTAAGCGAGCAAACAAACGAAATGCAGTCAAAACAAGCCAATCGTAAAAAAAAGAACTTAGCAGTAAATTTAATCGTAAAAATTGAACATGCGATTAAACAAAGGAGTCAACATAAATCCACGAATCAAAAAAATTCGAAGTCCGTTGGTCCCGCTAAACGAATGTTGGAATTGATTAGGCGAGATTTTTCTATGCTTGAGAAAGTACTAAATAATACTTACCAGGAAATCCATAAGCTTGACCGCTCTTTCAGAACAAAAATGATCAGTTACATAAGAAACGATCGGAAAAGAATGGCAACAAAAATTCGTGCGTTCAAAACAACTTTGATTCCTCATAAAAGTAATTTTACGAATCAAATCGAAATAGCTCCTCGTGCTAAGAATGAAATGGAGAATATTTTACCTATAACGAAAATTAAAATGAAACAAAGAAATGAAGAGCAGACTAAACTTGGTCTCAGAAAAAATTTGTTTAAGCAGTTTTTCAACCGACTGTTATATTCCAATAGCCAAAAAATGAGGAATCAAGACCTAAACAAAATAGTAGTAGAAAAAATACAGCAAGAAAAATATGAAGAAAAACAAGTGTTGTTAACAATGGAACAAATATTAGCAAGATCGTCAAATAGAAATGATATGCCAAAACAACTTTTCAGTCGATCAATACAACCATTCGAGAATACTAAGGAAGAAAGACTAGTACAAATAAGTGAGAAAATCCAACATGCTATGAACTTCTCAACTTCTAGGAATCAATTAGGAGCAGCACATGCGGAACACCAACTCTAAAAGTTCTGTCATGACATCATTTATAAATTGGAGTTCAATACTCGTGACTTCTATCAAAAGTATTCAACGTGAGACAACAAAATTTTCATGATAAAGAGTGCAACTATCATATGAATGATAGGATAACCAGGAGCTGCAATCGTCCATTCTTCTTGAAAAATTAAGCTTTTATCTAAGAGTCCTAGGCTTGCCTTGGGCTCTATTGCTGTAGCCGAACCTCATCAATTATTTTTTAGCCTCATACTTTTTCTCCAACATTTATTTACAGATGATGACAAAATTTCTTGTCAGACGTCACGATCTTATTAGTGGGATATGGTATACTTAGCTAGACTGGAAGAGAAAAAGGAAGTGAGACAAATGAGCGTTATTAGCCGTATTGAGAGCATGATGGAGGAGTATTCTTCAACTGAAAAAAAGCTCGCTGATTATATCATCAAAAATGTAGAAAAAATTCCCACGATGACTGCGAACGAGTTAGCAGAAGCTGCTGGGTTAAGTGCGCCCACAGTTGTCCGATTTTCTAAAAAAATTGGGTTTCAAAGTTTGACTGACTTCAAAATAAATATTTCGACCGAGTTACAAACCGGTATCGTTGAAGGCTTCAGTGATATTCATCCAAACGAATCTTTTTATTCGATCAAACACATTTTGGGAAATAATGCGCAAGTGGCAATCAAAGAAACGGTGGACATTTTAAATGAAGAAAAAATTCAAGAAGTGGTTGAGACTCTAGAAAGTGCTGAAACAGTCTTTCTATATGGCGTGGGCGCTTCATCTTTAGTGGTGGAAGACATTTTGCAAAAATGGTCTAGAGTAGGCAAACCCATTATTTTTGAAAAAGATATCCATGTTTTACTTCCTCAATTAGTAAGCAATGAAACCAAAAAAGTATTATGGTTAGTCTCCAATTCTGGTAGTAGCGCGGATGTCGTAGCAGTTGGAGAAATCGCAAAAGATTTAGGCATTGAGGTAATTGCTTTAACGCAATTTGGAAATAATCCTTTAAGTAAGTTGGCGGATGTTGTTGTACAAACCTCACGTCCAAAGGAAATTACCAATCGAAGCGCTGCTACAAATTCTTTGCTGGCTCAGTTTGTTACTATCGATATTATTTTTTATTTATATATGACAAAGAATGAACAGTTGGGGGAAAAAGTTCGTGAAACCAGACAAGTAATTAAAGGATACTTTGGTTCAAAACGGTAAGAGCATTATAAAAAGTTTTCCACAGTAAAAATATCATTTGTTGTGTTTCACGATAAGAAAATGATAAATTAAATAAAAAACTTTATTTTTTAAAGGTTTGAATTGTTTGAAAACTTGACACGATTTTATCCTGTGAAACAAAAAAAGAATATCAACTTGAAATAAGTTAAAGAATTTATTAGTGATTTTCGTTTCTTCTTTTTTATTTCAAGAAATTTAGGTACAATGAAACATAACAGTAAGTAGGAAAAAGATAGGAATGATGAGAGAGTTTATGAAAAAACTATTAAACAATTCATGGATGGATAAATTGAAAAAAGGTGCACAAGAGCCGAAAAACAAAACATTTCGACGTTCACATGTCCCTTTTCGGTTGAATTTTCTTTTTTTCATCATATTTACATTATTCGTCGCATTGATTGCACGATTAGGTTATCTACAAATCGTTAATGGCGAAGCAATGGAAGCCAAAGTGAAATCATCATCGACACTAACGATCCAAACCAGTTCTCCGAGGGGGATGATTTACGATTCGACAGGTAAACCATTGGTGACGAACCAAGCGAATCAAGCAATTACTTTCACCAGAGGAACAAAAATGACGGCAGAGGATCTGCTTAAAGTAGCGACAAGACTAAATCAATTAATCAATGTGCCAGTTGATGAAAATTTAACTGAACGAGATAAAAAAGACTTTTGGTTAGCTGATCCTAAGCATTTGAAAGAAGCAACGGAACGCTTAACAGCAAAGGAAAAACAACTTGATTCCAGCGATCAATACAAAGCGTTAGTTGATAAAGTAACCGATAGTGAAATCAACTTCAATGAAGAACAATTAAAAATCGCGACGATTTTTAAACGCATGAATAGTGCGTATGAGTTGAACACGGTATTTATCAAAAATTCAGGTGTGACTGATCAAGAATTAGCGGTTGTTTCCGAACATGCTTCAGAACTACCTGGAGTATCCACAGGAACCGACTGGACACGTCAATACACGGCTGCTGACTCAATCAAAAGTATTTTAGGTAGTGTGACAACAGAAAAACAAGGTTTACCAGCTGATGAAGTAGATGAATACTTAGCTAAAGGCTATTCTCGTAATGATCGTGTGGGACAAAGTTACCTTGAAAAGCAATATGAAGATGTGTTACAAGGAACAAAAACCCAATATGAAGTAACCCTCGATAGTAATGGGAATGTAACGAATCAAAAAGAAATCTTTGCTGGTGAAAAAGGGTCCAACCTCATGTTGTCTCTTAACGCTGATTTCCAAGCCAAAGTCGAAAATATCTTAAAGACAAACTACCAAAAATTAGTGGATAGTGGAAAAGCGACTTATTCGCCAGGGGCGTATGCAGTAGCGATGAATCCACAAACCGGTGAAATATTGGCTATGACAGGATTTAGTCACCAAGAAGGGTCCAAAGAGTTGACAGAAAATGCTTTGGGTAATATTACTAGCGCCTTTACTCCAGGGTCAGTAGTCAAAGCAGGTACGTTAACTGCTGGTTGGCAAACGAATGTGATCTCAGGTAACCAAGTGTTAGTCGATGAGCCAATCAAATTACAAGGCTCTTCTGAAAAGAGTTCGGTCTTTAATCGAAGCGGGCGTATTGCAATCAATGCAGTCAAAGCACTTGAACTATCATCGAATACGTATATGATCAAAGTTGCGTTGAAAATGCTGGGATTGGAATATACACCAAATATGGGACTTCCTTCACTAAATGAAGAGTCAAAAGCCTATGAAGAATTACGTAAAGCGTTCAAACAGTTTGGCTTAGGAACAAAAACTGGGATTGATCTACCAAATGAATCACCAGGGATTTCTCGTTCTGTTGATTTTATGAAGAAATTTAATGCAGATAATGGCGCTCAATGGTACACACCAGGTAACTTTACTGACTTAGCTTTTGGTCAGTTTGATACCTATACACCGATCCAATTAGCGCAATATGCTTCAACTGTAGCCAATGGTGGTAAGAGAATCCAACCTCGTTTAGTCAAGGGAATCTATGGAAATGATGAAAATGGGAACCTTGGTCCGGTGAAAAAAGAGCTGGAAACAAAAGTCGAAGATACCGTTGATATTTCTCCAGCTGATATGTCGATCCTTCGTGAAGGATTCCATCAAGTTGTTCATGGAACAGATGCGTATACGACAGCTAAACCTTTAGCTAGTGCAAAAATGGATTTGTCTGCTAAGACTGGTACAGCCGAAACTGTAGCTGAAGGTCATCCAGATATTACCACAGTAAATAGTAATATCGTGGCCTATGGTCCGAGTGATAACCCACAAATTGCAATTAGTGTCGTTCTACCGAACTTATTAGATGAAAAAGATCATATGAATCTAGTCATTGCAAAAGAAATCATGGACACTTACTACGATATGTTCATGGCAAAATAAAAAGACCAACAACTAAAAAGACCGTTCCAGAGAAATACAATTTGTTTTCTCTGGAACGGTCTTTTTTGATTTTAAAGGGCTAATAAGTCTTCTAAATACGTAGCTAAGCCATCTTCTTGGTTGGTGTGTTCAGTGACATCGTTAGCAACGCCTTTTAATTGATCGGTACCATTTTTCATTGCAACTCCCCAGCCAGCATATTCTAATAGTTCCAAATCGTTATGTTCGTCACCAAAAGCAATGACATCTTTTTGATCGATATCAAGGTAATTGGCAATGCGATGAACGCCTTTGGCTTTTTCAATTCCTTTAGAAACGATTTCTAAAATAGCCATTGGTCCTCCCCAAGTACGAACATCAACAAAATTACCGAATTGGCGGGTTAATTCAGCTGAAACTTGTTCAGCATAGCATTTTTCTGTTCGAACCAGTAAAGAGGTTGGATCAGTTGTCAGATTTTTAGGCGATAATAAATTTTGAGGGCTAGGATTTGATGCAGCAAAAATTTTTTCATCAAAAAAATCAAAGCTGTCAATAAAATAAGTTTCACGATTTTCTGCAGCAATGAAATCTAAATTCAATTGGCGTTTTTGAGCTAAAATCTCGAATACGATGCGTTTATCGATCGATGTTTCTTTTTCATGAGCCCAATATTGATTAGGGATATGTACTAAAGCACCGTTAAAGTTGACCATCGGTGTAGACAATCCTAATTGCTGATAATAATGATAACTCATTCGGAAGGGACGCCCAGTAGCAATACTGACATGGTGACCAGCGTTAATCGCTTTTTTTAATGTTTCTTCAGTTTTTGAAGTAATGATTGAATCCGGATTTAAAGTTGTTCCGTCTAAATCAATGGCAATGAGCTTTCTATTCAAAAATGTCATTCCTTTCAATGCTAGTATGTGTTTCAGTCTAGCACATATATTTTTTTTAACAAGGTGCAAATGTAAGGGAAAAAGAAGTCTTTTTTAAATTAAAGAGAACGGATACATTTTGTTCAATAACTATTTATAAGGTAAAACACGAACATTAAGCATTTTTTTATTGCTTTTTTTAATGATTTTATTGAAAAGCGAACGAACTATAATTATAATCAATAATTGTTCGACGTAAACGGAATAGTTGACTTATTTTATTTTATTATTTGATTTTACGTCAAAAAAATTCAGGGAGTGGAAATTTTTTATGGAAAAGTTTTTCCAATTAAAGAAAAATAAGACAAATGTACCAACAGAAATCATGGCTGGGGTTACGACATTCTTTGCAATGAGTTATATCTTATTTGTAAATCCAACCATTTTGTCAGCATCAGGGATGCCTTTTCAGGCAGTGTTCTTAGCAACAATCATCGCTTCGATCATTGGTACTTTGGTAATGGGGTTGTTTGCAAATGTACCGTATGCGCAAGCACCTGGAATGGGATTAAATGCCTTTTTTACTTTTACAGTAGTTTTTGGATTAGGTTATTCTTGGCAACAAGCTTTAGCGATGGTCTTTATTTGTGGGATGGTCAACATTTTTATTACTGTGACCAAAATACGAAAATTGATCATTCATTCCATTCCTGAAAGTCTACAACATGCGATTGGAGGCGGGATCGGGATCTTTGTCGCTTATGTTGGGATCAAAAATGCAGGATTTCTCTCTTTTTCAGCTGATCAGGCAGCAATCACTAGTTCGGTGGTTGACGGAGGCAAGGCAACGAATGTCACAATCAATGGTGGGATCGTTCCAGCTTTAGCCAACTTCAATAATGCACCGATTTTATTAGCTGTGATCGGTTTGATTTTAACAGCGATCCTGGTGGTAAAAAATGTTCGTGGTGCGATGTTGATCGGGATCGTGGCAACCACTGTCTTAGGGATTATGATGGGGGTTGTTGATTTAAGTACGATTGATTGGCAAGCCAATTCATTAGGAAGTTCATTCAAAGAATTAGGCACGACTTTTGGTGCTGCTTTTGGACCAGAGGGGATGCAATCATTATTTAGTGATTCTTCAAAGATTCCACAAGTAATCATGACGATCATTGCGTTTAGTTTATCGGATACATTTGATACGATTGGGACGTTCATTGGAACAGGTCGCCGTACGGGGATCTTCTCAAAAGAAGATGAAGAAGCATTAGAAGATGGCAAAGGTTTCAAGACAAAAATGGATAAAGCGCTCTTTGCCGATGCCATTGCGACATCTGTAGGAGCAATCTTTGGAACATCAAATACGACGACTTATGTAGAATCTGCTGCAGGTATCGGTGCTGGTGGACGAACAGGTTTGACCTCAGTAGTGGTTGCAGTCTTATTTGCATTAAGTAGTTTCTTTTCACCATTGATTTCTATCGTTCCAACTCAAGCAACTGCACCTGCATTGATTTTAGTTGGTGTGATGATGATGGCTTCATTCACAGATATCAATTGGCTTGACCTGGAAGAAGCACTACCAGCATTCTTTGCTTCAATCTTTATGGGATTATGCTATAGCATCTCTTATGGGATTGCTGTCGGCTTCATTTTTTACACGATCGTCAAAGTAATCAAAGGGAAATTCAAAGAAATTTCAATCCCATTATGGATCGTTGTGGTCTTGTTTATCCTTAACTTTATTATTTTAGCAACGATGTAAACCAGCCTAACTGGTAGCTGAACTATTTTCTTAAAGAACCAGCTAAAAAGTCAGGAAACAACAACATGAGTAAGTTTACAATAAAAAGTAGCACAAATTTAATAAGAAAAAACGCTTTTTGCCATCACCATTTGAATGATTCGAAAAAAGTAGTATTTGCACTCTTAACGATTTTATATAGTTGTTAAGAGTGTTTTTTTGTAACATAAGATTTTCACTGTTAAGATAGTAAATAAGTAGAAGATAGTACTGCTCGGAACAAAACCTTTCGTCTATATAGTAACAATACATAATTTATGCTGTTTCAAAAAGAAATTTTTTGCAAAGAAACATAAAGAAATGAGGATGATCAATGAAGATACAATGGAAGAAAAATTTATTCGTGGCTTGGATCGGCTGCTTTTTTACAGGGGCTAGTTTTAGTTTAGTTATGCCATTTATTCCTGTATATGTAGAACAATTGGGTACACCAAGTGATCAAGTTGAGTTGTTTTCCGGTCTAGCGATATCTGTTACTGCCTTTGCTTCAGCTATCGTAGCGCCAATATGGGGGAATTTGGCAGATCGTAAAGGGCGAAAGCTCATGATGATCCGAGCTGCCGCAGGGATGACGGTAACGATGGGATCGTTGGCCTTTGTTCCCAATGCGTATTGGTTACTGGTCATGCGTTTTTTAAATGGCATTTTATCAGGTTATATTCCTAACGCGACTGCGATGATTGCTTCACAAGCGCCAAAAGAAAAAAGTGGTTGGGCATTAGGAACTTTATCGACTGGAGCGATTGCCGGCAGTTTGATCGGACCATCAATGGGAGGTGCGTTGGCGCAGTGGTTTGGTATGGAGAATGTTTTCTTGATTACTGGGGTATTATTACTTGTGACAACACTTTTAACCATTTTCTTGGTAAAAGAAGATTTTCAACCAGTAGAAAAAAATGATATGATCAGTACAAAAGAAATCTTTGCCAAAATGGATCATTTATCCATTCTGATCGGATTATTTGTGACCACTTTGATCCTTCAAATTGGTATCACAACTATCAGTCCTATTTTGACCCTATATATTCGTGAGCTAAGCGGGAATTCAGGAAATATTTTATTTGTTAGTGGGTTAATCGTTTCGATTTCAGGTGTGTCTGCAGTTTTTTCATCTCCTAAACTAGGGAAATTAGGGGATAAAATAGGGAACCAAAAAGTACTGCTTGCAGGGCTAACCTTATCTTTTTGTTGCTACTTGCCCATGGCTATTGTAGCGACCCCTTTACAGTTGGGGATCTTACGGTTTATTCTTGGTTTTTCAACGGGAGCGTTAATGCCATCCATCAATACACTCATCAGTAAGATCACGCCGCCAGAAGGAGTGAGTCGAATCTATAGTTACAATCAAATGTGTAGTAATTTTGGACAAGTCTTTGGACCGATGGTGGGCTCGACGGTTGCGCATGCCTTTAACTATCGCGCAGTGTTCATTGCTACAAGCCTCTTTGTTTTATCTAATATCTTATTATCTTTATTTAACTTCAGAAAAGTTCTTCGACAACGCTTCTGATCAGATGATGAAAAGATCGTGTGTCGCTTTCGTTAAAACCTCGCAACTCCGATGACACTAGGGAAGAATTTGTTGAAATAACCGCTCATGTTTTGAGAAATTCAGGCTTATTTCAAGGAACAACAATTATTCATTTTTGTGCATGATAAAGAGCCCGGGACGACCTTTTGTCCCAGGCTTAACTTTTCCACTCCAAAAAGTTAATGGAAAGCGAAATGATTTTATCAAAATACATAAAAAGGATGAGACTGCGTCCCACCCTCATTTGGCTTTTATGAATGTGATGAGGCTTCTTTTCTAGGAGTTGCCAATGCACCAAGTAAAATGACAACAACGCCTGCAACCAATGAAATAATCGTTGTTAAAGTAAAATCATAGCCACCGCTTGTAAGAGCCCCACCAATGTAACCTACGACTTGACCTAAGACAAATGACCAAAATAATGTGACGATATATCGCATAAAGAACACCTCTTTTCTAAGCTTAGTTTACCAGAATTTTGCTGAATGTAAAGAAAGCTAGTTGTAAAAAAACAAGTTTTATGATTTAACCAGTCCATGTGATAAAATAATAAAAATGCAAATCAAAGAGAATGATTACAAATGCGTTGTCGTTTATCCTATATTCATAGTAGATAAATGAATGCATTGATTAATTGTCTAACTATACAAAAGGTGGAATGATCATGTTTTTCCCACAATTATATACAAAAACCTCCTATTCGCTGTTGCAAAGCACGATCAGGATCCAAGATTATGTCCAAAAGGCAAAAGCACTAGGTTATACAGTCCTAGGAATAACTGATCAAGATGTACTGTATGGGATACCTGAGTTTTATCAAACATGTATCAAAGAAGGAATAAAGCCAATTGTCGGCATGCTCCTTACTTATACTTATGAGTCCCAAGCTTTTGATTTATTGGTATATGCTAAAGATGGCGTTGGCTACCAGCAATTGATGAAGCTGTCGAGTAAAAAAATGATTCAAGAAAGTCTCGCCTTATCAGAATTTACGGAATCAGATCATTTGATTTTCGTCGTTCCTCCAAAACATTCTGTGGTAGCTGAATTTAATCAAACGGAGACCTTTACTGTCCATTGGCAAGCACTCAAAGAAAAAGTAGGTCGACAAGATTTTTATGTTGGAATCACTGAAAGTTTCTCAGAACTACCAAGTGGTTGGGTAACGTTCCTAGCAGAAAACAATTATTCCTTATGTGCATTACAACCTATTGCCAGCTTAAGACAAGAAGAACTGTTTGCGCTTGAGACGATGAAACATCTTCGAGCTGGGAGCCAACTTTCTATGGAAGCAATCAACCAACAAAAGATAGAAACGAAAACAGGTTTTTTACTTGCTGAAAATGAAATGATCCAACGGTTTAATGAAGCACAGTTGGTTGATGCGCTAGAGGGTGCGCAACGTTTAGTTCAATCGGTTTCCTTTGAATTTCAATTTCATCAAAAGCTGCTGCCTCATTACCCAGTACCAGATCAAAAAAGTGCTGGTCAGTACCTTGATGAATTGTGCCACGCAAAATTAGCAGAGCGAGTCGAAGAAATCACTCCTGAATATCAAGAGCGTCTAGCATATGAGTTGTCGATTATCCATCAAATGGGCTTTGATGATTATTTCTTGATCGTGTGGGACGTCATGGCGTTTGCTCATCGAGAAAAAATCGTGACTGGCGCTGGACGAGGATCAGCGGCTGGTTCATTAGTTGCATATATCTTGGAGATCACCGATGTCGATCCGTTGCAATATGATTTGCTTTTTGAGCGTTTCTTAAACCCAGAACGTTATACGATGCCAGATATCGATTTGGATATCCCTGATAATCGTAGAGAAGAAGTCTTGAATTATGTGAGAGAAAAATATGGACAATACCATATGGCGCAAATTGCAACGTTTGGGACGATGGCGGCTAAGATGGTGTTAAGGGACGTGGCTCGTGTCTTTGGTTTATCACAAAGCGAAGCCAATCGATGGTCAAAGGCGATCCCTAATCAGTTGAAAATTACCTTACCCGAAGCATATCGGACATCGAAACCCTTAGTGGAGTTAGTTCAGTTAAGTGAAAAAAATCAATTACTATTTAAAACAGCTTCGATTTTAGAAGGATTGCCTCGACATGTCTCGACTCACGCAGCGGGTGTTGTGATCAGTGATAAGAATCTATTAGATCTGGTTCCATTACAAAAAGGATCAGATGAAGCATTTTTAACTCAATATACGATGAATGACGTGGAAGCAATCGGACTACTCAAAATGGATTTTTTAGGATTGCGAAATCTTTCGATCATTGATTACGCATTGAAAGCTATTAAAAAAGTAGAAAAGAAAGAAATTCAATTGAAACAAATTCCTTTAAATGATCCTAAGACACTTTTTCTCTTTCAGCAAGGAGACACTACAGGGGTTTTCCAATTTGAATCGGCAGGTATTCGCAATGTTTTACGCCGATTAGGACCAGAAACAATTGAAGATATTGCGGCGGTCAATGCGTTATATCGTCCAGGACCAATGCAAAATATCGATACGTTTATTTCACGCAAAAAAGGAAAAGAAACGATCCATTATCCTGATGATTCCTTAATGCCTATTTTAAAAAACACATATGGTGTCATCGTGTATCAGGAACAGATTATGCAAATCGCTGCAAAGATGGCTGGTTTTTCTTTGGGCCAATCGGATATTTTGCGTCGAGCAATCAGTAAAAAGAAAAAAGAAGTGATTGACAAAGAGCGGGAACACTTTGTCAGTGGGGCAGTAAGTCAGGGCTATTCGAAAGAAAAAGCGGTCGAAGTCTATGACTATATCGAACGTTTTGCCAATTATGGTTTCAATCGCTCGCATGCGTTTGCGTATTCATTTGTTGGGTTTCAAATGGCGTACCTCAAAGCCCACCATCCAGGCGCATTTTTTGTTAGTTTACTAAATTCGGTTCGACACAATACGACCAAATTAAAAGAATACATCGCTGAGGCAAGAAAGAAAAAATTAAAACTAGCAGCACCTTCCATTAATCAGAGCTATTATGGCTTTGAGCTGATTAATCCAGAAGAGATTCGTTTTGGTCTAACTGCGATCAAAGGTGTCCGAAAAGACTTCATTGAGGATATCTTAAAAGATCGAAAAGAAAATGGCGCTTATCAATCAGTGGATCAATTCTTGATTCGTTTAGATAAACGCTGGCTAAAATTAGAGTTGATCCAGTCATTAGTAGCAGTAGGTGTGTTTGATGAATTGGCACCAAACCGAAAACAATTGATGCTCGATTTAGAAGGAAAAATACAAAACATCATTTATAGTGGTGGAAGCTTAGATCTCCTAGGGATCATGGCTTTAAAAGAAGAAGAAGTGGCTGACTATTCTTTAGAAGAAAAGCTGCAATTAGAAGAGGAATATTTAGGCGTTTATCTTTCAGGGCACCCAACAGAAGGCTATGAACGCTTGAAATTAGCTAAAAAAATCCGGTTAATTACTGAAGTTATTCCGAAACAAACAGTCAGTGTATTAGTGATGATTAAAAATATCCGTGAAATCAGAACTAAAAAAGGGGAGTTGATGGCTTTTGTTGAAGGAACAGATATCAGTGGAGAAATCACGATCACTGTATTCCCCAAATCCTATCGACAATTTCGTTCATTGTTTGAGTTGAATAAAGTGATCTTTGTTCAAGGACGAACAGAAACGAGTAAATACAACCAAGAGTTGCAATTGATTGGCGAAAATTTTGCTGATCCTGTAGAATTAGAAGAACAATATCAAGATCAGACTTGCTACTTACGAATCAAAGAAGAATTTGATGATCCGCAAACGATGAAACAATTGCAAACTATTTTTCAGAAACATTCTGGGTACATTCCAGTCGTGATGTATCATGAAAAGAATCAACGGAAAGTAGTGCTGGCAGAAGCTTATTGGGTCGATGGAAGTAAGAGCTTGAAGAGTCAATTAGCTTACTTGCTCCAACCAGAAAATGTTGTTTTCAAATAACTTACGGTAAAATATACTATTTGCTTTCATTTTTTTTCATTTTTTTATCAGTAAATCAAGACAATTGCTAAAAATAATGTTAGAATGTTAGTCGTGGTTAACGCAAAGAAGGTTATTAACCTAAGCATTGCTTAGGATAAAGTATTTTAATGAGGTGAATGATTATTATGAAACGCATTGGAATTTTGACCAGTGGCGGAGACGCACCTGGAATGAATGCTGCTATTCGTGCCGTTGTTCGTAAAGGGATTTATGAAGGGCTCGAAGTATATGGAATCAACTATGGATTTGCTGGATTAGTTGCAGGAGATATTCGTCGTCTAGATGTTGCAGATGTGGGTGATAAAATCCAACGTGGTGGGACATTCTTGTACTCTGCACGTTACCCTGAATTTGCGACTGAAGAAGGTCAATTAAAAGGGATCGAACAATTGAAAAAATTCGGTATCGAAGGTTTAGTTGTTATCGGTGGAGATGGCTCTTACCATGGAGCAATGGCATTGACAAGACGTGGATTTCCAGCTGTTGGTGTTCCAGGAACGATTGACAACGATATTCCAGGAACTGATTTCACAATCGGTTTTGATACAGCAATCAACACAGTTTTAGAATCAATCGACCGTATTCGTGATACAGCAACTTCACACGTTCGTACGTTTGTTATTGAAGTAATGGGACGTAACGCTGGCGATATCGCATTATGGTCAGGTGTTGCCGGTGGCGCAGATGAAATTATCATTCCTGAACATGATTTTGATATGGCATCTGTGGCTAAAAAAATCCAAGAAGGCCGCGATCGTGGTAAAAAACATTGCTTGATCATCTTAGCAGAAGGCGTAATGGGCGGAAATGAATTTGCCGAAAAACTTTCTGAATATGGTGATTACCATACACGTGTATCCATTTTAGGACACGTAGTACGTGGTGGCTCACCTAGCGCACGTGACCGTGTGTTAGCAAGCAAATTTGGTGCTTATGCTGTTGACTTGCTTCGTGCAGGTAAAGGTGGTCTATGTGTGGGTATCCGCGACAATGAAATGGTCGCTGCAGATATCATCGAAACACTAGAAAGCAACAAACACAAACCAGACTTATCACTTTATGACTTAAATAACTCACTTTCATTCTAAGATTGAAAGCCTGTTATTTGAAATTTAAGCTATAGTTAAAAATAGGTATAGCTTGTTATCTTTGTATTTAGGCTTTAACCAGCTTTAAATAAACAAAATTGAATGGGAGAGTTTTGTAAAATGAAAAAAACCAAAATCGTTAGTACATTAGGACCAGCAAGTAATTCAGTAGAAACTATTTCTAAATTGATTGAATCTGGGGCAAATGTCTTCCGCTTTAACTTTTCACATGGTGATCATGAAGAACAATTATCACGTATGACAATGGTCCGTGAAGCAGTTAAAAAAACAGGTAAAGATGTAGGTATCCTTTTAGATACAAAAGGTGCTGAAATTCGTACAACTGTTCAAGGCACAACTGAAGCTGATTTTGGTCGTGCAGGATACATCAAATTTGAAGTAGGAGATAAAACTCGTATCTCAATGGATCCTGAACATGTAGGTTCAAAAGAAAAAATCGCTGTTACTTACCCTGGACTATTTGAAGACGTTCATGTAGGTGGACACATTTTATTCGATGATGGCTTGATCGATATGGAAATCATTGAAAAAGACGAAGCAACTCGTGAATTAGTTGTAGAAGTGAAAAATGCTGGAATGCTAGGATCTCGTAAAGGGGTTAATGCACCAGGCGTTTCAATCAGCTTACCAGGGATTACTCCTAAAGATGCAGATGATATTCGTTTTGGTCTAGATAACGATATCGACTTTATCGCTGCAAGTTTTGTACGTAAAGCGCAAGACGTTTTAGATATTCGTGAAATTTTAGAAGAAAAAGATATGACACACGTTCAAATCTTCCCTAAAATTGAATCACAAGAAGGAATCGACAACATCGACGAAATCATCAAAGTTTCTGATGGTGTAATGATCGCTCGTGGTGACATGGGTGTTGAAATTCCTGCCGAATTAGTTCCAATGGTTCAAAAACGTATTATCAAAAAATGTAATGCAGCTGGTATCCCAGTAATCACAGCAACACAAATGTTGGAATCAATGCAAGAAAACCCACGTCCAACACGTGCAGAAGCTTCTGACGTTGCCAATGCCGTATTTGACGGAACTGATGCAACAATGTTATCAGGAGAATCAGCAAACGGTGACTACCCTGTAGAAGCTGTTGCAACAATGGCTCGTATTGACCAACAAGCTGAAAATGCATTATCAGAATTAGGTACTTTCCAATTAAACGAATTTGATAAAACTGATGTGACTGAAACAATCGGTCTATCTGTAGCACGCGCTGCTAAAAACTTAGGCGTTAAAACAATCGTAGCTGCAACTGAATCTGGTTATACAGCTAAAATGATCTCAAAATACCGTCCAGATGCTGACATCTTGGCTGTTACTTTTGACGAACGTACAAAACGTGGTTTGATGCTTAACTGGGGTGTTTACCCAACAGTTGCTGAAAAACCAACAACAACTGACGAAATGTTTGAATTAGCTGCTCAAAAAGCAGTTGACTTAGGCTTTGCTTCAGAAGGCGATTTGATCTTGATCACTGCTGGTGTACCAGTTGGTGAACGTGGAACAACTAACGTAATGAAAATTCAAATGATTGGTTCAAAATTATTAGAAGCTCAAGGCGTTGGTCAAAAATCAGTCGTTGCAAATGCAGTTGTTGCTTCATCAGCTGAAGAAGCAATCAAAAAAGCAAAAGACGGCATGGTTTTAGTTGTTCCAACAACTGATAAAGAATATATGCCTGCAATTGAAAAAGCAGCAGCAGTTATCGTTGAAGAAGGCGGATTGACTTCACACGCAGCAGTTGTAGGAATTGCACAAGACATTCCTGTAATCGTTGGTGCACAAGATGCAACTTCAACAATCACTGATGGCGAGTTAGTAACTGTAGACTCACGTCGTGGTATTGTATACCGTGGCGAAACAACAGCAATCTAATTGGCTTCGCTGATCATCAAAAAAGGATAAGACCTAGGTCTTATCCTTTTTTTGTTGATTTTTAGAGAAATCATGAGATAACATTCGTTGTGGCAGAATGATCGTCGTAGTGTTTAGTCTACGGATTTAAAACGAAATTTTTCTGATGTTCTTAAAGTGTCAATTAGAGGGGAACGAGCAGACTACCGTACAACCATTATTTATTGTTTATTCAAAAGTGTTAATTATTATTCATTTCTATTAATAGCCATTCAATTAAGATTTGTTCTTCTTTTGAGTTTTCATAAATTGTTGGATGACCTCAACCACATTTTCTTGTAAAGGAGTCGGGATTTGCTGAGTACGCTTAGCGAGTGAAATCAGAAAGTGCGGCTGGAGCTGATCGGAAAGTGGGATCGATACGAGATGATCTTCAGGGTGAATAGCAATTTCAGTTAAAAAACCAATCCCAATATTTTCTCGAATCATGCTTTTCAATATGGCTAAGTCATTGCTTTGGTAAACAACTTTAGGTTCAATATGTGCCTGTTTAGCTAACTTTTTAAAAGCTGCAGGATGAACGTAATGCTCGTTCAATAAAACGAATTGTTCAGCTGTTAGGTCGCTAAAAGAAATCGTTTGTCGGTCAGCGAAAGGATGAGTAGGAGCAACAACAATCATGAAACGCTTGTCTAAAAGTAATTCGATCTCTAATTTTTGATCGATAATTGGTTGGGTGGAGCCTAGGATCGCTAAATCGATTCTTCCTTGGTGGATCATGCCATACAAATCTCTAGAGCCACCATCTGTAATCTCAATTTGGTCCATTAGCTGAGATTTAATAAAATAACTGGATAATTTCGGAAAATATTCATTGCCAATGATTGGTGGCATTCCAAATCGTAATTTCTTTTTCTGTAATTGCGTAATCTCTGCTTTTGCCATCTTGATCTCTTGCAAGATAGATTGTGCATGGATAAATAACTGTTTGCCAGCAGGGGTAATCACTAATTCGTGATGTGAACGATCTCTCGTGATAAGAACTGCGTCAAGTTCTTTTTCCAGGCGCTTAAGTGCATAAGTGATCGTCGGTTGACTAACTTGAAAGTACTTGGCTACCTTGGTAAAATTCTTTTGCTTGACGATTTGAACATAATATTCGATATCTCGTGTGTTCATAACAAGCGTCTGCTCCTTTTTCTTATAAATATTGTTTATTGTAGTTCATCTTGAATACTTGAGCAAATAGAAACCATCAAGTATGTACGCCACAGAACAACTTGTAGAAGAATTTAGCCGGATAAACGATCAAAACTGCTGTTTTTATACCGTTAGTTATCATTCTTGGTTAGTAAAAATCGTTCTTCTGTAGGAATGATCGAATGTTATTCTAAAAATCATCAGTTAATTTTTGGGGTAAACATATAGTTTACGAAACAATAAGGAGAAAAAGTCAAAATTTACAGAGAGTCTTTCACGTAATAGAGAAAAAGTTCAGTTAAAAAAATGGCTTCTCTATTTGTTGCGAGTTGCCATGGAAATTTGTTCGTAAATAAAAATAAGACAACATAACGAATAAATAAAAAAAATGTTTTTTAATGAAGTGTAAGGTGTCAAGAAAATTTCATTGACAAGGACCTTTTTGCCCTGTATAATTGCTTTTGTTGCTTAGGAGTGATGAAAAATGAAATGGTCCTTACTCGAATTGAGAAAATACCAAGAGACACCGTTAACATTTCATGAGACCCTTGATCTTAAAGCGGAACTCATGGAGCGAGACAATTTAATACTAGATGTTGCGCCTGTTGCAGTCCAAGGGTTAGTCTCAGTTGATAAAAAAGGCTATCTGGTTCATTACACTGTGCAGACGACTCTGACTGTTCCATCTACGCGTTCTTTAGAACCGGTTGAATTACCGATGGACTTTACCGTTGACGAATTGTTTATGACAAAAGAACAATATCAACTCAGAGATGACCAATTGTCTGCAGAAGAGATTTTGTTAATCGAAGATGCAAAACTTGACCTGACAGAATCAATTGAAGACAACATTTTATTGGCAATTCCGATGCGCGTATTAACTGAGGAAGAAGAACTCGCAACTGACCTACCGAAAGGAACAGATTGGGAAGTCGTTTCCGAAGAAGAATATGAGCGTAGAAAATCAGAAGATGCCAAGACAAAAGTAGATCCTCGTCTTGCAAAATTATCGGAACTTTTTGATGAACCATCAAATGAAGATGATAAAGCGTAAGATTGGAATATATTGCATCAATTAAGGTGCAAGACTTTACAAGGAGGTGTAGCAAAATGGCAGTACCAGCTAGAAGAACATCAAAAGCTAAAAAAGCAAAACGTCGTACACACTACAAATTGACAATCAAAGGGTTAAACGAATGTGCAAACTGTGGTGAAATGAAAAAAAGCCATCACGTATGTGCAAATTGTGGTTACTACGATGGTAAGGACGTAATGTCTAAAGAAGCTTAATACATTTTAATTAGAAAATGTAAAAACCTCAAGGCTAACCATGGAGCCTTGAGGTTTATTTTTTTGTGATACTTTAAAACTTTCCTAGCTCGTCCATTAATATTGAAACAACGTCATAAAAATATATGCTTCTTTGGTTTGCAATAGCGCCATGTTAAGCTATAATGATAGAGATTAGGGAGAACATCCCATATGTAGGAGGAGTTCATATGTCAAAACAACAAATCGGCGTTGTCGGTATGGCCGTAATGGGTAAAAACTTAGCCCTTAATATTGAAAGTCGTGGGTATTCAGTTGCCCTCTTTAACCGTACTGGATCAAAGACAACTGCTGTGGTGGAAGAACACCCAGACAAAAAATTTAAAGCAACTTATTCAATCGAAGAATTTGTCGATTCGATCGAAAAACCACGTCGAATCCTTCTAATGGTAAAGGCTGGTCCGGCAACGGATGCAACCATCCAAGAATTACTTCCGCATTTAGATAAAGGAGATATTTTAATCGATGGAGGAAATACTTTCTTCAAAGACACGATTCGTCGGAATGAAGAACTAGCTAACTCTGGTATCAACTTTATCGGCACAGGTGTATCAGGTGGGGAAGAAGGAGCCTTAAAAGGACCTTCAATCATGCCTGGAGGGCAAAAAGAAGCCTATGAATTGGTTGCACCAATCTTAGAGCAAATCTCTGCTAAAGCAGAAGACGGGGCCCCTTGTGTGACTTACATCGGTCCTAATGGTGCTGGTCATTATGTCAAAATGGTTCATAACGGCATCGAATATGGCGATATGCAATTGATTGCAGAATCTTATGACTTGATGAAAAACATTTTAGGCTTATCAGTTGAAGAGATGGCTGACATCTTTAAAGAATGGAATCAAGGTGAGTTAGATAGTTACTTGATTGAGATCACTGCAGATATTCTAACAAGAAAAGATGATGAAGGAACTGGTAAACCAATCGTTGACGTCATCATGGACGCTGCTGGTAACAAAGGAACAGGAAAATGGACGAGCCAAAGTGCGTTAGACCTAGGTGTTCCTTTACCATTGATCACAGAATCAGTTTTTGCCCGCTACATTTCAGCGTACAAAGACGAACGTGTCCGAGCAAGCAAAGTGCTAACCCGCACGAATGAGTTTTCATTTACTGGAGATAAAAAAGAGTTAATCGAAAAAATCCGTGAAGCATTGTACTTCAGCAAAATTATGAGTTATGCACAAGGTTTTGCTCAATTACGTGTTGCTTCTAAAGAATATGGTTGGGATCTGCCATTTGGTGAAATTGCTAAGATCTGGCGCGCTGGGTGTATCATTCGTGCTCGTTTCTTACAAAAAATCACTGATGCGTATGACAAGGATTCTGATATCGAAAATCTTTTATTAGATGATTATTTTGTCGACATCACCAATAAATACCAACAAGCAGTAAGAGATGTAGTCGCACTAGCTGTCCAAGCAGGCGTTCCAGTACCAACTTTTTCTTCTGCGATTGCTTATTTCGATTCTTATAGAGCAGAACGCTTACCGGCAAATATTATCCAAGCGCAACGTGATTATTTTGGTGCGCACACCTATGAACGGGTAGATAAAGAAGGAATCTTCCATTATTCATGGTATCATGAAGAGTAATCTTTTCGCTTCTTGAAGATGAAGAAAAATAAAAGATGACATGAGAGCTGGAGTCAACTGAAAAGAGAAGACTTCAGCTCTTTTTAAAAATTGTTATCCATGATAAAATGGTTATAGATTTTTAAGTAGATTATCGGTATAATAATAGAGTTTTGAAAAGCCCGTAGAATAGAAAGGAAAAAAATTGATGAGTAATATTCTAATCATTGAAGATGAGAAAAACTTAGCTCGTTTTGTCGAGTTAGAATTAAAGCATGAAGGCTACAATGCAGAAGTACATTACAATGGCCGTACAGGATTAGATGCAGCGTTAAACAATGAATGGGATGCTATTTTATTAGACTTGATGTTACCAGAATTAAATGGACTAGAAGTATGCCGTCGTGTCCGTCAAGTAAAAAATACACCAATCATTATGATGACTGCTAGAGACTCAGTAATCGATCGTGTCTCAGGATTAGATCATGGTGCAGATGACTATATCGTTAAACCTTTTGCGATTGAAGAATTATTAGCTCGTTTACGTGCCTTATTACGTCGTATCGACATTGAAGGAGACAAAAATGTAGCGAAACAAACAACGATCACCTATCGTGACCTAACGATCGAAAAAGAAAATCGTGTCGTACGACGTGGCAGTGAAGTCATTGAGTTAACAAAACGTGAATATGAATTGTTACTTACTTTGATGGAAAATGTAAATGTTGTATTAGCCCGTGATGTTTTACTAAACAAAGTATGGGGATACGAAACAGAAGTCGAAACGAATGTTGTGGATGTCTATATTCGTTATCTTCGTAATAAAATTGATGTTCCAGGAGAAGAAAGTTATATCCAAACTGTCCGTGGAACAGGCTATGTGATGCGCTCGTGATAAAACCGAAAAATTCTGAAAAAAGAGAACTTAAAGGTCCCTCCTTGACAATCAAGTGGGCCTTTGCAAGTTCTTTCTTTATATTCGTTGTTTTTACCATTTTTGCGGTCATTACGTATAAGTCTTCAATCAATCTAATCGTGGCAAAAGAGCGAAACAATGACGAACGAACGATCTCAGAAGTCGCTTCACGATTAGCCAATGCAAATGAAGAGCTGACATTAGTCAACACCTACCGCAACTTAACAAATGCAGAAAATAATACGAGCATCAGTGACACATCAATCATTGAAGGGAATTTGATGAAAATCGATTCGTTCATTTCCGAATTAGGACAATCTTCAATGGATCTATATGTCTATAACTTAGATGAAAAATTAATTTTTAAAACGCATGAAAAAGATCGTTCATTGATCCAAACAACTAGAAAAGTGCCAACGATCGTCACGTTAGATGGCAAAACTGGTTTTCTTTCTGTCCAGCCGATCTATTCTAAAGAAACGAGAGAAAAGATTGGTTATGCTCAAAGTTTTTATGAACTTTCATCTTTTTATGATATTCGGAACAAGTTATTATTGACACTCATCGTATTAGAAGTTGTTTCCTTGATTTTAAGTAGTATACTCGGGTTTTTCTTATCCTCTTATTTCTTAAAACCATTAAAGGTCTTACGAGACACGATGGATACGATTCGTAAAGACCCACAATCAGATATTCATATGCCGGAAATCGATACGAATGATGAACTAGCTGATCTTGCTGAAATCTTCAATGAGATGCTTGATCGCATGCGTCTTTATATTGAACAGCAAGAACAATTTGTGGAAGACGTTTCTCATGAATTAAGAACTCCAGTAGCAATCATTGAGGGACACTTGAGTTTATTGAATCGTTGGGGGAAAGATGATCCTGAAATCTTAGAAGAATCACTAGCTGCAAGCATGCAGGAAATTAGCCGAATGAAGAGTTTGGTTCAGGAAATGCTTGATCTTTCCAGAGCAGAACAAGTGGATATGCATTATGCGAATGAAACGACATTAGCGAAAGAAGTCACTTACCAGGTTTACAATAACTTCAAAATACTATATCCAGATTATGTCATTACTTTAGATGACGATTTAGCAAAAGAAGTGACTCTGCAAATTTATCGTAACCACTTTGAACAGCTAATCATTATTATTTTGGATAATGCAGTGAAGTATTCAACCAATCGAAAAGAAGTGCATATTTCGATTTCTTCTACATTGAGCGAATTTGAAATTGCGATTCAAGACTTTGGAGAAGGCATACCACAAGAAGACCTTAATAAGATTTTCAATCGCTTTTATCGTGTCGACAAAGCCAGAGCACGAACAAAAGGTGGTAATGGGTTAGGCTTATCCATCGCTAAGCAATTGGTTGAAAATTATAAAGGGAGAATCAATGCAGAAAGTGTCGTTGGGCAGGGTACCATTTTTAGGATCTTTATTCCGATTGTAAAAGAAGAAAACAAGTAAAGGGGAGTAACTTTACTTGTTTTTTTTTATTCAAAAACAAAAGAAAACAAACAGTATAGGGAAGTGCTCGAATTTATAAAAAACGTAAATACGCGGAACCGAACTTTTGTATCTGAATTGGTGTTAAACGCGCTGAAAAAACTATAAAAAAACGTCAAAATACTAATTATCGAGAGGAATATTCGCTTTTAAAAATTATAGTGAAAAATATGTTTTTTTCTATTGCATTTTTCGACAGTCCTTGATATATTATTATTTGTTCTGATAAAGCGTGATGAATTTCACTTTAAAATTTGTTGAAAAAACATATTGACGATGAAAAATCACCATGTTATAATAACGAAGTCGCTTGATTAAGAAGTGACGAAAAGATTGAAATATCAATGAAAAAAGTTATTGACAAATAACAATTTAAATGATATGATAATCAAGTCGTTAAGAACACGGCAAACAACTCAGTCAAAAAACTTGAAAAAAGTTGTTGACAAAACCTTAAGAAAATGTTAAGATATAAGAGTTGTTGAAAGAAAAAATGTAGACCTTTGAAAACTGAACAAAGCAAAGACAAACCAAATGTGTAGGGCGTCTTGATTGATTCAAGACAACAAACATTTTTAACAAGCAAGCAATATGCTAGCAAACAATTGAGCTTAACAATCGTAAGATTGTTCGAACTTTTTATGAGAGTTTGATCCTGGCTCAGGACGAACGCTGGCGGCGTGCCTAATACATGCAAGTCGAACGCTTCTTTTTCCACCGGAGCTTGCTCCACCGGAAAAAGAGGAGTGGCGAACGGGTGAGTAACACGTGGGTAACCTGCCCATCAGAAGGGGATAACACTTGGAAACAGGTGCTAATACCGTATAACAATCGAAACCGCATGGTTTTGATTTGAAAGGCGCTTTCGGGTGTCGCTGATGGATGGACCCGCGGTGCATTAGCTAGTTGGTGAGGTAACGGCTCACCAAGGCGACGATGCATAGCCGACCTGAGAGGGTGATCGGCCACATTGGGACTGAGACACGGCCCAAACTCCTACGGGAGGCAGCAGTAGGGAATCTTCGGCAATGGACGAAAGTCTGACCGAGCAACGCCGCGTGAGTGAAGAAGGTTTTCGGATCGTAAAACTCTGTTGTTAGAGAAGAACAAGGATGAGAGTAACTGTTCATCCCTTGACGGTATCTAACCAGAAAGCCACGGCTAACTACGTGCCAGCAGCCGCGGTAATACGTAGGTGGCAAGCGTTGTCCGGATTTATTGGGCGTAAAGCGAGCGCAGGCGGTTTCTTAAGTCTGATGTGAAAGCCCCCGGCTCAACCGGGGAGGGTCATTGGAAACTGGGAGACTTGAGTGCAGAAGAGGAGAGTGGAATTCCATGTGTAGCGGTGAAATGCGTAGATATATGGAGGAACACCAGTGGCGAAGGCGGCTCTCTGGTCTGTAACTGACGCTGAGGCTCGAAAGCGTGGGGAGCAAACAGGATTAGATACCCTGGTAGTCCACGCCGTAAACGATGAGTGCTAAGTGTTGGAGGGTTTCCGCCCTTCAGTGCTGCAGCTAACGCATTAAGCACTCCGCCTGGGGAGTACGACCGCAAGGTTGAAACTCAAAGGAATTGACGGGGGCCCGCACAAGCGGTGGAGCATGTGGTTTAATTCGAAGCAACGCGAAGAACCTTACCAGGTCTTGACATCCTTTGACCACTCTAGAGATAGAGCTTCCCCTTCGGGGGCAAAGTGACAGGTGGTGCATGGTTGTCGTCAGCTCGTGTCGTGAGATGTTGGGTTAAGTCCCGCAACGAGCGCAACCCTTATTGTTAGTTGCCATCATTTAGTTGGGCACTCTAGCAAGACTGCCGGTGACAAACCGGAGGAAGGTGGGGATGACGTCAAATCATCATGCCCCTTATGACCTGGGCTACACACGTGCTACAATGGGAAGTACAACGAGTCGCAAAGTCGCGAGGCTAAGCTAATCTCTTAAAGCTTCTCTCAGTTCGGATTGTAGGCTGCAACTCGCCTACATGAAGCCGGAATCGCTAGTAATCGCGGATCAGCACGCCGCGGTGAATACGTTCCCGGGCCTTGTACACACCGCCCGTCACACCACGAGAGTTTGTAACACCCGAAGTCGGTGAGGTAACCTTTTGGAGCCAGCCGCCTAAGGTGGGATAGATGATTGGGGTGAAGTCGTAACAAGGTAGCCGTATCGGAAGGTGCGGCTGGATCACCTCCTTTCTAAGGAATATTACGGAGACTACACTGTTTGTTTTATACTTTGTTCAGTTTTGAGAGGTCTACTCTCAAAAATAAATCGGGGCCTTAGCTCAGCTGGGAGAGCGCCTGCTTTGCACGCAGGAGGTCAGCGGTTCGATCCCGCTAGGCTCCATTAACAACATTAGTTGTTAAAACATTTTGTTCATTGAAAACTGGATATTTGAAGTAAATTAGTAATACAAACCGAGAACACCGCGTTGAATGAGTTTTTTAATAAGTTCAATTGCTTATTTTCTTGATCGGACTTCTATCGCTAGAAGAAAGATCAAAACCCAACCGCAAGGTTGATAAGGTTAAGTGAATAAGGGCGCACGGTGGATGCCTTGGCACTAGGAGCCGATGAAGGACGGGACTAACACCGATATGCTTTGGGGAGCTGTACGTAAGCTATGATCCAGAGATTTCCGAATGGGGGAACCCAGCATCTTTTATAGGATGTTACGTTTGCGTGAATACATAGCGCATTCGAGGTAGACGCAGAGAACTGAAACATCTAAGTACCTGCAGGAAGAGAAAGAAAATTCGATTCCCTGAGTAGCGGCGAGCGAAACGGGAAAAGCCCAAACCAATGAGCTTGCTCATTGGGGTTGTAGGACTCCAATATGGTAGTTCTTTCAGATAGTCGAATGACTTGGAAAAGTCAGTCAAAGAGGGTAAAAACCCCGTAGATGAAATTTGGAAGGCACCTAGGAGGATCCTGAGTACGGCGGAACACGAGGAATTCCGTCGGAATCCGGGAGGACCATCTCCCAAGGCTAAATACTCCCTAGTGACCGATAGTGAACCAGTACCGTGAGGGAAAGGTGAAAAGCACCCCGGAAGGGGAGTGAAATAGAACCTGAAACCGTGTGCCTACAACAAGTCAAAGCCCGTTAATGGGTGATGGCGTGCCTTTTGTAGAATGAACCGGCGAGTTACGATTGCATGCGAGGTTAAGTTGAAGAGACGGAGCCGCAGCGAAAGCGAGTCTGAATAGGGCGTTTGAGTATGTAGTCGTAGACCCGAAACCATGTGATCTACCCATGTCCAGGTTGAAGGTGCGGTAAAACGCACTGGAGGACCGAACCCACGTACGTTGAAAAGTGCGGGGATGAGGTGTGGGTAGCGGAGAAATTCCAAACGAACTTGGAGATAGCTGGTTCTCTCCGAAATAGCTTTAGGGCTAGCCTCGGAATTGAGAATGATGGAGGTAGAGCACTGTTTGGACTAGGGGCCCATCTCGGGTTACCGAATTCAGATAAACTCCGAATGCCATTCATTCA